>CACJNL010000043.1 GCA_902594815.1 uncultured Alphaproteobacteria bacterium | reverse complement strand
GATTGATTGATTAATGACATTGCTCTCATATCTGGTAGACCTGAAGTATGGTCTGAATGTTCATGTGTAAATAATACTGCATCAATTTTAGTACATCTTGCATTGTATAATTGTGCACGCAAATCAGGACTAGTATCGATCAGTAAGTTTTGATCATTAATATTAATTAAAACAGATGATCTAGTTCGATGATTTTTAGGGTTATTGATGTCAATATTTCCATTTCTATTCCATGCGAGCGGTGAACCAAAAGAACCGCCACATCCCAAAACTCTTACTTTCATTAGATTTAATTATCTCTTTTTGCGCGAGAAAACAATTTGTAAAAATTATTATTTGTTAATTCAAAAAAATTTTCTTTAGACATTGAATAAAATTCAGCAAGAAATTCACCAGTAAATTTAACAAAAGATGGTTCATTAGATTTACCTCGCATTGGTACAGGAGTCAAAAAAGGACTATCTGTTTCAATTAATAAATAATCTAATGAGGCATTAACAATAATCTCCCTTAATGAAACGGCATTTTTAAAAGTTACGATGCCAGATAGAGATATATAATAATTATTTTCAATACAGAATTCTAATAGTTTTTTTGAACCAGTAAAACAGTGAAAAACAAGTTTTAAATTATCATTTCTAAATTTATCAAGAACTCTAATTATTTCTTCTTCAGAATTTCTTTGATGAATAATTAAGGGTATATCATAAATTTTTGATGCCTCAATGTGAGCTTCAAATATTTCGAATTGCTTATTTTTATATTCTATAGAATGATAAAAATCTAACCCAGTTTCTCCAAGTGCAATTAATCTGGGATTTTTAATTACTTTTTCTATTTCCTCAAAAGAAAAGATCGTATCATTATTAATACCTTCTGGATGAATACCATATGAAATAAAAATATTATTAAAATCACTAATCAAATCCAAATGTGTTTGGAAATCTTTTGGGTTAGTATTTATTGAAAGTAAATGCGTAACACCATTATCAATACATCTTTTAACAATATTTGGAAGATCTTTACTTATAGTTTCAAAATTTAGGTGGCAGTGTGAGTCAATCACAAATCAATTCGAGGAAAAAGAGGTTTAGGGATATTCAAATTAATCAAATCAGGTGAAAAATGTTCAATATTGGTCAAGTTTAAATTATCAATTGATAAATTATATATTTTAAGTGCTTTATCAATGCTAGAAGGTATTACTGGATATAGAATTACTGAAATTTTAATTGTTATCAAAGTTACTAAATATAAAACATCTTTCATTCTTTGGTTATCTGTGTTTTTTAATGACCAAGGAGCTTGTGAGTCAACATATGCATTAACTTCAGATAAATAGTCAAAAATATTTTTAAGAGCTTTGTCAATTTGAAAAGAATTCATATTTTTAAGATAATTAACTAAAGTTTCATCAAATGACTTTAACAATTTATGATCTATTTCTTTATAATTTTGAGGTTTGGAGACAGTTGAATCAGAATTTTTAATTATAAATGAACTTATTCTTTGAATTAAATTTCCATAATTGTTTGATAAGTCTGCATTAACTCTTTGAGCAATTGCATCTTTTGAAAAATCACCATCATTACCAAAAGGGACTTCCCTGAAAAGAAAAAATCTAATTTGATCAAGCCCATAAGTATCAATTATTTCATATGGATTAATTATATTTCCAACAGATTTTGATATTTTTTGACCTTCATTAGTCCACCAACCATGCGCAAAAATTTGTTTTGGAGGTTCTAATCCTGCAGCCATTAAAAATGCTGGCCAATAGACTGCATGAAATCTTAAAATGTCTTTTCCAACAACGTGAATTCCAGGCCAAAATGTTTTAAATGAATCGTGGTCAGTATTTGGATAATTTAATGCTGTAATATAATTGCATAGAGCATCAATCCATACATACATAACATGGTTTTCGGTATCTGGTACTTGAACACCCCACTTAAAGGTTGTTCTTGAAATTGATAAATCTTTTAATCCACCCTTAATAAAGCTCAAAACTTCATTATATCTTGAACGTGGTAGTATTGAGTCAGGATTTTTTTCATAATATTCTAATAATTTATTCTCCCATTGTGATAATTTAAAAAAATAACTTTCTTCTTTAACCCATTCAACTGGAGCTCCTGAAGGAGCAATAAGTTCATTTTCGGTTTTAGTTAATTCAGATTCTAAATAGAATGCCTCATCTCTTATAGAATACCAACCTTCATAATTAGATAAGTAAATTTGGTCATTATCTTTTAATTTGTTCCATAAGAATTGTGTTGCAATTTTATGTCTTTCTTCTGTAGTTCTAATAAAATCATCAATTTGACAGCCAAGAAAAGGAATTAAATCTCGAAAATTTTTGGACATTTCATCAACAAAATTTTGCGTATCTTTTTTCTTAGAAAAAGCAGCTTTTTCTACTTTTTGACCATGCTCATCAGTACCAGTTAAGAAAAATGTTTTATCACCCTTTAACTTATTATATCT
>CACJNL010000042.1 GCA_902594815.1 uncultured Alphaproteobacteria bacterium | reverse complement strand
CTTTATTCGTCATGCAGCAGGTTTAGGTGTTTCTCCAAAAAAAGAAGATCCACATAAATATGAACATTATCATTACCACTGTGACGTTCTTATAGTAGGTAGTGGAATTAGTGGTCTATATGCTGCTAAAATTGCTGCATCTGAAAAATTACAAGTACTAGTAGTTGAGCAGGAGAGTGAGACAGGTGGCTCTATTTTATCAGCAAATAATTTAAACAACAAAATTAATGGGCAAAGTCAAAATGAATGGAAAAAAGAAATACTAGAAGAATTGCATAGTTATAAAAATGTAAAAATTATCACAAGTACTACTTTGTTCGCTTACATGCATTATAACTACTTATTAGGGATTCAGGATATTGATCCAAACAGCGGCAATAAAAAGAATAACTCAATAAGACAAGTTTTATGGAAAATTAGAGCAAAAAAAGTAATCCTAGCTACAGGATCTATTGAAAGACCAATAACATTTAATAACAATGATAGACCTGGAATAATGCTAGCCGGAAGTGTTAGTAAGTATTTAAATTGTTACGGTATTTCACTTGGTAAAAAAATAATCATTTTTACCAATAATGATAGCGCATATCAAACTGCTATTGATTACCACCATCATAACATTAAAGTATCTGCAATAATTGATATTAGAAATGAAATTGATGGTGACCTTCCATCACTTGTTGAAAGTCTAGGAATAAAAATTTATTCTGGATATGTAGTCTCAGATACATCTGGAAGAAAAAAAATTACCTCTGTAACAATTAGAAAATTTGGAGAAAAAGACTCTAATCAAAAAAATACAGAAATTTTGGAATGTGATTTGTTATGTATGTCTGGAGGATGGTCTCCAACAGTACACTTATTTACACAATCAAGAGGAAAATTAAAGTACAGAGAAGAAGACTCATGTTTTATTCCTGATCAACCACACCAGCAAACCATATCTGTGGGTGCATGTAATGGAATTTTTGATTTAAAAAGTATCTTAGAGGATACTAGAAAATCTGTGCGAGACTTTCTAGATTGTAAAAGCAATGATGAGAAAATTGAAATTTATGATGCTGAAGAAGTAAACGTTGGTAAGCAACAAAATTCTTGGTTAGTAACTAGTAAAGATAAAATCAGTAAATCTAAAATGTTTGTTGATTTTCAAAACGACGTTACTGCAAAAGACATAAAAATAGCTTTATCTGAAGGTTTTCAATCAATAGAACATGTCAAAAGATATACAACAAATGGGATGGCAACAGACCAAGGCAAAACTAGTAATGTAAACGCTCTTGGTATCATTGGTGAGCTTACTGGTCAGGAAATCTCTAATTTAGGAACAACTACTTTTAGACTACCCTATACTCCAGTAACTTTTGGAGCTATGGCGGGCAGATATGTAAAAGAATTTTTTGATATTGAAAGAACTACTCCAATGCATGAATGGCATCTTGTTAATGATGCGCTATTTGAAGATGTCGGTCAATGGAAAAGAGCATGGTATTATCCTAAAAACAATGAAACATTAGATGAAGCTGTGAACAGAGAGGTGAAAGCTACAAGAGATAGTATTGGAATCTTAGATGCCTCTACATTAGGTAAAATTGATATTAAGGGAAGAGATGTAAGTGAATTCTTGAATCGTGTTTACACAAATGCTTGGTCAAAACTGGAAATAGGAAAATGCCGATATGGAATAATGCTAGGTGATGATGGTATGGTTATTGATGATGGTGTCACCACAAGACTCGGAGAACATCATTATTTAATGACAACTACAACAGGTAATGCAGCAAGTGTGATGAGCAAACTTGAAGATTGGTTGCAAACAGAATGGCCAGAGCTTGAGGTTTATTTGACTTCAGTAACAGAACAGTTTGGAACTATCAGCTTAAATGGTCCCAATAGTAGAAAAATTGTTGAATCATTATTTCCAAATCAAAATTTTACTAGTAGCAGCTTTCCTCATATGAGCTTCAAAGAATTAGAAATAGATCAAGTAAGATGTCGTGTTATGAGAATTAGTTTTACTGGAGAGATTTGTTATGAAATTAATGTGCCATCAAGTTATGCCCTTAGTTTATGGAATAAATGCATGGAGTTGGGAAAAAGTTATAACATTACTCCTTATGGAACAGAGGCAATGCACGTACTTCGAGCAGAAAAAGGTTACATCATTGTTGGTCAAGAAACAGACGGTTCTGTAACTCCAGTTGACCTAGATATGGATTGGATAGTTAGTAAAAAGAAATATGATTTTATTGGAAAAAGAGCACTTTATCGTAGTGATACAAGCAGAAAAGATAGAAAACAATTAGTAGGCTTATTAACAACTGATCCATCTATTGTTTTAGAAGAGGGTGTTCAGTTAGTTGAAGTTGAAACTGCATTACCAATGCCTATGGTTGGTCATGTAACTTCAAGTTACTATTCTCCAAATTTAGGTCGCTCAATTGCTTTAGCTTTAGTCAAAAGTGGTCTAAATAAAAAGGGTACAAAACTAATTGTTCCAACTTCAAATAAAAGCATAGAGGTTGAAATCACTGATCCAGTTTTTATTGATCCTAAAAACGAGAGATTGCTAGCATGACATTAGAAAGAAGAGCAGTTTTAAAAGAACTAAAAATTGAAAAAAATGGAATTTTAATTGAAGAGATTCCT
>CACJNL010000041.1 GCA_902594815.1 uncultured Alphaproteobacteria bacterium | reverse complement strand
CCAGCGATATTATTTTCTTTTAAACCACCAACCAATGTTATTCCGTCTAATGTACCAAAAGAAGCACCAGCGGTAAAAGTACCAGTTTGATTTTCTTTTATATTAATATCAATATTAACAAGATTGCCGTTTAACTTTCTTTGTTTTACTTCAACATTTTCAAAAAAACCTAATGAATTAATTTGTTTTCTTATAACATTTGCATCGTTGACTAAGAAGGCATCACCTTCTGAAATATCCAACTCTCTTCTTATTACAAAATCTTGGGTTCTTGTATTACCATTAATATTAATATTATTAACGTAAACAGGGTTTGAACTATTAATTTCAAATAACAAATCAGCTTTACTATTATTTAAATTAACACGTTTATTTATTTCAAAAAATTGTGTGCCAGAATTTTTAATTATGTCTGAAATATCTTTTTCTATATCTTCAACTAAAGAGATATTATAAATTGTGTTATCAAAAACAGCTGCGTCAAAATAATTATCTAAAATATCATTAATATTATTTTCTTGAATATTATTTGAGTAAATGATCTCACCCACTTCATAGACAATTCCCTCAGTTATATTAAAATATATAATAACTGAATTATTGTCAAAAAACTCTATGTTATAATCAATTTGTATATCTGCATAACCTTTTTCTTTGTAGAAATTTAATAATCTTTGTCTATCTACATCTACTTGAGCGGGTTTATAATTATTATTTGCAAAAATATTAGTAAGTTTTTTTACCTTTGATTTTATTTTAACAGCTAAATCCAAACTATTAATGTCCTTATTACCTAAAAATTTTATTGCTTGAATTTTAGTAATTTTATTTTCAGTAATATCAACGTAAACTGTTGCTAAGTTCTGATCATTAATATCCTTAGCCAAATTAATCTTAACATCATTATATCCAAAAGATGAATAAATTAAGTTTAACTCTGAGATGAAATTTTTAATGTTATCTTCATTATAAATATTAAAATTTAAGTCATCTACTAGTTGATTTAATTCCTCATCTTTAAATCTTTCATTGCCATCAAAATAAATTTTTTGAATTACAGGGTATTCTTTAAAATCAATAAAATATTTATTTTTTTCTATTCTAATTTTAATATCTTGGAACAAAGCCGTATCATTTAGTTCCTTTAATAAGTAATTTGAAAATTCATCATCAATATTATCTGGTATATTGTCAATAATAGAAAAGATCACCTCTCTGTCTGTATTTTTGTTTCCTGATATTTCAAACTCAAAATCATTCTGATTAGCTGATAACTTAAATGAGAATATTAGAAAAAGAATATGAAATTTTAAGCTAATAATTGTCTTGAATATATACTTTAATATTTTCATGATATTGAATAATTTTATCAATTGTATTTACATCTGAATTAAAGTTTAATGAAGTTATTTCTTTAATTATTTGCATAATTTCAGGATAATTAATTTTTTTTTGTTTAAATAAATCCACAGCATATTCATTTCCAATGTTAAATTTGATTAGATTACATGGGTTAGTTTTATCAACTAATTTAAAATAAAAATATAAGGGAAAAATATCTTTGCTAACTTGTAAAAAGTCAAGATGCAATGTTTGCAATAAATTAAATTTTTTAATAATTGGAAGTTTTAAAATATTACTATTATTAAGAAAATTTATGAGTGGAATTTGCATATCATTATGAAAATAAATCATTTTTGAAACATAGTTACTACCTTCTATTATAGAATGAACCAAAGATTGTGGATGAATAAGGATATCAAGTTTATTGAAAGGAATATTAAATAAGTAATGTGCCTCTATTAACTCCAAGCATTTATTTACCAATGTTGCAGAGTCAATACTATTTTTGTAGCCCATTTTCCATTTTGGATGATTAGTAGCTTCTTTAAAAGAAACTTTTTTTAAATTATTAAATTTACGGTTTAAAAAAGGGCCACCAGATGCAGTTAAATATATTTTTCTAAAATTAAGATTATGCAAATTTATTTTATTAAAATTTTGATGAATAGAAAAGTGTTCAGAGTCTAATGGAATAATTTTTGTCTTATGTTTTTTTGCAATTTTATTTAGAATATGACCAGCTGATACAACAGCTTCTTTGCTTACGATTCCAATTTTATCAGTGTTCAACAAAATTAGTTCTAAATAATTTAATGACTCAATACCAGCAACTGATAGAATTGATAAATCTGATTTTGAACTTTTTAAATAATCATCTAAGGCTGCTTTTTCTAATATTTTAACATCTTTTGGAACTAGGGATTTAAGTTTATTAATTAATTTTTTGTTATCTAAATAAAGATATTTAACATTGTATTCTCTTGATTGTTTAGCTAATAATTTGAAATTATTTTTTGCACATAAAAGATTAATTTTATAATGAGGAAAATTTTTTTTAATAATTGATAAGGTCGTTTTCCCTATTATCCCTGTACTTCCAAATATATTTATAATCATTTAAAACATTAAATTTAAAATAGAGATTGGAATAATAACTAATAAAAAACTATCAAATCTATCAAAAAAACCACCATGCCCCGGCATAAAGTTTCCTGAGTCTTTCAAAAAATTTAATCTTTTAAAATAAGATTGTATAAGATCTCCAAAAAATGAAAAGGTGATAACTAAATTAGCAAGAATAAATAAATTGTAGTCAATTTTTGATAAATCAAAAATCAAGTAGAAAATCAAACAAACTAAATTTGTTAAAAATATTCCTCCAAATAATCCTTCATATGTTTTATTTGGACTAATATTGATTAAAATTTTATTTCTACCAATTGTTTTGCCTGTTAAATAGCAAGCTGAATCAAAAAAAGCTATGCATAATACAAT
>CACJNL010000040.1 GCA_902594815.1 uncultured Alphaproteobacteria bacterium | reverse complement strand
TATGAAAGAAACTGAAAAAAAGGATACAAGTTTTGATACTATTGAAAATTGGGAAACAAAAAAATTACTTGAAGAATTACTTCAATCACAGACCAAATCTTTTAGGGCGGTAAAAAATTCTCTTAATGAGATAGAACTGGCAGTTTCTTTTGCACTAAAAAAATTAAAGAAAAGAAATTCTAAAATTGTTTATGTAGGTGCTGGTACCTCAGGTAGAATTGGAGCTTTAGATGGTGTAGAACTGATTCCAACATTTGGTTGGCCTGATGATAGAGTGCAATTTTGTTTTTCAGGTGATGATCCACTTAAAGCAACAGAAGGATCTGAAGATAGTGAAGAGCTAGCTATACAGCATTTTAATGATAAAAATATAAATCAAGATGATGTTGTCATAGGTTTAGCAGCTAGTGGATCAACTAAATACACTCTAAAAATTATTGAATTATCAAAAAATATCGGTTCTTTAACTATTGGCATCTCAAATAACAAAAATTCTTTACTATTAAATTTAGCAGAAATGAAAATTTACCTTGAAACTGGAAGTGAATTTTTAGCTGGTTCTACACGTTTAGCTGCTGGAACAAGTCAAAAAATTGCCCTTAACCTTTTTTCTACTTCTTTAATGATTAAATTAAATAGAGTATATAAAGGCTTTATGATTGATGTTGTTGCATCTAATGAAAAATTAAAAAAAAGATCACAATATATTTTATCAGAAATTACTGGATGTTCAGAAGAAACAGCTATTAAATTTTTAAAAAAAACTAACTATAATATTCGATTGTCTCTTATGCTGTTTCATAATTATACTATTGAAGATGCAAAAAAAATTCTAGAAAAAAACGATAATGATCTTCATAAGATCTTGAAGTAAATTATAGATGATCTAGTAATTCACGATTGGGCTTGTAATGAAACATAAATGGTCAATAGGTTTAATGACAGGGACGGTGAATGATGGTTTTATTGATGTTGCTGCTCTAAAGACTGATGGTCATAAAATTATTGAATACGGTCCATTTGAATTAATCCCATATCAAAATAAACATATTCAATCAAAAATAATCGAAACTGTTAAGGCTGCAAAAAAATGGCAATTTGAAAACATAGAGCCTTCTATTTTTGCAAAGACTGAAAAATTAATATCATTAGAACAGTCTGAAGCTGTAAATAAATTTATTCATAAATTTAATATTAAACGAGAAGATATTTCTTGCGTTGGTTTTCATGGATTAACAGTCCTTCATCAAGCACCATTGGGTGCCATACAAGGTAAGACTAAACAATTAGGTGATGGTAATTTAATGGCCAATTATCTAAAAATACCAGTAGTTAATGACTTTAGATCAAATGATATGATGAATGGTGGGCAGGGTGCACCCCTTGCACCAATCTATCATTTGGCTTTAAGCCATTACATCAATAAAAAAAATATCATCATTTTAAATATAGGCGGTGTATCTAATATTACTTATATAGGTGAAGATGATATGTTCGTTGCTTTTGATACCGGACCTGGAAATGCACCGATAAATGATTTTGTTAATAAAAAAATTAGTGGTCATATGGATACAAATGGTGACTTTGCAACTAAAGGATCAATCAATTTTGATTTTATAAATTCCTTTTTATTACATCCATATTTTCAATTAAATTATCCTAAATCTTTGGATAGAGATCAATTTTCCTATGATCAAATAGATGAAATGTCTTTAGAGGATGGATGTGCAACGTTAACTAAATTAATTGGAGAGAGTGTCTCTAAAGCTATTGATTTACTGCCCAATAGGCCAGAAAGCATTATTGTCTCTGGGGGAGGAAGAAAAAATTTATCAATTATGAAAGCACTTAGTGAAAGCACAAATATCAAAAGTGAGAGCATTGAGAAATATGGATTAAGAGGTGATGCCATTGAAGCGGAAGCTTTTGCATTTCTTGCTGTAAGAAGTTTTAAAAATCTTCCACTAAGTTATCCTACAACAACAGGTGTTACAAAGCCCCTTACTGGAGGAAAGATTAATCAATTAAACTAAAATTATGAATCAATTTTTATGGCTTTAAAATGACCTGGACGGTGTTCTCCTATTTCTAAAACACCAATTAACTTTTTCCAAATATCAATTGCCCCCAACGTTTCTTCTAAACCAAGAACATCAAGTACTTTTTGGTAAAGTGGACCTTCAATTTCCTCTAATTCTTTTTTTGCTTTCTCCAGATACCAATCATTGCGGTCTTTAATTTTTATATCAGTAAAATTTGTTGCTTCGAGCAATTCTTTATATCTTTTCAAAGAACACATCAGCATATCCAATCCTTCAGCATCTATGTACTCTTGCATTTGTTTAGAAGGAGGGTTGTCATCCTTTCGCATCCAGTCACTAACGACAATTAAACCACCAGGTTTGAGAATACGATGAATATCTTTTAACAAAGCTTCTTTATCAGGAATATGTAAGAAAGCTTCCTTGCTAAACACCATATCAAATGACTTATCAGCATATTGAAGGGGGCCAGGGTTAATTTGTTTAAATGTAGTTACATCTTCAAGCTTATTTTTTATAGCCAAGTCTTTTGCTGTTTGGATCACAAGAGGTTCAGGATCAATGCCTTCTACTGATTTAACTTTATATTTTTTTAATAAATGAAAAGCTGCGCCGCCACATCCACAACCAATATCAAGAACAGTTCTTCCAGTAGCATCAACATCTGTCATTATTTCATCAATTTCAGCCGTACCTCCAGGAGAGAGAAAGCCTTCACCCCATACAACTTTTAATAAATTAAGTTGCTTTGGTCCGTAATGTCCTTCATCTGTAAGACTCATATTTTAATTTTTTCCTAATAAATTTACTAATACTACACCAATAATTATAAAAATTAATCCTATAAATGCATATAAGTTTGGCCATTGATTGAACCTTAAAATTCCAAGTATAGTTGTTGCGATAATGCATAATCCAGCAAATGTTGCATAAGTGTAGCTAGCAGATATTGTTTTCATGACTTGTGACAAACAATACATACAAAGAATAATAGTAATGGCACTTAAAAGAGAAGGGAATAATTTAGTAAAACCTTCTGCTTCTTTTGCAAAAATATTTGATGCAGTGCCAAGTGCTACTGCAACAATCATAAATATGTAA
>CACJNL010000039.1 GCA_902594815.1 uncultured Alphaproteobacteria bacterium | reverse complement strand
GCCCAGAAATAATTACCAACTCTACCAAAACCAGTTTGTACTTCATCAGCAATACATAAACCATTATTTTTTCTAACTAATTTAACAATTTTTTTAAGATATCCTTTAGGCAATACAACTTGACCACCACATCCTAATATACTCTCGAAAAAAAAACTTGATAAAGAATATTTTTTTAAAAACATTTCATTGATAAATTCTAATGCCTCGTTAGTATAGTTATTTATCCATTTTGAATTTTTCGCAGTCCATTTTCCTCTTATTTCATCTGGCATCCTTAAGATGTGGATATTATCTTTTTTTCCTTCACCCCCTTTACTATTAAATTTGTAGGGACTGATGTTTATAAGAGAATTAGTATGACCATGATAGGCATTATCCATTACGAGGATATGATTTGCCTTTGTATAATTATTTGCAATTCGTAATGCTAAATCATTGGCTTCTGAACCTGTACAAACAAAAAATATTCTGTCTAAATTTTTTGGAAAAGTTTTTAATATTCGCTCACTATATTCATTAATAATATCATAAAGGTACCGAGTATTAGTATTCAATTTAAGATTTTGATTTACAAGAGCTTCATGAACATAGCTATTTGAGTGCCCAACATGTGAAATATTATTAACACAATCTAAATATTTTCTACCATTCTCATCATAAAAGAATTGATTTTTTGCCTCAAGCATATGGAGTGGTTTTTCATATGAGATTGATAAGTTAAGACCTATGTTCTTTTTTCTTTTTGATAAAACATTTAGGATTTTAGATTTGTTAGTAAAAAAAGTTTTAGGAATTTTTAGTATGATATTTGGATCAGGTGAAATTTGCTCCCAAATCTTGAACAAATATTCTTCACCTACTCCAGGGAAATTATCAACTTCACTTAATAGTGATGTCATAATTTGAAAATGCAAATGTGGGGGCCAATTGCCATTAACGTTATAGCCTCCAATTTCACCTATCCAGTCTCCCTTATTAATAGACTGTCCAACTTTTAATTTCTTCAAACATTTTTTTGATAAATGGCCATACAATGTATAAAACTTATAAGTATTAATTTTATGCTCTAAAATTACCGTAGGTCCGTAATCATATTTAAAATCATTATTATGTAAAATTACTACTTTTCCATTTAAAGGTGCTCTAATAGGAGTTGTTTCATCAATAAAAATATCTATGCCTAAATGAATATCTCTTCTTTTAGAGGGATTAAGTGAAGATATATAATGATTACTTTTATAAACTTTTCTTTTCTCTTTATATAAACCAATACCAATATCATTTTCTAAAAATTTTTTGACTAGGTTATTAAGCCTAAAGTTTGAGGGATTTGATTTAAGTAAAATACTGCTTTTATCAAAGTTAACAATTCTTTTATTCACATCATTTAGATCAAAATCAAAAATATTTCCAAAGTTTTGACTTTTCAAAAGATCAAGTCTTTGACTAAAATTACCTATAGGTTCTTTATTACAAATACTTCTGATTACAGCAATAAAAAAATAAGGATCAATTCTATTGAGTTTAAAAATTAACAACCATGCATTTTTTTCACTAATACTTAGATATCTATTGTCTGGATATTTCTTTCTTTGTTTAGCTGCCATTACTAGCGTAATTACTAGGCGTGACTTTATTAGACTAAACAATGAGTAGATTTCATCATCATTAATGGGATAAATTTTATTGTAAGAGCCAACTATATTATTGAGAGTATCAAATAAATTTTGACTTTTCGTTAAAGAATACGAAAGTGCAATTGCAAGATCATTTATTGAAGGTGCATAAATTGAGTCACCAAAATCAATCAAGCCAACTATTTTTTCATTTTTAACAACTATATTATAGTCATTAGGGTCTCCGTGAGTAACAGAATGTTTTAAGTTCTTTTTATTTTTTTTAACAAATAGTTCATGTTGTTTTATTGACTCAATAATTACATCTTTTTTGAACCCACTAAATAAACTCAAAAATTTTTTAACCCATATGATATTTGAGGGATCCCAATCAAAAATTCGCATTGCTTGAGAATGCATAAAGCTATTTAACTGTTTAGATTGTATAGCCAATAATTTCCCTAATGATTTTTCCATAGAAGTATTAATTTTTGATTTTGCATACATATTTCCGTTTATGTAAGTCAGCAACCTAACTGCACAAACTCTATTTTTGTTATCTTCATAAAATAAAATTTTTTTATGCAGAATTTTTGGATAGATTTCTTTTAATTGTCTGTTAGATCGCAAATGCTGAATTAATAAATCCTGATATTCTAACTGCTTTAAAGACTCTTTGGGGTTAGAAATCTTAACAACATATTTTTTATTTTCATTAAATTTAATAAGAAAATTTATATCTCTTTCGCTATTTAATCTTAATAATTTGAAATTCTTTGTTTTTAAAAAAGGATAATTATTTTTTAACCATAAGGAAAATTTTTTAACATTAATTAAAGGTGGCTGTTCATTAAAAACTGACATATTACTGGTATATATTTATATGAAACAAATTTATAATAATTTTATATTTTTTGGGGCTGTTCATCAAGATTTTGTTTTTGAATTAAAAAATCATTTAATCAAATTTAGAACAAATCCTGTTAAACATTATGAAAGCTTTGGCGGTGTTGCTCATAATGTTGCAAAAGTGATAGCATACAAGGAAAAAGTTTCATTAGTTTCAATTAATTCAGATATTGAAACGATAAATTACTTAAAAAAAAATAATATTAATTTTTTCAGTTTTAATAAAAAGATTCAAAAAAGATATTATGCTGTTTTATTAAATAAATTTAAAGAATTACAACTAGGCATAGCAAATACTGACGCCTATGAACAATGTGTGGTAAAATCAATTAATTTTAGATTAAAGGAAAAGCATGTGATAATCGATTTAAATTTTTCAGAAAAATTAACAAAAAAAATAATTGAAAATTATTATAAAAATAACAGAATAATTATATGTGGTACTTCACCATTTAAAATTAATAAAATAAAAAGTTATTTAAATAAAATAGATTGTTTAATACTGAATAAAGAAGAATTGTTTAAATTAACCAATATTCGAGATATTCATAAGTCTATAAAATATATTATTAAAAAAAACCCTATTATTAATTTGGTAGTTTCTGATGGTGCAAATAAAACATATGGATATGAACTATCCAAATTTATTTCTGTTAAACCACCTAAGATTAAAGTCTTAAATGAAAATGGAGCAGGTGATGCTATGGCTGGAAGTTATATTTATTATCGATATAAAAATTTCTCATTAGAAAAATCTCTTTCATTAGGTGTGGCTAATGGGACTGCGCATGCTAAAAGTAAAAAAAATACAAAGTTTAAAGAAGTTGATATAAAAAAAATTATAAATAAAGCTAAAATTCAAAAAGAAAATTTAGATGTTTAGTAAATTTA
>CACJNL010000038.1 GCA_902594815.1 uncultured Alphaproteobacteria bacterium | reverse complement strand
AATTGCTAGTTAGAAAACATATTGGTCAATTAAAAGAATATTTTATTTTAAATAAATTTCGAGTAACGGATGAGAGAAGATGGAATGCAAAAGGAAAATTAGTTACTGACTCTGAAGCAACTGTTCAATTAGAAGTGAAAAACCAAGAAAAAATGACTGTCGGCGTTGGTAATGGTCCTGTAAATGCAATAGATAGTGCTCTAAGGCAGGCATTGATAGATTTTTATCCAAGTCTCAATGATTTAAAACTTACAGATTATAAAGTAATGATACTATCATCAGATAAGGGGACAGGTGCAATTACAAGAGTGCATATCGAGTCGACGGACTCTAATAAACAACACTGGACTACTGTAGGTGTGTCCTCAAATATTATTGATGCTTCCTATAATGCAATATATGACAGTATTAATTATAAGCTTTTTAATGATTTAAATAAATAAATTGAAAAGAATTAATCCTACCATAATATTAGTTAGACCGCAGCTCCCAGAGAATATTGGAATGACAGCAAGAGCTATGGATAATTTTGGCTTATCTAGACTATACCTTGTGAACCCAAGAGATAAATGGCCAAATAAAAAGGCAGAAAAATCAGCCAAGCATGCAGAGGGTATTATAAAAAGTGTACAAATATTTTCAAATTTAGAAGAGGCTACCTCGCAATTCAATTTAGTTATTGCTACTACTAATAGACAGCGATTTTTAACCAAAAAAAAATTTAATAATTTTAACAAGTTAATAAAAAAATTTAATGATTTTAAGAAAATCGCAATATTATTTGGTCCTGAAAATTCTGGATTATCTAATGAAGACTTAAGATTAGCAAATGTAATTTACACTATAAAAACTGCTAAACTCAATAAATCACTTAATTTATCACATGCAGTATCTGTCATTTCTCACGAAATTTTTTCTCAAAATATTCAATCATCTAAAGTATTAGAAAATAATGAAAAAAAAGATCAAAAAGTAACTAAGGGTGAACTCTCTAATTTTATCAATGCATTAATTGGAGATCTCGATAATAAAGGTTTTTTTAATCCAGCAGAAAAAAAAGATGGTATGATTGATAATATCTACTCAATTTACAATAAAATGGATTTAACCAAAAAAGAACTTAAGATGTTATGGGGAATGCACAAAAAGCTTAAAAAACAGCCAAAAATTTAAAATTATGGATTTGACATCAATAAATTAATCTCTATAAACCCCCATAATTAATGACAAAAAGAACAACAGCAAAATACAAAATTGATAGAAGACTAGGTTGCAATTTGTGGGGCAGACCTAAAAGCCCTTTCAATAAAAGAAACACAAAACCTGGTCAACATGGTGCAATGAGTCTCCGTAAAAAACAATCTGATTATGGAAATCAACTCTTTGCAAAACAAAAATTAAAATTTTATTACGGTGATTTAACTGAAAAGCAATTTAGAAGAATCTATACAAAAGCATCAAATACTAAAGGTGACACTAGCCAAATTTTAATTGAACTTCTAGAGAGAAGGTTGGACGCAATCGTATATAGAATGAAATTTGTTCCAACAATTTTTGCTGCAAGACAATTAGTTAATCATGGCCATGTTAAAGTTAATGGAAAAAGAGTTAATATTCCTTCATATTCAGTTAAGGATGGTGATGAAATATCTCTTAAAGATGGAAGCAAAGAAATAAATCTTGTCCAAGAGGCAATTGTCTCTCAAGAGAGAGAAATTCCTGAATATATTGAAGTTGATATAAAAGAATTTAAAGGAAAATTTTTGAGAGCTCCATTAATTCATGATGTTCCTTATCCTGTAACAATGGAACCAAATTTAGTTATTGAGTATTATTCAAGATAACTTTGAGTTTCTTACAACATCATAAATAAAAATACTAACTCCTACCCAAATTACTATAAAAGCTATAAACTTTTCATTTACTAAGTTTTCGCCTAAAATAAATACTGAGGTAATGAAATGAAAACTTGGAGCTATATAAAACAATACTCCGGCTAAACTTAATGTTGTGTATCTAAGTCCAAGATTAAAAAAAAATAAAGGTATAATCGTTACGATACCCGTTAAAAACAACATAACTGAAATATAGCTTAAATTAAAACTAAAATAACCTATCTCCAAATGATTTAAATATATTAAATAGGGTAAGGCAATTAATGTTATTAGTCCTGACTCATAAAGAAGTCCTGTAGCAGGTGAAACTTCAATTTGTTTTCTCAACAATCCATAAACACCCCAAGTTGTTCCAATTAACAAAGCTAAATATGGAAAGCTATCTAAACTTGTAAAAAGAATAAAACATGCAAGAAGCATTAATGAAACTGAAATTATTTTTCTTGTGTTTAATTTTTCATTTAAAATAAAATAGCCAAGAGAAATACTGATCATTGGGGTAAGAAAATAACCTAAAGAAGCATCTTGTACTTTATTTATACTTACAGAGTATATGAAACCTAGCCAATTAGTGGCAATCAATAAAGAGGTAATTGTTAATATGATTATTTTTTTTGAAGATTTAAATAATTTAAAAAAATCTTTGATTTCACTAAAAATAACAAGTGAGAAGAAAAGTACAAAAAAAGACCAAACACCTCTATGCATTGCAACTTCTAAAGATGGAATATAGTTTATTTCATCAAAAAATAGGGGTTGAGGCATACCCCACCATAGAGCTGCAATACAGGCAAATATAATGCCTTTAATAAAATTAGTTTTCAAATTATGAAGGTTTTACGTCTATCCCTCTGCTATTAAATAATTCGAGAAGCTCCCCTGTTTCATGCATTTCTTTGACAATGTCACATCCTCCAATAAATTCTTCTTTTACATACAGTTGAGGTATAGTTGGCCAATTTGAATATTTTTTAATTCCTTCTCTCATTTCATTGCTATCTAATACATTAACACTACTAAATTTTACTCCAATATCTGATAATACTTGCACAGTAGCAGCTGAGAAACCACACATTGGAAAAACTGGTGTTCCCTTCATAAATAAAACTACATCGTTTGATTTAATTTCGTTCTTAATATTTTCAGTGACATCAATAATATTTTTTTCTTCCATATTTACTCCGTTCTTGTTTTTAGCATTAATGCATGAAGTTCATTTCCCATTTTTCCATTTAATGAGTCATATACCATCTTATGTTGTTCAATTTTTGATTTACCAGCAAAAGATTTTGAAATGACAGTAGCGCTATAGTGGTCACCATCACCTCTCAAATCTTCAATGATAACTGTAGAGTCAGGGATACTTTCTTTAATATGGTTTTCTAGGTCTTTTTTTGATAGTGGCATAATATTTAAATAGTTTAATAATTATAAAAAATAAAGATCATTTAATTTTATTTTTGAAAATCCAATCTATTTTTCTGTTTTTTTTATCATTTTCTAGAATATTTTTAAGCTCCTCTTTTGATATGTATTTTAATAAAATTTTGTCTTTTTTTAAAACATCATGAAATTTTTTTTTATTATTCCAAGCTTCCATCGCATTTTTTTGGACAAGTGAGTAAGCTTCTTGTCTTGAGAGACCTTTTTTAGTTAATTTTAAAAGAAGTTT
>CACJNL010000037.1 GCA_902594815.1 uncultured Alphaproteobacteria bacterium | reverse complement strand
TGCAGTTTCTCTTGCTAATTTAAAGAATTTTTTATCTATTTTTTGTGATGCAGAGCAGTAGATTGTTAGAGATTTTATTTTCATTATTATGTATTAGCTCCCATTTATATGCAATTACGAATACATAATGAAGGCTGGGTTTATTTTGTTATTAGTTGTTTAATAACGATTATTATAATACCTTTCTACACAATTTTAGGTATTTTTTTAGCAATAATATCAGCCTATATTTATTATTTTTTTAGAGATCCTATAAGAGCTGTCCCAATTGAAGAAGTAGTTGTGTCACCAGCTGATGGACTTGTAACTTATATTGGTGCTGAAAAAAACCCTCTTGATGATGATAAAGATCAAAATACTTATATCAAGGTTAGTATTTTTTTAAGCGTTTTTGACGTACATGTTAATCGCATGCCTGTAAAAGGTTCTATTTCTTCAATACATTATATTCCAGGAAAGTTTCTCAACGCAACTTTAGATAAGTCAAGTAAAGAAAATGAACGAAATATAATTTTTGCTAAATCAAATAATGATAATTTTTATATTGTTCAAATAGCCGGATTAATTGCCAGACGTATTGTTTCTAATTTAAAAGTAAACCAAGAAGTAGAAAAGGGGGGCAGAATTGGCATTATTAAATTTGGTAGTAGGGTTGATCTATACCTTCCTGAAAGTTATGATATTTTGATTACGAAAGGTCAGAGAGTTATAGGAGGCGAAACAATTATTTCAAATCCAAATGATATAAAGAAAATTAAAAATTCAAAATTAATATGAATGAGCAAAACATAATTGGGAAATATGTTCCAAATTTTATTACACTTCTATCATTGAGTAGTGGATTTACATCAATTCGATTTTCATTGAAGGGAGAGTGGGAAATTGCAATATATTTAGTCTTATTAGCTACAATTTTTGATTTTTTTGATGGTTGGTTTGCAAGAAAACTTAAAAGTGGTTCAAATTTTGGAGCAGAACTTGACTCTCTAAGTGATTTTGTATCATTTGGAGTTGCTCCGAGCATTCTTGTTTATTTATGGTCAACAAATGTACTAGGCTCTCTTGGCTGGGGTGCAACTTTATTTTTTGTAATATGTAGCGCTCTAAGGTTGGCAAGATTTACTGCTGATATTTACATTACAAATAAACCTATAGATAAAAATGAGTATTTTACTGGTGTTCCATCTCCAGCTGCTGCGGGCTTAATACTTTTGCCTCTTTTTATATTTTTTGAATTTGGGATCGATATTCTTAAAAATGAGTATTTAAATCTATTAACTACAACTTTAATAGGTTTTATGATGATAAGTAAAATACCTACTATTTCTCTAAAAAAAATCAATATTAATCAAAAATATAAAACATGGATTTTTTTAATTTTTGTAATAGCTTGTGTTGCTTTAATTTCAAAAATTTGGCTTACTTTAATTATTCTTTTTGGATGTTATATTTTGTCAATATTTTATACTATAATACAAAATAGAAAAATTAGGAATTAGCTCTTTTCCTATACCAATTAACAACATTTTCTTTGAGCATTAAAGCGGAAGGTGTGACTATTAAAGTTAGTAATGTTGCAAAAATTAATCCGAAAACTATTGCGGTAGATAATTGGACCCACCACTGAGTATCAGGTGATCCTCTAGTGACTTCTCTTGTTACAAAATCTATATTTGTCATCGTGACCATCGGCAATAAACCAAGTACAGTTGTTGTTGTAGTAAGAAGAACTGGTCTTAATCTCTGTGCTCCAGTTTTAATTATGGCTTCCTTTACGTTGTCTGTTTTATTTTTAAGAAAGTCAAAAGTATCAATTAAAATAATGTTGTTATTAACAACTATACCCGCAAGAGCAATTACACCCACGCCTGTCATGACAATACCAAATGCCTGACCGGTTATCATTAAGCCAATTAGAACACCTGCAGTTGACATCACAACAGCAAATAATATTAAAAAACCACTGTAAAAACTATTAAATTGTAAAAGGAGTATCATTAACATCATAAACAAAGCCACACTAAATGCTTTTGTTAAAAATGACTGTGCTTCCTGTTGATCTTGATTTTCACCTATTAATTCAGCTCTTATATTTCCATCTAGTTTATATCTTGGTAAGTCAGTCATTAATTTTCCTCTAATAAATGGAGGTTCATCGGTAATTCCAAGAACATATTCGAGTTCTCTAACTTTAAAGTCAGCAAATACACCAGGCTTTACATCAGCTTGAATATTAATGGCATTTTTAGAGTTTACTCTTATGATATTGCCTGTGGTGTTAGCAGCTTTGATATCTACAAAATTTGAAATTGGAACAAGTCCATTTTGAGTTGATATTCTCAAGTTATTGATTGCATCTAATGTCCTACCTTCATTTGGATATCTTAAATACATTGGTATACTATCATTTGAGTCATCAGGTCTGTATTCTCCTAATTTTAATCCATTTGTTGCAAGTTTTATTACATTACCGATTGAACTAATATTAACACCAAATTTAGAAGCTTGTTTTCTATCGACTTTTATTTCCCATTCAATTCCTGGCGCAGGTAAATTATCTTCGATGTTCATAAGGTCGGGGTAGTTATCAATAAATTTTTTTAATTTCTCTGATTCAAACAAAAGTAAATTTTTATCATTACTTGTAAGTTTTATATTAACTGGTTTACCTGCAGAAGGACCACCTTCTTGTTCCCTTGTTTCAACTTTAATTCCTTTTATAGTTTTAGTGGCAGTAAGAATTTCATCTAATATCACCAATGACGGACGTCTTTTATCCCAGTCATTATATTCTAGACTTATTGAGCCAATGAAATCCTCTGATGACTCTGATTGTTCGGAGACATTCCCACTTAAAGAATAAATACTTTTAAATTCATTATTTCTATTTTGAATTTGCAAGATTATATTTTCAACTCTCCCTACATATTCTCTTTTTTCTTCAACTGACAAATTGCCTCTAGCGAAGACAACTATTTTTGCTAGATCAGGCTCTACACTTGGGAAAAATTCAACACCTGATCCAATTCTAGTGTATGAAAAGTTAACGGCTATCAGTATTATAATTGCTGAAATCAAAACTTTTGCAGGGTGGTTCAAAAGGAAGCTTATAATTTTAACGTAAAGTCCTATAAAGCCTTTTATATTTGAAATAGATATATTAGATTCAGAAGATAAAATTTTTGCTGACTCTGAAATCTCCTCTTTGCTTACTGCTTTATTTTCCGTGAACTTATATATTCTTGGTATTATCTTTGAAAAAACAAACATGAAAACTATTGCAGGAAGTAGAAATTTAACAATAGTCAGTGGTATAAATAAGTAACCAATTGTATTGAAACCAGAGCCATAAGAAATTAAATTAAATACTATTAAAGCAGTAATTAGAGGTATTATTAATTGCAGGAATATTCTTGCTAAATTATTTAACACTGTTCCAAGCACAGGTACAAAAAGTAATGCCATAAACAATGAAGAAGTAAGTACACATATTAGTGTAATTGGTAAATACTTCATGAACTCTCCAGCTAGGCCAGGCCAAAAAATAAGTGGGAGGAAAGCGGCAAGTGTTGTTGCTGTTGAAGATATAATTGGAAGTGCCATTTTTTTAGAAGCATCTGCATATGCTTGAACTACCGTT
>CACJNL010000036.1 GCA_902594815.1 uncultured Alphaproteobacteria bacterium | reverse complement strand
GGTGGAACTTTTACTGACTTCATTTTATATAATGAAAAAGACAATTCTATTACTATTGATAAAATACCTACAACTCCAGAAGAGCCACAAAAAGCAGTAATTGAAGTCGTAAAAAGAAACTTAAGCAGTGAAACTATTAAAGATATAGAGTTTTTTCTTCACGGAACTACGGTGGGATTAAATGCACTTTTAGAGAGAAAAGGCTCAAAAGTAGGTATGCTATGCACTAAAGGTTTTCGTGATGTAATAGAGATAAGAAGAGGCGATAGAGATGAAATGTATAATCTCTTCTGGCAACCAAGTGAACCACTAGTTCCAAGATATTTGCGTCTGGAATTAAATGAAAGAATGTTTGCTAATGGCAATATACATACAGCATTGAATGAAGAGGAAGTTAAGAAAGCCTGTAAATTTTTTATTGAAGAAGGAGTTTCAAGTATAGCTGTTTGTTTAATCAATGCATATGCTAATAATGAGCATGAGAAAAAAATTGAGAAGCTTTTAAGAAATTTTGGTTTTAAGGGTTATGTCTCTCTGTCCTCTGTGGTTTCTGGAGAATACAGAGAATACGAAAGAACAACTACAACAGTAATTGACTCTTTTGTAAAAGCGAGAATGTCAAATTACCTCAACAATCTTAGAGATGAATTAAAAAAATTAGGTTTCGAAGGCAATTTTTTAGTAACAAGATCTGGAAGCGGATCTATGACTTTTGATGAAGCAGAAGAAAGACCGTTTGAAACAATTATGTCAGGTCCGGTTGCTGGAGCAGAAGGTGCTGGCGAATTATCAAGACAAAAAAATAATATTAATATGGTAACAGCAGATGTTGGTGGTACAAGTTTTGATACCTGTCTAATTTTAGACGGAAGACCTCAAATACAATTTGAGGGAAAGATAGTTGGTCTTCCAGTCCAATCACCTTGGGTAGATGTTCGTTCAATAGGTGCAGGAGGAGGTTCAATAGCATATTTGGATGATGGTAACCTGCTTAGATCAGGACCAAGAAGTTCAGGAGCTCAACCTGGTCCTGCCTGTTATTCTAGAGGAGGTACTGAACCGACTACAACAGATGCTGCTTTTTATTTAGGCATGCTTGGTGAAGGTAACTTAGCCTCAGGACTTAAATTAAATCGTGATTTAGCAGAAAATGCCCTTAATTCTGTTGGATCAAAAATTAATCTTTCTGCATTTGATACTGCGAAGGGAATTTTAAAAATCAGCAGTGCTAATATGGCGGACGCAATCAGAGAAATAACAATTGAGCAAGGTATTGATCCTCGTGAGTTAAAATTGTTAGCTTTTGGTGGGGCTGGACCTTTGATGTCAAATTTAATTGCAAAAGAATTAGATATTAAAGAAATTATAATCCCTCCCTTTTCAGGAAATTTTTCAGCTTGGGGTTTGCTAGGAGCTGATCTCTTACAAATGACTGCTCAAACTAAAATTTTGAGATTAAATGAGAAGTCTATTAATGAATGTAATCAAATTCTTGAAAGATTATTTGAAGATCTTCAAGAAAGACAAAAAATTAATTTTGAAATTTTAGAAACTATCAAAGAAATCTCGCTTGATATGAGATGGATGGGGCAAGAGCACACCATTACTCTTAAGTTAAATAATGAAAAGCTTGGAAAGATAACAAGCACCGAGGATGATATTAAAAAAATGTTTGTAAGCGAATATGAAAAGACGTTTGGTAGCAAATTAGATACAATTATTGAAATTGTATCAATAAGGGCATCCTTAAGAGTTCCTCTGCCGAGAAAGACCAGTAGGGGCTTAATAAATGAAGAATTGTCAGGATCGGATCAAGAAAGTATCAAGTGTTATTCCTTTGACTCTGATTCAATTGAGGAATTCAAAATTATTCAAAGAAATAAAATAGAAGAAGAATTTTCTGGACCAGCTATTATCTTGGAAAGCACTGCAGTAACATATGTTGATAAGAATTATACTGTAAAAAAAGATAACTCTGATCATTTAATTATTACAGATACGAAAATTTAGTATGAGCGAAGACTTACATCATTATAAATGTGGCATTGATAGAATAGTTAAAAAAACAAATGTCGATCCTATCACTACACAAATAGTTAGGAATAGTTTGAATTCAGCAGCTGAGCAAATGAAAAGAGCTTTATGTCGTACAGCAATGTCACCCATCATATATGAAGTTTTGGATTTTGCTGCAGCAATTTATGATAGAGATTTAAGAATGTTATCTCAAGCTCCAAGCTTGCCATTGTTTATGGGAACTCTAAATTTTTGTATTGAGGAAGCAGTCAAGGGAGTTGGTGGTGAAGAAAATTTAGAAGAAGGAGATATAATAATTTATAACTCTCCTTATGGGACTGGGTCTCATCCTCAGGACGCAGCATTAGTGATGCCAGTTTTTTTTGAAAATGAATTAATTGCTTATACAGCTATTAAAGCACATTGGTTAGATATTGCTGGTAAAGAACCTTATTCAACAGACACGGTAGATGTATTTCAAGAGGGAACTGTTTATCCTGGTGTTAAGCTCTATAGTAAAGGTAATCTTGTTAAAGATATTTATAAAATGTGTATTGCAAATACTCGGGTTCCAAACTCAGTTGCTGGAGATATAAACGCACAAGCCATAGGCGTTAGGACAGGTGAAAGAGCTTTAAAAAGAGTAGTTGCAAAATATGGATTAAATAAATTTAGAGAGGCTGTTGAAGAAATATTTGATGCGGGGGAAAAAATTGTTAGAAATTATTTAAAAGAAATTCCAAATGGTGAATATTTTGGGTCTGGTCAATTAGATAATAATGGAGTTGAGGAAGGTAATATACCTTTTGATGTAAAAGTTATTATTAAAGATGAATCAGTTGTTTTGGATATGTCAGATGCTCCACCTCAGCAAAATGGACCAGTAAATTGCCCTCTTCCTTCAACTGTATCAACTGCTAGAGTTGCTATGAGTATGTTGGCAGGAAGTAACGAAGCTCCAAACGAAGGTTTTTTTAGACCGATAGAAGTTATTACAAAGAAAGGTACACTTTTTCATCCTCTTTCACCCGCACCTTGTTTTCTTTATGGTTGGCCTGCCCTTCAGGCTATGGAAGTTTTTTACAGAGCCTTGGGATCAAAACATCCTGAAAAAGTACCTGCTAGTAGTGGGGGTTGCATCAATGCGGTTGTTTATTGGGGGCAAAGAGAAGATACGGGTGAACCTTGGGCTGATGGCTCCCCACATCCTATCGGTCAAGGTGGTAGCTTTTATGGAGATGGCGCAACATGTCTTCATCATGCAGAGTCAGCTACTAGATTTGCTCCAACAGAAGTTTGGGAAAATAGAAATCCATGGTTAGTTAATCGTGTTGAGTTAATTCAAGATAGTTGTGGTGCTGGGGAACATAGAGGTGGCCTAGGCGTCAATCTAGAAATTGAAATGCTTGAAGACACTTTTGCAACTACTGTTTGTGAAAGAACAGAGTTAAGTCCGTGGGGATTAAATAAAGGAAAAGAAGGTCTTGCAAACAATTGTTTTTTAATAAATGATAAAGGAGAAAAAAAATCAATTCCAAAAGCAACAAGAGTATCAATAAAAAAAGGTAGTAAGGTGCTTATACAAAATGGAGGAGGAGGAGGTTATGGATCTCCAAGTGAAAGAAAAAAAGAAAAAGTGCTAGATGATTATAAACAACAATATATTTCTAGAGAATATATCAAAGAATATTATCCTGAGGTAAACTTAAATGATTAGAGTTGCAACTGATGTTGGTGGCACTTTTACTGATCTAGTTTACTTTGAAATAGATAAAAAAACAAAAAAAGCAAAAAAAATATCAAACGCAAAATCAGACACTAC
>CACJNL010000035.1 GCA_902594815.1 uncultured Alphaproteobacteria bacterium | reverse complement strand
TTACGTGAGTAAAAAATTAGATATCAAAGTTGGTTTTATTACTCCTTTATCCAATAATTTTTGTGCTAGCTGCAATAGAGTGCGGATATCTAGCACTGGAAAATTATATATGTGTTTGGGGCAAAATGAATTTGTTGATTTTAGAGAAATTTTGAGAAATGATAGAAGTGATGATTTTATAAAAGAAAAAATTAAATTCGCTCTCAGTATGAAACCTAAAAAACATGATTTTATTATTAATTCAGAAGTTAAACCCTATATGAATAGATATATGAATGAAACAGGAGGATAATGAAATTTCACTTTATTTCATCTAACTCTAAAGAAGCTCAAATAGCCAAAGAAGAATTTGTAAGTTCCTATTTGCAAAGTGAGCCAGAGTCAGCTGATGTCATTATACCGATTGGAGGAGATGGAATATTATTAAAGTCTCTTCATGATTTCAATAGTCTTAATAAGCCTTTTTTTGGAATCAATTATGGGTCTGTGGGTTTTCTGATGAACTCTGCAAACAAAAGTAATTTAGAGGATACTATCAATAGCTCTAAATCAACAGAATTAAAACCACTTAAAATGATAGCAAAAGATGATAAAAATAAAACTTATGAATCTATTGCATATAATGAGGTTTCATTAATGAGACAAAGCCATCAAGCTTCTAAATTTGAAATCAAAATTAATGAGGTTACAAGAATGAATGAGTTAATTTGTGACGGAGTATTAGTGTCTACATCTGCAGGAAGTACAGCCTATAATTTATCAGCGCATGGAAGTATATTGCCTTTGGACTCAAGATTATTAGCTTTGACACCTATAAGCGCTTTTAGACCCAGAAGATGGAGAGGTGCTCTTCTTTCTGAGAGCAATATAATTAAAATAAATGTATTAAATTTTAAAGAAAGACAAGTAAGTGTTACCGCTGATAATATAGAATTTAGAAATATAAAAGAAGTTACTATCCAATCATCAAATGATAAAACATGTAAAATTTTATTTGATAAAAATCATTCTATTGAAGATAAAATTTTAAATGAACAATTTGAATACTAGAATTTTTAAATTAATCAGGACAGTAAATACATATCTTATTTCCATCTAGATCTCTAAAATACGCATAAAAATGCTCTTCATGCCTTGGACCAGGTTTGCCCTCATCTTTTCCACCTAATTTTAAGGCGAGATTATAAATATTTATTACACTTTCTTTGGATTGAGCTGTAAAGGAAACCATAGTACCATTACCAAAAGAGGCCTGCTCTTTATTATGTGGCTTCATAAGATAAAACTCAATATTTTGGCTATCTTTTTTTTTGTAACCAACATAGCGATCATCTTCTTCCGCCACAACAATTTCAAGCGAACCAAAAAGTTGATCATAAAAATTCTTACTTTTTTTAAGATTATTAGTTCCTAAGGTTACAAAACTAAACATTATATTTTAAAGTGGTAGCCTCGGCCGGACTTGAACCGGCACTCCCAAAAGGGCAAGGATTTTAAGTCCTTTGTGTCTACCATTCCACCACGAGGCCAAACTAAAATTTGTATTATCAGACAATGGAGTAATTTCCACCATTTAATTTTATCATCTCACTTATTTCTTTTACTACATCATCCAGGGAGTCCATCGTCCATGAAGATATTGATATATTAACTCCACCAGTTTTAGATAAAAAATTAAAATATGGATAACTACCAATTGAACAATCTTTATATTTTTTCTGAATATCATTCAGATATGGAGCCAATTTACTTTCATATAAATTTGTATTCAATGTCATAACATTTTTTGGCTTCCCCTTTTTTATGTTTTTAAGTATATTAATAAACATTACTTCCATTATTTTAGGAACGCCAGGAAGAACATAAACATTATTTAAAATAAATCCTGGTGCAGCTGTCATTGGATTATAAATCAACTGAACATCTGATGGCATTTTAGCCATTCTTTGTCGACTTTCATTAAATTCACCTTCGGGATAATATTTTTCTAAAATATTAAATGCTTCTTTATTCATCTCAAATTTTTTATTAAATGCTTCAGCTACACTCTCTGAGGTAATATCATCATGTGTGGGACCTATTCCTCCTGTGGTAAACACGTAACTGTAATTCTCACTAAATATTTTAACAGAATTTATGATATGATCTTTTACATCTTGAATTACTTTTATTTCCTCAAGTTTTATTCCTGATGATGTTAAATTTTTTGCAATAAAATTTGAATTTGTGTCTTGTGTTCTTCCAGATAATACTTCATCTCCAATAATTAAAATTCCAGCTGTCAGCATAGTCATTAGTTAAATTTATTATAATTATCCTGTTATTTATCAAATAAAAACATTAAATAGAATTAATAAATGCATTCAAATAATATTCCAATTTATCAGAAAAATGACTTCCATAAAATGCATCAAGCAGGAAGACTGTCGGCCTTTGTATTAGATCAACTTTATGAATTAATCAAACCAGGTATTTCTACTTTAGAAATTAATGATTTTTGTCACAATTTAATCATAAAGAATAATGCCATCCCTGCTCCACTTAATTACAAAGGTTTCCCAAAATCTGTGTGCACATCAGTTAATCATGTTGTCTGTCACGGCATACCAAACGAAAATAAATTACTAAATAATGGTGATATCATAAATGTTGATGTCACAGTTATTTTAGATGGATGGTATGGAGATAGTTCCAGAATGTTTGTTGCTGGTAAAACAAATAAGAAAAATTATGATTTGCTAAAGACCACATTTGAGTGCCTTCATATTGGAATAAAGGAGGCTATTCCTGGAAAGACTTTTGGTGATATAGGGCACAAAATTCAGCAATACGCTGAAGCCAAGAACTATTCTGTGGTCAGAGATTTCTGTGGACATGGAATTGGAAAGGAATTTCATACCCCTCCAAGTGTACTTCATTATGGTAAAATTGGTGAAGGTCCAGAACTTAAACCTGGAATGTTTTTTACTATAGAACCAATGATTAATCTTGGTGACTGGAAAATAAAAATACTTAATGATGGGTGGACAGCAGTTACAAAAGATAGATCTCTGTCTGCTCAATTTGAGCATACTATTGGCATTACTGAAGAAGGAAATGAAATTTTTACTCTGTCAGAAAATAATACAGATTTTCCAATAAATGATTTATAAAAATAATTATGATACCAAGATACAATAGACCCAATATTGAAAAAATTTGGACACTTGAAAATAAATTTAAAATTTGGACAGATATTGAAATTTTAATTGCTGAAAAATTAGCTGATATTGGTATTATACCAAAAATAGCTTCAAAAGAGATAAGAAGAAAAGCTAAATTTAATGTTGATGAAATAAATAAATTAGAAAAACAAACAAGACACGATGTAAATGCATACATAGACAATGTCAGTAAATATATTGGTAAACAATCGAAATACTTTCATCATGGTGTGACTTCAAGTGATATTATAGATACTGGATTTTCTATTCAGTTGAGGCAAACGGGTGAAATAATTAAAAACGAACTTAAAATTTTATTAAAAAATTTAAAAGCTAAATCATTAAAATATAAAAATACTGCAATGATTGGTAGAAGTCATGGAATTCATGCTGAACCAATTACCTTTGGGTTAAAATTAGGATCTTTTTATAATGAATTTAAAAGAAATTTAAAAAGACTAGAACTGGCTATAGAAGAGATTAGTATTTGCTCAATTTCTGGACCAGTTGGAACATATGAAAGCATTGATCCTAGAGTTGAAAAATATGTAGCAAAGAAACTAAAATTAAAATCAGAAGATATTTCAACTCAAATCATTCCAAGAGATAGACATGCATTCTTTTTTTCAGTACTCGGCATAATAGCATCTTCTATAGAGCGTTTTGCTGTTGAAATTAGGCACTTACAAAGAACTGAATTACTTGAAGTTGAAGAAAAATTTAGTTCTAAACAAAAAGGATCATCAGCAATGCCTCACAAAAGAAACCCTGTCTTAAGTGAAAACTTAACCGGTTTAGCTAGATACATAAGAAGTGCAGTAATCCCTTCAATGGAGAATATTGTATTATGGCATGAGCGAGATATTAGTCATTCAAG
>CACJNL010000034.1 GCA_902594815.1 uncultured Alphaproteobacteria bacterium | reverse complement strand
GAAGAGATAAATATTTTAGCTACTAGCAAAAATATAGACAAAGTATCTCTGAACAACATATCTTTATCCATTTATGAAAAAAAACACGCGGCAACAACAGTCGCTACTACAATAAACATCGCCTCTAAAATTGGAATAAATTTTTTTGCCACTGGTGGAATAGGTGGTGTTCATTTAGGTGCCGAAAAAAATAGTGATGTTTCAGCAGATTTGACTCAACTTAGCAGAAACAAAATGTTTGTTATATCAAGTGGGGCAAAATCAATTTTAGATTTAGAAAAAACTTTTGAAAAGTTAGAGACTTTTGGAATACCTAGAATTGCATATAACTCAGATTTCATGCCAGGATTTTGGTATGAAGAAACTGACTTTAAAGTAGATAAAAATTTTATTAGTATAAATGACATTGCAAACTATTTAAAAATTTTAGAAGATTACGAACATCAATCATCAGTCTTAATATTTAATAAAGTGCCAAAGGAAAAAGCAATTGATAAAAAAATCATTCAAAATTGGATAGAGCTATCAATTGATAAGGCTAAACAATTAAATGTTACTGGAAAAGATGTGACTCCATTTTTAATTTCAGAAATTAACTCTCTTTCTAAAAATAAATCTTTAGAGGCAAATTCAGCTTTAATTATTAATAACGCTTTATTAGCGGGTAAAATTGCAAAAAAATTTAGTTTAGTTTAGCTAGTTCTTTTTTTAAAATTTTAAAAAATCTAGTAGAATCAGCTTCAGTTATAACATTACAATTGGGATTAAGTTTTTTGACTCCCAACCAATCCACAACTGTTTCACCTCTAGTTAAATCGGAGTTTTCTTCTACTTGAACATGAACTTTTCTTCCTTTGAATATTTCATTGTCGATTAGGTAGGCAATTACGCAAGGGTCATGAAGTGGACAATCTCCTGTTTCATATAATTCTCGATGAAATCTTGAATAAAATTCCATAAGGTCAGCAAAGAAAACAGATGCTTTATTATTGTTTGTTTTAATAGAATTTATTATTTCATCATTAACATTAACTTTATGCGTCACATCTAATCCCATCATTGTAATTTCAATACCAGAATTAAAAACTACATTTGCCGCATGAGGATCGACATAGATATTAAACTCTGCAGCTGGAGTGATATTACCTAAGCACAATGCTGCACCACCCATTAATACGATTTCTTTAATTTTATCTTTTATTGACGGATCTTTTTGAAGACATAAAGCTATATTTGTCAGAGGGCCTGTAGGGCACAAATAAATTGGCTCTTCAGCATTTTTACATTCATTAATTATAAAATCTATAGCACTCATTTCTTCGATCCTATGACTTGGATCTAAATTTATTGGCTCACCATCTGTATCTAATCCACTTTTACCGTGAACATGCTCTGCTGTAACTAAATCATATATTAATGGTTTATCTGATCCCGCATAGATTGGTATATCTTTTCGATTTAATAAAGAACAAATTTTAAGTGCGTTTAGTTTTGTATTTTCTAATGTTGCATTTCCTCCTACACAAGTAATTCCTAATAAATCAATATCATCACTTGCTATTGCAAGCATTATAGCTACTGCATCATCATGACCTGGGTCACAATCTAAAATAATTTTTTTAGGCATTTTTAAAGCCACTTAGTTTAAGATTTGGTCTTTGAAGCCAATTGTAATCCATATACTTTGTTGTTCCATCAATAACATGCAGTGTATACGCATGCCTTGAATGAGAGCTGGTATTTTTACAAGAATAATGTGGTAATCTTCCATGCAAGAGTACTAAAGTTCCTTTTTTAACTTCTACAAAAGTATCAGTCTCAGGAAAGGGTTCATTGGATATTTCTTCCATTTTCATTTTGTTATTTTCTCTCTTAAATAGTTTTCTTAGCGGTCCTTTGTGACCACCACTTGCAACTTGCAAACATCCGTTTTCTTTAGTTGCATCTTGTAAGGCAAACCAAAATCCAACAGTACTCTCAGGCTCTGTTTTTAAAAATGTAGAGTCCTGATGACAAACCACTTCACCACCAATTTTTGGTTGTTTAAAAATATACATGGATTGAAGTAAAAGGGGATCTTTAAAGCCAATAGCTTTTGAAATTTCATGAAGTTCTGTATTTTTAGAAAAATTAATAAATTTTTCATCCAAGTCATGAAGCGCATGACCAATTTTATTTACAATATATTGTTTATTTTTTTTTAAGTTGCTCTTATTAAGTTGAGCCTTTTCTTCAAAAAAGAAACGGATTTTATCTCCTGACTCTAAAAAATAATTATCATCATTGTGACTCTGACTTACGGTATCAAAAACGGATTGTTGGTTATTAAAATCTTGTTCTTCAATTAGCTCTTTTGATCTCTCAATTAAAGCATCACATTCATCGTTAGTTTTGAAATCCTCTATTATCAAATAACCATTTTCATTCCAAAAATTAATCATATCAGAGTTCATGGGTAAATCAGATTTTGTGAAATACATACTTATAAGCCAATAAATTTAGTTAAAAATGGAAGACCTATTTTGACAAATTGTAATAATTGAGGCAACAAAAATCTACCAGAGGTTGCTATAACAATTAAGAATGCTAAAACCAAAATAGAAATTATTATTAATCTATAATTTTTTTTACTGATATTTCCTATTTTTGCAGATCGTGACCTTAAAATGAATAAAATCAATAAAATTATAAGAATAACAATTACAAATCTAATCATTTTTACCTCTTAAATAATTTGATATAATACTCATAAATAAAGATATAGATATTTTAAATAATTAAGCTAGAATTTAATAATGATAAGAAAAAGCTTACTTCTGATTTCAATATTTTCACTTTTATATGGTTTAATTTTTTTATTAGCTCCAAACTTTTTTGCTGAAATTACAGCAGCGGAGAAAACAAATATAGCTTGGCTAAGAAATATTGGTGCATCTATATCTGGTGTATTATTTGTTGGATTGTTACTAGTTTATAAATCTCCAAAAAAAAACTATGATTTATTTCTGATAATCACAATCACCTCGATCTTACAAACTATCGGTCTAATTTTTTCTAGGTTTTACAATGAATTTTCAGCTCAAAAAACTTTAATTATAGATTTCACTATATATTCTGCCATTTTTGTTAGTATATATTTAGTTTATGTATTAATAAAATTTAATAGTATTTTTAATAAATAATTCATATTTTTCAGTATTTTAATTATAAAAACATAGATTTTTATCGATTCATTACAATATATCATCTAAAAATTAAAAAAATATTTATATATTTCAAGCATTTATAATTTTATAAAAATATAAGATTAATCTAAAAATTAAAAAATATAATGGAAACACAACTTAAGAAAAGCTTAAGTAACGTGATGAACTAAAGTTCGAGGAGTTATTATGGGTATGTTAGATACTGTTAAGAATTGGTTGAGGCAAGTAGCTGAAGTTGGTTTGATGTTAATTGCAGCGGCTGTTGTTCTCGAAATTATCTTTGGGGCTGGGGTTCCTTTTTTAGGAGTTTCGATCCTAGGAAACATCACGGCACTATCTGCAGAATTAGGGAGTCAAGGGCTAGTTGGATTAATTTCAATAGCTGTAATTATTTGGCTTTATAATCGTAGTAGATAGAATTTCTTTAAACAAAGGAGTTAAGCAATGATGGATTCAGCAAAAAGTTTTCTTAGAGGTGTAATGGATGTAGCACTAGTGATAATACCACTAAGTGTTGTTCTTGGCATCATTTTTGGCCCAGCAGTGCCATTTATTGGTACTGCAGTAGTCGATAATATTAGCGCACTAGTTTCTGACCTTGGTGGTAACGGTCTAGTTGGTATTATCGTGCTAGGTATTTTATATTGGCTAGCTAGAAGATAATTAAATTAATAATAATGAAGCCCTCTTTTTAAAAGAGGGCTTTTTTTTATGAAAAAAACTGAAATAACAAAACTAGTACAGGTAATGAAAAAACTCAGGGATCCAGTTAAAGGATGTCCTTGGGATAAAAAACAAACTATGGAAAGCATAATTCCTCACACAATTGAAGAAGTATATGAAGTATCTGAGCAAATATACAATCGAAACTATGATAAGTTAAAAGAAGAATTGGGTGATTTATTATTTCAAGTAATTTATCTTTCTCAAATAGCTTCTGAAAAAAATAAGTTTAATTTTAATGATGTTGTTAAAAATATTACAGAAAAAATGATTTTTAGACATCCGCATGTATTTAAAAATAGAAAATTTAAAAATTTAAAAGATTTCAAACA
>CACJNL010000033.1 GCA_902594815.1 uncultured Alphaproteobacteria bacterium | reverse complement strand
TAGTTCTGTAATAACAATGATATCTATTGGTTCTGGAGCTAGACAAGAAGTAGAAGAACAAATTGAAAGATTTGGTTCAAACAACTTAATTTTAAGGTCTCAAAGTTCATCTACTAGAGGTGTTTCAATGGGCACTAATTCAGTAAATACTCTAACATTAAAAGACATGGAGGCACTTAAAAATGAATTGCCTGCTATTTCAGCTATTGCTCCTCGTGTAAGTTTGAGTACACAAATTATTGCAAATGGAAATAATTGGCTAGCAACTGTTACAGGAACTACTAATGATTATTTTAATTTAGGAAATTGGAAATTTGAATTAGGCAGATCATTTCAAGAAGATGAATTAGGTTCTGGTTCAAGAGTAGCAATAATAGGTAAAACAGTTCAAAAAAATTTATTTGGAACAGATAACCCAATTGATGAAGTTATAAGGATTAATAAAGTTCCATTTACCGTCATAGGCTTATTAGATGCAAAAGGTGGAACTGCATGGGCTGATTTAGATGACACAATTGTCGTACCATTAAAAACTGCGAAGCAAAGACTTGTCGCTAAAAAATTTCCAGGTGATCAAATACGCAGTATGACAATAAATGTATCTTCATCTGATTTACTTTTTAAAACAGAAAAAGATATTGATACTGTTATGAGAAAATTGCATAAAATTTCCGCGAACGGAAACCCTGATTTTGTTATTAGAAATTATGCTCAATTTTTAAATGCCAGACAAGAGTCATCTAGAGTCATGTCTATTCTTCTAGCAACTGTAGCTGGTATTTCACTCATTGTTGGAGGTATAGGTATAATGAACATTATGTTAGTTACTGTGACAGAAAGAACTAAAGAGATTGGTGTTTGTATGTCTGTTGGTGCCAAAAAAAGAGATATTTTACTTCAGTTTTTAATAGAGTCTCTCATGATCTCACTTATTGGTGGATTAATAGGTATTGGTTTGGGTTTAGGAGTAATTTTTGGAGTGAGTGAATATTTTAATTGGAAGATGAATTTAGATTATATTTCTTTAGTTTTATCTTTTGTTTTTTCATCATCAATTGGAATTATTTTTGGTTTTTACCCTGCTAGAAAAGCAGCAAACCTAAACCCTATAGACGCTTTAAGATACGAATAAAGTATTGATATAAATTTCATAATAAATAACATCATTCCATGTTTAGGCCTGGCGATACAATAGTTTCAACTCCAAGAAATCCTGAAATGAATGAGGGGAGACACTGGAGAGCTAAACTTGGTTTTATATTAATGTCTACAGACTTAGCTGCTGAAGGTGACTTTTTTGATATGGTACCGAATGATGTAGCTGTTCATATTACAAGATTAAAAACAGATGATTATACTACTAATGAAACCTTATTACGTCATATAGATTTTATGGCTGATGCAGCATCAAGAATTCAGCCTGATACAAAGCCAGATGTTATAAGTTATAGTTGCACGTCAGGATCAATAGTGATTGGTGAAGAAAAGATTAAAGCTGAAATCAAAAAAGGAGCACCCTATACCATTCCGATGACCTTAGTAACGGGTGTTGTTGATGCTTTGAAAGAATTAAATATTAATAAAATTGTAGTTGGTACTCCTTACTTAGATGAAATTAATACAAAAGAGGCTGAATTTTTATTTAATAAAGGTTTTTCAGTCCTTGATATTCAAGGATTAAACTTAACTAAAGGAATTGAATTTGGGAAAGTTACACCTGAATATTGGATACAATTTGCAGAAGAAATTAATCGGGATGAAGCTGAAGCAATTTTTCTTAGTTGTGGAGGCATAAGATCTACTGAGGCTATTGATGAAATTGAAAAGCGAGTTGGAAAACCTGTGATAACCAGTAATCAAGCACAATTTTGGAGTTGTCTTAGAAGAGCTGGAGTAAAAGATAATTTAAAAGGATTTGGAAAACTTTTTGATTATCAACTTACTGCATAATAAATGATAGATGTAGTTGCTGCAGTAATTAAAAAAGATAATAAATATCTAATTGCACAAAGAAATAGAAATAAGCATTTTGCTTTTCATTGGGAGTTTCCGGGAGGTAAAGTCGATAATGGAGAGACTTTTGAGATTGCTCTTCAAAGAGAAATTAAAGAGGAACTATCGATTGGTATAAAAATTTATAATAAAATATCATCTCAGATACACAAAGATGATAAAATAAATGTAAAGGTGCATTATTTTTTATGCGAACATTCAGCTGGTAAAATTATTCTATCCGAGCATGAGGATTTGAAATGGGTAACTAAAAAAGAATTGTCTTCATACAGAATGGCTCCTGGTGACTCGAAAATTATAGAATTTTTAGCTTAAATTTTTTTATTTTCTCGTTGCTATATAAACACCTAAAGCTGCAATAATTAATCCAATTACATCATTTCTTAAAAGTTCCTCATTTAAGACTAACCATGCCATTATGGCTGTAGTTGGAGGCACAAGAAAAAATAAATTGGATGTTTTAGATGCTGTTCCTATCTTTATTAAGTACATTAAAATTGTAAATGCCCCAAAAGATACCATAACAATTTGCCATCCCATTGATAAAATAAAAGAAGTTGTAAAATTTATATATGACACTTCAAAAAATAATGATGCAAAAAACAAAAATATTGAAGCTGCTACTGCTTGATAAAAATTATTTGTGCTCAATGGTAGATTATTTGTAAATTTTTTTTGCCAAATGGTAGCTGTTGTTGCTCCAATTAAAGCCACTATAGATGCTATCACACCTACTAGTGGTATTGATTTTCCAATATCTAAACCAATTACAAATACTGTTCCAATTAGACCAAGCAGTATTCCAATCCATTGAGTTGCATTAACTTTTTCTTTTAAAATGGGGCCAGATAAAATATTTGTTAACACAGGTTGTAAACCTACAATAAGTGCTGAAAGTGTAGCTGATAAGCCTACACTATATGAAAAAAAGACTCCGCCAAGATAAAATCCATGAAAAAAAACTCCAGTAACACCAGATTGTAATACTAGTGATTTGTTTACAAAAATTTTTTCTTTAAATGCTAAGGCAAACATCAAGAAACCAAAAGCAACTATTACAAAACGAAATGATAATGAAGCGAAAGGACTTGCAGATTGAACAATTATTTGTCCACTAACAAATGCTGAACTCCAAAAAAAAACAAATAAGAAGGGAAAAAGGTTTATCATTTATTATTTAATGGTTAATACACTATAACAAGAAATATTTAAGGAGATACTATGTCAATACTGACCAAATATAATGAAGCTTTTTTAAATAAAGATGAAGCTGCAATGAATGAGATTTTGCATGATGATTACAAATTTACAATGCATGCTTCAGGAAATGTTTTATCAAAACAAGATGTTATAAAGTGGGCCATGGGAGATGATATTAATCGAGATAAAGTCAGAATAATATATGAAAACGATGAAATTGGTATTGAGCACGCCTTTGTCACGTTTAAAGATGGAAATACACAAGCCGTGATGGCAGTTTTTAAATTTCAAGATGGAAAAATTATTTCACTTGAGACTGGTGCTACCAATATGCCGAAATAAATTATCATTTAAAGCAAGTAATTAATATTTACTTGCTTTTTTTCATGAATTTACTGATTACAATATTAAAAATTAAAAAAATTCCTGATTTATCGTGGAGTTCAAATGACCCCTTTAATTTTAAGCCAAAATTTAATACATTTACTTATCTTGTATTAGGTTTGATCTTATTTGGAATAGGAGAAACTCTTCTAATCACCGCTAATCAAGGAGTTAGTCCTTGGACTGTTCTTGCACAAGGCCTGTCATTTCAATTTAATCTATCAATTGGCGTAACGACTTTTATTGTAAGTATAATTGTCTTATTTTTTTGGTATCCTCTAAAACAAAAGCCAGGATTAGGAACTTTATTAAATGTAATTTTAATTTCAATTGTAATAGATTTATCAACTCCAATTTTACCTTACCCCAAAACATTATTTTATCAAATTATACAATCAGTGTTTGCTGTCCTCATTGTTGGGATAGGAAGTGGATTTTATTTAACTGCCAACCTAGGTCCTGGTCCAAGAGATGGCTTAATGACAGGTTTGCAAAAATTGACGGATAAACCAATTGCATTAATTAGGACAATTTTAGAAGTTAGTGCAGTATTAATTGGTTTTTATTTTGGTGGAGTAGTAGGAATAGGAACATTATTATTCGCATTTGGGATAGGCCCTGCAGTCTCTTTAGGAATATTTATTGTTATGAAATTTTTTAAATAGTTATAATTTTTTTTGACTCAATATTACATCTACAATTACTGCAATTAATAAATTCATCATGGTGATTGCACAAATAATTATGAAGCTAAAAAAATATATCCATGCCCACCAATATATCTCTTGTAGTGGAAGCATAACAGTTTCCCAGCTAGACAAAGTTAATACTTGAAAAAGTGTTATTAAAGAAACCCCAACATCTTTCCAACGATAAGGTATCACATCTCCAAATAATATAGAGCCAATTGTTGCATAGATATAAAGAATGATGAAAAGTAATAAACTTACATAAAATACTTTTTTAATTGAGTTTATTAATGCTTCTATGATTTTTTTTAATTCAGGAATAACTGATATTAATCG
>CACJNL010000032.1 GCA_902594815.1 uncultured Alphaproteobacteria bacterium | reverse complement strand
ACCCAGCTGTAAATCTTGACTTTGGTAGACCTGTAGATGGAATGGAAAGCCCTTGGTCAAGTGCTCAATTCCACTTCATGTATGACTCGGCTAGAAATAATTATGATGATATGCCAAGAAGTTATGCTGAATTAAGTGACTGGATTGCAAGCAACCCAGGAAGATTTACTTACATTAGACCTGGTAAAGGTGGATTTGTTGGTACACGATTTGTAAAACAAATTTTCTTTGAATTAAGTGGAGGTCAGGAACAATGGGTAGGTCCATTCAATCAAGCATTATATGATAAATGGGCGCCAAAAGTATGGGAACTCTTAAATTCTTGGGAGAAGGATTTATGGCGAAGTGGTGAAACATATCCAAAAGACAATGCGGAAATGCATAGTTTATTTGCAAATGGTGAAGTTGATCTAGATTTCACACAATCACCAAGAGGTGCTGGACCAACAAATACCGCAGGAACTACACCTCCTACTTCAAGAGCTTTTGCGTTCTATGAAAATATGATCGGTGACTTCAATTATTGGGCAATACCATATAACGCGCCTAATAAAGCTGCTGCTCTAGTCTATGCTAATTTAGTATTAGAGCCTGAACTTCAAGCCGCACAAGTTCAACCTGCAAATGGTTTTTGTTGTGGATGGGGTATCAGCACTGCTAAAGTAACTGATGCTGCTGGAAAAGCTGCTATTGAAGATGCACAAAACAATCTTGGAGATGCTGCTGAAGATCAAAACATTTTAGCGAATGCTTTGGTTTCAGATATCGCTGCTGAGTACCAAGATTTGATAGAAGCTGATTGGGAAGCAAACGTACTTCTTAAATAAGATCTAAAATGGGCGGGGAAAGATTAAAAATTGTTTTATCTCTTACCCCGCCTCTTCTTATAATTATTACTCTTTTTTTTGGTGGTATCTTTTATGGCTTTCTTCAAAGTTTAGGATATCAACCAGCTATTGGCAAATATGAACTTAATTTTTCTGCATACTACAATGTTATGTTTTCAGAAAGATATGCAAAGTTATTTTGGTCGGGATTAGCTCTTAACTTATGGGTGAGTTTTGCTAGCACATTTTTAGCTGCAGTATTTGCTCTATTTGGAGCTTTAGCAATTAGAAAAACTTTTGTTGGTAAAACATTATGTAAATTTATTTATTCATTAAATCTACCTATGCCGCACTTAGTAGTTGCAGTTGGTATGATTTTTGTTTTTTCTCAAAGTGGTTTGTTAGCAAGGTTAGCAGCTCAGATAGGTATGATTTCTAGTCCAGGTGATTTTCCTGTTCTTGTTAGAGATAAATATGGTTTTGGAATTATTCTTGCATATATTTGGAAAGAGGCTGCTTTTTTCTTCATCATTTTAATGTCTGTATTACAATCTTTAGGAGAGAATTTTGAAGAATTAGCACAAAGTCTGGGCGCTAATAGATGGCAAAGATTTAGATATGTCATTCTACCACTAGTAATGCCAAATTTGTTTTCCGCTTCTATTATCGTATTTGCTTTCAGTTTTGGTGCATATGAAGTGCCTGCTTTACTCGGCGTTATTTATCCTCAGATGCTACCTGTGATGGCTTTTGAATTTTTCTTAAATCCTGACTTGAATGCAAGAAGTGAAGGTATGGCGTTGAGCATTATAATTGCATTAATTGTAATGATACTAGTAGTTTTTTATTTTTGGTTAACGCAAGCTAAAATAAGGAAAGATTAATGAATAATAATTTAAAAAGAATTAATATTTATTCAATTTATTTGGGCGCACTAATATTAATTTTACCTTTAATTGCTTTTTTTATTAATGCCTTTTCTTTTAGATGGTTTTATCCGCAAGTTATTCCAAAAGAATTAAGTTTACAGGCATGGGTGAGATTAAAACTTATCCCTAAACCTGGACAAAGAACTTTTGAAGGTTTTCTAGATCTATGGGCATCAAATCCAACTGTTATTAAAGCTTTAGTTAATAGTTTAACAATTGGTATTTTAGTAACAATTGTTTCTATAATCATCGCATTACCAGCAGCAAGGGTTTTAGGCTTATTAAATTTTAGATTTAAAAAATTGATAATATTCATCATGGTCTCACCTACTATTCTTCCTCCTATTGCATTTGTTTTAGGTTTAAATATTAATTTTATTTCAATTGGTTTCTCGGGAAGTTTTTTTGGAGTATGTTTAGTACATTTAGTACCAATTATGCCTTATGTAGTACTTACCATGACAGGAATATTTGCAAACTATAATCCAGATTTTGAACATCAGGCAAGAACATTAGGTGCAAATAAAACTACTACTTTTTTTCAAATTACACTACCTGCAATAGCGCCAGGGATGGTCGTGGCAGCTCTTTTTGCTTTTTTAGTATCTTGGAGTCAGTATCTACTCACCTTCTTAATAGGAGCAGGAAAAATAATGACCCTTCCTCTTTTAGTTTTTTCTACTGCATCTTCTGGTAACCCTGCTTTAACAGCAGCAATATCAATAATATTTATTTTTCCAGCAATCTTGATATTAGTTTTCACTTCTAAATTTGTATCAGGTCAATCAGGAGCAACAAGTGGATTTGGTAAAATTTAAATGAGGTATGAATGAGTGAATTAAAAATAGAAAATTTAGTTAAAAATTTTCAAGGAATGGATCGGCCTGCGGTTAATAATGTAAATTTAGATATTAATAGTGGTCAATTAGTAGCTTTTCTTGGACCATCAGGTTGTGGAAAAACAACTATATTAAAAATGATCACAGGGTTATTTCAACCCGATAATGGTAATATCACACTAGATAATGAATCTCTTTTACCTATACCTACAGAAAAAAGAGGTGTGGTAATGGTATTTCAAAACTATCTTTTATTTCCTTATATGAATGTAAATGAGAATGTAGGATTTGCTCTTAAGATGAAAGGTGTAGATAAAAACACAATCGATCAAAGAGTAAAAGAAATGTTAGATTTAGTTAAATTACCAGATATTGGCCTAAGAAAACCAAAACAATTATCTGGAGGACAACAACAACGTGTAGCGCTTGCAAGAGCACTTATTGCTAGTCCACGATTGCTTTTATTAGATGAGCCGTTAAGCAACCTAGATGCCCATTTACGAGATGAAATGAGAGAACTTATTTTAACTATTCAACAAAAATTAAATGTTACAACAATATTTGTTACACATGATCAGGAGGAAGCAGTTTTACTCGCTGATAAGATTGCTCTAATATTTGATGGAGAGTTACAAAATTTTACATCTCCCAAAAACTATTATGAAAAACCAAAAAATATTAAGGCAGCAAAATTTTTTGGTGGTGTAAATTTTATTAATGCAGATCTTGTAGATAACAAAATACAAAGTGAAATTGGTTTTTGTGAATATCAAGGTGATAATATTAGTGATCTTAATAAAAAATTATTTCTTACAATTAGACCAGAAAATATTAAAATCTCAAAAAATAATGAATTTGACCACAACTCCTATCAAGGAAAAATTACATCTGTAATATTCTCAGGTACTCATACGCGCTATAAAATTAATGTTAATAATGTACATTTAGAATGTTCCCTTCAGTCAGTTGGTATCGATAATATAAAAGAAGCTGACCAAGTTTTCGTTCATCTACCAAAAGATAAAATTTGGGGAATGAATGACTAATAAAATTTCGGAAATTAATTTTTCCAAAAAAAATATAATTGCCAATTTATCTAAGCATATGTTTGGAACAAATCTTGAGCATATTGGGGATGCTATTTATAGAAATGGAATATGGGCTGAAGTAATTCAAAATAGAAAATTTTGCGGACCTGATAAATTAATGTGGAACAATGGTCTTGAGCATGATCATCTAGATTTTGGCATTATTCAGCCTTGGAAAGGTTACAATGCATCAGCAAAATATGTCATGTACGCCCACTCAAATAGTAATTACATTGTCACAGGTAATGAATTAACCAGCAGGTATGGAAGTGCCAAACAATCTCAGCAAATTACTATTAGAGAAAAAAATAAAACCAAAAGAGGAATTCAACAAAATTTATATATTGTTGATCCTAAGGATGAATTTGATTTTAGCATTATTACAAAAGGAGAAAATCAAAAAATATTCATAGAAATTGGTGAAAATAAATTTTCATTTGTTTCTAAAAATAATTGGAATAAATTTAAAAAAAAAATAAAATTTAAATCATTTTCTTCTAATAAAAAAATTAAAATTACTATTCAGTCGGGCACTGTGTATATTGCTAATTGTTCATTAATGCCAAAAGATACAATTTTTGGTTTCAGAAAAGATATTACTGAAATGATAAAAGAATGGACACCTAGTTACATAAGGTGGCCTGGTGGAAATTTTTTATCTGGTTATCATTGGGAAAATGCAATTGGAAATAAAGATTATCGGATGCCTTACTATGATCATGCTTGGTATCAATGGGAATATAATGATGTAGGCACTGATGAATTTTTTAAATGGTGTGAATACATAGGAAGCGAGCCTATGATTACAATTAATACAGGTGATGGATCAATTGAAGATGCTCAAAATTGGATAGAATACATAACTGGCGATCATATAACTACATATGGCAAAAAAAGAATTAAAAATGGAAGAAAAAAACCCTATCATTTAAAAACCATATTCATTGGCAATGAAATGTTTGGTGGTTGGCAGATTGGGCATACTGATCCAGTAACTTATGCTAAAAAATATGATCAATTTGTAAAAGCCTTAAAGAAAATTAATAATAAATTACGTTTTATAGCAGTAGGTGCATGCTCAGATCATTTTGGTCATTGGAATGAACAAGTTCTAAAAAATATCAGAGAAAAAATAGATGAATTAAGTGTTCACTATTATTCAATAAGAACAGAAAAAGATAAAAACCCTCCTAACTATAAAACTAGATATCTTCCCACTGTCGCAGCTGCAACTGAAGTAGAAATAATGCTGGATCAAACTATTAATGAAGTAAGAAAAAATACAAATAAGGATATTAAAATAGCATTTGATGAATGGAATACATATGTTGAAGCACATACACCCTATTTTATAGAAAATTATAATATAGCTGATGCAATATATGCAGCTTCACTTCTTCACGCATGTATTAATAGAGGTGATATAATTAGAAATACAGGAATATATCATCTCATAAATGTGATGGGAAATTATAGAATTGATCGTAAAAAGATATGGAAAACGCCTACAACATTAGTGTTAGAACTATTCACGAAGTATCATAAGGGGGTCATTTTAGAATCAAAAATTAAAACAGAAAATTTTATTTCTCCAAAATTAGGGAAACAACCAATTTATGAAAATAATAAAATGATTGATGCAGCAGTTACAAAAAAAAATGAAACATACTGCATATCAATTGTAAATAAATCAGAAAATAAAAGTGTAAGTGTAAAATTAAACAATAACCTTAAAATAACAAAAACATTTACGATAAATGGAAGCAACAAAACAGATATGAATGATTATAAAAATATTAATAAGGTCAGAATTAAAAATAATATACTAAAGGCTAAAGATAATCACGTAACTATACCTGCACACTCTATCA
>CACJNL010000031.1 GCA_902594815.1 uncultured Alphaproteobacteria bacterium | reverse complement strand
AAATTTAAAGAAATTGCCCCTAATGCGCATGTTTTAGCTCTATCAGCAACTCCAATACCACGTACATTATCTATGTCTTTATCTGGCATAAGAGATTTAAGTTTAATTCTCACAGCTCCTTACGAGAGATTAGCTGTCAGAAGCTATGTAACTAAATTTGATACAGTTACAATTTCTGAAGCGATTAAAAGAGAAATTTATGGAAGAAGAAATGGTGTGTATTTTGTATCTCCAAGAAAAAAAGATATTCCATTTATTGAAGAATTTTTAAAAGAAAATTTACCTGACATTAAATATGTTGTTACTCATGGTCAGCTGGCACCAGCAATATTAGAATCAAGAATTTCAAAGTTTTATAATCAAGAAGTCCCTCTAATGGTTAGTACAAATATAATTGAAAATGGATTGGATCTTCCTCACGTTAATACAATTATTGTTCATAGATCAAATTTATTTTCTTTGGCTGCACTTTATCAACTTAAGGGAAGAGTTGGAAGATCCTCTAAAAGAGGTTATGCCTACATTACTTTCAAAGAGAATGAACTTAAAGATAATGGTAAGAAAAGATTATCGATTATAAATACTTCAGATGCTCTTGGTTCAGGTTTTAATATTGCTTCACAAGATTTAGATATGAGAGGAGGAGGGTCAATAATTGGGGAAGAGCAGAGTGGTTTTATACGAGAAATAGGAACTGAATTATATCATCAATTACTAGAAGAAGAGATAATTTTTCAAAAACAAAAGAAAATATCAAATGATGATAAAAATATAAATAATTTTCAACCAGTTATTAAAATTCCAGAAGAAATTTATATACCTGATGACTACATAGATGATCTAGATTTGCGACTCTCTATTTATAAAAGAATATCTAATGTCACCGATTATCAAGAACTTTCCAATTTAAGCATAGAGTTTGTGGATAGATTTGGAGCAATGCCAAAACCTCTAGATAATTTATTTAATTTAATTGAGTTAAAAATTCTATGTATCAGATACAACATAGAACAACTTGAATTTAGTAGAAAGGGAATTGTCATTGGTTTTTACAAAAATAATCCTAATAATCCTGAAAAATTACTTAGTCTTACTCTTAATAAAAATGATCATTATTCATTGAGACCTGATCAAAAAATATTTTATGATTTTAGAGGTTTCTTAAATGAAAATAGATTTAGTTTAGCAAAGAAAATTATAACTGAAATAAATTAAATTTATAAAAATTAAAGTGGCGGAGAGACAGAGATTCGAACTCTGGAAGGTGTTGCCACCTTGCCGGTTTTCAAGACCGGTGCTTTCAACCGCTCAGCCATCTCTCCGTTTTTGTCGGTTTTGTTATACTTTTAAATATATTAAAGTCAAAATATAAAGGATATAAAAATATACGAATTTATAAAAATTTGTTATTTTGTAATTATGATTCTTAAATATATTTTTCTAATTTTCATTTTTTTTACCTACTCATTAAAAGCATGTGAAAAACCAACAATGCCTACTGCTAGTGAATGGAATAACTGGTTAGAAGATGTTAGAAATGAAGCTAAGGATAAAAAAATTAGTAAAAAAACAATTAGCCTCTATTTGTCTGATGTTAAACCTCAGGAAAAAATTATTCTCCGTGACCGATGCCAACCAGAGTCAACAATTACTCTAGAAGAATATTTGTATTATCGCGTTGATAAATCAAGGATAATTGCAGGCAGAAACGTTTTAAAAGAGCATAAAGATATTTTAAACAAAATTTCGAAACATTTTGGTATCCAACCTCGTTTTATTGTAGCAGTTTTGGGAATGGAGAGTTTTTACGGACGAAATCAGGGAAAAGTAGATACAATTACAGCAGTAACAACACTTGCTTTTGACAGACGAAGAAGTGATTTTTATAGAAAACAGTTATTTGCCGCTCTAAAAATATTAGATGATGAATTAGTCCCCTCCGGTCAATTGATAGGTAGCTGGGGCGGTGCTGTTGGAATGACACAAATGATACCAACAACCTTTTTAGAAAGTGCTTATGATTGGGATGGAGGAGGTATTGATATTTGGAATAGTTATGCCGATGGTTTTGCTAGCACAGCTAATTATTTAACTTCTATTGATAAGAACCCATGGTCAAACGATAGTACTTGGGGAAGAGAGGTTTTACCTCCTAATAATATTGAGCTCATATATCCATCATTAAAACAAGATAATCCAAAAGGGTGTGGAGCTGTTAAAAGAAGATCTGTACCTAAATCATTACCCGAATGGTCCAATTTAGGATTTAAAACAATAAATAACACTCCGCTTCCTCAAAGACCAGATCTTGAAGCGCGATTAGTTGCACCAGATGGTGTTAAAGGGAGAATGTTTTTAGTTTATCCAAATTATAAAAACATTTTATATTACAATTGTTCATCTTATTACGCTATTTCTATAGGACTTCTTAGTGATGAAATTAATAATTAGTTTATTTTTGATTTTTTTATTTTCTTGCGATAACAATAAAGTTGTAAATAAAATAGAAAATGCAAAAAATATCATTGAGGATAAGACTAAAGAAAATGTTGCAAAATTAGTTGAACCCAAAAAAAACCTAGATAAAGAAAATTCAACTACTGAAAATATTTTCTATCTAATAGGGGATCCATATTTCATAGAAGGTGTAAAATATACTCCTAGAGAAGATTATTCTTATTCAGAAGTTGGACTTGCTTCTTTTTATGATAAAGAGTTGCATAACCAAAAAACTCTTAATAATGATCTGAACAAAGTTACAGAATTACTTGGTCGACACAAAACTCTACCTTTACCCAGTATTGTAAAAATAACAAATTTAGAAAATGGATTATCCTTAACAATTAAAGTAATTGATAGGCATGATGACAATGCTTCAGTTATTCAAGTTTCTCGTAAAGTTGCACAGCTCTTAAGGTTTTACAAAAATAGAATTGCTAGAGTAAAAGTAGAAATTTTATCTGATCCATCAAAACAATGGAAAAATGTTACTATGTCCATCAACGATGAAGATTTTAACTCTACAGTTGAATCAGCGCCAACCGAAGTCGTATCTATTTCTAACATTGATGATAATAATGAAGAAAGCAGTTTACAAGAAGACATTGAGCAACCAATTGAATTAGGTTTCGAAAAAGTCGAAAATTTAGAACTATTTTTACATATTAATAACTTCAAAAATTATGAGGATATTCAAAAAATTGTTAATGAAATACAATTAAAAGAAAAATTCACTTCAGAAAATATGGGTGATTTTTATAAACTAATAATTGGTCCGATTGAAAACGAAGTAGCCAATAAATTAGTTTCGACATTCATTCTTAAAGGTTATAAGGAGAATGAAATAATTTTGGAATAATCTTACTTACAACATATTTAAAAATTATAAATAATACTATGAGAACACAAACGATCACCTTCATCTTATTAATTTTCTTAATTTCTAAAAATGTATTTGCAATTGATACGAAAGCTGAGCAAGCAATTGTTATGGATTTTGATACAAATGAAATACTCTTTGAAAAAAACTCAAATTCAAAAACACCCCCTGCATCGATGACTAAAATTATGACAGTTTATGCTGCATTTGACAGATTAAAAAATACTGATCTTTCAATTAATAATGAATGCACTGTTTCAGCAAAAGCTTACAAAATGGGTGGATCTAGAACTTTTCTAGAAATAGACGATAAAGTTTCAATCGATGATCTTCTTAAGGGTATAATTATACAATCAGGAAATGATGCTTCTGTAGCATTAGCAGAGTGTTTAGCAGGTACCGAAGAAGATTTCGCAAAGTTAATGAATGTTTATGCTAAGCGTTTAGGGATGAATAACACAAATTTTATTAATTCATCAGGATGGCCTGAAGATGATCATTATTCTACAGTGTATGATTTAGCAATCTTATCAAATGCTGTTATAAGAGAGTTTCCTGATCTTTACCTTTATTTTGCTGATGAAGAATTTACTTACAATGACATCAAACAACCAAACAGAAATAAGTTATTAAGTTCTGTTCAAGGAGCTGATGGATTAAAAACAGGTTTTACTAAAGCATCTGGATGGGGAATTGCTGCGACTGCCAAAAGAGAAGATAGAAGAATTACTGTTGTAATCAATGGAACTAATAGCTCAAGATCAAGAATGAATGAATCTGCAAATTTAATTAATTGGGCCTTTTCACAAACAAGTCAAAAAGAACTAGTCAGGGAAGGTCAAGTGATTACACAGGTTGATGTATGGCTTGGAAATAAACCAAGAGTGAACTTAGTTTCTTCTAGAAAAGTTGTGTCAACTGTATCTTTTGATCAATTGCAATTAATCAAGTCTTCAATTCAGTATAAGAAGCCCCTAGATGCACCAATTTTGAAAGGTAATTCATATGGTAAATTATTCATTTCAATTGAAGGTAAACCAAATATAGAAATTGATTTAGTGTCTGAAGAAAATGTAGGAACTATAAATCCAATATTAAAGATTTTCGCTGCACTAAAGTATCTTATTTTTGGTTCAACTTTAGATGAATAAAAAAAAAGGTTTATTTATAACTTTTGAAGGTCCTGAGGCTAGTGGTAAATCATCACAAATTTTACTGTTAGAAAAATATTTAAAAAAAAACAAAATTCCATATATTACAACAAGAGAGCCTGGTGGAACTAAAATTGCAGAGTCACTAAGAAAACTTATTTTAAAAGTTAAGTCAGATATTAATATACAGGAAGAAATATTATTGCTCATGGCAGCCAGATCACATCATATCAATAATGTTATAGTCCCATCTCTGAAAAAAGGTAAGTTAGTTATATCTGATAGATTTGCTGACTCTACTTTTGTTTACCAGGGTTATGTAAATAAATTTGGTATACAAAAAGCTAAAAATTTACATAAAAATCTGTTAAATAATTTTTTACCCCATAAAACTTTTCTATTTGAATTATCTACCAATTTAATTTTATCAAGGTTAAAGCAAAGAAAATTAAAAAATAAATACGATAAATTAGATAGAAAATTCCATGACTCTGTTAATAAAGGCTATAAATTAATTTATAATAACAAAAGATTTATAAAATTAGATGCATCTAAGCCTATTACTCAAATTTATAATGAAATTATAAATCATATAAATTCATTGCTATGAAATCATTAGTGGGTTTTGAAAAAGAATTTGAAATTATTTCAAAAAATTTAATTGCTGACAAACTAAATAACTCAGTTCTTATTTGTGGAAATAAAGGAATAGGTAAATATTTTTTTATTATTAAAATAATTGAAGAGTATATGAAATTAAAAATCAAAGCAGATCAAATCAATCATCATTTAACTCTCTTAGATAATAATTCACATCCTAATATTAAAATATTAAATAAAAAACTTGATGAAAAAACTGGTAAATTAAAAAATAATATTACAATAGATCAAATTAGAGAATTAAATAATTTTTTTACAGAGACATCATTAATTGACAATTTTCCAAAATTTATTTTAATTGATAGCGCTGATGATTTAAACATAAGTTCTTCAAATGCTCTTTTGAAGATATTAGAAGAGCCAAAAAAGAATACTTATTTTTTTTTAATTTCACATCACCATTCTTCATTATTACCAACAATCAAATCTCGATGTTTAAAATTACAATTGCCCACTCATAATTATAATGATTTTGAAAAAATTTTAATTTCTAATAATCTTAAATGTGATGATGAATTATTAAAATTATTATTTGATATAACTAATGGCTCTCCTGGC
>CACJNL010000030.1 GCA_902594815.1 uncultured Alphaproteobacteria bacterium | reverse complement strand
CCTAAATTTTTTAGAAATTTTAAAAAACAATCTTATAGAAAGGTTTTTGGAGATATATAATCAAAATAGTTATATCAATGAGTTAGATCAAATTGAAAAAGAAGTAAATTCAGAAAGTAGAGATATTAAAATCAATATTACGTTTCTCAAAAACTCATCTATAATTTCAAAAAAATTTATTGAAGAAAACACTCTTTTCTTATCACTTAATGAGTCATCTAGTTTTGATCTTTTTGAAAATGAAAAAGATTTTGTTAATCTTATGCTATTTAAAAATACGGGAATAACTATTCCTAAGAATACTATAATAAACTCGAAATTCAATAAAAACGTACTACTGGTTGAAATCCAGTATAAAGACAAAGAGCAAATATTGAAAAATTAGAAAATGAGATAATTTAATAGGTATGATTGTTTTTAACTTGATTTGTTCTAACTGTGAATATGCATTTGAAGGTTGGTTTGATAATAGCTCAGCTTTTGAAAGTCAGAAAAAAAGAAAACTAATCAATTGTCCTAATTGTGAAAGTAGTAGTATTAAAAAAACACTTGTTGCTCCAAATGTTGGAAAAAAAAAGTAATTCTAAAAAAATAACAAATAAAAAAACTATAGCCAGCAATATTAATAAAATAAAAAAAATAGTTGAAGAAAATTTTGATTATGTTGGCGATCAATTTACTGAAGAGGCAAAAAAAATTAAGTATGGTGAAACAGAAGATAGGCCTATATATGGTGAGGCCACAATCGAACAAACTAAAGAGCTTATTGATGAAGATATTAGTATTACACCTCTTCCATTTCAATCAAGTAAAAAAAATAATTAAGCCAATTTACAATTACAAAAATAATTTACTTTAGTATTTTCAGAAAGGTGCCATTTCTTTTTAAGAGGCTGATATTCTAAACCTTCAAAATTAATATTTTTAAAATTATTCTTTGTTAAAATATATTCTAATTCTTCTGGTTTAATGAACTTATGATACGTGTGTGTATTACTTGGAATCCATTTTAGATAATTTTCAGCTAAATCAATGGTAAGAAATTTGGAAAGAAGATTTCTATTAATTGTGGACATGATAAGTATTCCTTTTGGGTTGAGGTTTAATTTAATTTTTTCTAAAAAAGATTTCCAATTTGATAGATGCTCTAAAACCTCAAAAATTACTATCACATCAAATTTAGAATTTATTTTTTCATTCTCAAAGTTTAGTTTTTTATAATTTATTTTAAGATTATTTTTATTTGCATGAATTTTAGCGGCATTAATGTTATCTTTTACAAAATCTATTCCAGTTACATTAGCACCTAATTTAGCCAAACCTTCAGAAACTAAACCTCCCCCACATCCTAAGTCTAGAATTGAGATATTATTGAGTTTCCTTTTATTAATTACATCTTGAAGATATTTTATTCTAATAGGTTGTATTTCATGTAAAATTTTGAATTTACCATTTTTTAGCCACCACTCACTAGCTAAGTCTGAAAAATGATCAAATTCGCTTTTTTTTAATTTAAAATCCATCTTAAATCTTGTTTTTTATACTAATAATAATAATACCCAAGAAGATTTAAAAATTAAAATATCAATGAATATAGTCGTAATGAAATTTGGTGGCACTTCGGTTGCCGGAATTGAAAAAATTAACAATATTGCTAAAATAGTTCAAGCTGAATTAAAAAATAATAAAGTAATTGTTGTTTTATCAGCAATGGCAGGTGAAACAAATAAGTTACAAAGCTATCTTGATGAATTTAAAACGCAAAACTCAATTGAGAGTGATTTAGTTTTAACATCTGGAGAGCAGGTAACCATTGGATTATTATCAGCTGCTTTGAATAATATTAGAGTTAGGTCTTTGCCACTGCTTGGTTGGCAAGTGCCAATATTAACTGATGAGAACTATGAGAAAGCTAAAATCCTTCAGATAGATAAAAAAAGAATAAAAGAATATTTTGCAGACTATGATGTTATAGTTCTTGCAGGATTTCAAGGTATAAATTTAAAAGGTAAAATTACTTCACTAGGTAGAGGGGGGTCTGACACTACAGCTGTCGCTATTGCATCAGCCATAGATGCAGAACGATGTGATATTTATACGGATGTAGATGGAGTATTTACTACAGATCCAAACATTGATCCAAATGCAAAAAAAATTCCTAAATTATCATATGAGGAAATGCTTGAAATGGCATCAACAGGAGCAAAGGTTTTGCACACAAGATCTGTAGAGCTTGCCATGAAGAATAATTTGACTTTACAAGTTTTATCTTCTTTAACAAAAAAAAATGGAACCTTCATAGTTGATGAAGAAGAATTGATAGAAAAAGAAATTGTTAGTGGTGTAAGTTATAGCAGAAATGAAGCAAAAGTAACTATATCTGGCATTTTAGATAAGCCTGGAATTTCTGCAAAAATATTTGGATTAATGACAGAGAACAACATTAATGTTGATATGATAGTTCAAAATATTTCCCAAGATGGTGTTTCTGCAAATATTACGTTTACTATTAATCAAAAAGATCATGATTTAGCTAAATTAGTAATAGAAGAAAGCAAAAATACTCTAAATTACAAATCGTTACTTTTAGATAAAACAGTGGCAAAAGTTTCGGTTATTGGAATGGGGATGATGTCCCAAGCTGGTGTAGCTGAAAAAATGTTTAAAACACTTGCAAAAAATGCAATTAATATACTCGCAATTTCAACTTCAGAAATTAAAATTAGTGTGTTAATTGATGAACAACAAACAAATATTGCTGTTAAATCTCTTCATGAGGTTTATAACTTGTAAAAAATACTTCTATGGACTCTGTAGGTCAAAAATTAAAAGAAACACGAAAATTAAATAACTTAAAAATATTAGATGTTTCTAAAGAATTAAGAATTTCTGAGGAAATTTTAGAAAATTTTGAAAAAGACAATATGCAAGATGGAATTAATACAGTCTTTTTAATTGGTCATTTAAGATCATATTGTGATTTTCTAGGTTTAGATCAAACAGAAATAATCAGACAATTTAAGGATAATCAAATTACGACTGACGAATTGAGCATTGAAATAAAAAGACCAGTAGATGATAATAATTTTTTATTTTCGAATAAACTCATTTCATTTGCTTTAATAATAACAATTTTTTCTTCATTTTATTTCTTATTTATAGAGGTTGATAAACCTAAAAGGGAGTATGCTTTAATTCCAGACTTGCCTGAAAACTATATTGCGACAATCGAAAAAGCAAATCTGACTTCATTGAGTAAAGTAAAAAAGATTGAAAAAAATGAAAGTGATAATCTTGCTGATCTAGATAATATCCCAAATTCATCTAGTGCAATAGCTTCGATAGAAAAAAATAAAAATAAGAAATCCATCATTACGCTTAAATTTTTGGATGACACTTGGATACAACTAAGAGATGTAAATAATGAGATTGTTTTAAGTCAGCTTATGAATAAAAATGATGAGTATTCATATGATGTTGATTTAAATTATTCTATCACTTCAGGTAATGCAGGACACATTATGGTTTTGATTGACCAAACAGTTAGAGGAAAAATTGGAACAAAGGGGCAGGTAGTAGACTCTCTGGTTTTAGATAAAGACTTCACTAATTAGCCTAATGTTAAGATCATACCAAAAAATACAGAGAAGAAAAACGCGTGTCGTAAATGTTGGTGATGTATTAATTGGAGGTGACAATCCAATATCAGTACAAACCATGACTAATACATTAACTATTGATACTAAATCTACTATTAAACAAATTGAAAAAGTCGTTAAAGCTGGTGCAGACTTGGTTCGCGTATCAATACCAGATAAGGAATCTTCACAAAGCTTAAAACAAATTGTTAGAGAAAGTAAAATTCCAATTATTGCTGACATTCATTTTCATTATAAAAGGGCTATAGAGGCAGCTAAAAATGGAGCTAGTTGTCTTAGAATTAATCCTGGTAACATAGGTTCTGAAGAAAAAGTAAAAGAAGTGATTCAAGCAGCTAAAGATAACAATTGTTCAATTAGAATAGGTGTGAATGGTGGCAGTCTCGAAAAAAGAATTTTAGAAAAATATTCTGAACCAAATCCGGAAGCACTTATTGAGAGTGCTCAAAATAATATGAAAATATTGGAAGATAATGATTTCTTTAACTTTAAAATTAGTGTTAAATCTTCAGATATCTTCATGGCAATTAGGGCATATGAGGGACTTTCAGAAATTTGTGATTATCCTCTTCATCTTGGAATTACTGAAGCGGGTGGTAAAAGAACAGGTTCTATAAAATCCTCAATTGGTATGGGTAATCTTTTATTAAGTGGAATTGGAGACACAATAAGGGTCTCTCTCTCTGACGAGCCTGAAGAGGAAGTAAAAGTTGGCTTTGAAATATTAAAGAGTTTAGGAATTAGAAACAGAGGTGTGAAATTAATTTCATGTCCTTCGTGCGCAAGACAACAATTTCAAGTTATTGAATTAGTAAAAAAATTAGAAAAATCTCTTGAGGATATAGAAAAACCAATCACCGTTTCAATTATAGGGTGTGTTGTGAATGGTCCTGGTGAAGCAAATATGACAAATATTGGAATCACTGGTGGTGGAAATAACACTCATATGATTTATGTTGATGGAAAAAAAGATCATATTATCAAGGACAGAGATTTGGCTCCTTATCTGGAAGATATAATTAGAAAAAAAGCTGAAAAAAGTAGTATATAGCAAAGTATGAAAATTAAACCTGTAAGAGGAACACACGATCTGTTTGGCAAAGAAGTAAGAAAGTTTAATTTCATCATTACCGAGGTTAAAGAAATTGCTAGAAAATTTGGGTTTGATGAAATGATAACTCCTATTTTTGAAAATTCAGAACTATTTAAAAAACCCTTAGGTGAGCAAAGTGATGTAGTTTTAAAAGAAATGTATACTTTTAAAGACAGGAATGAAGACGAATTAACTTTAAGGCCTGAGTACACAACTCCAATGATAAGAGCAGCTATTTCCAATGGTCTTTTAAATAATTTGCCGGCTAAATTTTTTGGAACAGGACAAATGTTTCGCAGGGAAAGACCTCAAAAAGGAAGATATAGACAATTCAATCAAATTAATTTTGAAAATTTTGGAACTGATGATTTTTTTGCAGATATAGAGATGATAAATTTAGCCAATCAACTTCTAAAAAAAATTTTACCTAACAATCAAATTAATCTGCATATAAATACCTTAGGAAGCAGAGAAAATTTGCAAAATTATAAAAAAGTTCTCTCAAAATATTTTAAAGGTCATCAAAATTCTTTGTCAATAGAAAGTAAAAGCAAAATTGAAACAAATCCTTTGAGAATATTAGACTCAAAAAATATTCAGGATGAAGAAACAATTTTGCAATCTCCAAAACTGATTGAGTTTTTATCACAATCAGATCTTAAATCATATGAAGAGATCAAAGATTGCTTGAAGGACCTAAACATATCAATTTCTGAAGATTTAAATCTTGTTCGAGGTTTAGATTATTATTGCCATACAGTTTTTGAGTTTAAAACTGATGCAATTGGCAGTCAGGATACGCTGATTGGTGGTGGCAGATATAATGGTCTAATAAAAACTCTTGGTGGTAAAGATATTCCCGGTATAGGCTGGGCTGGGGGCATTGAGAGGATAATGCTATTAATGAATGATGTTAATGTAATTACAGAAGATATTCATTTGTGTATCAAAGACTCCAGTTTAAAAAAACATGCGTTAAAAATATATGACTATTTAACAAAGAATAATTTTTCAGTTTATTGGAACTATAAATATAATCTTAAAAAATCTCTATCTCTAGCAAGCGAAAAAAAAGTAAAATATGTCATAATAGTT
>CACJNL010000029.1 GCA_902594815.1 uncultured Alphaproteobacteria bacterium | reverse complement strand
AATTGATTATTTATACTACCTCCGGATTCCTCTTTCCATTCCCATACCTTTTCAATAAATTTTTCTCTTCCTAATGTTCGTCGATCCAAACCCTCTTCCGATAATTTTCTCTCAACTACCATTTGTGTTGCAATGCCAGCATGATCTGTTCCAGCTTGCCACAAAACTTCCTTTCCCTGCATGCGATGATAACGAATTAAAATATCCTGAATTGTAAAAGTAAGTGCATGACCCATATGAAGACTTCCCGTAACATTCGGTGGTGGCATCATAATTGAATATGCTTCCTGATTTTTTTTGGACTTAAAGCTGTCTGATTTTTCCCAGTTAATATAAATTTTATTTTCATCTTCTAGGAAGTTAAAAAACTTAGATAACGGCATACTATTTTTTATTTTTGAAATAATTGTCTAGGATAATTGGTATTTTTTTTTCTAACATTTGTGTCATTTTTTTTTCTAATAAATTCGATAATTTTTCATCAATGATGTTGTTTATTGCATTTAAATCATCAGACTTATTGAGAAGCTTTACAGTTCCATCATCATTAATTTTTTTATTTAATATGAGCACATTATCATTTTGTTGAGAAAAATCATTTTCATCTTCCAGAGCTCTTCTAATAACGTCGAGAGTGTCTTTTATAGAGTCATTTGAGGTCATTAAAACTCTTATAAATTAAGAAACAGAAATACTAAAGTTAATTATAATTAGGTAGATATTTCTCAAAAGATGAGATCAAAGAGCCTTCCAGTGCCATAATATTAAAATAGTTTAATATCATATCTTTTTTTGATGTGTTTAAGTTTACTTTCACGCTAAGAAGTTCGCTCTCAGCATCTATGAGCTCATTTATAGTTTTTGTACCAATATTGTATTCTTCTTGGATACTCTCCAGAGAGGTTTGAATTGACTCAATTTGCTTATTATTTGAACTTATATTTGACTTACTAATCAAATAATTTTTATATAAGTTGGAGGCTTGAATTTTTAGATCTTGTCTAGCATCATCTAAGGTTAATTCAGCTTGTAGAAGTTGTGACTGGTATTTTCTAATATCAGACTTATCATTGTTTTGTTGAAATATCGGTATTGTAAGTGTCAATCCAATTGTTCCATTTGTTTTTTCAGTACCAGAATCAATTCTACCAGAGTCAGAATATTCAACAGATGTAGATAAATCTAAGGAAGGTTTATTGTTAAGCTTTTCCTTAGCTAAAAGTATGGTTGAATTGCGAAGATCATTATTGAGAAGGGCTAGGGAATAATTATTTTTTTCGACATTTTCAAGAAAGGCATCTAAGTTTATATCTCTATCTAAATCAACTACATCTTCCAAGTTAACTGCTTGTAGTCCAACAATTCTATTAAAGGTAATTTTACTTACGTCATAATTCTGTTGAGCAATAAATAGATTAGTTTCAGCTATTGCAAAAGCTGACTCTGCGTTCTGAAGATCGTAAAGTGTAGCTGAGCCTAAATCAAATTTAGTTTTTGTTTCATCTAAAAAACGCGAAACTGAGTCAAAATTTTTATTACTTGCTTCAAGAGATTTTTCATAATTAATAACGGTCAAATAACCTTCAATTGCACTTAAAATTAGATTTTGAATAGTAATATTAAAATTAATTAATTCCTTATCAAACAACAATTCGGATCTTTCAATCTCAAGATCTTTTTCACCCGAGTCATATAAATTTTGACTTAGTGATAATTTGTATTTGTCAGTAAAAGTTTCAGGAGTAGTTGTAGCAGTAGAAGTTGTAGAGTCTGATGATGAGTAAGTTCCAGAAATAGTGCCAGTTACAGTGGGTAGTTTTTTATTAAAAGCATTCTGAACTAATTCTTTTGATTCAATTAATTTTTCATATGCAATTTTTACTTTAGGATTTTTTTCTATTGTGCTTTTAATTGCCTCATCAATATCAATAGCAAAGACAGAGTTTGCAAATAATAAAAATATAATAGCTAAAAGCTTATTCATTAAAAATTGAAACTTTCTTCTTTTTGTTTGAGATAAAAATTTGAAAACACATCAAATAAAAAGTCTTTTGAGTAATTATTTTGATATTTTGTCATTTTATAAGCTTTAGATAGGTCATGATTTAATTTTTCAATATATAATAATCTTCCTCCCACATTTAATTGATCAAGTAAATTTAGATTAATACTATATTGTGGACAATCTATAATAATTATATCAAAAGGCCCTTTATTTGAAAGGCCATCAATTAGATTAGACTTAAAAGCATAACCATTAGTAATTTTGTTTTCTAAGAAATTTTTATTTATATTTTCAAAACTGTTTTCATCTTCTTCTGTAACATAAATTTCTTTGCAAAGTTTTGATATCAAAACCGAAAGATAACCAGTCAACCCTCCAATATGCAATACCTTCTCATACTTTTTAATATCTGCAAAATGTAAAATTTGAGCTAAATGCAGATTTTTAAGGTAACCTCGGTTGCCTAGAATTGATATATCTTGATCTGAATAACAAATATTTAAATTATCTGATGATATAAATTTTTCTTTTGAAACCTCATTAAAAGTATCCAGTAATATTAAATTTGTTATTTTGTTTGGTCTGAGTTGATTTTCTATCATCATCTCTCGATTTTTATCAATATTCATATTTTTAAAAGGATTTTTTTGTGTTTTATATACATAATAACATAAAAAATTGATATGTTTTATTTATTGCATTCTTAAATTTTGATTAATTGACTTGAACTAAATAACAGATTAATTGTCCAAAAATATTTGGCTCGGTGGCAGAGTGGTGATGTAGGGGCCTGCAAAGCCTTGCACAGCGGTTCGATTCCGCTCCGAGCCTCCAAATCTAATTTTTACTTGTTTTTTTTTCTTTTTTTTATTAACAGATGATTTGTGTTCCTCGGTAGCTCAGTGGTAGAGCAATCGGCTGTTAACCGATCGGTCGCTGGTTCGAGCCCGGCCCGGGGAGCCATTAAAATCTCATAAAAGTTGTTAAATTTTAATATTTTTTCTTTCTCTTTAATCAGTATGCTAAAATTTATTATGAAAATTTTTCAAAATTTAATTCTTATTTTTTTTACTTTTACCTCAAGCATATCATTATCAAAAGAGTATCTAAATGACACTAATGATATTGATAGACTAAAAATTTGGGAGGAACTTAGAGACACAATCTTACCAGACTCTCCAATTCAAGATGCTTTTGACTATGCATGTTTGTATCTATCCATTAATCCTGACAATTTGGATGTCTATAAGGGTGGTTTTGTTCGTTACGGAAAAGTAAATAAGAAAAAAATTCAAGGTTATATAGATCTCGCTGAATCAGAGTCCATGGATCTTACTGATTGTAATTTTTCTAAAGACTGAGTTTTGCCTCAACTAAATCATCAAATCTAGTTGTGTAACATGGAGATACACTCTCTCTTCTCATGCTCCAAGACTTGTCAACACCTTCAGATGCTAATCTAATAGTGGAGCTACCATATCGTTCATTGATTCTATCCAATGTATTCATGATTGAGTCTGAACTTTCTCTATCATAATCTAAGAGTCCTCTTGTTTGTTTTGCTTTAGTTAAACCATAAAGAATAACACCAGCCTTTTTATAACGATACCCTTGGCGATATATTTTTTTTATTCCTTCTAAAGCTCGTTTTACAATCTTAATACTGTTATTGGTTGGATATGGAAGTTGTAATTTAATTGAATTTGAATACTGCTTTTCTTTTCTATTAAAGTAATTTGTTAATACAAAGATGCTCATAGACTCTGCGACCAATCCCTCCTCTCTTATTTTCTCTGCCACCCTTGTCCCATAACTTGAAACTGATTCTTCCAAATCATCAATTTTCTCTACTGGTTTACTAAAAGATCTTGAGACGCAGCAACTCTTTTTATCTGAAGGAATTAATTCTAATTTAATACACGATACTCCACAAAGCTCTAAAAAAGTTTTCTCCCCAACTACTCCCATATTTTTTCTTATCCATCCTTTGTCAAGCTGAGTAAAATCATAGGCAGTATTGATTTTATATTTTTTTAAAAAAACAGATAAACGTCTACCAATACCCCAAACGTCTTCTATAGATGTTAATTTTAAAGCTTCATTTATATCAAACCAAGACTTTAGTATGCACACTCCATCATATTTCTTATTTTTTTTTGCAAGATTGTTTGCAATTTTTGAAAGTGTTTTTGTGGTGCTCACTCCTATACTTACAGGAATGCCTACCCATTGTTTTATAGTGCGACGTATATATTGACAGTATTTACTTAATTCATAATTTTCAAAACCGTTTAGTCCAAGAAAAGCCTCATCTATAGAGTATATCTCAACATCAGAAGCAAACCTTGCCAGCGTTTCCATAACACGCTGAGAGATATCTCCGTACAAAGAATAATTGGAAGAGAAAACTTTCACATTATTTTTATCAATAATTTTTTTAGCCTTAAAATATGGCTCTCCCATCTTAATACCTAATTCTTTTGCTTCAGCTGACCTCGTTATTATGCAGCCATCATTATTAGATAAAACAACAATAGGCTTGCCAATTAATCTGGGATTAAATATTCTCTCACATGAAGCATAAAAATTATTACAATCTATCAAAGCAATAGAATTATTTTGAGAGGGATGATTATTTTGTAATTGCTTTATGTATGACATATGTCACCACTCCCCATATAAAACATTCCATCTCCTCTTTTACTTCAATGCTAGGATATTCATTGTTGGCTGAAACCAAAAATAATGCAGAACCTTTCTTTCTTAGTTTTTTCACTGTTAAGTCACCGAAGACAGAGGCAATAACTATATTGTCATTTTTAGGTGTAATACTCCTATCTACAATCATCAAATCTCCTGAAAAAATTCCAGCCTGCATCATTGAGGGTCCGCTCGCCTTCACAATAAACGTAGCTGCAGGATGCTTTACGAGATACTCGTTTAAATCAAGTTTGTTTTCTAAATAATCAGTTGCAGGAGAAGGAAAACCGGCTGATACCGAGTCTGAAAATAAAGGCATAGCAATCTTTGTATTGCCTCCGATATTGATAACTGACAGTATATTTTTTTGATCCATAGTTTTAAAAAAATTAATTAACTAATTGATAAACAATAATTATATTTGATTTAAATATATTAATGTTCTTGTTTTGTTCTAATTTATTTAGATTAATAAAAAAGTCAACCTAATAATATAAAAATCTGTTAGAAAAAATTATGGCAAAAATATTTGAAGAAGACGCATATAAAAAAGAGATAATAACGACAATTAAAAAAATTGATAAGGAAAACAAAGCAATTGAATTAGAGGATACAATATTTTACGGAAAAAGTGGTGGTCAACCAGGAGATATAGGTGAAATCTCAACTACAGAACTGCAGATAAAAGTTGAGAATACAATAAAAGCAGAAGGAAGCATTAAAAACATATTAGAGAGTATAGATGGGCTTGAAATAAACCAAGAGGTAAAAGCAAAATTAAATTGGGAAACAAGATATAAATATATGCGCATGCATAGTGCTCTACATTTAATGTGTGCGGCGATACCTTTAGGGGTAACAGGAGGTCAAATTGGGTATGAAAAAAGTAGATTAGATTTTAATGATCCTGATAAAAAAATTAACAAGGAAGAACTTGAAGAGAAAATTAACATAATTATGAAAAATGATCATAAAATAATTTACGAATATATAGACAGTAAAATATTAGATAGTCAGCCAGAATTAGTAAGAACTATGTCTGTTAAACCGCCAAAAATAGATGGTAAATTAAGATTTGTTAAAATCGGTGATATTGATTTTCAACCATGCGGTGGCACACATGTAAAATCAACAATAGAAATTGGTGAAATTAAAATAGGGAAAATTGAGAATAAAGGAAAAATGAATCGTCGAGTAAATATATTACTTAATGATTGAGTATCTGACTTAAGAATAATTTTGTTCTATCACTCTCTGGATTATTAAAAAATTTATCAGGTACTGCCTGCTCAACAATTCTTCCTTCATCCATAAATACCATTCTATCAGCAACAGTTTTTGC
>CACJNL010000028.1 GCA_902594815.1 uncultured Alphaproteobacteria bacterium | reverse complement strand
GTGACAAAACCATTTCATTTTGAAGGTTCCCAGAGAATGAAATTGGCTGAAAAAGGTATTGAAGAGCTTCAACAGTTTGTTGATACGTTATTAACCATTCCAAATCAAAATTTATTCAGAATTGCAAATGAAAAAACAACTTTTTCAGATGCCTTTAAGATGGCAGATGATGTGTTATACGCAGGAGTTCGAGGTGTAACTGATTTGATGGTTCAGCCTGGAATGATTAATCTTGATTTTTCCGATATCAAAACTGTCATGTCAGAAATGGGAAAAGCTATGATGGGTACTGGTGAGGCATCTGGTGAAGGAAGAGCGGTTGCCGCTGCTGAAGCTGCAATAGCTAATCCTCTAATTGATGATGTATCTTTAAAGGGTGCAAAAGGTTTAATTATAAATATTACTGGCGGTAAAGATATTACACTATACGAAGTTGATGAAGCTGCGAATAGAATAAAACAAGAGGTAGATGAAGAGGCTAATATTATTTATGGAACAACATGTGATGACAGGTTAGATGGGATTGTAAGAGTGAGCATTGTTGCTACCGGTATTGATTCTAATGTTGGTATAAGTGCAAAGCCTCTAGAAAGTTTTGCTCCCATCAATATAAATAACGAGGTTTATAAACAACAATCAAATCTTGATGAAAATGTTGATGCTTTAAACATTGGTGCAGATTTAGATCATAATCAAGAAGTAATTCATTCTGAAATTGCAAATATTCAAGAAGTTAAAATTGCTGAAGATGAACATCAATTGGAAACTCTAGAAGAGACTACAACTGATGTAGAGCAAGAAAGCACTCTAAGTGAATCTTCCATTGAGGAAGATGACAATATTGCAGATCATATTCAGGAAGAAGTTTCTAATCAATATGAAAATATAGATAACGAAAACACTAATACAAATGAATTAGCTGAAAGAGTTGAAAATATTCATGAGGATAAGATAAATGAAGAAAATTCAAATGAGACTTCAGTTAGAAGATTAAGTTTATTCGATAATATCTCCACTGATGCTAAATCTGAAGTTGTTGATCAAAAAGAGAAATCAGAACCGATGATTTCAGAACACATTGACGAAGCAGATGATAATGAAAATAGTCATACACCTTCAGAAATTGAAAAGAGAGTAGAGCCTGAATTTAGTGCAACTATTGATGAATCTGATGATGATTTTAACCAGGAAACTGAAGAAGAATTGTTAGATATCCCCACTTTTTTAAGAAGGCAGGCAAACTAATATTTTGTAATATTTTGTAATATTCAGTTTGTTGAGGAATCTCTAAAAAAATATAAAAAAAAGTGCTGTAAACAGCACTTTTTTGCATAGCAAATGATAGACACAAATCACAAAAATAACACTCAGCAAACAATATCTAATTCTATTACTTTAAAAGGAATTGGTTTACATACTGGAAACCTAGTTGAATTAACTCTAGAACCTGCTGCTGTTGATAATGGAATAAAATTTATTCGGTTAGATAAAAAAAATGATAATGTGATTAAAGCAATTTGGTCTAATGTTTCAGAGACCGTACTTAGCACAACAATATCAAATTCTTATGGAGTTAAAATATCAACAATTGAGCATTTAATGAGCGCTCTATCAGGTTTGCATATTGATAACTTAAATATTTATATCAATGCAAATGAGGTGCCAATTATGGATGGCAGCTCAAAACCTTTTGTAGAAATGATTGAAGAAATTGGAATTAAACAACAAAGTAAGAAAAGAAAATTGTTAAATGTAAAAAAATCAATTGAAATTTCTAAAAACAACACCTCAGTGAAAATTGTTCCCAATAATCAATTTTCAATAGATTTCGAAATTGATTTTCCTAGTAAAATAGTTTCAAAACAATCATGCCAACTTCAATTAATTAATGGAAACTATAAAACAGATATAGCTGCTGCAAGAACTTTTGGCTTTGAAAAAGATGTTAAGTATTTAAGATCTAATGGTTTAGCTCTCGGTGGATCTCTTGATAATGCTGTGGTAATTGGAGAAAATGAAATTCTAAATAAAGACGGTTTGCGATACACTGATGAGTTTGTGAGGCATAAAATTTTAGACTCAATTGGTGATCTTTACTTAGCTGGCTCACCAATAATAGGTTATTTTTATGGAAACAAATCTGGACACTATCTTAATAATCAACTTCTAAGAAAATTGTTTTCTGACGAAACAAATTACGAATATATTAATTAGATCATTTTTTTAGGATCAACAATCCTATCAAATTCTTTTTCAGTAACTAGTTTTAGCTTCATTGCTGCTTCTTTTAGTGTTATGTTTTCTTTGAAAGCTTTCTTGGCAATTATTGCTGCATTATCATATCCTATATGTTTATTAAGAGCAGTTACTAACATTAGAGAATTATTTAAATGTTTTTTTATATTTTCTTTATTAATTGAAAGATCTTTTAAACAATTATCATTAAAACTATTGATACCATCAGAGAGTAAATTAATTGAATTTATGATATTGAAAATAATTAACGGTTTAAACGTATTTAATTCAAAGTGACCTTGTGCACCTCCTTGATTAACTGCTAAATTATTACCCATTACTTGACAGCACACCATACTAAGTGCTTCAATTTGAGTTGGGTTTACCTTTCCTGGCATTATAGATGAGCCAGGCTCATTAGCAGGTATGTTTATTTCGCCTAAACCAGATCTTGGTCCAGATGAGAGGAAGCGTAAGTCATTTAGAATTTTAAACAATGAAATAGCTAAAGAATTTAAAGAATTAGAAAAATTAAGTAAAGAGTCGTGATTTGCTATTGCTTCAAATTTATTTATAGCTGGTTTGTATTTGTTTTTAGTGATTTTATTTAGATGCTTACAGAAAATCTTATCAAAATTTTTTGGGGCATTAATACCTGATCCAACTGCAGTTCCTCCTTGAGCTAAATATTTAAGTTCTTTTTTAGATAGGACTATTCTCTCATAATTATTTTGAATTTGATGAAGATAGCCAGAAAACTCATCTCCCATTGTTAATGGTGTCGCATCTTGAGTATGGGTGCGCCCAATTTTTATTATTTTTGAGTATGATTTTCTTTTAATTTTTAACTCTTTAATTAGATTTTTTATTGCTGGAATAAGTTTTGTATCAGTTAATTCATTAGCTGCAATATGCATTATAGTTGGAAAAGTATCATTAGATGATTGGGATAAATTTACGTGATCATTAGGATGAATAGGGGTTTTTGATCCAATTTTACCTTTTAAAATTTTGATTGCATAATTGCTAATGACCTCATTAGCATTCATATTTGTTTGCGTTCCAGAACCTGTCTGCCATACTGATAAAGGAAATTCATCGAGCAGATTTAAGTTAATTACTTGATCACAAGCTTTAACAATAGCTTTTGATAATTTATTACTGATTAATCCAAGATCTTGATTAGCTAATGCCGCTGCTTTTTTTTGCATGCCTAAGGCTATAATGATTTCTTTAGGCATTTTGTCGTTTGAAATTTTAAAATTCTCTAATGAACGTTGAGTTTGCGCGCCCCACATTTTTTTAGAGTCTATTTTTTTGATTCCTAAACTATCGGATTCTGTTCTTTTTTTATTTGTCATAGTTTGCTAATAGACAATTTATTTATAACATAAACTCTATATTAGAATAAATATATTATGAACAAACTTATTTTGCTTAGACACGGACAAAGTCAATGGAACTTAGAAAATAAATTTACAGGTTGGAAAAATGTTCCTTTGACTGAAAAGGGGGAAATGGAAGCCAAAAAAGCAGGTGAATTAATTAAAAAAAACAAAGTTCACATAGATTTTATCTTTAGTAGCGTATTAGAAAGAGCTAATAAAACAGCCGAAATAGCTATAAAAGAGGCTAATCTTCAAAACCTATTAAATAATAACAAATTAATTCTGACTAAACATGCGGATTTAAATGAAAGAGACTATGGTGATTTAGTGGGTTTAAATAAAGAAGAAACTGCGAATAAATTTGGTAAAGAACAAGTTCAAATTTGGAGGCGATCTTATGATACTCCTCCACCAAATGGTGAAAGCTTAAAGGATGTTGTTGAGAGAGTATCTCCATATTTTAAAAAAAACATAAAACCACTGCTTGATCAAAATAACAACATTTTAATAGCAGCCCATGGAAATTCTTTAAGAGCAATGATGATTGAGATTGGTATGTATAAACCTGAAGAAATTTCTTCTATTGAACTTCCTACAGGTTCACCTCTATGTATTAATTTACAAGACTCACAGTTAGTTGATTTTTTTTATTTGAGCTAATTTTTTTTAAAATTAGAAAATTTTATTACATTTGAAGTATTATCTAGATTTATATTTTTTTTAGCTAATTGACTTTTCTTTTTTTTGATGTTCTTATTTGAGTTATTAAAATGATAATTTAGTCCAAAGTTAGATGAAGGATCAGCAAAAGAAATAATGGACTTGTAAGAAATTTTTAAATCGGCTTTTTTATTATTAAATGAAAGTCCAATATTAAAAAAACTATTATGAACTGATAAATGATAATATTCATGTTGAACAACAATGGTCATTTCATGAGGATATTTTAATAAAAGCCAGTCCGGGACTATACTATTAGAGTTATCTGTTTGAAAAGTTACGTATAAATGATTGCTACCATTTAATCCATTTTTTTCAATATTTTTTAATACTTCTATAAAAACATTTAATAAATTTTTGTTTAAAATTTTTTGATAGTCTATCATGTTATCAATTTATTATGCTAAATTAATTTTCAATTACCATTAAATATTTATTCAATATATGTATTTATAGTTTATGCTAATATCTATAAAAAAACAAAATTATTTCTAATGACAAATAACTTGCCAAGTTCATGTAAAGTTGTAGTGATAGGTGGAGGTGTTGCAGGTTGTTCGACTGCATACCATTTGGCAAAGTTTGGCTGGAAAGACACAGTTTTACTTGAAAGAGACGTTCTTACCTCGGGTACTACATGGCATGCAGCAGGATTAATAGGGCAACTGGGTTCAAGCTCAACAATTACAAAACTTAGAAACTATTCATTAAATTTATATAAACAACTAGAAATTGAAACAGGATTATCAACTGGACTAAAACAAAATGGCTCATTAACTGTAGCTACAACATCAGATAGACTCGAAGAATTGAAGAGACAAGTAACCTTTGCTCAACGATTTGAAATTGAAGCTAGAGAAATCAGCAAAGATGAAATCAAGGAAATTTATCCTCTTATAAATATCGATGATCTTGTTGGAGGTGTTTTTATACCAAGAGACGGACAAGCTGATCCAGTTGGAGTGACAAATGTTTTAGCAAAGGCAGCAAAACAAAATGGAGCAAAAATCATTGAAAAATGTCCTGTTAAAAAAATCTTAGTTAAAAACAATAAAATTTTTGGTGTCGAAACTATTTTTGGAAATATTGAGTGTGAGTATGTTGTTCTTGCTACAGGAATGTGGTCTCGACAAATAGCTAATGAAATAAATGTTAGTATACCATTGTATCCAGATGAACATTTTTATATTTTAAGTGAGCCAATAAAAGAAATAGATAGATCCTTACCAGTACTTAGAGATTATAATAATTGTTTGTATTTGAAAGAAGATGCTGGAAAATTATTAGTAGGCGTTTTTGAGCCAAATGCAAAACCTGCATTTGTTAATAATTATAGAGTTCCTGATGACTTTTCATTTGGTGAATTGCCTGAGGATTTCGATCATTTCGAACCATATTTAATTAATGCAATGAATCGAATACCAAGTCTTGAGAAATCAGGAATAAGAAAGTTTTTTAATGGTCCTGAGTCATTTACACCAGATACTAATTATTTATTAGGTGAAACACCGGAAGTAAAAAATTTATTCATGTGTGGAGGTTTCAATAGTATTGGAATTGTAAGCTCAGGTGGTGCAGGCAAAATTACTGCAGAATGGATGATTAATGGTGAAATGCATGAAGATATATTTTCACTTGATATTTCAAGATTTGAAAAATTTCATTCAGAATTAGATTTTATAACTGAAAGAGTTACAGAAACACTTGGTAATTTATATGCAATGCACTGGCCTTTTAA
>CACJNL010000027.1 GCA_902594815.1 uncultured Alphaproteobacteria bacterium | reverse complement strand
TTATGAAAAAAAACTCTCTAAAATGGCAAGGGCTGGATTTAGTTATGAGATAGCTAAAGAAATTTTAAAATAAATTAAGTTTTAAGATGTATTTTTCCTTCAAGCAATCTTGCTATCTGTTTTGTGGACTCAAATCTTTCAAATGTGACTCGAATTATTGCAGTAAGTGGTGCTGCTAAAAGGACCCCAATTATTCCCCATATCATTCCCCAAAAAATTAATGATAAAATAATAGTTATTGGATGTAATCCAAAAGCATCTCCAAAAATTTTTGGCTCGATGACATTCCCAATAATTTGATGAATTATAGCTGGTAAAAATATTATCAACAGCACAGAAGATAAATCTGTATACTGCAAGATAGCTATAGGTATTGGTAATAAAACTGCAATGATAGAGCCTACTACTGGTATAAAATTAAGTATAAAAGTTAAAGAGCCAAAAATAAAAGCTAATTCTAAACCTAAAAACCAATAAATTAATCCCGCTGTAACACCTGTAATAGAAGATGTAATAAATTTAGTAAAAATATATTTTTTTACATGGCCAATTATATCATTCCATTCAGCTGAAGTATTTTCTGATTTTTTACCTAGTAATAAAAACAGAGTCATTATGATTACTAGGACTAACTTTGAAATAAAATTTGCACTATTACTAAGTAGAGCCGATGCCCAATCAAGTAATGGCAGAGTATTAAGAGAGCTTCTTATAGTTTCTCTATCTATGTCTATATTAAATTGTTTAAGTTCTGAAATTGCTAAATCAATTAGTATTAATACTTTATTATTGTAATCATCTGCAGATTGTAAAAAGGTAATTACTGATGAACCTATAAAAGGAACAATTATTATAAATAAAAAAACAATCAGACAAAGACTTACAAATACTGCAACTATTCTATGAACATGAAGATAATCTATTTGATAGTCAATAATAGGATCAATTAAAATACGAATTAATAATGCTATAACAAGTGGCACTAAAAAGGGTTGTGCAAAATTTAAAATAAAAGCAACTGCAATACTTGCAATAATAAAAAGTGAACCAGTAACTATTCTGCTAGTTTCTAAGGAATTATTCATTGAGTGGTTTTTGGATTAAAAATTTCAGGTCTTTCATTCGGATAAGACTCAACATATAAAGACTGACTAGGAAAAGCAAATCCAGCATCATTAGACTCAACTATTTCCTTAATAGAAACAGCGAGTTCTTCTTTAATCCTTAAAAACTCTGACCAGTCATTAGTTACAGTAAATGCTTGAACGAGCATATCTATTGAACTATCAGAAAAGCTGTCGATTCTAATGAAAAAACTGCTATTTTCATTCTTAGCAAAATCTTCATTGTCTTCGATTAATTTAGTTATTGAGTCTCTGATTTTTTTTAACTGATCAATAGTAATTTTATATTCAAACCCAATTAACCATCTTATTCTTCTATGATGTCTCCTTGAATAATTAGTAACTGATTGCTCAGCAAATTTATAATTAGGTATCATTACTGGAGTGGAGTCAAACCTTCGAACTAATGTTGATCTAAAACCTATTTGCTCAACAACCCCCTCAACCTCGTTGGATACCAAAATTACGTCTCCAATTGTAAATCTTTTTTCCATTAGAATCATAATTCCACTAATTAAATTTTTAAACAAATCTTGAGCACCCAATGCTACCGCAACACCAAATAACCCTAATCCAGCTATAACAGGGCCAACTTTAATACCCCACAGTTCTAAAACTGCCACAATACCAAGAACTATGATAATTATTTCTAATCCTTTTAAAGTCCAATTTACAAGTGGCTTGGAAATTTTATCTTCAAAATTTTTTATAATATAAGAAAATGGAATAACTAACTGATGCAGAAGCCAGAAGATAAATATTGTAATAAGAGTTCTGTTTAAAAGATCTACAAAATTTTGTACTTCAAGAGATAGCTCAATATAAGACGTTGCTATAAAAAAACCTAAGACTATTGGTAAAAACTTTAGAGGTCCCTCAATAACCTCCACAACCGTATTATCAATTTTATTAGAGGTCTTATTTACGATTTTGGAAAGTTTACTAATTACAAATCTTGCAAATAATCTTCTTAAAACATAAAAAATTAGGAAAATAATGATACCTACAATGATGTCTGATGCATTTAAGCCAAATACACCCTGACTCCATACTTCTAAAAAAAGTTCTTTAAACCTATTGATAGCTTCCATTTTCAATTTATTTATTAGATATGATTATTAATACCATGAAAATCGTTAGAATAATTACTTTTTTACTAATGTTTTTTCATATTAATATGGGATACGCAAAAAATATGAATATTTATGATTTTTCTTTTGAAGATATTGACGGTAATTTAGTTAGCTTAGATAAATTCAATGGCAAGCCAATATTCATGGTTAATACCGCATCAAGATGTGGCTTTACCCCTCAATATGAAAATCTTCAGAATCTTTTCATAAACTATAAAGATACTGATTTAACTATTTTAGCAATTACAAGTAATTCATTTAATCAAGAATATTCTAATAATGAAGATATTAAGCAAATATGTCTAGTTAATTATGACGTAGGTTTTGTAACTTCTTCACCAATGAATGTTAAAGGAGATGATTCTCATAAGTTATTTAAGTGGATTAAAGAAGAATATGGCAAAGCACCTAAGTGGAACTTCTACAAATATTTGTTTGATCGAGATGGTAAATTAACGTCTTCATGGTCGTCCATGACAAAACCAGATCATGCTAAAATAATAAAAGAAATTAACGAAATTTTATAATAAAAAAAGCCCCAATTAATATGAGGCTCTTTATTAAAAATATAAATTAAAATTACATCATGCCGCCCATGCCGCCCATGCCGCCCATGCCGCCCATGCCGCCGCCCATATCAGGCATTGCAGGCGCTGGCTTATCTTCAGGGGCATCAGCTACCATCGCTTCAGTTGTAATTAATAATCCTGCTACTGATGCTGCGTCTTGAAGAGCAGTTCTAACAACTTTTGTAGGGTCGATTATACCTGCTGAAATCATATTAGTATATTTATCAGCTTGAGCGTCATACCCCATATTAGTGTCTTTACTTTCTCTTATTTTACCAGCAACAACTGCACCATCAACTCCTGCGTTTTCAGCAATTTGTCTTAATGGATGGAAAAGTGCTCTTCTCACAATATCAACTCCGATTTTTTGATCGTCGTTTGCAGTTTTAACAGAGTTTAGAGCTTTAGTTGCATAAGCAAGAGCAGAACCACCACCAGGGACAATTCCTTCCTCAACCGCAGCTCTTGTTGCATGCATCGCATCTTCAACTCTATCTTTTTTCTCCTTAACTTCAACTTCCGTAGCACCGCCAACACGTATTACAGCAACACCACCAGCTAATTTAGCTAATCTTTCTTGTAGTTTTTCTCTATCATAATCAGATGAAGTTTCTTCAATTTGAGCTCTAATTTGATTACATCTACCTTCGATGTCTTTCTTTTTACCAGCTCCTTGAACGATGGTTGTATTTTCTTTATCAACTACAACTCTTTTAGCTGTTCCAAGCATGTCCAGAGTTACGTTTTCAAGCTTAATTCCCAAGTCTTCACTAATTACTTGTCCACCAGTTAAGATTGCAATATCTTCAAGCATTGCTTTTCTCCTATCACCAAATCCAGGAGCCTTAACAGCAGCGATTTTTAGTCCACCTCTTAGCTTGTTAACAACTAAAGTAGCAAGAGCTTCACCTTCAATATCTTCAGCAATAATTAAAAGTGGTTTAGTTGATTGAACAATTGACTCTAACAGAGGTAACATAGGTTGAAGACTAGATAATTTCTTTTCATGTAAAAGTACTAGACAATCACCAAGCTCTGTAATCATTTTTTCAGCATTAGTTACAAAGTATGGTGATAAATAACCACGATCAAACATCATGCCTTCGACTACATCTAGTTCAGTATCAAGACTTTTTGCTTCTTCAACAGTTATAACACCTTCTTTACCAACCTTTTGCATAGCGCTAGAAATCATTTTACCAACCTCTGTGTCACCATTCGAAGCTATTGTTCCAACTTGAGATACTTCTTTGTCAGTTTTGATTACTTTTGATTTCTTTTGAATCTCAGAGACAATTGCATCAACTGCTAAATCTACCCCTCGTTTAAGATCCATAGGGTTCATTCCAGCTGCTACGGCCTTCATACCCTCAGTTGCAATAGCTTGAGTTAATACAGTAGCAGTAGTTGTTCCATCACCAGCTAAATCATTTGTTTTACTAGCAACATCACGTACCATTTGAGCACCCATGTTTTCAAATTTATCTTTAAGCTCAATTTCTTTAGCTACGCTTACACCGTCTTTTGTTATTCTTGGAGCACCAAAAGATTTGTCCATAACAACATTTCTTCCTTTTGGGCCAAGAGTAACTTTTACAGCATCTGCTAGCTTATTGACACCAGCAAGCATTTTAGCTCTAGCATCAGATCCAAAAAATATATTTTTTGCAGACATTTTATTCCTCTCTTAAGTTAATCTATTTTTTCTTTTTGTTACTTGAAGTAATGATACCCATTATGTCTGACTCTTTCATAATTAGGTAATCTTCTCCATTCATTTTAACTTCTGTTCCAGACCATTTGCCAAAAAGGATTTTATCACCCTTTTTCACATCTAATGGAACTAACTTTCCTACTTCGTCTCTAGCACCAGAACCAACTTCTAATACCTCGCCTTCCATAGGTTTTTCTTGAGCAGTATCCGGAATTATTATTCCCCCTGCAGTTTTTTGATCAGACTCAACTCTTTTTACGAGCACTCTATCATGTAATGGTTTAAAGTTCATATTTTCCTCAATTTAAATTATTGAAATTTAACATTTTTTTATTAGCACTCATGCTAATAGAGTGCTAATCATTTAAGCATTAAAAAACTCTAATCAAGGCTAAATCAAAAAAAAAATAATATTTTTTTGATTTTTTGTGTAATAAATAAACTTTATGGCAATTTTTTTTAATGTTTTTTATAAAACTCTAGGGTTTTTTTTTGCATTTTTATTAACTGTTTTAATAATTTTAGGGATTTCAGCTTATACAAATTATCAAGAAAACAGTGACTTTGATTTAGTCAGAGGCAATATAGATGCTAATGATACGATCTTCATTTTAGAGGTAAATGGACCAATAATTCAAAGCGAAGCCTTTATAAATGATTTGGTTGGAATGAATATGATTTCACCAAAAGCAGTTAAGGATAATCTAGATGCAATCACAAAACTCAATCCAAATATTTTAATAGTTTCAATCAATTCCCCAGGTGGCACTGTCAGTGCATCCAATGAATTATACAATCACATTAAGGAATTTAAAAAAAAGTCAAACTCAAAAATATATTTCCATTCATCAGAAATGTTGGCTTCTGGTGGTTACTGGTTAGCTCTTGCAGGAGATAGAATTTATGCAAATTATGGAGCTATTATTGGCAGTATTGGAGTTAGGGGACCAGATTGGATTTTTTTTAATAAGCCAAATTTAATTTCATCTGGAATATTAGGTCAAACAATTGAGGTAAAAGATGAAATTGAGATTTATTCAACAAATGCAGGTAAATCAAAAGATTTATTCAATTCCTTCAGAAAGCCCACAGAAGAAGAATTAACTCACTTAAACAAAATGGTTGAGAAGATTAATGAAGATTTCATGCAGTTAGTTTCTAAAAATAGAAAAATTGAAAAAGAAGTAATTATAAATGACATTGGCGGTTTAATTTTTAATTCTTCTCAAGCTAAGGATAACTTTTTAATTGATGAAGAGATTGGCTTAGAAGAATTAGTTAATTTAATTATTCAAGAAAATGAATTCAAAAATTTGAGAGTTTTAAAAAAATCTCAAAACAAAGACTCAGTCTTTAATATGCTTTTTCCAAATACAATTATAACACAAATCAATTTTGATAATTATCATTTAAATAAATGCAATAGGATTAGAAATAATTTGGTTAGTATATTATCTTATTCATCGGTAGGGTGCTGAATTTCTTTTAATATCAGATCAACATCACTTAATTTTAGGATCATATTCTTGTAAAAATTACTATCTTTGAGCATACTTTGATGAATGTGTTTTTTTGTTATTTGATTATGATTTTTTACATCTACTGAATCGCATAAAAATTTATGATAATTTAAATTGCAAATTTTACACAAATTCTCATATCTTTTTGATAATATCTGATCATATGGATGACTCGAATTTGGACCAATTTCGTATACTTTAGTTCCAGGATTACAAAAAACTATATTTGCTAAACCAGAACCATATGGTGCCAAAACAACTTTTGCATTTAAAAAAAAACTTATTTGATCCAATATTTCATACTGACTAGTGTTAATTACATAAAAGCCATTATTCTTTAATTTATCAATTAAATCAGCCTCATTTAAGATTACTCTATATTTTGCATCCTCTCTTCTTATATATATTTTATCAAAATTTTTATTTTTATCTGGAACAAT
>CACJNL010000026.1 GCA_902594815.1 uncultured Alphaproteobacteria bacterium | reverse complement strand
AACAATTTTTGCTTTACTAAAATTTTGAATATTAAGGATGTTAATAATGATGAAAGAATTAGATTTATAGCAGGCTGCCATGGCTTAGGTGCTTTAGAAACAAAAGTTAATGAAAATCCTGATAGTGTGGCCTTTTCTATCTTTCCATCTGAAATAACAGATGTTATTAGGGTCGCTGATGACAACTTAACTATGCCGCCCAAATCAACATGGTTTGATCCTAAACCACTTGATGGATTGGTTGTGTACGAATTTGAATAACTATGGAAAAGCCTAATAAAAAACCTAATAACCCAAATTTCTCAAGTGGTCCCTGCGCTAAAAGACCTGGTTGGAAAATTGAAAATTTAATTAATGCAAATACAGGTAGATCCCATAGGTCAGGTGAAGCAAAATTAAAACTTAAGCTAGTTATTGATAAATCAAAAGAATTATTAAAACTACCTGATGATTATGTTGTAGGTATTATGCCTGGCTCTGATACCGGTGCTTTAGAAGCGTCTCTATGGTCATTATTAGGTCAAAGAGGTGTTGACATACTAGCTTGGGAAAACTTTGGTAAAGATTGGATACAAGATGTTGTCAAACAACTTCAAATTGAAAATTTAACGGTGCATGATGTTGATTATGGTCAATTTCCTGATGTAAGTAAAGTTAATTTCAAAAATGATGTTGTTTTTACTTGGAACGGAACCACTTCTGGAGTTAAAGTTCCCAATGCTGACTGGATACCTGACAATAGAGAAGGTTTAACAATATGTGATGCTACCTCTGCAATTTTTGCAATGCCTATTGATTATAAAAAATGTGATGTTCTTACTTGGTCATGGCAAAAAGTATTAGGAGGGGAAGCTGCACATGGAATGATTGCAATGTCACCACGAGCTCTGAGCCGATTAGAGAGTTTTAAGCCTTTATGGCCAATACCCAAGGTTTTTAGAATTGCGAATAACAACAAAATTATAAAAAGTATTTTTGAGGGAAGTACAATTAACACACCTTCAATGATTTGTGTTGAAGATGCTCTGGATGGACTTAATTGGGCAGAAAAAAATGGGGGTTTGAATTTTCTATTAGATACTTCAATTAAATCTTTTAATTTAATTTATAATTGGGTTGAAAAAAATAATTGGATAACTTTTTTATCTGAAAACAAAAGTAAGGAATACTTATCAAATACTGGAATTACATTTAAAATATGTGAAGATTGGTATTTATCAAAAAACGAAGATGAGCAAAGATCAGTTGTCAAAAAAATTTGCAAAATATTATCCGATGAAAATGTAGCTCATGATATTAATGGTTATGCAAAAGCACCACCATCTTTTAGAGTATGGGCGGGAGGAACCGTTGAACCTGCAAATATTGAATTATTACTCCCTTGGTTAGATTGGGCATATTCAGAAGTAAAGGAATCTTATGCCTAAAGTACTTATTTCAGATGTTATGGATGACATTGCTGAAAAAATACTTTTATCAAATAATATTGAAGTTGATGTCATAACAAATTTCACACCTGACGAACTTAATCAAAATATTAATTCCTATGATGGGCTAATTGTACGTTCTGCAACTAAAGTGAATAAAGAAGTAATAGAAAATGCAAAAAATTTAAAGGTGGTTGGGAGAGCTGGTGCTGGAGTTGATAATATTGATATAAAGGCAGCTAAACAGAAAAATATTATTGTAATGAATACTCCTGGAGGGAACACAAATGCTACAGCAGAACATACTTTAGCTTTACTATTATCCTTATCAAGAAAAATTTCTAAAGCTGATATTACAACACATAAGGGTGAGTGGGCAAAGAAAAGTTTAAAAGGAAATGAAATTAAAGGTAAAACTATTGGTATTATTGGTTTTGGAAATGTTGGTAAAAGATTTGCACAAATGTGTAACGCCCTTGGACTCAAGGTTCTAATATATTCAAAAACATTTGATGCGATTAGAAACGAATTTCCAGATTATATGTCTTGTGATTTGAATAAACTTTTAAAAGAAGCAGATATAATTAGCTTTCATTGCAAGCCAAATCCAGATGGATCCTCAATCATCAGTGCTAAAGAAATTAACATTATGAAAAAAAACGTATTAATAATTAATACTGCCAGAGGTAATTTAGTTTCTGAAATAGATTTGAAAGATGCGATTAAAAATAACACGATCGGTGGTGTTGCTCTAGATGTTTATAAGGAGGAACCAGCTAAAAATAATATTTTATTTGGATTAGACAATGTATTATTAACCCCTCATATTGCTGCATCAACTGCTGAAGCTCAGATAATTGTTGCTGAAATGATAGCAAACCAGTTTGTTGACTTTTTTTTAAATAATAAGGTTAGTAATTCTGTTATTTAATAAAAAGTTCAGTAAGACTTTCCATATATCCAGTAGGATTTGACAATACGTTGCCATCCAATATGTTCGCTTGATCAAGTATAACTTGAGAAACCTTTTTATGATCAAAAGAACTGAGATTTTCAGATATTTTAACAATCATTGGATGTTCAGCGTTAATTTCTAGTATTTTTTTTGAATCTGGAGTTTTTTGATTATGCATTTTCATTAATTTTTCCATGTTTATATCCATACCTGACTCTTCAGCTACTAATAATACTGGACTTTTAGTTAATCTATTTGAGATGATAACATCTGATATGCTGTCTTTAAGTTCTTCTTTCAAAAGAGCAGCTAAATTGTTGATATTATTATTTATTTTTTTATCATTATCTTTTTTACTTTCTTTGTTTTCACCAACTTTTGATAAATCAACTTTACCCTTTGAAATGGATTTAAAATCATAATCTTTATATTTTCCAATATTTTGTAACCAAAATTCATCTACTGCATCTGTCATAAACAATACTGGTACTTTTTTATCGGTAAAAGCCTCCAATTGAGGTGAATTTTGAATATGGTCTTTATCCGTATTTGCAAAATAGTATATTTCTTTTTGGTCTTTAACCATTCTCTCTACATATTTGTCCAATGACATGAACTCTTTATTCATGGAGTTTTCAAATCTCAATAGAGTTAGTATTTTTTCATGATGATCATTAAACTCGTAAAGACCTTCTTTGATTACTGCTCCAAAATTTTTCCAAAAATCTAAAAATTTATTGTTATCTTTTTTTACCAACGCGCTAATTTCATTTAATACTTTATTCGTTATTCCTTTTTTTATTTTTTCAATCACAGGATTATTTTGTAACATTTCCCTACTGATATTGAGCGATATATCTTGAGAGTCTACTACACCAGGAACAAAACGTAACCAATTTGGCATAATTTCATCACATTCATCTGTGATAAAAACTTTTTGAACATATAATTTTATTTTATTTTTTCTCTCTGAGTTAAATAAATCCATTGGTTGGTTAGTTGGAAGGTACAAAAGTGCCTTATAATTGATAACTCCCTCAGCATTATAATGAATTGTTTTGAGCGGCTCATCAAAGTTAAAAGAAATATTATTATAGAATTGTTTATAGTCTTCTTCTTTAATATCTTTTTTTTCTTTTAACCAAAGAGGATCACCTTCATTAATTTTCTCTTCCTTTTCTTTAGAGTTATCAAGATCATCAAGGATTATAGAAAAAGGTATATAGTTTGAGTATTTTGTAATTATTGATCTTAATCTGAAAGAGTCTAAAAATTCATCTGCATCCTTTTTTATTAGCAGTTTGATTGTGGTCCCACGCTTTTTATTATCAATTTTTTCAATTGAGTAATTTTCTTTTCCGTTTGACTTCCATAAATAACTATCTTCTGCTTCAGCTCCTTTTGAGATAACCTCTACATTATCAGCTACCATGTAAGAAGAATAAAAGCCAACACCAAATTGACCAATTGCTGACACATCTGTTTCTTTTTTGTTTTTCATTGCCTCCATAAATTTAGAAGTTCCTGAACGTGCGATTGTTCCAAGATTATCGATTAATTCTTGCTCAGTCATTCCTATGCCGTTGTCTTGAATTTCTATATATTTTTTCTTTTTTGAGACTCGAACATTAATTTTTAAATCTACATCATCACCAAGTATGTTTTTCTTAGATAAAGACTGATACCTTAATTTTTCACAGGCATCTGCTGAATTAGATATTAACTCCCTTAAGAATATTTCTCTTTCACTATAAAGAGAGTTTGCCACTAGATCTAAAAGTTTACTAACTTCTGCTTGAAAACTATGATTTTTTGCTGTTTTTTCTGTCATTTTGAATGATTTAAGCACTCATAAATAATATTCAATAGGTTGCAATAAATTTTTGCCATAATTAATCTTATTACTATCAAATTTATGTTAATACGATGCTTTATGAAATTCGATAATTTGCTTAAATTATTATCTATTTTATTTATATTTGTTGTTGCATGTACTTCCAATCAACAAATTAATACTGCTGACTCATGTATTATTTTTGATCAAAAAAGAAATTGGTATAAAGCTACAAAAAAATCATACGATAATTGGAATACCCCAATTGCTTTACAGCTAGCAATTATTAATCAAGAGTCCTCATTTAAACAATTTGCCAAACCTGAAAGAAAAAAAATATTTGGCATTATTCCCGGTTCACGACCTTCTACTGCTTTTGGTTATGCACAAGTAACTAACCCTACATGGGATTGGTATAAAACAAAAACAGGAAACAAAAATGCTTCAAGAGCAAACTTTTCAGATATTACAGATTTTATAGGTTGGTACACAACCCAAAGCGAGAAACTAGTCGGTATATCAAAAAACGATTATTATAATCAATACCTAGCATATCACGAAGGTCAAGGTGGTTGGAAAAAAGAGTCATACCTTGAAAAGAAATGGTTAATCGAAGTAGCTAAAACGGTTGAAAGAAATGCAAAAATGTATAACAATCAATTAAAAGACTGTGAAGACAAATTAAATAAGAAAGGTTTTTTTGGAATTTTTTAATGGTTGTTTCAAATAGTATTAATCAAATGTATGAAGAAATGAAGACTTGGAGGCAAGATCTACATCGAATACCAGAAATTGGACTAGAGGAATATGAAACATCGCAATATATTAAATCCAAGCTATCTGAATTTAAAATAGAGTTTAAAGAAGGTTATGCAAATACGGGAATAGTTGCCCATATCAAAGGTTCTCAAGGAAATAGTGATAGATCTATTGGTCTTAGAGCTGATTTTGATGCATTACCAATGCCTGAAAAAAATGACTTTGATCATAAATCAACAAAAGAAGGAATGATGCATGCATGTGGTCATGATGGTCATACCACTATGCTATTAGGAGCTGCAAAATATTTAAGTGAAAATAATGATTTTGATGGAAATGTGTATTTAATCTTTCAGCCAGGTGAAGAGGGTTTTGCTGGGGGTGAAAAAATGATTCAAGATGGCATGTTTAATGATTTTAAAATTGATGAAGTTTACGCATTGCATAATTGGCCAGAATTACCCTTAGGTTCGATTGGAGTGAATAGTGGACCTATGATGGCTGCAGTTGATGAGTTTGATATTATTGTAAAAGGCAAAGGAGGGCATGCAGCTATTCCTCAGCTGGCTATAGATCCAGTAGTTATCGCATCTCAAATCGTATTAGCTGTTCAAACGATTGTTAGTAGGTCTACTGACCCAGTAGATAAGGCATTGATAAGTATCACTAAAATTAGTGGCGGCACTGCATACAATGTAATTGATGATAGTGTTAAAATGGGAGGTACAATAAGAACCTTTAAACCTGAAACAAGAGCATTTTATGAAAAAAAATTAAATGAAATTTCATCTGGTATCGCTAAAGCAAATGGTGCGGATGCTGATGTAGAGTTTCATTTAACAAATAAATATCCTCCAACTATTAATTCAAAAAAAGAAAGTGAATTCGCTTCAAATGTAGCAAAAAAAATTTTTGGAAAGTCTAACGTTAATACAAATATTGAGCCATCGATGGGCGGAGAAGATTTTTCTTACTTATTAGAAAAAAAACCTGGTTCCTATCTATACATTGGTCAAGGAGATGAAAATCATAAAGCTCATCTTCACACAACTAAATATGATTTCAATGACAATCTTTTACCAATAGGTGTTAATTTTTGGGTAGAATTGGTAAAAGAGTATTTTTCAAAATAACAAAAGTTTAAATGTTTAATTTTTTTGCTATTTTTACAATAGTAAGATTTAGAATTAGAGAATTTACATCAGATTATCACTATTCAATTTTAGCACCTCTTACATCAAATCTTTTATTTGTAATTATCTTTTCAACTATTGATAGATATTACGCTTTATCAAATGAAAATCTCTCGTTTATGCAATTTTTGATTCCTGGCTTGATAATCATGGTTGTAGCTCAGGAGAGTTTTGATAATCCCTCAGTATCATTAGTAAATAGCAAGCAAATAGGATCATTTGATGATTTTCTTATAGCACCTATTTCTAGAGTTGAAATTTTTGTATCATATTTAATTTCTCAAATATTTATTGGTCTATTACTAGGTTTTTTAAATTTTTTAATTTTATCTTTTTTTATCTCTTATAACTATTTTTCATTAATAAGTTTTTTATATTATCTTACGTTGGTAATTATATTTTTTTCATCTTTAGGCTCTCTTGTAGGATTTCTAGCTTATCGTTGGGACACAATTAGTACAGTTTCTAACTTTTTTGTGAGTCCTATAAATTTTCTTTCCGGAACTTTTTTTTCAATAAATGCTCTTCCAGAGAATATAAAATATATTCTTTTGTACAATCCTTATTATTATTTAATTTCTTATTTTAGAGACTCATTTTACGTAAAGGATGAAGTGAATTATTATCTAAATTTGATAATTTTTATTTTTGTTTTTTCATTCTCATTGATTACAGCTTATGTTTTTCATAGAGGATATAAAGTAATCAAATAATAATTAATTTTTTTTCACTTTATTCCAAATTTTATTGTATTCGTTAATACTTAAATTTTGTAATTCAAGTTTTTTTATATTTGCATGTTTTTCAAGTTTTTTCCATCTTTTTGAAAATTTTCTATTTGATTGCTTTAGCACGGACTCTGGATCAAGCTTTAATTTTCTAGAGACATCCAGTACGGCAAAAATCAAATCACCCAACTCTTCACGCATTTTTTTTT
>CACJNL010000025.1 GCA_902594815.1 uncultured Alphaproteobacteria bacterium | reverse complement strand
TAAATTTTGATAAATTTTATTTTTTCCTTGAACTAGAATAGCACTACTAATCACTAATAAACCAATAAAAATAATAATAACGGCAAGGGCAATCACGGCAATATTAATTTGACTTAACAATTTATTGATTGTTTCAGCATAATTAGAAATTTTGATAGAAGAAATATTTGGAAAGTTTTCTAACAGTGCATATTCATGAAAGTTATCTTGATCGGATAGTTTAATAGTAGCAATATATTGATGCGGAATAGACTCACCATAGTTTGTATTCAAGACCATTACAAAATTAATTGTAAAATCTGCGTAATCAACATCACGAAAATTTTTAACGACTCCTGTAATATCTCGCCCGTATAGACTCAGGGTTATGCTATCATTAATTTTAATGCCTAAGTCTTGTGCCGCGTCATAATCAAAAGAAATGTACATTTGATCAGTTGGGTTATCTGACCACCATTCACCCTCTACAATAGGATTGTTTTCAGCAGGTTTTTTCAACCATGATATTTGACGATCGGATCTAATAACCCAATATGAGGGATTACCTTGATCAATATATGTTGCTATATCAATACCATTTACCTCTTTTATTCTCGCTGAAGCTATTGGTGCAAATACTAGTTCACTTTTAGGGTATTCATTAAAAATATATTCTTGAAAATCATTTTTAATTGATTGATCAATACTAATAAAAAAGAAATCAGGTGCTTTTGTGTCCACGCTTCTTTGAATTATGTTTTGAAATGAGCCTGCAATAATAAGTATTGTCAGTAAAAGTGAAATACCAATCCCTAATGTTGTTAAAATCAACGGACCAATAGAGCTAGGACTCGTAAGATTACGCTTAGCTAATAGTAAATTAAAGTTAGTAATGTTCTTTATTTTTTTAAAGAAAAGAATAAATAATTTGAAAAGACCATAAAAAAGTAAAATAGTAATCAAAAAACCAATTAAAAATATAAAATTATAGAGCCACAAACTACTACCTAGGGTGAAGATGGCAATCATCAGAAAAAAAAGAGACAGCAATACTATTATTGTTTTTAAAGAAAATCGTAAACTCACGAATTCATACGTATTGCGAAAAAGACTGTTGGCAGAGAGTTGCTGAATAGAGTTTAATGCTGGAATTAAGAAAATGGTAATCGCAATTAGAGCAATAAAGGTAATTTTTAAAAAAATAATAAGATCACTACTATTCTGAAGAGAAAAATTTAATTCTTCAGGGAGAAAGGAGTTTATAATTCCAGGACTAAAACTACTCAGTATAAAAGCAATAATACAAATAAAAGAAGAGATAATAAATATTTGATACGCTAGTATACATTGAATAATACGCGTACTAAGTCCAAGTGATTTTTGAACAGCAATGGCATTATAATTTTGATTAATATAAGCAATCACCATATTTGAAATACCAATGCCAGCAATAAGAATGGCTGCTAACGATATTAAACTCAAAAAATTAGCAAAATTATCAAGGATACGTTGAATAAAACTTGTGGTGTTTTCTGGAAAACGGATATTAATATTAGATGATTCAGGAAAAATTTTTTTAAGTTTTTCTTTTCCTTGCTCTTCACTAACAGTATCAAAATATTTGACTCGGTACTCGTATTCAAAAAAATTCTCTGATGAAGCAACTTGCAAAGAGCTTAATCCTACTTGAGAAATAATAACAAGATCACCAAATAATCCACTTGCTCCTAAGTCTGGCATTTGTTCGATGATAGAGTGTATAACGTAGCGTTGATCGCGGATAATTAAATCATCACCTTCTTTTAATTGCAAATTAACGGCTAAGTTTTCATTGATGATAGCAAATTCATCACTATTAAAAAAATCAGATCCTACCTTTCCATTTGTTGTGATGAACTCTCCGTACAAGGGATATAAATCATCAATAGCGCGCAATTGTACAAAGGATGTTTTAGGCGGATTTAATTTTTTATTCGCAACCATGGAGGCGATTGTTGTATTTAATGAGATCTTCGCAAAGGTATTTATTTCCTTAACAATATCAGCATCCATTTGTTGATTTTGCAACTCTATTTCTGCATCACCACCTAAGATCGTTTTGGTGTTTGATCTTATTTCTTTTAGTAACGATTGATTTAAGGTGCTAATCAAAAATAAAATAAAAACACTGATAAAAATTGTAATAAAAATTGTTATTTTTTTTTGTAAGCTCCGTGTTAAATCTTTTAGAGCTTGGTTATGAATAAACTGTAGTTGATTAAACAACTGTACCATTTTCAATTTTCATTATTCGATCACAACGTTTTGCTAAATCAGCATCATGCGTGACTAAACAAAGACTTTTTTGATATTTTGTTGCGATATTAAAAATTAATTCGGTAATAACTTCTGTATTTTCATCATCAAGATTACCTGTTGGCTCATCGGCAAGTATTAATTCTGGTTTTTTAATCATGGCTCTTGCAATCGCTACGCGTTGTTGTTCACCACCAGATAATTGACTTGGAAAATGATTTAAGCGGTCTTCTAAACCTAAATCAACTAAAATTTCCTTAGCTTGACTTAACGCGTCTTTTTGAAAATTAATCTCTAAAGATAGGACAACGTTTTCGAGAGCAGTATAATTGGGAATTAAATAAAACGATTGAAATACAATGCCGATATTCTTTTTTCTGTATTCGGTTAATTGATCTTCGCTATAAGTGGTTATGTCTTGATCTTGGTAAGTGATGTTTCCAGATGTAGGTTTTTCTAAACCAGCCATCAACATCAACAAAGATGTTTTGCCAGATCCACTTTTACCAACAATCGCAAGTTTTTCATTTTGATGGATGGTAAAATCAATTCCCTTGATTACTTCTGTTAAGAGTGTTCCATTTTGATATTGTAAGTGTATATTGGAGAAACTAAGCAAAGAATTCATGAAGAAAATCGTCTATATTTTAATTTTTCTAATAAGTCCAATATCATTGCAGGCACAAGACTATAAGATTATTCTTTTTGGTGATTCTTTAATGGCTGGTTACGGATTAGATAGTGCAGATCATCTAAACCTTTACTTAGAAAAAGATTTACAAGCTTTAAACATTCAAAGTATCGTTACGAATGCTTCCGTATCAGGTGATACAACAAGTGGAGGATTAAATAGACTAAATTGGAGCCTACAAGATGACTATGATTTATTTGTACTCGGATTAGGCGCCAATGATATGCTTCGGGGTATTGCACCAGAGATCACAAAAACTAATTTATCAAAAATTATCGAAACAGTTTTAAAAAAAGATATAAAAATTTTACTAACTGGTATGCAGTCACCAAACTCATACGGATCAGAGTATCAACAATCATTTAATGATATTTATCCAGCATTAGCAGAAGAGTTTCAAATATCTTTATATCCTTTCCTTTTAGAAGGTGTGGCACTCATTCCTGAATTAAATCAATCTGATGGAAAACATCCAAATAAAGAAGGTATACAAATTATAAGTAAGAATTTAGCAACAAAAATTAATGATATTATAAATTGATTTTACTATTAATTTTAAATTGTAACTAAGAACTTCTATTACACTTAGTTAGAATGTGTTGACAACGTTCAAAGATTAGAATTATCTTAAACACGACAATATCAAAAGGGGGTAATATGGTTGCTGCATGGGGCGGAGTCTTAAATTTAATTTTATTTTTAGTTAGCATGTTGGGTTTGGGATACTACACTGTTCTCACAGTGTTTAGTCCAAATACACTTGTTGACAGATATGATTTAGGTGAAAAATCAGTACCTATTATAAGAATTGTAGGAAGTTTTGTTCTACCAACTCTTATTATAGGTGTTTGGATTATTTTTAGAGAAAATGGACCACTTGGATGCTGGATTTTCTTTGTCTTTAATTTTCTTGTATCTTTATGTCAGGTACTTTTAAGTTGGGGAACAAGATTAAAAATAATTGATCCAGACTCAAAAACAGATGTTGGCGATGAAGTAGTAGGACACGTATTTCTTGCTATCGCTGCTATTCTGATATTAAGACTTTCAGATACAATTTACGCTTAATTATTTTAAGAATGCTGGGACTTATGATCCCAGCATTAAAATTAACTATAATATATTGAAAATTAATTATCCCTAATTTACCCAACTGTAATCAATAGTTATTTTCAAATCTTTCCAAGACTCATACTTTTCTAGTGGGAGTTTTAATTGTGAGCACATAGGGTTATACAATGTAGCAACTGCACTTTCAGTTATTGCATCATAATAAGGATTAGATTTACTTATATTTGTACTTATTATTTTTACTGTTTCTTTGATAATATTAGCATTTCTATCAACTTTTGTGAAGATCTGTACTTGTTCATCTCCAGCAATTTGAGCGCCTGCTCTAGGATTAAAACAATTTCTTAACTGCTGCAATACAAGATCTATTTCAGTAATTGTTAATTCAGGAATTGTGTTATTCTTTTTTTTAATTTCCTTTTTTTTATTTGTATCTCTTATCTCTTCTAATAATTCATTAACAGGTATGCTATTTATATTTTTTTTTTCTGTTTCTTGAATATTTGAACGATTATTTTTATGATGACCCATAGAAAAAATAATAACTAAGATTAATAATGAAATTTTGTAAATTAAATTTTTATCTATAATTTTAGAATACATCCTCAAGTAGTTCTATAGCATTCTCTAATGTTGAAAAATTAGTTTTCAAAATAAAATTGATATTCTGAATAAAGTCAGATTTATTATTTAATAACTCATCTAAACTTAAAGAATCAGAATTATTATAATCATAATTTACTAATAATAATTGCGAAAAAGAAGGAGCAAAAGTAAATGACGTTCCTGTTGCTAATAAATACTTATCTTCAATGGGTGTGTCTTCCATGATTGTGTTAATATGACCATCAAGAAACAAATAATTAACAAGTAATTTTGACATCTGTGTTAATTCTGCAACTGATAATTCACCATCAGGATAAATATCAAAATAATTAAATAAATTATTGATACACGTTATCGATTCAAGTGAATTTTTTATGCATACAGATAGAGCATTCTCATCTAATAAATTGTTAAAGGGAGAAACATAGTTTTGATATTTATTTGGAAAAATTTCACATTTTACAAAATAATATGTATCATCATCTTTTTGATCCAGAAAACTAAAATCATTTTTATCAAAATTTTCAGGTTCATATCTTATTACAAGATTATTATTCTCAATTTTTAAAAAATTATACCATTCATTTGGGTACTCCTTTGTTCCAGGATAAATAACAACTAGATAGTCACCAACAATTCTTAGTTTAGGAATATCTAAATAAGTACCGTAATCTGTAACTTCATAACTTGTGTACTGGTCAATTCTAACAGCATATTCTGATGGTTTTGCACAATTATCTGACCAAATACCATGAAATTCAGTTGGAAAACCGTCTTCATAAATAATTTGACTGTTTGAATTAGTTGAAATTAAAAAAATAAATAAAAAAAAAGATGTTTTAAGTAAATTATACACTCGTTTATCTTACTAATAAAAAATGTAATAGGCAAATCATTTTAATAACTTCCTACTTCAAAATTAATTGATTTACGTTAATTCGAGTTGATCTATTTTTCTATTCATTACGATGAACCAGATAGGTGGAACTAAAGCCATCATTAACATCACTGAATAGTTAGCTGGCATTTCAATGGCTTTTTCTTCTTGCGATAAAAGAGGGTAGTGTTTGGATGCACTTTGATGATGTTCCGCATGTAAGCCTAAATTAAACGTCGACCAATTAGCGGATATATGACGACTATTCCATGAGTGATGATCGGTAAATCGCTCATACTTTCCGTTCTCTATTTTTCTCTCTAATCCGTAATGCTGAATATAATTCACGAGTTCTAAAAGCATAATAGAAACAAAAGAATGAGCGAGAACAAATATTAGGCCATTAAAACCAGCAATCACATATGCAATACAAAGAAAAAGAGATTCCAAAACAAAATAATGAATCATTCTGTTCTGCAAACTAAAGGTGCTGATATTTTTCTTTTGCAACATATTTTTTTCAATATCCCATGATGAAATGACACTGCTAATAACACAACGAATAAAATAGAAATAAAAATTTTCTCCTCTTCTTGCTGTTGCAGGATCTTCTTTGGTAGCTACATGTTTATGATGACCATACACATGCTCAATACGAAAATGACCATAACAACATAACACTAATAAAACGACACCAATACCGCGCATATATTTATTCTGACGATGAATGAACTCATGCGCTGTTGTAATACCAATTGAGCCACCAGACATACCGACAGCTGCACCTAATGCAGAAGCCGTTAATAAACTGACTGCTGGATCAGCAACAACAACTAAGCCAAAGACAATTAAAAAAATAATACAGGGAAGCACAATAAGAATAGAAAAATTATGAAAGATATTTTCTTTTAGATCTGGATCTTGTTTACTTAAATAGGGGAGAGTTAAATCAATTAGTGGCACCAATACAAATACCCAAATAAAGGGGGATATAGACCAAGAGGGATTAATAATAAGACCAAGTGAACTAGCTCCAATAAGGATTAAAGGTGTAATAAGATAAAATATCATCAATTATCTATATAATATTTTAATCCTCTTTGCATACCAACACTGAGGATATCTCTAAAATTAAAATATAATTTAATAATTATAAGATGCTAATTCTTGTTTAAATACCTCATTCGAATTCTTTTTTTTCACTGTTCTTTTTAATTCAATAATACAATTTTCAATCAATTCTGCCTTTTGATCGTTATAATGCACATTTTTAGGAACAGGGATGTTCACTGGTAAGTTCTTAAGAAACTCGACATTAAGATCATAATTACCCGCATAAAATTCTTTTAACGCAAACCCACCTGCAAGAAGAAAGTTTTGATCAGTTTCAATTTTAAGTTTTTTTGTATGCCGACTACCTCTGGATACTTTTGTTAGGAGTTCGTTATTTTTTATTACTTCAAAGCCCTGAATATATAAACCAATCTTTTCTATATCATCATAAGGCGTATCCGGGCCATCAGGTGCGACGTGTTCTCCTTCTAACATGATCATATGACTTATTTTTTTTTCTTCTTCAAAAACAGCAGAATACAAAGAGATAATAACTTTGGTGCCTGTATAGTCTAGCGCTGCTAATTCCACTCCGCAAATCCACACTTCATCGTCTTCATTAAAATAAATGATTGGATCAAAGGTAAAGGAGCGGAGAGGATACTCTTGAGTCTCATTAAAAATGATATTATTTTCAGGAATATTGGAGATTTCCTGCTTTATCATTTGTTTTGGTGAGAGG
>CACJNL010000024.1 GCA_902594815.1 uncultured Alphaproteobacteria bacterium | reverse complement strand
TTGGTTTACAAATTCCAATTTTTGTGTTGGGTTATTTTTATTGGTTTATTTAATTTTACAACTTGATAATCAATTAAATATATCTAAACAAAAAGCATGAAAAAACTTTGGTACAAAAAGAAATCTTCATTACATGGCTCTGGATTGTTTGCTGTATCAAATATTAAAAAAGGCGATCAGGTTATTCAATATATTGGAGATAAAGTAACCAAAAAAGAAGGCGATAGACGCGCTGACATCCAATTAAAAAAAGCAGAAAAAAATAAAAAAAATGGAATGGTGTATGTGTTTGAACTAAATAAAAAATACGACATCGATGGAGGCGTTCTGCGCAATCATGCAAGATTTATCAATCATTCATGTGATCCTAATTGTGAAGTAGAAATTACCAATAATGAAATTTGGATATCCGCCATAAAGAATATTAAAAAAGATGCAGAATTAACGTATAACTATGGTTATCCATTTGATAGTGATTTTGAAGATCACATTTGTAAATGCGGAACAAAAAAATGTGTAGGCTATATCTTAAGTGATGATGATTGGCCTAAATTAAAAAAAGAATTAAAAAAACAAAAAAATACTAAAAGCCGTTAGGAATAAATATATAATGAATAGACAGCACTATTCCAACCGATACAGATAATCCAAAAATCATTTTAAGAAAATCTTTACCAATTATTGGAAAAACATAACGAAGTTTGTAATCTTTATTCATTGAAGAAATTGCAAGTTCTCTACCACATAATAAACCAACAAAGACCCAAGTTGTTGACATTGGTATATCGTTATACTGTTTGAAATAAAGTAAAATAACCGCATAAACAAAATCAATTATTGTTGCTGATCTAGTGTAACGAGTCCCTGTTTTGGAATAGACTACTTTCTGTATACGCCCACCACGATCCCAAAAAATATAAAATAAAAGAGAACTCAATAAAATAATAATTACAATTAATAAATTTACAGGAACTGCACGAGGGAGGAACACTGCAATATTTGCAAGATCATGGCTTAGCCATGTGTACCAAAGAAAACCAGTAGTACACCACTGACCAATTACCCAAGCACGTCTATGTTTGTCTTGTACTTTATCAAACTTTTCATTGATAAAATAACTTATCCCAATCCACACAAGATACGCAACAACGGCAGCCAACCCGTACCCAACCACTGATTTCAAAAGTACTTTTTCTAAAACAACTGTTGAGGCAAAAGCTGATAAAACTAAAAATGTTGTTGAAACTGGTATTCCTCCTCTAGTTAATAATACAAGGATCAACGGAGCTGCTGCGTGATACCACTGAATTGTTTGGTAAGGTATTTTATTTAACCGCCCAAAGGTAATATCTCCGTCGTTAACATTCCAACCGTAAATTAATGTAAAGCTTAAAACAAGAGATGCTGCAGTTGCTAACCAGTACCATTTAAACCTCTGGTTAGAGGCCATAAAAGTTCCTAATGTTTGAACTGAGTCATTTGCAATAACAGAATATGCAGCGAGACTAAAACCAACTATAGTATAAAGAAGTGTTAATTCCATATATTTATAATTCAGTTTCTCTATTCATTTATAAAGATTCGAAAACAAAAAAAATATAATATTATTGAAATTTACTAGTTATTTCTTTTACAATTACTGCAAATTCCATAAATTTCTAAATTGTGTTTTGAGTATGAAAAATTGACCTCTGCACTTTGCTTTGAAAAATAAGATGATACATTTTTCTTAAGTTCTGTAACTAGGTCACACATCTCACAAATTAAAAAAGAAGTCGATGTACCTGCGTCACAACTTTTATGCTTACAAGCTATGTATGAATTTTTACTCTCTATTTTATGTACCTTACCAATTTCAATTAATTTATCCAAAGCGCGGTATACTTGCAGGGGTGCTTTGATTCCTTTTTTTTGTGTATCAAAAAGAATAGCATATGCCTTGAGAGGCTCTTTAGCGCTCTCTAAAATATCAAGAACTGTTTGCTGATTTTTTGTTAGGGTATTTAGTGCTTCGCTCATATTTTAAATTATCAAATTGTTTTCATTTTTGCAACTGACCTCTTATCTCAAGTGGGATGAGTGAAAGAATAAATAATGCCAGTGATACTACTACTATAGAAGGCCCTGAGGAAGTGTTAAGCTCTAAAGATGTAAATAATCCAAGAACTACAGAAGCAATACCAGCTAAAATGGCTATTATTATCATTTGTTTAGGGCTGTTACTTAGATTACGCGCTATGGCTGCAGGAATTAAAAGCAGTCCAGTTATTAATAAGGCGCCTATCATTTTTATCGATAACGCAATTACACCTGCTAATAAAAGTGTAAAAATTAAATTAGAAATTTCAGGTCTCATCCCTTCAGCTGCCGCTAAATCATAATTAACGGTTGCAGAGAAAAGAGATTTCCAAATAAAATATAAGACACCTAAAATAATTATTCCACCAATCCAAACCAACGCAATATCATCTGTTGTTACTGCAAGTATGTCACCAAATAACAAGCCCATTAGATCAAAACGTATTGAAGAGAGAAAACCAATTAATACTAATCCAATTGCAAGAGTAGAATGCGCAAGAAGACCAAGCAGGGAGTCTCCGGCTAATTTTGTTCTTTTTTGTAAATTAATAAGAAGTATAGCAACAACTGAAGAGATAATGAAAACAGATAAAGTAATATTCATACTAAATGCATAAGCGAGTGTAACGCCTAGTAATGCTGAGTGTGATAATGTATCTCCAAAGTATGATAAACGTCTCCATATAACTAAACAGCCAAGTGGTCCTGCAATAATCGCAATCCCAACACCTGCTATTAAAGCTCGAGTAAAAAAATCATCAAACATTATTTAGCAACACTCCCATCCGTTTCATGAGAATGATCATGATGATGTTTATATAAAGATAAGGTTGCCGCTGTATGTTCCCCAAACAGTTCAATATATGCAGAGTCTTTAATAACTGCACTAGGAGTTCCCGAGCAACATATGTGACCATTCAAGCAAATTACATGGTCAGTTGCTGACATCACAAAGTGCATATCATGTGATATTAATAAAATGCCACAATTTAAAGTTGATGCAATTTTTTTTATCAAATTATAAAGCGCTATTTCACCGTTAAAATCTACTCCTTGAACAGGTTCATCTAAAACAAGTAATTCTGGTTTTTTTGCAATAGCTCTAGCTATAAGAACTCGCTGAAATTCTCCACCCGATAAGTTATTAATTTGATTGTAAAGTAAATTTTCTACACCAGTTAATTTTAAAGCTTCAGTTATATCAGCATTATTAATATGATTAGTTAATTTCATAAAATCTATAACTCTAAGTGGCATTGTCCAATCAATACTAATTTTTTGAGGAACATAAGCCATCTTAGAAGTGTAGCTCTCCATTTTTCCTTCATCGGACTTAAGGATATTGAGAATCATTTTTGCTGTAGTGGTTTTACCTGACCCGTTGGGACCAATTAAAGTTACGATTTGACCTTTATATAACTCTAAAGATACTCCTCTTACCAACCACTTTGATGATTTATAGACGCCACCGTTATCTAATTTTACTAATAAGTTGTTTTTTTCAGCCATTTTACTATTTACTTTAAAATATGTTATATTATAACATTACGTTTTATAACAGAAGACTATCTAACAGACTTAACTAATTATAGGAACATTTTTTTATGAGACAAAACAATTATTTTATAACGCTCTTTAAAGCTTTATTTTTTTCTATGATTATTGTTACAACTTCTTCTGCACGAGCAGAATTAAAAGTTGTTACAACAATTAAACCTCTTTACTCACTTATTGCAAACGTAATGGATGGCGTGGGTGAACCATCATTAATAATTGAGGGCAGTACATCACCTCATAGTTTTACGCTTAAACCATCACATGCAAAACTTCTTGAAGAAGCTGACTTAATTTTTTGGGTTGGAGAAGGAATAGAAACGTTCATGGAAGGACCACTTGAATCTATAGCAAAAAAAGCGGAAGTTGTTGAGTTCATGGAAGTTGAAAGTATTGAAAAATTAAAATTTAGAGAAGAGTCTATTTTTGGTGACCACGACGACCATGATGACCACGATGATCACGATGATCACGACGATCATGATGACCATGACGACCATGACGACCATGATGATCATGACGATCATGATGACCATGATGACCACGACGACCATGACGACCATGATGATCATGACGATCATGATGATCATGACGATCATGATGACCATGATGACCACGACGACCATGACGATCACGATCACCACGGTCATGCTCATGGAGAGTTTGATGCTCACATATGGTTAGACCCTAGCAATGCAAAAGAAATGGTTCATGAAATTGCTCACGAATTAGGTGATTTAGATCCTGCTAATAAGGATAAATATGAAGCTAATGCTGAGGCAACTATTATTGCACTTGATCAACTAATTAAAGATGTCAGTAAAGACATTAATAAGGATGCAAAATTTGTAGTGTTTCATGATGCTTACCAATATTTTGAAGAAAGATTTGGGGTGAGAGCAGCAGGGGCCTTAACATTAAATACAGATGTTCTCCCTGGCGCTAAACAGGTTGCAGATATTCAGGATGTAATTAAGGATAAAGGAATTAATTGTATTTTCTCTGAACCTCAATTTAATCCAAAGATTATTTCAACAATTGCAGAAGATACCAATATCAAAACAGGTGTCTTTGATCCTCTGGGAGCAAATATTAATTCTGATAAAGATCTTTACTTTAAATTAATAAGTAATTTAGGTAATGAACTTAAGGGTTGTTAATATTAAATAATTTAAAAAGGTGGAACTTTAGGGTGTTAATCTAACAACACCCTCCACCTTCACAAGTACAACAACAGCTACAACTACAGCCACACTTAGGTGGGTTAGGATTTTCATTTTTCATACATTCTTAATACTAATCAAATCTATATTTTCAAGGATATATTTGAATGAGTTAATAAAAAAACAATATATTTAGTGTTTTTCAACTAAATTAGAACACAAATAAAATTTATACAAATCACTCATCACAATATAAAATTAGCTAATGCAGACTATATTTAGATCCTTCTTCACTGTTAGTTTTTATACAATACTGAGCAGAATATTAGGATTTATCCGAGACATATTAATAGCTCGCTTTCTTGGATCCACCGTAACCTCGGATGCTTTTTTTGTAGCTTTTCGTATTCCAAATTTCTTTCGACGTGTTTTGGCAGAAGGGGCTTATAGTGCAGCCCTAATCCCCGTTTTTTCAGGTATTGTTATAAACTCTGAAGATGATCACGAAGCAGCTGACTTTGTTGAAAATACAATGTCATTATTACTTTTAGTTACCTTATTTTTAACCATCATTTTCTTTTTTGGTATGCCGTATATTATTCAAATTCTGGCGCCTGGATTCTCTACTAATAGTGAGTCATTTGATTTAGCAGTTTATTACGGAAAAATTATATTCCCTTATTTAATTTTTATATCTTTGGCTGCACATTTCACGTCAATTTTAAATGTTCATGAAAAATTTGCTGCAGGTGCTTTTGCTCCGGCTATTTTAAATATTAGTTTTATTCTCTCACTATTTATTATTACTCCCTATGTAAGCTCTGCAGGTCATGCGTTGTCTATTGGTGTGTTGATTGGAGGGGTTGGTCAATTTTTATTTTTGTACCGATCGGTGCTTCATTTTTATAAACCTAAAATAAAACTTCCTGAACTTAACGATAAAATAAGAAAGTTTTTTAAATTATTTTTTCCAGGAGTAATTGGATCTGGTGTTATTCAACTAAACATTATTGTAGGAACTGTTATTGCTTCATTCCTTCCTATTGGTGCAATTAGCCATCTCTATTATGCTGATAGATTAAATCAATTGCCTCTTGCAATATTTGGTATTGCGTTAGGAGTTGTTTTGCTTCCCAGTTTATCAAAATCAATTAAGTCAGATAACAACGCGATTACTACAAAACTTCAAAACAAATCTTTGGAATTTGCTCTGCTGATATCCATTCCCTCAGCAATTGGTTTATATGTTTTGGCATTACCTATTGTTCATATTTTGTTTGAGCGAGGTGCCTTTACGCAAGAAGATACATTTTTTACGTCACAGGTTCTTGGTTATTTTGCTTTAGGACTTCCAGCTTACGTATTGATTAAAGTTTTAGTTGTTTGTTTTTTTGCAAGGGAAGATACAAAAACACCATTGTATGTTTCAATCGCGAGCGTAATTATCAATATAATATTATCTCTCTTATTAATAAGCACCATGAGAGAAATGGGGATTGCACTAGCAACTGCTGTAAGTGCTTGGGTTAATGCAATTCTCCTATTTCTTATACTTATTGGAAAAAAATTATTAAATTTAGATCGTCAATTTATAAATAATATTTTTAAATTATTTGTATGTTTAGTTGGGCTTGTTTTATTTACTCGTTATTTGAATAGTGTCTTTTTTGCTGAGTTATATTTAGTAGAAATCATGAAAAATATAATCTATTTGGTGCTCACTATTATTATTACTGCCGCTTTTTATGTGGTATTAATTTTAATATTAAAAATTGTAACGATTGCTGATATTAAAAATTACTTAAAAAGATAAAATGGAAAAAATTACAAAAAGAATTTTATCAGGTGTTCAGCCCTCTGGCGATTTACATTTAGGAAATTATTTAGGCGCGATAAAAAATTTTGTTTCTTTACAAAAAGAGTTTGAGTGTTTTTTTTGTGTTGTAGATTTACATGCAATTACTGTTTGGCAAGATCCTAAAATTTTAAAACAAAAAACAAGAGAAGTCGCAGCAGCCTTTATTGCATCAGGCATTGATCCAGATAAAAATACTCTTTTTGTTCAATCTCAAGTACCTCAGCATGCTCAATTAGCTTGGATTTTTAATTGTGTTGCACGTATGGGATGGCTTAATCGTATGACACAGTTCAAGGATAAGGCTGGAAAAAATAGTGAAAATGTATCTGTTGGATTATTCTCTTATCCAACTTTAATGGCTGCTGACATTTTAATATATTTAGCTACACATGTTCCTGTTGGAGAAGATCAAAAACAACATTTAGAATTAACAAGAGATATTGCTCAAAAATTTAATAATGATTTTAACACAGATATCTTTCCAATTCCTGAACCACTGATTTTAGGTGAGGCAACCAGAGTAATGAGTTTAAGGGACGGACTTAAGAAAATGAGTAAATCTGATCCATCTGATTACTCAAGAATAATGTTATCAGATAGTGAGGAAGAAATAATTAAAAAGATTAAGAAGGCTAAGACTGATCCAATGCCTTTGCCGGATAGTTTAGAAGATGCAAAAAATAGACCTGAGGCTATAAATTTATTAACTATTTATGCAGCTCTAAACGATCAAGAAATAGGAACAGTAATTTCTCAGTATGGAGGCAAAGAATTTTCACAGTTCAAGAATGATTTGGGAGAGCTTGCCTC
>CACJNL010000023.1 GCA_902594815.1 uncultured Alphaproteobacteria bacterium | reverse complement strand
TGAATTTTTTATTCTTAAAATCCCATCTGTAATAAGGGGTAATAAAAGTAGATGATTCTGGCAAACCTAATTTTTTCCATTGTTTTGCGTTAACAAATTTAATTACCATCTTTTTTCCTTTTATTTCTAACTATTTTAAAGCCTTGTTTTTCAAGTTGCTTAATTAAATTATTAAGCTTTTCATCTCTAGTAAGGCTTTGATCTATTTTTTCTAAAAATAGATTTTTTAGACCTTCCTTTTTTTCTCGTTGATTAACATAATCTTTTATAGATTTTACTTTATAAAAATTAAAACTAAACATTATATCTCCTTTAGCGTTTTGTTTTGTGTCCCAGCAATTAGAGTATCTAAATCAGGACAGGTCATAACTAACATTTACTTTTTGATATGTGAAGTAATTTCAAATTTAAATTGTGTTCGTTTTAAGAAATATAAAATATTATTTTTGACACACTTTGGCCTTAGTGTTAGGTTTAATTCCTTTGAAGGTTTTTTTGGTGATTAAGAGAAAGGAAAAATGACGATAATATCCATAATAGACGACAATACATCCATCCTAACATCCCTATCACTACAATTTCAATCAAAAGGTTACAAAACAATTACCTTTGCTGATCCTGAAAAAGCATTGCTCTATCATGAAGATAAGCCTGCCGATGCTTACGTGATTGATATGAAAATGCCAAAATTAACGGGCTTTGAATTTTATCGTGATTTATGTGCTTTACTGAACAAAGATAAGCTCCCTGCTCTCTTTTTAACGGCCGTTGATAATCTTGAAGAACGCGCCTTAAAAGATACCACGATTGGTGATTTTGTTCTAAAGCCCTATAGTTTTAATATTCTACATGCACGGTTACTTAAAGTGATGAGCTACTTCGAAAAGCAAAAAGAAGATCAAGTGTATAGACTTGGTAATTTGGAGCTCTTAGAAGAGCAAATTTTATGTAAATGGTACGGCAAAAATATTGAGCTCACCAAAACAGAATTTGCGTTATTAAAACAGTTAGTAAAGCGACCCCGTGTTGTCTACACACGTGATCAACTCCTTGATGTGTGTTACTCGATTGATGCCATGGTCACAGACCGTAATATTGACTCCCATATCAAAAGACTTCGCAAAAAGTTTCGTCAAGCACGCCCTGATATTAACTTTAATCGTATCACAACGCATTATGGTTCAGGCTATGCGTGGTCACCTCAATCAGCTTAGGTAAATACAGTTTGGGGAATTTTTGAACTTATAGTGAATTTTTTAAGAAAATAATATCAGTCTTCACATTCATAAATTCCTCAACTAATTCATAACAAAACAGAATTTTATTTTGAGAAGAAATATAATAAGCATTGATGTCACCACCGCAATATTCAAAACTTAAGATATAATCTTCTTGTAACTTTACTTGCGCTATCACATTTTGTAAAAAATATAAAATGGTAGGCTTCGCATATTCTTCAAAGTATTGATGAATGTTTACATTTGTATCTTGAAAATTTAAGAAAATTTTTTGAACATAATTTTCAACATACACTTCCCAAAATTCATATTCCTCTCCTTGTGCTGATCCTTTAAAAACATCCCACCAGGCATCACTCATTTGCCAGTAATTGTAATCACATTGATCCTCTAAAATGTAATCAAATCCTCGTTTGGTGATATAAGTATTAAAAACTTCAGGATTGGAGCCTTTCATAAAACAAGCAATATTAAAAAATCTTTTATTATCAGTAGAGTGAATGGCATATTCAGAGTCTTTTCCGTATACTTCTGATGTATCTCTTCCAAGAAGTGTTAAGTAATAATAATAGTCTGAAATTCCTTTAATAACTTTATGCGGCTCTTCCGCATAATATTCATAATCTTCATAGGAAGCATATTCGTCTGGTATTTGAATTAAGGACCAGGCCATGAAGCTATCAGCAACATCTTCCTCATTATTAAAAATTGGAACATTAAATTCATCAACAATCAAATGACCTATTTCATGAAAAATAATACCCATTGATGCATTCGTCGCAAATTCATAAATTTCATCAATATCATTTTGTGTGAGTTCATATTCCTCATTTGCAAAGGTGCTTTTAGTGAAAGATAAAATTAGAATAACCAGATTAATTATAAAGAAATTCTTCATATAAAAATATTATCAGTGATTAAGTATTGGCTCAACTATATTGTATTTATTGGCAAGAATTAATAAATCCAAGCTGTTCTGTATTTGGAAAATTAATGAAATTGTTCTCTCTATCAAAAACATAAGTGATATTAATTAGATCGTTTGGTTTTTTTTCTTTTTTTAAAACAGTGATGTTTTTATTAAAATCAAAAAGTGGGTTTACTTCTAAGTATCTATAAAAGATTTTGACTTTTGTTTCTGTATCTAAATAATCTGGCCAGCAAATCAGATTAAAAGCATACACATCTAAATTTTCGTAGGCATTTGCTTCAGCAATAAATTCTATATCATCTTCATAGTCTTCTACAGTGACACTGCCGAATAAAAAATAATAATTATCCGACATAGCAAACTTCTTGTCTTCTATTGTAGACCGAATTTTTTTATATTCTTCTATTAACTGCTTTTCTAAACCAAATGATTGAGGACTAAAAAAAACAAAGCTAAAAATCATCATCAGCTTCATCACTTTCACCCGAATATGATGTGCCGTCTTCATCTTCCTCTTCTTCTTTTGTCTCATCTGTTTCCTGCTCGTCATCTAAAGTAATTTTTTCTGCAGCTACATTGGTGTTTTTAATATTTTCACCAGATGTTCTTAGTGATGTATTCCATCCCACAGCCGCAATACATTCTAATGCTTGCTCACTTGCAGGGTGTTGGATCTCTATGGAGTCTAAATATTCACTACCCGCAGTGTCTATATATCCAGATGTTTCTAATTTTTTATAATAATTTTTAATTTGTTTGGTTTCTGATTTTAAATTATTAAGATTGGCATTATCCTCAAACATTTTAGTATTTTGAGCTTTGTTCAAATTTTCTTTATAGGATGCAATCTCATTTGCAAAAACAGCAATAAAAGATTCAGCCTGCAGAATAGCTTGGTCACATGCATCAGTCCATTCATCTACATCATCAAAAAGTGGTGAAGCATGACCAAAAGATAAAATGGAAGGATTGCCATTTTCATCTGTTGTCATTCTTGCGCCATAACTAAAGGCCCATCTTATAATATCTTCATCAGTATTTTGTGTTGGAATTTGATCCATTAATGCTTTTTTAGGCGTGCCTGAAGGTATATCCCCTCCTGTGGAGAGAGCATCAGCTAATAAATTTAATTTATTGCTCCATAAGCCAATGACTGAAATATCACCTTTATTTCCATCAGATATTTCAAAAACTTTATAGGTTTGAAATCCTGCAATTCTATGTTCTGCTGCTGCTTCAATAGATTTGCTAAATTCTTTTGTTTTAATTATTTTTTCCGCTTCTTCAGCAGCCTCAGGAGTTGAAGGATCTTCATACCCTGCGTCCCGTAAAGCTTGATCTAGTTTTAAATTAATAAGTGTTCTGAGTTTTTTACCTTCTTCAAATGAACTCATTTCATCCATGAGGTTTTCCATTTCAGAAGTTCCTGGTTCAGGAGGCTGCGCATATGAACCTTGTTTTCTTTCATTAACAATATTTGTTGAAATTCGCTGACCCATAAATTTGATAAATTGTTTTTTTGACTGTAAAAAGGCGATATCAAATGCATCTTGTCTTGCATCCCCAAAATTTGCAAAACTGTTATCAAAAGCAATAGCACTAGTACCAACAGAAACAAAAAAATCTCCCCCCTTATCTTCTGGACGAGGGTTTAAACCTATTTTCCATTTTTTATTTTTTCTTACAAAATCTTCCGCCATACTTTTCGATTGACCAGATTTTTTATGTAATTTTATTGAGGGTTTTTCTGTTGCAAACTCTTCCTTAGTTTCAACAGCATAGGAAATATTTGTAATTAAAAATACAGTTAAAATAATTATTAAGTTTTTACCAATCGTCATCTGTGTCACCCTCTTCCTTTTTTGCATTAATTTTTTCTTTTGCTATATCAATAGCAGATAGATTTGTAATAATTTTTCTTAAGATATATTTTTTTGGCTCAAAATTGTCTTCTAAATTATAGTTTTGCTCAAGTATTTTTCCACTTGATAATTTGGAGGTAACTTGTGTTATTTCTAGTTTACCAACTTCTTTTTGCTCTCTTCCTATATATTCGTTTGTATAACTATCTTTAATCTTGTCTCCAAGCTCAATAATGGTAAATTCATCGCCCAACTCTAATTCCATTCCTCCTTGACCAATATAGGCTGTATCACCGGATATTTTTTCTAATCTTAGGGGGTAGATGGCATTTAAAATGGTACTACCAATTTCAAGTGTTGCCTGTTTAATGATATCACCCTCTAGGGAAACGATATCTTTTTTCTCAATATCAAAAATACCTGTGTAATCATCAGAAAACATAATCTGTGAAGTTGGAACATCTATAATTCTGTAACTAAACTCAATAAATGCTTTTTCTGTTGTAACAGAATTATTCGAATTTTTAATTTTGATTGTTTTTTCTTCTGTGTATAGTTTTTGTAGTGTTCCAACCATTATATAATCAGAGAATAATTTTTGACCAAGCTTAACTGTTTCTTCAATATTTGTTTGATTAGTTTTAATAATATCTAGTTCACTGTTCATATGATTTATATATTCACGGTCTAAAACTGTAAATTTTCTAGTTTGAACAAGATAAGAAATTAAATTTTGTATTAATAAATCATCTATTTTGGCATTGGATACAACGTTATCCTTTAATTTAAATGATGTATCAAAATAATAAAAAGGCATAACTGCTATTCTTTTTCGTTGAGCAGATTTTTTTAATTTATATTTACCAATCTTTGCAGAGATGAAAATTTTAACAACACCGTTTGATGACTTTTCTTCATTTAATATTTTAAAATTTGATACATATCCTTGTGTTTGCTCTTTAATAGTTTTTTGAAACTCTTTTGATGAATAGTAAGAGCTATCTTCACTGGTATTAATAGATTGTGAAATTTTTTTTAGCGACGTTTGCGTTTCAATACTTCTTCCATTTACCTGCGCTATTGCATTTGATAATGAATTATTAAGTGCTTCCGTATAGGTTGAACCAATTCCTTTTGCTTTTACATCAATATATTCAATTGTATTAGAAAATGCCACTTTAGATGAAATTAAAAATAAAAAAACTAATATTGAAAAATGTTTCATTTTAAATTTCAACTATACTTTCTGCATCTCCAAATTCTTCTTGTGTTTCAGGTTCAAGGTTAATATTTTTAGCTTCTCTAATTTTTTTCAACGCTTGATAAAAATATGCTAGATTTCCTTTTGTTCTGCTTGCTACTTCTGCAGCCGCCGCAGCATCTTCAAAACTTCCAGAACCGAATATTGCTGTAATAGAATTGAAAAACAATTCACCTTCACCCCCAGCTTTTGCCGCGTAAACATGTGCTTCATCAATTTTCTTTTTTGCTTCTTCATTATTTTGACCACTATTAGTATTTTTAAATAATTCATTGGTTCCATTAGAAATTCTCGTGGATACTCTTTCCATATCTAATTGGGCAGGGTCAGATACAATATATTCAAGCAAAAGCTTTAAGTCCGAAGCAACATCAACTAATCCTAATGCTTCAGCAGCAAGTATTTGTGCTTGTATGTAATTTGTATACATATTCTTAAGAGACTCTCTTTCAGGTGTTCTAGGTCCATTCATGTACATATTCAAATATTGAATGGAGGGATCGACATATTTAGCTTTCACAATCATGCACGGATTATCCTCAGTAACAACACAACCTTTATCATTAGGTCTCTCTAAGGCTATTTTGAATGAGTCAATTGTTTTATTTGCAAAAGCTTTTCCAAGAAAACCTTTTGGATTTAGGTATAAAATAGCCAATTCTTTTCTAAGTCTATCCCTCCATACTATCTCTAAACATTCTTTATTTAAACAAATGGCATCTTTAGACCCAACATTGTAAATTAAATTTGGGGAATAGCGTTGAAAAGACTCTATTCTCAATCTTACTTTATTTTTCTCAAAATCATCTAAAAACTGTTTTGATAATTCATTACCCATATAATGAGCATCAGCAATAAATTCCATTGTACCATTGTCTTCAAATCCAATTACAATCATTTTTTTTGTAAAACATTTACTCTTGAGATCTCTTGAGTCTTTTTGACCTTGGGTAATTACTCTTCTCTTCCATTTGGTCATAATTTTACAACCATTATTCTCTAACACTTGAATGACTTGATCTTTGCTCATATCAAAGTTTAATTCAGATAAGTCATTATCACTTGGGTAATTTAAATAATTATCTCCCACAGTAACAACATCGATATCACTAATATGCTCTGTCCCAGGTGGAGCTACAGCATTTGGTTGGGTTCTTTGATTTGAATTATTAGTAAGTGAATTGGAAGAGTTAATGTCATTAACACTTGTTATTTGAGAAAAAATTTCTTGATCAGTACCAAAGAAAACTTGCAAATTACCATTATTATCATTGGCGTAGTAGAGAATGACACAATCATATTGACTAGCACCATCATAAAGGAAGCAGATGTAATTATTCTCTACTTTCCATTGCCCTCTATACACCCCTTTGTATTGACCTGAAAACATTTCAAATTCAAAAGCACCGTTACTTTGAAAGATTTCAATAAACTTTGAATTATCTGAATAAATACCTTCAATAACTTTGTTATTTAAAAAATTAACGATCTCATCTGTTTTGGCAATATTAAGAGAACTTGGGTTGATTGAACTAAACTGATTGGCATTGAGATTAAATGAAATAAAAAAAACAAAAACAAATAAAAATTTTTTTAACATTAACATTTCATTAATTGGACAAAATATTAATGATTGTCTTAGATGAGCTATCTGATGATTGTTTCAGTGCATTTGTTCTTGCTACATCAAGGGTAGAGCCTAAGCCTGCAAAAACTGCCGGGCTAACAGAGGATACTAGTTTTGGCCTTCTCTCTGTAATATTCCATACTTCTCCGTTTACCTGAGCCACAACTTTAGTATTGCCAGTTGATTGATCAATTTCTTTTTGCCCTAAATAAACTTTTGCATAAATCACATGACCTATGTCATCATGATTTTTTTGAATCATTCCTATAATTTTTGCTTTTGTTCTTTGTTTTGGTTGACCACCGTCTTCAATTTCTGCTCTCATTTCATCATACAGATCGGAGATATCATCATCAAACAGCATATAGACATCAGTAAGTTCAAAATTTGTCATGGTAAATTCTTCAGTAAAAGCTCCTAAAAAATCTTCTGTGGCCTTTTCTGAGTAAGAAGATTTAATAATATCACTCTTTGTCTCATTGCTCCCACCAGTAGTTGAACTTTCACTTGTTGTGACTTCACTATTAGAAATAGTTTCAACACCATCAGAAGCTTCCACCTGGGATGCGTTTTCTGTGTTTGAAGTATCAGAACGTTGATATTCTTTGATGTCAAAAGATTTTGCACCGTCAACTTGAAGAGCAAACATCACAAGTGCTATTCCAGATTTTATATTGTTTGCCGCACTAGTGTTATTATCAATTAACAACGCATTTATTTCTTTTTCAAAAATTTCCACTCTTACTTTTACAATGTATTTTTTTTCTTTTTTTAATTGATCATCATCAACAAAATCACAAACTAAATAGTCTAAAAAATTATCTTCAACTTTATCTTTAACTTTTCTATAATTTTGATACTTAGCATCATCAAAGGTATTAACATATTTCTTCAATCCTTTAAGACAAGCTGTCTTAAATGCTTTATCCATAACTTGTTGTTTCTCATCTCCTTTAAATTTTTTATATGTTACTTCAGCAACCTCATTATAGGTAATGGCTAATAAATTTAGAGATAATAAAAGAGATGTGAAAAAAGTAGCTATAAATATTTTCATTTTA
>CACJNL010000022.1 GCA_902594815.1 uncultured Alphaproteobacteria bacterium | reverse complement strand
GTTTATGGCATATTAAATATCCAATAGATGAGGATAATTATATTGTTGTTGCAACAACGCGACCTGAAACAATGCTAGGAGACTCTGCTGTTGCTGTTCACCCTGAAGATTCCAGATATAAAAAATTAATAGGAAAGCATTGCAATCTTCCACTTGCTGAAAAAACAATACCAATAATTGCGGACGAATATGCCGATCCTGAAAAAGGATCAGGTGCAGTTAAAATTACTCCTGCACATGATTTCAATGATTTTGAAGTAGGTAAAAGACATCAATTAGAATTTATTAACATTTTTGATAAATTTGCAAAAATAAATGAAAATGCACCAAGTAAATACCAAGGATTAGATAGATTTGAAGCCCGTAAATTGATTTTAGAAGAGTTACAAGACCAAGGTCTTCTTATTAAGGAAGAAAAACAGGATATGGTTGTGCCATATGGAGATAGATCAGGAGTTGTAATTGAGCCATGGTTAACTGATCAATGGTTTTGTAATGCTAAGAAGTTATCAATTGATCCTATAAAATCTGTAAAAGAAGGAAAAACTAATTTTGTTCCAAAAAATTGGGAAAATACTTTTTTTAACTGGATGGAAAATATCCAACCTTGGTGTATTTCCAGACAATTATGGTGGGGCCACCAAATACCAGCTTGGTATGGTCCTGATAAAAAATGTTTTGTAGCACTTTCAATTGATGATGCAAATTTGAAGGCAAAAAAACATTACGGTAAAGAAACTGAATTGATACAAGATGAAGATGTTTTGGACACGTGGTTTTCTTCAGCTCTTTGGACTTTTTCAACATTAGATTGGCCAAATAAAACTTATGAACTGGAGAGATTTTATCCAGGAAATGTTTTAGTTACTGGTTTTGATATTATCTTTTTTTGGGTAGCAAGAATGATGATGATGGGTTCATATTTCATGAAACAAACACCTTTTAAAGATGTTTATATTCACCCATTAATTCGAGATGAAAAGGGTCAAAAAATGTCTAAATCAAAAGGTAACATAATTGATCCATTAGTCTTACTTGATAAATATGGAGCTGATACACTTCGATTTACTCTTACAGCCTTGTTAAATCCTGGCAGGGACGTAAAGTTAGCTGAGGATAGAGTTAAAGGTTATAAATCTTTTACAAATAAAATTTGGAATGCAGCAAACTTTCTTAACATTAATGATGTTACCTTTGTCGATAGTTTAGATAATAACAATATTAGTCTTGATACTAGTAAATGGATTTTGAAAGAATATGAAAACGTTCAAGCTGAGTATTTTAAAAATATTGAAAAATATCAATTTCATGAAATTGCTAGTTTGATATACCATTATGCATGGCATACATTTTGTGATTGGTACATTGAATTTATAAAATCAGATTTTGCTAATGATGAAAAATCAGAAGAAACGAAAAAAGTATCAGGATGGATCTTTATACAAATTTTAAAATTACTTCATCCAATTATGCCTTTCATTACAGAAAAATTATGGTTATCGCTTGTAGACTCTCAATCATTTTTAATGAGTCAAAATTTTACAAAAATTTCTTTTGATAATTCATTTAATGACAGTAACAAATACACCAAAAAAGTCATTGAAATGATGACAGCATTAAGGAATCTTAGAGCTAATTTAAATATATCATATAAAAATGAGATAGAAATTTTTGTTGATACAAAAAATGAAGATCTTAAAAAATTTATAAGCAATTACCAAAATGAATTTAAAAGACTAATTAAAACTAAGTCTATAAAATTTGAGCAAGTTTCTTCTCAAAAAAAATCAGCTTTTATTGTTTTAAATGAGATTACTATCCTAATTCCTTTAGAAGGTATTGTAGATACCGAGAAAGAGAAGTCTAAGCTTAATGATAAAAAAAATATATATACAAAAAAATTAAAAGTAGTTTTAGATAAATTAAATAATAAAGCTTTTATTGATAAAGCTCCGGATAATGTTATAGAAAATTTCAAAATTCAAGAAAAGGAAATTAATTCTTCTATTGAAAAAATTGATGAAATAATAAATACTATTAATTAATATGGAAGACAAAGGATCAAATAGTAAATCAAAACTACCTAGCAGATATGTAAGTGTAGGTCCAAAAAGTGCCCCCCATAGGTCGTATTACTATGCAATGGGTTTAAAAGAACATGAAATTTATCAACCATTTGTTGGAGTCGTGAGTACTTGGAATGAGTCTGCCCCATGTAACATAACTCTTCAAGATCAAGCTCAGCATGTAAAAACAGGTGTTAAAGCTTCCGGGGGAACCCCTAGAGAATTTACTACTATCACAGTAACTGATGGTATTGCTATGGGTCATGAAGCCATGAAATCATCCTTAATTAGCAGAGAGGTGATAGCCGACTCTATAGAATTATCAGTTAGAGGACACTGTTATGATGCAATAGTTGGTTTGGCAGGATGTGATAAATCTCTGCCAGGTCTTATGATGGCTATGGTAAGATTAAATGTTCCATCTGTTTTTATTTATGGAGGCTCAATATTACCAGGTAAATATAAAGGGAAAGATGTTACTGTAATTGATGTATTTGAAGCTGTTGGAAAACATGCTGCAGGCTCTATATCAGATCAAGATTTAAAAGACTTAGAACAAGTGGCTTGTCCATCTGCAGGATCATGTGGAGGGCAATTTACTGCAAATACTATGGCTTGTATTTCTGAAGCTATTGGATTGGCTCTTACTAATTCAGCAATGCCGCCTGCGGTAAATACTGAAGAAAGAAAATCTTATGGTGAGAAAAGCGGAAAAGCTATCATGCATCTTTTAGAAAAAAATATAAGACCAAGAGATATTGTAACTTTGGACTCTCTTGTTAATGCAGCAAGAGTTGTTGCTGCAACTGGAGGATCAACTAATGCAGCACTTCATTTGCCCGCTATAGCAAATGAGGCTGGACTAAAATTTACATTAAGGGATGTTGTAGAAATTTATAACTCAACGCCGTACATAGGTGATATGCAACCAGGAGGAAAGTATGTTGCTAAAGATTTATATGATATTGGTGGAGTCCCTGTAGTCATTAAATCTTTACTGGATGGAGGCTATATTAACGGTGATTGTATGACGGTTACAGGAAAAACAATTGCAGAAAATCATAAGGAGATAATTTTTCCAACTAATCAAGATGTTGTTTACAAATGTGATAAACCTATAAGTGAAAATAGTTCTGTTGTTGGACTTTGGGGTAATTTGGCACCAGATGGATGTATATCAAAAATAGCAGGACTTTCAAAATTGACTTTTAAAGGAAAAGCTAAATGTTTTGACTCTGAAGAAGATGCGCTGACAGCTGTCCTTAAAAATGAAATAGTTGCAGGAGATGCTGTAATTATTAGATATGAAGGTCCTAAAGGTGGACCGGGAATGAGAGAAATGCTGTCTACAACAGGCGCAATCTATGGACAAGGATTAGGAGAAACGGTTGCCTTAATTACTGATGGAAGATTTTCTGGTGGTACAAGAGGTTTTTGTATTGGTCATGTTGGCCCTGAAGCAGCAGTCGGTGGTATGATTGGATTATTAAAAGACGGAGATGAGATTATTATTGATGCAGTTAAAGGAGAAATTAATGTTACTTTAACTGATGATGAAATTATAAAAAGAAAAAAGGATTGGAAATCGAGGACAACAAATCATAATTCTGGCTCGATATGGAAATATGCTCAGACTGTAGGTCCAGCTCATGAAGGCGCTGTGACCCAACCAGGGGCAAAAGAGGAAACACACACCTACGCAGATATTTAATTCTCTAAAGTAATTGTAACTGGCGTATGGTCTGACGCCTTTTCCCAACCCCTAGGCTCTCTATTTACTTCTACTTTCCTAATTAAATCACTAACATTTGCAGTCGTTAAAAAATGATCAATTCTTAAACCGTTACCTTTTTGCCAACCACCACCTCTGTAACCCCAAAAAGTCCAGTTTGTTTTACCTTCAACAAAATATTTAACCAAATCCGTAAAACCCATGTTGATCAAAATCCTATATTGTTCTCTTGTAAGAGGGTGTGCACATGCGTCGTTTTTATAATTTTCTGGAGAGTAAACATCGTCATCAGTTGGAATCACATTGAAATCACCTGCAATAATTATAGGAATATTATTACTTTTAAGCTCTTCGATATAATCATTAAATTTTTTCATCCACTTAATTTTGTAATCAAATTTTTCTGTTTCAATAGGGTTTCCATTGGGCAGATAAATATTAATTAGCTTAATTTTTTTTTTAATTTTTTTTAACTTAATTTCAGTTTCAATAATGCGAGAATTTGGATCTTCAAATTTAGGTATAGAAGTATTTGTTATTTCTAATTTAGTTTTGCTTAAAATAGCTACACCATTCCAAGCTTTTTGACCGTTTACATATGAAAAATAACCTAATTTGTTTATAATATCTTTTGGAAAACCCTCCTCAACAGTTTTAAGTTCTTGAAGAAGATAAATATCAGACTGATCTTCTAATATGAATTTCTCTAAGTGATTTATTCTTGCATTAATAGAATTTACATTCCAAGTTGATATCTTCATTATATAGAAAAAGATGTTCCACAGCCACAAGAAGAGGTAGCCTGTGGATTAGTAATCTTAAAAGATGAACCAATAAGCTCATGAACATAATCAATTTTTGAATTTTGTATTAACTCCATTGAGGTTTCATCAATAATTACATCAATTTTTTCATTATGAATCAAAATATCATCTTCATTTTTTAAGTTTTCAAAATCAAATTTATATTGAAATCCTGCGCACCCACCACCCAAAACAGTAATTCTAAAATATTTAGCTGAGTCTTTTTTTAATACTGCAGCTATATGCTCTTGAGCATTGTCAGTAATTTCTATTTTATTCATAATAAAACGTATATACTTATTTATTTTATGACTTTATAGCAAATTTTTCAATGTTTGAACATTTAGCATCTTCACCATCTTCATCTAAAGGTCGATTATATAGAGAAATAGACTCTGATAGTAGCAGAAGTCCATTTGAGAGAGATCGATCAAGGGTAATTCATTCAAGTTCGTTTCGTAAACTAAAATATAAAACACAGGTTTTTATTGAAAGTGAAAGTGATTATTTTAGAACGAGACTTACCCACTCTTTAGAGGTTTCTCAAATTTCACGTTCTATTTGTAGGTTGTTAAAATTAAATGAAGATTTGGGTGAAACTGTAGCTTTGGCACATGATTTAGGACACCCTCCCTTTGGTCATAATGGAGAAAAAGCACTGAACATTTCAATGAGTGATCATGGGGGTTTTAACCATAATGATCAAACTCTTCGAGTTTTAACAAATATTGAAAAGAGACATCCTGATTTTGATGGTTTAAATCTCACTTGGGAGAGTTTAGAGGGCATAGTTAAGCATAATGGTATTATATTGAAAAACCAACCTTTTCACACTGCATTATACAATAAGAAACATGATCTTATGCTGCATAAGCAGCCTTTATTAGAATCTCAGATAGCAGCTATTTCAGATGACGTAGCTTATAACAATCATGATGTTGAAGACGCAATAAGAGCAGGTCTACTGACTATAAATCAGCTTGAAGAAAATGATTTTTTTAAAAATATTATTTTAAAATTAAAAAAGGAATATAAAGATATAGGTGATAAACTATTAATGTTCCAAGTTTTAAGAAATAGTATGTCCTTTATGATTGAAGATATATATCACCAAACATGTATGAATATAAAGAATGCAGGGGTTAAAAACATTGAAGATTTACAAAATAATCAGACTTTTTTGGTTTCTTTCTCTTCAGAAATGGAATCAAATTCCAAAAAAATTAAATCTTTTCTCTTCGATAATGTTTACAATCATAAGAATTTAGTTCTCAAAAGAGATAATGTAGAAAAAATTATTTCAAAATTATTCAAATATTTTTATACTTCTCCAAATAAACTACCTCTTGATTGGAGAAAGATAGATGAACCTATTGAAAGAATAATTTGTGATTATGTATCTGGGATGACCGATAGATTTGCATCGCGATTATTTAAGGATATATATGAGTAATCATATAGATTTACTTTTTGATTTTTTTCATCAATATGTAAATATTGGTATTCAGGAAAATATTTTTAATGAATTTAATAAAAAATCTATAAGTATTGATTTTTCATCAAAATCAAGACAGGGTGATATTTCTTCTAATTTTTATTTAGTAGCAATCAAGAAAAATTTAGATAAAAAATTCGATTTAAAAACTGATTTACTTAAAAAAATTAATAATTTATTTTTTGTTGAAAATTGTGAAATTTCTAAAAATGGATTTATAAATATAAATATCAAAAAAAATTTTCTTTTAGATCAAATTAAAAACTTACTAGAAGCAAAACATTCATTTGGAAAATCTAATTCAGGAGGTGGAAAAAAAGTTAATGTTGAGTTTGTATCAGCTAATCCAACAGGTCCTATTACTGTCGCTCATATGCGAGGAGCTGTCTTAGGTGACGTTATCTCTTCTTTGCTTGCTGAGTCTGGATTTGAAGTAACCAGAGAATATTATGTGAATAATGCTGGTTCACAAATCGATACCCTGGGTATTTCTCTTTATAAAAGATATTTAGAATTATTTGGTGAGGCAATAGAGCTAAACAATGATGAATATCCTGGAAGCTACTTAATTGATATTGCTAACAAAATTAAAAAAATAGATGGAGATAAATGGAGGAATAAAGATACCAATGAAAGAAAGGAATATTTTAAAGATTTTGCTGTAACATACTTAATAGAATTTATTCAAAATGATCTTCAACTTTTAAATATAGACTTTGATAAATTTACTTTTGAGAAAGATATAGTATCAAATCAAATAATAAATGAATTATTCAAAATATTGAATGAAAAAAAACTGCTATACAAAGGAACGTTAGAAAAACCAAAAGGTGAAGACTCTGATGATTGGGAGCCTAGAGAGCAATTGTTATTTAAATCATCTGATATCTTTGATCATCAAGATAGAGCACTTCAAAAATCAAATGGTGAGTGGACTTATTTTGCAAATGATGCAGCTTATCATTTAGATAAATACAAAAGAAAATTTGATAAACTTATTAATATCTGGGGCGCTGATCATATAGGGTACATACCAAGAATGAGATCAATATTAAAAACTATTTCATCTTCAGATGATTATCTTGAAATTTTAACCTGCCAGATTGTGAGATTAATCAAAAATAATGAGATTTTAAAAATGTCAAAAAGAGAAGGAAATTTTATTACTTTAAGAGAAGTTTACGATGAAGTTGGTAAAGATCCTCTTAGATATTTTATGATTTCAACAAAAAGTGAAACATCAATGGATTTTGATTTAAATAAAGTTTTAGAAAAAAATAAAGATAATCCAGTATTTTATTGTCAATATGCCTATGCAAGAGCATCATCAGTTATAAACAAGGCTAGTAGTTTAGGAATAAATTTAGAATCATTTGACAAATATAATCAAGCTACAAATAATTTAACTAAAGATGAAATTGAAATAATTTTAAAATTACTATCTTATCCTTATATTTTACAACAAGCTTCAAACTATAGAGAACCTCACAGATTAACAAATTTTATAGAAGATATATCAACTTTATTTCATTCTTTTTGGAATAAAGGAAAAGAGAATGAGTCTCTTAGGTTTATAGATAATCAAGATATAATTAAAACACAATCAAAACTTTTATGGTTGCATTCAATGAGAATAGTTTTTGAAAATGTTTTTAAAATTATTGGTATTGATTTTCACGAAACTATGTGATGATTACAAGAAAAATTTTTCAAAAAAGAAAATCAAAAAAAAAATATATTATTATTACTTTAGTACTCTTATTTTTTATAATGACCATCTATTATTTCTTTGTTGAAAATAGAGAAGAATTTGTAATTATACCTGAAAACAAAAAACCTTTTTATATGATACCAGAGAATCGAGGAGGGAAGAAGGTTGCTAATCTTGACAAAAAAAGTTTGAATTTAGAGTCTTTAGAGTCAATTAATGAAAATGTTAATTTTCCGGATGATTTACTATATAGCATACAATTTTTTTCTGATACAAAATATGAAAATGTGAGTAATTATCTTAAAAAAATTATCAATTCAAAGGAAACTATATATCAAACAGAAGATTTTTATATTTTGGCATTAACTACAGAAATAGGTATTGATTATTTTTTAATTTATAAAAATTTTTATACTAGACAAGAGGCACAAGACTATTGCTCAAAATATCTCTCTAAAATTGAAAGTTGCCTTATAGTTGATACTACTAAATTTTAAATTAGCCAGAATCATATTAAATAACTATAGTTAATTATGCTAAATATAAATGGTGAATTAAATGAAATAAATTCGTCTAAGCAATTTACTATAACTCTTAATTCATATGATGGGCCAATTGATTTATTGCTAGACCTAGCTCGTAAACAAAAAGTTGATTTATCTGAAATTTCTATACTAGAATTAGCTGAACAATACATTAATTTCATTAACCGGTACCAGGATATACATTTAGAGATTGCTGCAGATTACCTTGTAATGGCTGCATGGCTTACTTATTTGAAATCAAGACTCCTTCTTCCAAAAGAAGAAAAGTCAGATGACCATACCCCAGAGGAATTAGAAGAAGCTCTTAAATATCAACTTCAACGATTAGAGGCTTTTCAGTCTGTTTCAAAAAAACTATATTCAAGACCTCTTA
>CACJNL010000021.1 GCA_902594815.1 uncultured Alphaproteobacteria bacterium | reverse complement strand
GATTTGGTGTTAGTATTTTTTTTACTAGAAGGTGCAGTAATTTGAAAGTTAAAACTCTTGTTTTTCCACTCCCCGCCCCAGCTAGTACCAAAGTAGCACCAGAAATATTTTCTACGGCCTCCCTTTGCGATTCGTTGAGTGCTTGTAGATAATTATTCAAGTTTTCTGACATATTTATGCTATAAAAGTTATATAATATTAAAAAATTAAACTATATAAATAGAATATAAAATTATTAATAAATAATGAATAAATTTAAACAATTATTAGCTTTTCTAATTATTATCCTCTTTAGTACCAATCTTTACGCAGGTGCTTCTGATGAAGTTAATACAAGTTCGGATGATTTTGAAACATCAGTTTTCGAGGACGAAATTTATGATCCTTTAGAAGGGATAAATAGAGCAGTGTTTGGGTTTAATAATGTCGCTGATAAAATAATTTTAGAACCAGCAGCAAAAGGTTATAAAAAACTCCCATCCCCAATACAGAGTGGTATTGGTAACTTTATAAACAATTTAAAATTGCCTTTAGTTGCTTTTAATCAATTATTGCAGGGGCAAGGTAAAAATGCAGCAGAGTCTACTGGAAGATTTATAGTTAATTCTACAGTTGGTATATTTGGATTAATTGATGTTGCTGATGATTTTGGACTTGAGCAAAAAGAAGAAGATTTTGGACAAACTCTTGCAACATGGGGAGTTGGGGATGGTTTTTATGTAGTTCTTCCTTTGTTTGGTCCTTCAAATTTAAGAGACACAACTGGAATGGTAATGACTATGATGACTGATCCTGTAAATAGTTATGTGACTAGAGAAGGAGAGTCCTGGATTATTCCATTTAAAACTGCCGCAAATGCAGTAGATCAAAGGTCTAAAATTATAGATGAAGTAAATGCCCTAAGAGATAACTCGGTAGATTATTATGCTGCTGTAAGAAGTTCTTACTATCAAAATAGAAAAGCTGCGATTATGAATACTGATGACGATGTATTGACCCCTTTACCTCTTATTAGTATTGAATTTGAATAATGCATTTTTTCAGAATTCTAATTTTTTTATTTACATTTTCCATTTCATTAAATTTATTTGCTAATGAAGCAAAAGATTGGCTTAAAACAGAAATAGATAAAATCATTTATGCTTATCAAAACAATAACCTTCCAAGTGAAAATAGATTTTTAATGATAGAGCAAACAATAAATAATAATTTTGCGGGATCAGGAATAGCAAAGTTTGTAGCAGGCAAAAGTTGGAACGGAGCATCTAAAGATACAAAAAAAGAATATATTAAATTATTTAAAAGACATTTGGCATTAAATATCGCTTCTATGATGCAAGGATATTCAAATCAAAATTACGAATTAACAAATTCCAACTATGATGAAAAAAATAAAGTTTCTTTGATTAATATGGAGATTTATTCAGATACAGGCTCAATACAGGTTACATGGAGAGTGAAAAAGTCGAAAGATAGATACTTTGTCATTGATCTATTGGTAGCTGATATTTCACTAGTTGTAACTAAGAGATCTGAATTTAATTCGATGTTAAAAACAGTTGATTACAGTTTAGATAAATTTAATGAAAAATTAATAGCTCAAAATGATTTGAGTTATTCTAAATTATTAAATTAGATTAAAATTTTAATTTTTCTATTTCAGTTTCATCCAAAAATTTTGGCTGGATAGATTTAGATTTCAAATGATAAACTTGATTAAGCTCTGATGATCTAATTATTCCTTCCATAACCTCTAACACATGCAGTGCTAAATCAAGAGAACATCTAGCTTGTCTTTGATTGTTTATGGCATCAATCATATCTGATAATCCTATACCTCGATAGTTGGCAATTTTAGAACCATCATTATCTGTTTTATTTGGAATGCCTAACAACATGCTATCATTATTAATTATTTGCCAATCTTCATCTTTTTTTGACAATAAAATATTTCCACTAAAGAAATTTGGATCAGGAACGATCATTGATCCTTCTAATCCATAGAGTTCAATTGTAGAATGTTTATGTTTCCAAACATCCCAGGAACAAAAAAATTGAATTTTTGCATTATTATGAAATTCAAGAATTCCCATTAAAGTAGTAGGCGTTTCAACAGATATTTTTTCTCCATTTCTTGGTTCGCTGGTAATTATTCTTTCAGGTGTTGCTGTTCCACTTATAGAGCTTATTGATTTAACAGGTCCAATTAAATTTATTAATTGAGTTAAATAATAAACACCCACATCAAAAACAGGTCCAGCTCCTGGTTTAAAAAAGAAATCAGGATTTGGATGCCAATGCTCCATACCATGCGACATAAGATTAAATGTGCCTAAAACCACTTTACCTATTTTATCTTCTTCAATTAATTTTCTTGCATTTTGACCAGCAGCACCTAAAAAAGTATCAGGTGCGCACCCAACATAAAGTGTTTTTTCATTACTAAGTTTTTGAATTTCTAAACCTTCTTCCATATTCATTGCTAGAGGCTTTTCACTAAAACAGTGTTTACCAGCATTCAGAGATTTAACGATTATTTCTTTATGGGCAGATGGAATTGTAAGATTGATTATTAAACCAATTTCTTTATTTGATAAAATTTCATCAACACTTTGAGCCTTGACGTTGAACTGTTCAGCACTTTTACTAGCAAATTCTTTGTTTAAATCTGCACAAGCAGTTATTTCAAAGTTATTAAATATTTTTTGACAATTGAAATATGTCTCTGAGATGTTTCCACACCCAATTATTCCAACTTTCATTTTATATTTTTCCTAAATTATTTAAAGATCTTTTAGTGTATTCTTTATAATCCTTTGGATCATCATGTTCTAAAATAAACAACTCACATTTAGTCTCACGAATACTATCTAAAAGTTCTTTCCAATCAATAAAACCATCTCCAACTGCAGATTGATTATTATGATCTAACATATCTTTTTCTTTATCAAAAAAATCTTTCAAATGACAAGCAACTATTTTCTCTGAATATCTTTCTATCCATACCTTTGGGTCAGCCCCACCTGCTACAGTCCAACCAAGATCAATTTCAAACTTTAAATTTTCATCATGCTCCATCATACATTCAATTGGTAACTTTCCACTTGGCAGAGGGATAAATTCATATGAATGATTATGATAACCTAGTGTTAATCCTGCATCTTCAAATTTTCTTACATGTTTGGATAAATTTTTTCCAAATGATATCCATTCTTCCTCATTCAAATCAAAAGTATTTTTAAATTCAGCATTTTTTCTAGCGGGTGGTGCAGGCACTATCACATGTTTAATGTTTAGTTTATTTGCTTTCTCAATTATGTTATCAGAATTATCTATAGCCTCAAAACTCACATGGGTTGACTTAGATGATATATTAGATGACTCCATCATTTGCTGAAAATGATTTACATCAATTGATTCTAATCCAAAAAGTTCAATATTTTTAATTCCTGTTTCAGAAAAAAAATCTAATATTGGTTCAAAAGGCTTAAAGTGTCTTGCTGTATATAATTGAATTGAAATATTTTGTTTATCCATTGCTACTCCCCAATAATACTAAATTCTTTTTTCAGATTTTTTATCAAATAATGATGCTCTTTTTATATTAAATTCTAGGTGAATTAAATCCCCTAATTTGTAATTAGAGGAACCTTCAAGCCTCACTGAAAATGGAACATTTTCAAAACTTAACCATATTAAAGTATCTGCTCCCATTGGCTCAATAAGTTCTATTTTGAATTCTGTACTATTTGCTGATTTGTTTAAAAGAATATCCTCTGGTCTAATTCCTAAAACAATACTGCTTGTATCTTCAGGTTGATTTTCAAATTCATAATTCTCGAGACTGATATTTGAGTTATTAAATGAAAAAGAGTTTTCTTCTTTATTATATTTTCCATTAAAGAAATTCATACCAGGTGATCCGATAAAATCAGCAACAAATAAATTTGCAGGTTTATTATATATCTGTTTAGGGCTATCTAATTGCTGTATCACGCCATTTTTCATTACAGCAATACGATCTGCAAGAGTCATTGCCTCAATTTGATCATGAGTAACATAAATCATTGTGTTGCCTAAATCACGGTGTAATTTTTTAATTTCATAACGTAATTCAGCACGAAGTTTTGCATCTAGATTACTAAGAGGTTCATCAAATAAAAAAACTTTAGCATCTCTAACAAGAGCTCTCCCAATCGCTACTCTCTGTCTTTGACCTCCTGAAAGTTGAGATGGTTTTCTGTGAAGCAAATCTCCAATTTGAAGAAGTTCTGATGCTTTTTTTATTTTTTCCTGAATAATACCTTTATTAACATTCATCATTCTTAATCCAAAAGAAAGATTTTTTTCTACAGTCATGCTTGGGTATAATGCATATGACTGAAAGACCATTCCGATATGTCTATCTTTTGGCTCTTTCCAAGTCACATTATCATTCTCAATCCATATTTGACCTTCATTTAAGTCTAATAGTCCAGCAATACAATTTAAAAGAGTGGTCTTACCACAACCGGATGGTCCAAGCAGAACCATAAACTCACCATCTTGAATATTAAGGTCTAAGTTTTTTAAAATTTCTAATTTTCCATAATTAAAAGACAGTTTTTTTACTTCAACACTATTTTTCATATTTAACCCTTTATTGCACCCGCTGCTATACCTCTTACAAACCATCTTCCTGATATGAAGTATACAGCTAGCGGTATCATTGATGTAAGTATAGTTGCGGCCATATCTACATTATATTCTGCAACGCCAAAATCAACTTGAACGATATTATTCAATTGCACAGTCATTGGTTGATTATCTCTACCTGCAAAAACTAAACCTAAAAGAAAATCATTCCAAATTCCTGTTACTTGTAAAATAACTGCCACAATTGTAATTGGCGTAGACATTGGAATAATCACATAAAAAAATATTTTTAAAAAGTTTCCTCCATCTATTCTTGCGGCTTTGAATAAATCAATTGGAAGACTTGCATAAAAATTTCTAAATATAAGTGTTAGAATTGGCATACCAAAAATCGTATGCACCAAAATAATTCCAGGAAGTGATGAATATATACCAATTGCACTCTCAATTTTTAGTAACGGATAAACCATGACCTGGTATGGAATAAAAGCTCCAAATAAGCATAATCCAAAGAACAGGTAGGCTCCTTTAAATCTCCAAAATGCCAAAGCATAACCATTCAATGCGCCAAGTGAAACAGAAACTATGACGCTTGGAACTGTTATCTTAATAGAATTAATTAACCCAGGCTTTAATCCTTCGCACACAAAGCCAGTGCATGCTTCCGACCAAGCTTTTGGCCATGCATAAAAACTAAGAGTTTTTGGAATGTATAATAAATTTCCAGATCTAATTTCATCCATATCTTTTAGTGATGTTACAATCATCACATATAAAGGCATTAGAAAAAATAGAGCACAAATTAATATGAAACAGTACAACCCTATTCTTCCAATGGTGAGATGTTTTGGTTTTGATCCGCTAGGTTCAATACTAAGAGAACTTAAACTCATGCTTTAGCCTCTTTATTTCTAAAATAAAATTCATAATAAGCCCAAGGTGCAAGAATACACACAACACTAATGAACATAATAATAGAAGCAGCAAATGCTTGACCAAGATTTGCTCTACTAAAAAAATTCTCCATAACATACATTGCGGGGGTTGTAGTAGCAAACCCAGGGCCACCAGATGTTAGCGCTAAAATTAAATCGTATACCTTAACTACTCCTGCAGCAATTAAAACGATTGATGTGACAACCATTGGTCTAATCATTGGTAATATAACAAAAAGATATGATTTCCACTTTGGGACACCTTCAATGCTAAGAGATTTCCAAATATCATCATCAATACCTCTTAAACCTGCTAGCATGAGCACCATAACAAATCCTGCTCCTTGCCAAACTGCAGCAATACACACAGCATAGATTGCCAATTCTCTATTTACTAACCAGTCTAATTTAAACCATTCAAAACCCCATAAATGCATAGAATGCTCAAAACCAAAAGTAGGATTTAAAACCCATTTCCATACTAATCCAGTCACGACAAAAGACATTGCGTATGGATACAAAAATATTGTCCTAAACAAACTTTCTCCACGAATTTTTTGATCAATTAAAACAGCTAAAAGAAAACCAATAACTAAACATCCAATGGTAAAAACAAAACCGTAAATAAAAATATTCTCAACGGCTACATCCCACTTTCTACTTTTAAATAACATTTCATATTGTTTAAAACCAACATAATTTAGAGCAGGAATAAGTTTTGACCCTGTCAAAGAATATACAAATGAATAGATAATACATCCTACAAATACAGTTAATGAAATAATTATCATCGGTAATAAGGCAATTTTTGATGCCAAATTTCTTGTAAGAGATTGCATTGAAATATATTAACAAATTAAGGCAGGATATGTAATCCTGCCTTAAAAAAAATATTAAAGTCCGCTAGTTAATACAGCTTCTAAATCATCCATAGCAGCACTAACAGAGTAATTAGGATCATTTCTAAACTCAGAAATAATATCTTCCCAAGCAGAAGTGAAAGCTGGACTATTCCAGTCATCATTTTCTCTCATTATTGCGCTAGGTTGCTGAATTAAATCTAGACCCATTTGCATACAAGCATCAGCTGCTGACGTATCAACATCTAATCTCATTGGTAATGAACCTTTAGCATTATTAAAATTAGCTTGAACAGTTGGATTAACCATCATGCTAGCCATTTTTAATTGAATTTCTTTTACTTTAGGATCAGAATTTTTAGGAAATACAAATACATCACCACCGAGAGCAACATATTTTTCTTTACCAGGAATTACACAATCGTAATCAACTTTTGCTTCTTTTCCTGCAACTGCAAACTCACCACGAGCCCAATCACCCATAATTTGCATTGCAGCTTTTCCTTCTACAACCATTGCAGTTGCATCATTCCAAAGTCTGCCAGGTGCACCTTCATCAATAAAACTATTCAAGTCTCTATAAGTTTGCAAAACCATTTCCATTTTGCCATCTCTGAAAGCTTCAACATCTTTATCTCTATAAAGTTTCGCCATGTGTGGGAAACCTAAAGTTGATGATGCAACAACATCAAACATAAGACCTTCTTGCCAAGGTTGACCACCTAAAGCAAGAGGAATAAATCCTGCTTCTTGAATTTTAGGCGCAACAGCAATAAATTCTTGAACTGTATTTGGTTTTGGAACACCAGCTTTTTCAAAAACTTCATTGTTAATCCACATCCACTGAGCACTATGAATATTTACAGGTACACAATAGAATTCACCTTCAAACTCACAAGTCTCAATAAGTTCAGGTGGATAAATAAAATCTCTCCATCCTTCTGCAGATGCTACTTCTTCTAAAGATTGTAATTGACCTTGCTCAACTAAATCAACAAATTGCTTTGAGATATTAAACTGTGCAGCTGTTGGGGGATTACCACCGATAATTCTGTTAACAGTTGTTCCTCTAGCATTATCACCACCTGTGATAGCTGTATCAATCCAAGTACCACCCATATCTTCCCAAGCCTCTGCAAATTTTGAAATAGCTGCTTGTTCACCACCAGAAACCCACCAGTGAATAACTTCAGCTTCCATATGACCGCCAGCTTTAGAAACAGAAGTAAAAGATAAAGGAAGTAATAGTGAAAATAAAATAGAAATTAGTTTCTTCATTTTTCCTCCTAAAAATATTATCTAATATATATACTATTAGAAATTGCACTTTTTAGTAAAACGTTTTACTTGTCAATGTAATTTATTGATTAATTTTAATAATATCTATAAGAATTACCCAAATGAAAACTGCAAAAGCAATAAAAATTACTGATTTAGCAAAAAAAATTGGTGTTTCTGCAACCTCTGTTTCTAGGGCGTTAAATGGACACTCTAATATTTCAACTAAAACCAAAGATAAGATTTTTAAAGCTGCTCAAAAATATAATTACTATCCAAATCTAAATGCGCGAAGATTGGCCTCTCAAAAACCAGATACAATTGCTTTTATAACTACAATAGATCAAAAAGCACAAGATTATGTTTTAATGGAATTTCTAGCTGGATTAACAATCGGCGTAAAAAACAAACCTACAGAATTAATTTTTAAATTTTTTACAAATGAAAAAGATGAATTTAATTATTATCAAAAATTAATAGAGGTAAAATTGGTAGATAAATTTGTATTTTATCGTATTAAGAAAAATGACAAAAGAATAGATTTTTTAAAAAACAATAAGATCAATTTTGTTACTTGGGGTAGATCTTCAACAAAAAATAATTATGCATGGATTGATCTTGATAATGAAAAAAGTATAGAAATTTTAATGCAACGATTATACGATTTTGGTCATCGAAAAATTGGCTTCCTTAATGTTCATCAAAGTTTTAACTATGGCTTTCAAAGAAAACAAGCATACGAAACATTTCACAAAAATAAAAATATCAAATTTAATGCTAAATATTATCAAGAGTCTCTTGATCACACTACTTTGACTGGAATACAGTTATCAAAAAAACTTTTGGATTTGAAAGATCCTCCTACTGCAGTAATTTGCTCATTAGATAAATATTTTATTGGATGCCTTCAAGAGTGTCAGAGAAGAGGCCTCATCATAGCTAAGGATATATCAGTTGTAGGTTATAATGATCATGATAATTATTTGAGTTCACAAAATTTAACGTATATTAGTCATCCATTGGCTAAAATGGGCAAAATGGCAGTAGATATGTTAGAGCAAATGGATAAAGGGGAAAAACCTGAAAATCTTACGCAATTAATTGAACCAATATTGAATAAAGGTAAAAGTGATGGAAAGATTTCTTAATCTTTTAAATTCAACCAATTTACCTGTTCTTTAGTTAATTCAAGGTCAAGATTTTTTAAACTTGAGTCTATTTCAGAGATAATTCTTGGACCTATCAATGCAAATGATGGAAAATCAAGGTTAAGTGGCCAAGCCCCTGCAATATTCTGTGAGTCAGTATTGAGTTTTTTAGCAAGATCAATAGCTCTAACTTTTCTTTCTCTATTATCTTCACTGTCAAAACAACTAAGGGGACCACTTGAATGTTCTCCTGGTTGACGCCATGAAGACTCATCCTTTGTTATTTTTTCTTCTATTTGTTGTGTAATGTCATCTGGAAGAAAGTATCCCCTACCTTGACTTGACCATGATAAATGAGCTGTTTTAGTAGACTCTAAATATGTTAGAATTTCTTGGTCATTAGATGATATGCATCCATCCCATAAAGGCTTAATCATTTTACATAAAGCCAAATTGTTATTGAGTACACTAAATTTAACTTTATTATTTTCTTCAGCCCAATTGTTTGCTTCTTTAAAACGATTTAATGTCCAATTGGAACCTCCAAATATTTTAATTCTACCTTTATTTTTTTCTTCATTTAATACGTCAATAAATTCATCAACAGGAATTTCAGTATTATCGCGATGCATAATATAAATATCTGCAGTTTCAGTTTGCAGTCTATCCAAAGACTCTGTTAGTTGAGATGTAATACTTTTTGGATCACAATTAGGTGTATGAGCGCCCTTTGCAATAATAACAAGATCTTTTAAATTATCTCTTTTTCTATGCCAATCTCCCAAAAGTTTTTCCATAGATCCTTGGCCATAAATATGAGCATTATCAAAAGCATTTCCTCCAACTTCAATCCAATGATCCCACAATTTAGCAGCTTCATCAAAGTATATTTGATTGTCATTGCCCATTATTAATTTTGATATTTTTTTATCAAGACCATCAATTGATTTGTACTGCATATTAATTATCCTCCTCTAAATAATAACCAATTTCTTTTCTCCACATATCAAGAACCTTAATATTACCAAGACTGTCATCCCATGTCATACCTGGATATGGTACTTCCGTGCGTTGTTTTAAAATAGTTTGAGAAGCAAGCTCAGCTTCAAAGAAAAAAAGATGTTCAGGACCTTTAAACTCCTCAACTTTTTCTGCATTATTAGTTATGACTCTAATTTTTGTATCATACGGACCACCATCCCTTCCTGGCATCCAGGGATTATCAACAATAATTTTTCCATTCTCTCCTTCAATGACTGCATTATTATCCATATTTTGCATTATAGATGTTGATATATCTGCCGTTATATTGTTTTCAAAAAAAAGTTTTGCTGAAGCTAATTCATCAACACCTGTATCCCCTATTCTTCCCTCTGCTGAAATTGAAGTAGGATTAATGAATTTTTTTCCTAAAGCTGCTCCTGCAATCATTCTTGAGAAAGATACTGGATATAATCCAACATCTAGAATAGATCCTCCAGCAAGACTTTTGTTAAAAAGTCGATGATCTGGAATAACTTTTTGCATGTCAAATCCAAAAGAAGATGAAATTAAATTAACATTCCCTATACTTTTGTTTTTAATCAAATTTATTAATGCTGGTATTTGTGGGTGACATCGGTACATGAAACCTTCTTTATAAAATACCCCGGCTTCTTTTACTTTTTCAATAACTTCAGAGGTTTGTTTAAAATTTATAGCTCCTGGTTTCTCACAAAGAATATGTTTTCCTTTGCCAGCAGCTTTAATAGATAAATCAGCATGAAAAACATGCGGTGTTGAAATATATACTGCATCTATATTTTCATCATCAAGTAACTGATCATAATCGTTGAATCTAAATTCTTCATTAATGTTGTATTTATTCCCAAATTCTTTCAATCTAGAACTTGTTCTGCTAGCTATTGCTAACAATTCTCCAGAGTAGGATTGCTCTAGGGCATCGGCGAAATTGTGTGCAATAGAACCAGGGCCAATAATACCCCAACGTATTTTATTCATTAGTTTGCTGATGGTGAAAGTTCACCAGAACTATATTTAGAAGCAATACTTGACAGTGAAATTGGGTTAATTTTAGAGGCATTTTCAGCACAGCCAAATTCAGTTAAGCGTGCAATTACAATTTTTTTCATCCATTCTTTTGAGTCAAGAAGATATTTTCTTGGATCAAATTGAGCGGGATCGTTAGTGAAGTGTTTTCTTATTGCGGCTGTAGAAGCAAGTCTTAGGTCTGTATCTATGTTTATTTTTCTTACACCGTGCTTAATACCTTCTTGTATTTCTGATACTGGAACACCGTAAGTTTCTTTAATTTTGCCGCCGTTTTCATTAATTACTTTTATTAGATCCTGTGGAACTGATGAGGAACCATGCATAACTAAATGTGTGTTAGGTAACTTACTGTTTATTTCTCTTATTCGCTCAATTGCTAAAATATCACCTGAAGGAGGTCTTGAAAATTTATACGCACCGTGACTTGTTCCAATCGCAATTGCCAAAGCATCTACATTTGTAGATTTAACAAATTGAGCTGCTTCATCTGGATCTGTTAATAATTGCTCATGTGATAAAACTCCTTCAGCTCCAACACCATCTTCTTTTTCACCCATACCAGTTTCAAGAGAACCTAAACAGCCTAACTCCCCTTCAACAGAAACACCTAAAGCATGAGCCATATCTACAGTTTCTTTTGTAACTTTAACATTGTATTCAAAGTCAGAAGGTGTCTTTTGATCTTCTAATAATGATCCATCCATCATTACAGAACTAAAACCAAGATCTATACATACTTTACAATCTTTAGGTGATCCTCCATGATCTTGATGCATTACAATAGGGATTTCAGGAAACTCTTCAACTGCAGCCTCCATCATGCTTTTAATAAATCGCGGGCCTGCATATTTTCTTGCTCCAGCAGATGCTTGAACAATTACAGGACTATTAACTTCTTTTGCACCTTCCATAATTGCTCTAATCTGCTCTAAATTATTAACGTTAAAAGCTGGTACACCATAATTATTTTCAGCTGCGTGATCTAGAAGTTGTCTCAAAGAGATTATAGCCATGTTTTTTCTCTTTAAAGATAAATTAAATTATTGCAAGTGCCCTAACCTTTTACAGCACCAAAAGTAAGACCTTGGATAAACTGCTTTTGAAGAATAAAAAACATAATAACTGGAGGAAGTGCAGCAACAACTGAACCAGCAGATACTAAATTCCAACTAGTAGTCCACTGCCCACGCAAAACATCTAAACCAACTGTAATTGGTTTAACTGTATCTCCTTGTGTAAGAACTAAAGCCCAAAAATAATCATTCCAAATAAATGTGAATTCTAAAACACCCAACGCTGCTAATGCAGGAACAATTAATGGTAAAATAATTTTTCTATATATTGTCCATTCAGTTGCGCCATCTGCTCTTGCTGCCTCTATTAATTCA
>CACJNL010000020.1 GCA_902594815.1 uncultured Alphaproteobacteria bacterium | reverse complement strand
TCAAAGCCACACCAGGTAATTGCTGATAAACACATTGAGCAAGGTTCATGTGAGCTTATGAATAAATATTCTTTTGGATTTAAATTTTTAGATTTAAAAAAATTAATTATTGTTGAAATTTCTCCATGAAATAGCGGATTTTCTGTCTCATTATTTGTCCCAGATATAGTAAAACTTAAATCCTCTTTTTTAATAATAAAAGCTCCAAAAATTTTATTACCTTTAGAAATGGATATTTTAGTCTCTGGGATAAGTTTGTTTAAAAACAGATCTAGGATGATTTCATATTTTAAAATAGACACAAAAACGCTTTATATTAAAAAATTTGATTTTGATAAAAAAAAAGACCCAGCAAGCTAGGTCTTTTTTATGTATCGTGCATTTCCTCCCGATACAAACTAAATAAAGTTTCCCTTATTTAATTTGCTTACTACCTTTGCGTGTAATAAGTAATTACAAAGTACTTTGTAAAAAAATAATTATCAAACAAAAAAAACATCAATTTGATTTTTTTGTGAATATGTATGTTGATAAGTTGTTAAGAATTATCTTAATGGTTTATCTAAATTCACTTTTATACTTAATTGGTACTCACGTAACAAAGTAAAAAAACTTGCAACTAATATTAACGACAACCCAGCAAAACCAGTGAGTGTTAAATAATCATTCCAAATAAAGTAACCAAAAAGAATTGACCAAATAATTAAACTATATTCATATGGTGCTATAGTAGATGGAGAGCCAATACGATATGCTCCAAATAAAGAAAAGAAACCAATAACACCTGTAAATCCAATAATTAGAAGTATAAAAAGAAAGTATAAACTAGGTATTTGCCAACTCATAAGTACAAATTTGTATTCCGATACTTGATAAGAGGTAAAAGTTATATTTTGTATTACAAAATATATTATTATTGAAAATAATATAGCTGATAAATATGTGTGAATTATTTGAGTGAATAATGAATCCTTATCAGATGTTTTTTTTTGTATAACAACAGTAAGTGCATAAAAAAAAGCACATAAAATTGGAAATAAGCTGTAAATGTTAAAATCATTAAAATCTGGATTCAAAACTAAATATACACCAAAAAAGCCAATTAAAATTGCACACCATCTGTAGATACCCACCTTTTCTCCAATAATAAATTTAGAAAAAATTGTAACAAAAAAAGGACTAACAAAAAAAAGAGTGACGGCTTCAGGCAAAGAGATTTTTGATAATGAAAAATAATAGAGGCTAAATCCTAGAAAAAATCCAGAGACTCTCAAAATACTAATTAATGGATAATGAGTTTTGAATACAATTTTAATATTTTTAAATTTACAGTAAGCAAAAATAGCCAACAACCCCACCATAGATCGTACTAAATAAATTACATAAATGTTAATTGAGTCAGATATAATTTTGATTAGGGCATCTTGTATAGAAAATACAAACATACCTAATATTATTAAGACAATTGCTTTTATATTATTATCACGTGTAATCATATTATAATTAATGTTTCACAGATCTGATAATAAATCAAAAGAAAATATTTATTAAGAAGTTTTAATCATCTGTTTCCAAGATAGAGTGTCAATGTTTGAACCACATAATAAAATTAGAGTATTTTGATTAATCAATTTTGAAGAATTGATTTTTTTTAAAGCTGCAAAACCAGCGACACAAGCAGGTTCAAGAAATAATTTTAAATTCTTAAAAGCAAATTTCATTGATTCAATCATATCTGTATCAGATATATTAATCATTTGATCGATTACTTTACTTGCTACATCAAATGAATATGGCAAATGTAGAGGTGCGCATAAACTATCAGCAATACTATCAATTTCAACTTTATCTAGTGGTACATTTTTTTTTAAACTATCAGTCATTCCTTTAGCACCATTAGGTTCAACACCTATAATATTAATATGAGGAAAAATTTGTTTTAAAGTTGAGCCTATACCACTAACTAAACCACCTCCACCAACTGAAATTAGTATATTATCAATTGTAGTATTTAAATTTTTAATTTGATTTGCAATTTCTAAACCTAAAGTAGCTGATCCTTGCAAAGTATATGTGCCATCAAATGGATGTATAAATTTATAGCCCTCTTTTTCTGCATTCCTAACTTCATCAAAAGCATTATTAGCATTTGTAAATAAAATATTAGCTCCATAATTTTTACATATATTTACTCTGTAAGAATTTGCAGATTCATAAAGAAAAATTTTATTTTTAAGTTTAAAAATATTTGATACGTAAGAAGCTGCTATTGCGTGATTTCCTGCACTTACTGCAGTAATTCCATTTTGAAGGTCTTTTTTATCACTAGATAGAATATTATTAGTTGCTCCTCTTGCTTTAAATGACCCACTTTTTTGAAAGCATTCAAATTTTAAAAAAATATTAGTTTTAAAAGTTTCATCAATTATTTTATTAGCTTTAATTAAAGGTGTAACATTAATAAAGGGCTTAATGTTTTTATAAACTTGCTCTACGGAATTAATGGACAGTTCTTTTGGTATCAAGATTTTGCTCTAATTTCTTTTATTTTATCATAGGCTAGATTTATAGCAGCTAATTCCTTGTTTGATTGTTCAATAAATTCTTTAGGCATACCCCTAGCAATCAAGTTATCTGGATGGTGCTCTTTATTTAATTGAATCCATTTTTTTCTAATTTCTTGATCAGAGTCATCTCTGCTAACATCTAAAACTCTATAGGGATCAGATGTATTATCTTTTAAATTCATTTGGAATATGCGTTGAAAAGTATTTTCATCAAATGAAAATGATTGGGATATTGATCTTAGTAATTCAATTTCTTTTAGAGATATCTGGCCATCAGATGCGGCAATAAAAAATAAATTATTAAGCATCTCTTCAAGTAATATTTTGTTATTTGAAAAGACTAGACCTACCTGATCGGCAATTTGTTTATATCCATAAACATCTTTTTTGGCCTCATTAAAAATTTTACCTACTTTATTAAGTTCTGATTTAGGAACGTTAAATTTTTCTTTGAAGGCTCGAATTTCATCATCGGTGACTTGGCCATCACTTTTTGCAAGTTTTGCCGCTAATACAATAAAACTTATTGTAAAAATTTGTTGTTTTTGTTCTTGAGAAATTTTGGAAAAATTAAAAGTATGTTGTTTTTTTCTATCAAATGCACTTCCAGCCATTACACCTAATATTGCTCCAATTGGACCACCTAATGCAAAACCAGCCGCACCACCTAATAACCTTCCCCAAATACTCATTGCAATATTTCTATAATTTCTTTCAACTCCTCTAATTCTGATAATGAAATTAATTGATCTTTATTAACATCAATCAACTGAAATATAATATCTAATGATTGATTAATCTCTTCTACAGATACAAAACCATCATTATTTAAATCAATTATCTTAAAATAAGAAATTTCTTGCTGGTTTAATTCTGAAGAATTTACTGAAGATACAAATATAAAAAAAAATAAAATTATTCTTAACCAAACCATCTATACATTCCTATAATGCCAGCACTAGCATAGAAAATTTGTAAAAATAATATCCCTTTGTGTCCAAGTTTATAAGCCCAAACACCAATCAAAATAGCTGAAATAAACAATAAACTAAAGCCCAAAAACTCAAGGCCAATGTTTAGAGCAACAAATAAAGAGTACAAAATGGCTGTTATAACTCCAGCCCATTCTAAAATCTTAATCAAATATTATGATACTTTTTTTACGTTAATAGCGTTTTCTTTTCCTCTGTTCTCACCGATTTCAAATGAAACAGCTTCACCTTCTTGAAGCTGATCAATTCCAGCTTCCTCTAAAGCAGAAATATGTAAAAAAACATCTTTTCCACCTGCGTCGTTTTCAATAAATCCGTAACCTTTAGTTGGATTAAACCATTTAATTTTACCTGTAGCCATGTAGTCTCCTTTTGTTAAAAATGTATGGGAAATAAGATTTGTATTTTAATTAATAAATATAACTATAAATCTCGTCGGTAATTAATTAAGGATGTAAGTAACAATAATTCTAATAATTGCAAGCTATATTATAAAAGTTAAATAAAATGTTAAGTTATAAACATGGATATCATGCTGGGAATGAAGCTGATGTATTAAAACATATATGTCTAATACAGGCTTACATTAGCCTAAAAAGACACCATAAATCAATTACTTATGTTGACACTCACTCAGGTAGTGGGATTTATAAATTTGCAAGTGATTATATGTCAAAAAATAAAGAGTATAATCGAGGAATAACTAAATTAGAAAATTACAAATTCGAAAATCAATCAATAAATTATTATTTAAAAGTTTTAAGAAATATAAATAAATGTAAAAAATTATTATTTTATCCTGGATCTCCATTAATTATGAGTCACTTAGCTGATAATCTAGACCAAATATTATGTTATGAGCTTCACAATAATGAATTTAAATTATTGAGAAAAAATTTATCGAAGAATCTAAATGCAAAAATATTCAATAAGGATGGATTTGAGTTTCTTAATAAAGTAAATGAAAAGAAAAAAACACTGGTATTAATTGACCCATCTTATGAAATAAAAGATGATTTTGATAAAGTTTTGAATATTCTAAGAATACTAAATGCAAAATTTGAAAATTTGACAGCAATAATTTGGTACCCAGTTTTGAATATTGAAAACAATGACCTATTTATTGAAAATATAAGAAAAATTGGATCGAATAGAATAACTAGAATTGAATTACCAGTGAAAAAATATGATGAAGAAATTGGGATGAAAGGGTCAGGCATTATATTATTTGATGGGTCACCATACCTAATAAAATTAATGAAAGAATGTGTTAAGGAACTGTATCATCTTTTAAAAGATGAATATTGTAATATAAAACCAAAAATTCAAAAAATATAATGTCTAACATTCAAAATATTAATTTAAAAGATGATAGTATTTATTCGTTATTTATAAAAATTGCAATTCCCTCCTCTATTGGAACTATATTTCAAAATTTATATTCTGTTGTAGACTCAATCTTTGCAGGTAAAATGATTTCCGATGAGGCTCTCGCAGCAATTGGACAAATATTTCCAATTTATTTCATAATCATAGCTTTAGGTGTAGGTTTAAGTATTGGAACAACTTCTTTAATAGCGAATAGTATAGGTGAAGATAATTTAAATAATTCAGGAAAGATATTCACGCAGTCTTTTTTGCTTTCAATTTTAGTAGCATTAATTGTTACGTGCATTGGTATATATTTTAGTCCTTCACTTATTCAATTCATGAACAAAGATTCAATAACATTGGATTTATCATTGAGATATATAAATATCATTTTCTTTGGCTCGATTTTCATCTTTATTTTAATGTCAATTAACTCATCTTTGAGCGCACAAGGAGACACAAAAAGTTATAGAAATGTTTTAATTTTTAGTTTTTTTTTAAATATAGCTCTTAATCCAATACTAATTTCGGGAAAATTTTTTAATTATGAACTATTCTCACCCTTAGGAATTGATGGGATTGCCTACGCCACAATAATATCTCAATTTGTTGGAATTTTTTATCTTTATAGAAAATTGTCTAAAACTGTAATTTATAAGTATGTAAAAATTTCAATTATTCCGAGTATTGAAATTATTAAAAATATATTATCTCAGGGTATTCCAGCTTCTATTGGCATGATGATGATTGCAGTTGGTTCATATATTTTAATTTTTTTTGTGGGTTTTTTTGGAGTTGATGCAATTGCAGGTTACACTGCAGCAGGCAGATATGAGCAATTATTTTTTTTACCTTTGCTAGGTCTAAGCACAGCCACAGTATCAATAGTTGGACAAAATTTTGGTGCAAAACAATTTACTCGTGTTTTGGAAACATATAAAAAAGCTATTGGGGTCGCAGTAACAATATTATCAATTCTAGGCATAATAATTTTTATTACATCAGAAATAGCAATGAGTTTGTTTACAGAAAACAAGGAAGTTATAAAATTTGGTTCTAATTATCTTAAAATTTCAGCATTGATGTTTCCTGCGTTTCCTTTCTTTTTTATTGGAAATGCAACTTTTCAAGGATTAAAAAAAGCAATAATTGTAATGTATATGGCAATTATGAGATTTGTTCTTATTCCATTAGTTATGATATCAATAATTTTTTATCAATTTGGTGAGAGTTATACGCTAATGTTTTATTCAATAGCTTTAATGCATTGGTCGATAGGTTTGTCGTACTTCTATTTTTGTAATAAAAAATATAGGAGTATTCTTAATTTATAACTTATTCTGTGCCTGATAAATTAGGAACAAAAAGTACATCATCATAAATTTGTGACTCCAATTTATTTCCAGTTTTTTTATACTTAACGATTACCTGTTTATTTTTCATAATCATTGGCGCAACAATAATTCCACCTTCATTAATTTGTGACTCTATTTCATTCGATATAAATGGAGTTGCAGCTGTTATTATAATTCTATCAAATGGAATTTGTTCTTTCCAACCAAGATTACCATCTGCATATTTTGATACAATATTTGATATTTTTAGTTCTTCAAAAACTTTTTCAGCTTTAATAAGTAAGCTTTTAATTCTTTCTATAGTGTAAACTCTTCTTACTAATTTTGACAGTACTGCACTCTGATATCCGCTTCCTGTTCCAATCTCTAATATTTTAAATTTTGGCTGAACTTCCAATAGTTGGGTCATTTTTGCAACAACAAATGGTTGGCTAATAGTTTGGTTATCACCAATCGGTAATGCAATGTTATCATAAGCTTGGTTACGAAAATTATAGGGTATAAATTTTTCCCTAGGTATTTTTTCTATTGCTGATAAAATATTCGAGTCAGCTATACCTGACTCTCTTAATTCTAAAATTAACCTAATTTTCTTAACATCTAGCACTAAAATAAAGTATCTTGATTATCAAAATATTTTTTAAGAGCATCAGGAATTATAACGTTTCCATCAGCAGTTTGATAATTTTCAAGTACAGCTATTAAAGTTCTTCCTACAGCCAATCCTGACCCATTTAATGTATGTATATGTATATTTTTTTCATCTTTTTTATATCTAGTATTCATTCTTCGTGCTTGAAAATCGCCACAATTTGAGCAACTTGAGATTTCTCGATATTTATTTTCTCCTGGTAGCCAAACCTCAATATCATATGTTTTATTGGCATTGAAACCCATATCACCAGTACATAAAGTCATAACTCTATAATGAAGATTCAAATCTTTGAGTATACCCTCTGCACAGCTAAGCATTCTTTCTAATTCATCTTTTGAATGATCTGGCTCAACTAGTGAAACAAGTTCAACTTTAGTAAATTGGTGTTGCCTAAGCATTCCTCTTGTGTCTTTTCCAGCTGCGCCTGCTTCAGATCTAAAACAAGGGGTATAAGATGTAACTCTCATTGGAAGTTGGTTAATATTTAATATTTCATTACTATGTAAGGCTGTAAGAGGTATTTCTGCAGTTGGTATTAGCCAATGATCATCACCTGCCGTGAATAAATCATCTGCAAATTTTGGTAATTGGCCAGTTCCGTATAATGTATCTGCTTTTACCAAATAAGGTACATGCAATTCAACATAACCGTTTTCTGATGTATGTTTATCAATCATGAAATTTGCTATTGCTCTTTCTAATTTTGAAAGTTGACCTTTTAAAATAACAAACCTAGAACCAGATAACTTGGTTGCAGTCTCAAAATTCATTAAATTAGCATTTTCACCAATCTCAAAATGTTGTTTTGGATCAAAATCAAAAAATGGTTTATCTCCCCAATCTCTATAGAATACATTTTCTTCTTCATTAGCTCCTATTGGAGTGCTAGAGTCTGGTATGTTAGGAAGTCTACTTAAAATTGCTGACAACTCATCATTTTTAATAACTTCTAATTCTTTTATAGCATTGATCTTATTTTTTAATTCATCAACCTGCACCATTTCTTGAGAAGCATCTTTTTTTTCACCTTTCAATTTACCTATAGTTTTGGACAATTGATTTCTTTCCGCTAATAGATTTTGTAAAGCTGTTTGAGCTTCTCTTTTTTCCTTATCTAAATCTATAATTTTTTGAGAAACAGATTTTTCACCTCTAGATTTCATGAAATTATCAAACTCTACAGGGTTCTCTCTAATATAATTTATATTATGCATTAATCTTCTTGTTTGTTTTTTTGAATTATTTTAGCAATATAAATAGAAACTTCATAAAGTAATATTATAGGTAATGCGAGACTAATTTGACTAAAAGGATCTGGTGGAGTTAAAAAAGCAGCAGATAAAAAAGCAATTACAATTGCATATTTCCTAAATTTTTTTAAAGATTGATAAGTAACAATTCCAACTTTTGCCATCAGGCCCAAAACAACAGGTAATTGAAATGCTAATCCAAAAGCAAAGATAAATCTCATCATTAAAGATAAATATTCACCCATTTTAGCTTCCAATCTAATAGGTACACCTGAACTACTCATATTTTGGTAAGAAAGAAAAAAATTCCAAGCAAGAGGTGCAATTAAGTAATACACCATAGCTCCACCAGCAAAAAACAAAATGGGAGTGGCTACTAGAAATGGTAAAAAAGCGTTTTTTTCATGTCGATAGAGACCAGGAGCAATAAATTTCCATATTTGAATTGCTATTAAGGGAAACGCAAAAAATAGTGCAAAAAAGAAAGCAATTTTTAATTCAGTAAAAAAAGCTTCTTGCAAAGCGGTATAGATAAATCCTTGTCCTTTATCTACTTGTAATAAGTTAACTAAAGGTTTGGCAAGAAAATAAAATAAATCACTAGCAAAATAAAAACAAATAAGAAAAATTATAATGACGTATACAAAACTCCATAAAAGTCTTTTACGCAATTCAGTTAAATGATCAATTAATGACATTTCTTTAAATTCTTGATTATCCATATTATTTATTAAATTAAATCAGCCTCATCTTGAGTCTTATTTTTATTTTTATTATGAACATCTTTTTTATCTAAATTAGATTTTTCGTTTGTTGAATTAATTTCATTTTCTAAATTTTTTAAATCGTTAACCTCTTTTTCAATTATATTAGTTGTTTCTTTGAATGATTTAATTTCAGATTTTAACTTACCTTTTAAATCAATATCATCTTTAATTTTATTAACTTCTTTTATGGAAGATTTAACTTCCTTAAAATCTTCATGGTCAGCAATTTCATTTAAAGAAGATTTAAATTCTCTAGAAAGTTTTTTTAATGATTTGGTAAAAGAAGATAATTGTTTAATTAATTTAGGTAGATCTTTTGGTCCAACGACTACTATTACGACGATAAAAACTAGAAGAATTTCACCCCAGCCAAAAGTAAGCATAATTACTTTTCACTATCAGAATTATTCTCTATATTTTTATCTTCTTTTTTATCATCATCGCTCATACCTTTTTTAAAAGATTTAATTCCTTTCGCCATATCACCCATGAGCTGAGGTATTTTACCTCTTCCAAATAATAATAACACGATGACTAAAACAATTAGAAGTTGCCAAATACTTGGTGTCATAAATAATCTCCTTTTAAGAATGCTCTTAACGTATAATTAATAAAAATAAAACTCAATAAATAAAATTTGAAGATAGAAAACTATAGATTTGTCTAATTATTTAGGACTTTCTTATAGAATAAAGTGTTTAAGAGTTATCCAATTATAAGTTTCTTATCTTCTAGAACTTCGTTTTTATCTACAATATTGATAATTTTATAACTATATTGAATAAAATAATTTATAAACATAAAACACACAATTTAATTTAAATGTATATAGCAAAGTTAAATAAATTAACTGTCAAATATAATTATTTATTTTTTTCTTTAATTTATTTCTTAATGATTTTAATTAAAGCTTCCTACAGCCCTAATGGTTATTTAGGCCCTGATGCCTCACATATGCAATCTGATGCTACATGGTTTTTAGAAGGTGCAAAAAATATATTAGAATATAAATTTTTATTCTTCGATGAATTAAATTTATTTGGAAATGAAATTAAGAATTTTAAGAACTATGGAAGTTTTCTAGGTGCATGGCCACCGCTTTATCCATTTTTAATAGCTTCAGTATCTTTTATTTTAAATATTGATGTTTTTATTGCTTCAAAGCTTTTAAATTTTTTTTGTTTTTTAATTTCTTTTTATATTTTAAGAAAATATATTGCATCAAACTTATTAATATTTTTTATATTTTGCAATGCAACAATTATAGAAGTTTATAGCTATACGCATACAGAGTTTTTATTTATAACTTTAATGATATCATTAGTTCACAATCTAAATATTTATTTTTCTAATAATAAAAAAACACAACTTATATTTATTTTTATTATCATGAATATGATTTTTTTAACAAGGTATAATGGTCTAAGCGCACATCTGACTGTATTTTTTCTATCTTTATATTTTTTGTTATTTAAAAAAAAATTATATTTAAATCTATTTTTTTTAGTATTTTTTGCCCTTTTTTTATCATTTATTTATTTGCTAATTGTAAAGTATTTAACTGGTCATTATACAGGATACCCAAGGTTATTTAGAGAAGATCTATCAGGTCAAATATTTTATGTTTTTAAAGCATTTGCAATTGAAATTAATTATTTAATTTCCACCACAGAAAATACTTTTAATTTAGATGAAGAAAATTGGAATACAAAATATTTAATTTATATAATTACATTTTTATTCCAAATATTTCCTTTAATATTTCTTAAATTTAATAAATTAAATTATAAATTTTCTATAAATGTTTTTATCAATAAAAATTTAAATTTAATATTAACTTTTTTTGCATTTTTTTATTTTTTTCCAACTTTAATGATTGCTGTTTTTACAAATATTGACCCTATCTACTTAAGATCAATGAGCCCTTTATCTTTTTTAATTTTTTGTCTGATTTTTGTGAATGTTTCAAAAGTAAATGTTTTTTTTAGAAATTATATTATATATTTAATATCAATTTCACTAATCGTTAATCTATTAATTCCTATCTATATATTTTAATTAAATGAAAAATAACTTATCTATAGTAACAGCAACACTGAATGAGTCAGAAAATATAGAAAAACTTTATACTGAAATTTATAAATCTTTAAAAAATACAAATATTTCATGGGAACTGATATTTGTCGATGATAATTCTACTGATGACACTGTAAAGAAAATTGATTCTTTACAAAAAAATTATGAGAATGTGTTTTTAATAAGAAGATTTGATAAAAGAGGATTATCATCAGCCTTATTACAAGGCGCCTTATCAAGCAAATCAAAGTATATTGTTTTTATGGATGCTGATTTGCAACATAATCCAAAATATATTCAAAATTTGTTTGAAAAAATAAAAAATTCAAATGCAAATGTAGTTTCTGCTAGCAGGTTTTTAACAAAAAATGATTTTTTAAATAAAAAAAGATATAAAGCCTCAATTATAGTAAATAAAATTTTAGAAAAATTAACTAAAATTAAATTTACTGATATTCTAACTGGGTATTTTATAATTGAAAAAGATTTTTTACTGCAAAATATTAATAAATTATCAAAAACTGGATTTAAGATATTGCTAGATATAATACTAAGCTCAAAAGAAAATGTAGTATTTAGAGAAATAGCTTTTAATTTTGAGCCAAGATATAAAGGTAAAAGTAAATTAAATAATAAAGTACTAATTGATTTTATTTATCTGCTTTTAGATAAATATTTTGGGAAATTGATTCCAGCAAGATATATTATTTTTTCTTTTATAGGATTGATTGGTGCTATTTTTCAAATATTTATAATATATGCCCTCTTTCAATTACTTGGTTTTAACACATCTTTATTTTTAGGTATTATTTTTGCCATGACTTTAAATTTTACCTTAAATAATGAATTTACCTACTCAGATTTAAAATTAAGAGGACTGAAATTTTTTATAGGATTATCAAAGTTTTATTTTTTTTGCTCATTTGGTGCACTTTTTAATTTTTTAACTGCTAAAAATTTATATGAAAATTTTAATACGTTTTATATTGCCATCTTATTAGGTGCATTTGTTGGAAGTGTATGGAACTATTATATGAATACATCATTTAATTGGAAAAATAACTAAATTTTTTAAAAATAAATTATATTTTAAAAATTATGAAATAAAATCTTCTAACTTTTCCTGATCCTCAATTTCGTCATCTTTTGATGCATCTATTTTACCCGCAATATCAGTAATAGTAGCTATAGCTGATCTTTTCTCTAAAAATCCACTAGCTTTAAGCTCTTCTTTACTTGGTAAATCAGAAATATTTTCAATTCCAAAATGCTCCATAAACAATTCTGTTGTTACCCATAGAGCAGGTTTACCTGGTATATTTTTTCTGCCGGATGGTTTAATCCATCCTATTTCCATGAGATGATCAATTGAACCTCTTCCCATTTGAACTCCTCGAATATTTTCAATTTCAGATCTAGTTATGGGTTGTTGGTAAGCAATTATTGATAATGTTTCTATTGCGGCTCTAGATAGTTTTCTTTTTTGTGTTTTAAAAATTGTAAGATCGTCTTTGATTGACTCTGAAGTTCTAAAAGACCATTTGTTTCCAGTTTTAATTAGATTAATACCTCTATTTTGATAAAATTCTCTTAGACTTTCTATTTCTTTTTTAAATTCCTTTTTATTGATCATTTTATCTTTTAGGTCTTCCTCTAAAACTGGTGATCCGGATGCAAATAAAATTGCTTCTAATACTTTACTATCTCTATTAGTACTCATAGTTGTTTCAGCTTTACAAAAATATTACCAAATGATTCGTTCTGTTTTACTTCTATAAAACCATTTTTTGCTAATTCTAAAGACGCAACAAAATTAGATGACAATATAGACTTATTTATGATTTTTTTTTCATTAAATTTTGGAATTAGTTTTAATAAATTTGTCCACTCTGTTACATTTCC
>CACJNL010000019.1 GCA_902594815.1 uncultured Alphaproteobacteria bacterium | reverse complement strand
TATGATGAAGCAGGAGATCATGTTGCCATGCAATCAGCTGAAGTAGCGATCGAACAAGGATCAAAAGTAAATTTCATGACACCTGATAGATTAATATCATCTGAAATAATGGGTATGAATTTAACGCCTTATTTAAAAAATCTTCAAAATGAAAATATTTCATTTTTAATTGGTAAGCGATTATTAGATGTTTCAATAAAAGGAAATAAACTAAATGCATTAATAGGGTCAGATTATAATGAGTTATTCAAAGAAAATTCAACGTATGATCAAGTATTTGTAAACTATGGAACAAAACCTTTAGATGATTTGTATTTTCAGCTGTCACCTCTTTCAAAGAATATGGGAGAAGTAAATTATGAAAAATTTATTAAGGGACACGAGCAGGATATAATTAAAAATAAAGATAATAAATTTAATATTTTTAGAATTGGGGATGCTGTTTCATCACGAAATATCCATGCAGCAATTTATGATGCATTAAGATTAGTAATCAATATTTAAAAGTAAAATAAGTCAATGCACAGTGACAATGAAGTCATTAATCTTTATAGTTAAGATAAATAATTGAGAGGTAATATGGACGAAGAATTATTTAAAAAAGGGCTAGAAAAAAGAAAAGCAACTTTAGGTAAAGAATATGTTGAAAAAAATTTAGAACAAGCCGATGAATTTACGCTGCCTTTTCAAAAAGCAATGACGGAATGGTGTTGGGGATTTGGTTGGGGTGATGAAATAATTGATATGAAAACAAGATCTATGATGAACCTGGCTATGATTGGTGCTCTAGGAAAAATGCATGAATGGGAGATACATTGCAGAGGAGCAATAACTAATGGAGTATCCAAAGAAGAGATAAGAGCAATTATTCATGTTATTGGAATTTATTGTGGTGTCCCTCAAGCGTTAGAGTGTTTTAGGGTAGCTAAAAAAATATTGGAAGAGAAAAATTTCTAAATTAATTTTAATTGTAAATATAAAAAATATATCCAAAGTATAAGATTAGGCCAACGGAGCCATAAGTTCTGCCAATTCTTTTTAGAAAAAACATAAACCCTAAAATCATTAAAGTAACAAATAACATAAAGAGCAAATCAGCAAAGCCTATTACTTTCGGTACGTTGAAGTTTCCAAAAAAAGCAGAAACACCTAATACCCCTAAAACATTATAAATGTTGGAGCCTAAAATATTACCAAGAGCAAAATCAACTTTTCTTCTTAAAGCAGATAGAATACCTACTACTAATTCAGGCAATGATGTGCCAAAAGCTACCAAAGAAACACCAATTATAGCTGCTGGAATATTGAGTTGATTAGCAATATTTATTGCTGATTCAACAAAAAGGTCGGAACCATAAATTAATATAATTATTCCAATCACAATAAAAGTTATTGAAAGAAAAAGAGAGTAGTCTCCTTTTTCCTCAACTTCTGAAACATCGAGAGTTCCCTGTTTTACTTGGAAAGACATTATAAAAAATAAAAAAACAATAGATACGATTCCAAAAATAAAATTAAATGGCAAAATAAATAAGTTCATTATTATTAAAACAACAGCTAACAATATATTTATCCATGCCTGATTTATTTGATTTTGATTAATATTATCAATTGGAACAATAAATGATGTTGCTGCCATAACTAAAATTAAATTAGCAATATTGCTACCAACTACTGCTCCTACAGCAAGATCAGCATGATTTGAAACTACAGCATTTATACTACTTGCTAATTCAGGTAACGAAGTACCTCCGGCAACTATAACAACACCTATTGCAAATAAAGATACATTCAGTTTTTTTCCAAAACTAACTGAACCTCGAATAATAAGTTCTGCGCCTAATATTAAGAGAGATAGACCAATAATTAATAAAAAAAGATTCACTAAATTTTAACTGCCGTAAATATAATGTGGAAGCCATAAAGCAATTTGAGGAAAAATAATAATTAAAAGTAAACCTATGACTTGCAGAACCATAAATTGCATCATTCCTATGTAAATATCTTTCAAATCCCATTCAGGTACTACACCCTTTAAAAAGTATGCAGATAAGGCAACTGGTGGAGACAACCAAGCTGTCTGCAAGTTTACTGCAACAAGAATGGCAAACCATATAAGATTAAAACCTAAACCTTCAATAAGAGGTAAAATTATAGGCACAACAATTAAAACAATTGGTACCCATTCTAAAGGCCAGCCTAAAAGAAAAATCATAGCCATTACAATAAGTAAAATTAAATATCTATTTACCTCTAAACTTAATAAGAAATCAGTAATCATTGACGGAGTTCCTAATCGCGCAAAAACAGCTCCGAAGAAATTAGAAGCTGCAACTAACAACATTATTAAGGCAGTAATCTCAAGAGTTTTAATTAATCCATCTTTTAATTTGTCTAAAGTTAACTTACGATATGCAAGTGCTAATAAAATAGATCCGAGGGCACCACATCCAGCAGCCTCAGTTGGTGTTGCAAGACCAAACAAAATACTTCCTAGCGCAGAGAAAACTAAAAGTGCTGGCGGAACAAGTCCCATAAAAAATTCATAAAGAACAACTTTAATATCCTTTTCCCTATCTTCTTCTGGAACAACAGGTCCAAGTGAAGGATCTAAGTAACACCTAATAGTTGCGTAACCAGCATATAAAACTGCTAACATAATTCCAGGAATGATAGCTGCTGCAAAAAGATCTGTAACAGGAATTTCCATGATGGGACCCATTACAACGAGCATAATACTAGGAGGAATTAAAATTCCTAAAGTTCCTCCTGCTGTTATTGTTCCAGCCGCTAACCTAACATCATATCCTGATCTATTCATTGATTTTGCAGCCATAATTCCCAATATTGTAACTGACGCACCAACTATACCTGTGGCAGCAGCGAAAATTATAGATACAAAAAGAACAGCATAAAAAAGAGATCCACGCACTCTTGAAAGCATCATCTGTACTGAGGAAAACAATCTTTCCATCAAACCTGCTTGTTCCATCATAATACCCATAAAGACAAACAGTGGAACTGCAGCCAATGTTTGCTCGGTCATGACCATTGAAAACTGTAATGTCATTAAATAGAAAACTAGTTTTCCAAATCCAAGATAACCAAAAACAAATCCTAAAAAAATTAGAGTAAAGGAAATTGGGAAACCAACAAAAATAGAAAATAGCATTACTGCTATTAAAAATATTCCTAAAATTTCAGGACTAATAAATTCAGCAATCATTCATCACCTGGCCATTTGCCATTTTTCATCGCATAATGACTTTTCAATAATTCTGATACACCTTGTATTAGTAAAAAAACTATACCAATCCATAAGCAAGATTTTATGGGCCATAGGTAAGGCATCCAGGCTGTATCCATTCCTTTTTCACCACGTTGCATTGACTCGATGACAAATATTGTTGTCATATACAAACAAAAGAAAAGTCCTGGAAAATAAAAAAATAAATATAACCAAAAATCTACAAAGCCTTGCGTTTTGGTTTTAAAATTACGATATAAAAAATCCGCTCTTATATGTACACCTCTTGATAAGGCATAACCCGAACCAATCATAAACATCGCCCCATAAAAAAATCTGCTCATGTCGTAGGCCCAGTAAGTAGGTGCGAGAAAAAATTTTCTTGCTACAACCTCATATGCCATACATAAAAATAATGGAACTGTTATCCAGCAAATAGTTTTTCCCACCAACAAACTAAATTTATCAATGTTGATAATTATTTTATAAATCCAATTTGCCATGTCAGATGGTTGTTGAAAATAGCCTACTTTTCTCTCAGCTATTAATTCGTCTTTTAAATCGTAATCTTGAATATTATCTGACATTCTTGTGTTCTACAGGAATTAAAGAGCGGAAACTAGTCCGCTCTTTATATATTTTAAATTATTTTAATGTTGCAGCGTGAGCCATACCTAATTTAGCATTAGACATTTGAGCTCCACTCCAAAATGGAACTGCTATATCAGCGAATTCTTTCATAGAAGTATATACTTCATTGAAAAATTCATTTTCTTCAGCATTTTTATTTAGAGTTGCTAAAGCAGCTGCCATGTATTCAGAAAAATAATCAGTTGGTGTATCATGAAGTATAACACCAGCTTCTTCTGTTAACATTCTTAGAGCTTTACCATTTTCATAAATTCTATCAGATAAAGTCAGCATCAATGATGCATCAGCAGCTACCTGTAGAGAAGCTTTTTCATGATCAGTTAAACTATCATATAGACTTCCATTCATATAAAAGTCTGCATTTACGACAACTTGGTGCAAACCTTGAAGGTAGTAGTGTTTTAATACTTTTTGGAAGCCAAAAACACTATCAGGTTTTGGACAGCACCATTCTGCAGCATCAATTGTGCCAGCTTCGAGAGCAGGTAGAATATCTCCACCACCCATTGCTACTGAAGCAATACCAATATCTTTATATGTTTGACCAGGTATTCCTGGAGGTGTTCTAAAGCGATATTTTCTAAAATCCTCCATACTTGTGATTGGTTCTTTAAACCATCCCAATGCTTCTGGACCAACAGGCTGGAGCATAAATCCTTTTATGTCTCTTCCCATCTCATCCCAAAGTTGTTCATATAACTCTTTTCCACCTGCAGCGTTAAACCAAGATAAGAATGCTAGGTTATCGATCCCGACACCACCACCTGCAACTGGTGATCCAAATAACATTGCAGCTGGATGCTCTCCTGACCAATAGTGAGTCCAAGCAAATCCACAATCAATTAGACCTTTATCGATTGCATCTAGCGTTTCTTTACCACCAACAACAGTACCTGCTGGCATAATTTCAAATTTTAAAGAACCTCCAGTTAACTCTGTAACTCTGTCAGTAAACTCTTCTTTTAGTAAACGAGCCTCATCACTCTTAGCATTTAAAACTGTCTGACACTTAAGTGTTTTTGCTTTTGCGGAGACAGTTGCAAATCCTAGAATCAAAATTGTTCCTAGAACTAATGTTAATAATTTTTTCATATTACCTCCCAAAAAATTGTATGAAAAAACTTAACACTAATAAAACGTTTTACAAAGATATTATTAGGATTAATTAACAAAAAATATTGATATTAGTATAATAATGAAAAAAATAAAAATTAAGCAAATAGCAAAAAAAATAAATAATCTAAAATATGTTGCCATTAAATTTTATACATTTTAAACCAATCGTGTTTATAAAATTATCTATTAATTACCTAATTTTTAAACTCAAATATTTATAATGAGTGATAGTTTTGATTATATAATTGTTGGAGCTGGTTCTGCAGGATGCGTATTAGCAAACAGATTGTCAGCCAATCCAAAAATCTCAGTTCTTTTAATTGAAGCAGGAGGAAAAGATACGTATCCATGGATACATATACCTGTTGGTTATTACAAAACCATGCATAATCCAAAAACGGATTGGTGTTTCAAAACAGAACCAGATGAGTCTATCAATAGAAGATCAATTAATTATCCAAGAGGAAAAACATTAGGGGGTAGCTCATCAATAAACGGTCTATTGTATATAAGAGGGCAATCAAGAGATTATGATATTTGGCGTCAACTGGGAAACACTGGATGGGGATGGGAGGATGTGCTTCCCTACTTTATTAAATCAGAAAATCAGGAAAGAGGGGCAAATAAATTTCACGGTGTTGGCGGTCCTTTATCAGTTTCTGATATTAGAATTAAACTTGATATATTGGACGAATTCCAAAATGCTGCAGAAGAGATAGGTATACCTAAAATAAAAGATTTTAACACAGGTGATAATTTTGGATGTGATTATTTTCAAGTCACAGAAAAAAATGGATTAAGATGCAGCACTGCAGTTGGTTATTTAAATCCAGCTAAAAAAAGAAAAAATTTAAAAATTGTGGTTAAGGCACATGTTAAACAAATTAATTTTGATGGAAAAAAAGCTGTTGGCATTTCCTATTGGCATGACAATCAATTGATATCAGCAAAAACTAATAAAGAAGTAATATTGTCAGCAGGAGCAATTGGCTCGCCTCATATTTTACAAGCATCAGGAATTGGCAATGAGAAAAAATTACAGGAATTAGGCATAAGAATGGTTCATCATAATCCAAATGTTGGACAAAATCTTCAAGACCATCTGATGTTAAGACCTGTCTACAAAGTAAAAAATATAAAAACACTAAACAAGACTATCAATAGTTTTTTTGGCAAAATGTTAATTGGAATGGAGTTTGTTTTTTTTAGAAAAGGCGTAATGACGATGGGTGCAAGTCAGTTATGTGGCTTTGCTAAAAGTGACGAGAACAAAGAAACACCAGATTTACAATTTCATGTTCAACCAATCAGTACAGATAAGCTTGGTGGCGCTAGTCTTCATAATTTTAATGCCTTTACACCCACTGTTGCAAACTTAAGACCAACTAGTAGAGGAGAAATTTACATCACATCCAAGGATAGTAGAAATGATCCCAAAATTAAAATGAATTATTTGTCTACTCCTGAAGACCGGCAAGTCTCGGCCGCAGGTATTCGATTAGTAAGAAAAATTATTTTTGAAAGCAAAACTTTTAAAAAATATTCACCAGAAGAATTTAGACCAGGGCTAGAGAATCAAACTGATGAAGAAATTATTAACGCTGCAAGTGAGCATGTCCAAACAATTTTTCATCCAGTGGGCACATGTAGAATGGGCAACGACTCAAGTGCAGTAGTAGATGACACTCTAAAAGTTCACCAAATTGAAAATCTTAGAGTAGTTGATGCATCTATTATGCCAAATATTACATCTGGGAATACTAATGCTCCAACAATAATGATTGCTGAGAAAGCGGCTGATATGATTATTTCAGATCAATAAATTATTGAACTACAGTATCTTTACTATCAATTCCTGCTACTTCAACAGGTGCCTTCATAGCATCTCTTCTGAATGGCTCCCCTAATTCTTGGTTTAAAATAACCTCAATAAAAGTAGTAATACCATTCATTTGCTCATCACATGAAGTTTTAAGTGCTTCTGTTAACTCAGATTGAGTGGTTACTTTTACCCCCTTGAAACCACACGCTTCAGCTATTTTTGCATAGCTTAGTTTTGGATCAAGCTCAGTTCCAATAAAATTGTTATCATACCATAAAGTTGTGTTTCTTTTTTCAGCACCCCATTGGTAATTTCTAAAAATTACCATCGTTATGTTAGGCCACTCTTCTCTGTTACAAGAAGTCATTTCACTCATGCTTATTCCAAAAGCACCGTCTCCTGAAAAACCAACTACTGGTGTATCTGGGCAGCCAATTTTCGCACCTAAAACAGATGGGAAACCATAACCACAAGGACCAAATAAACCTGGCGCTAAATACTTTCTTCCTTTTTCAAAAGTTGGATAAGCATTACCAATTGCGCAGTTGTTACCGATATCACTGGAGATAATTGCTTCTTCAGGAAGTCCTGCTTGAATTGCTCTCCAAGCCATACGAGGAGACATTCTATCTGGATCTCTCTCTCTTGAGTCTTTGTTCCATGAAGTTCCCTCATCATCCTCTTCATGATCAAGGCTAGTTAATGTTTGTAACCAAGCTGATTTTGTTTGATGTATAAGAGCTTTTCTATCTTCTCTTCCTACATTACCAGCACTTGATGATAGTTGGTCAAGAATTTGTTGCGCTACTAACTTTGCATCACCGCAAATCCCTACTGATACTTTTTTTGCAAGTCCTATTCTGTCCGAGTTGATATCAACTTGAATAATTTTTGCTTCTTTTGGCCAATAATCAATTCCATATCCAGGTAGAGTTGAAAAAGGGTTAAGTCTGGTTCCAAGTGCTAACACCACATCAGCTTTTGAAATAATTTCCATTGCTGCTTTAGAGCCGTTATAGCCTAAAGGGCCAACAGCTAAAGGGTGTTTACCAGGAAAACTATCATTATGCTGATAACCACAAGCAACCGGAGCATCTAACTTTTCTGCAATTTTTTTACAATCTTCTATAGCATCTGCTAGAACTACACCCGCTCCTGATAAGATAACTGGAAATTTTGCATTTGATAAAAGTGATGCTGCTTCAGAAATTGCTGTGGCGCCACCAGAAGGTCTCTCAAATTCTATGATAGATGGTAACTCTATATCAATAACTTGTGTCCAAAAATCTCTAGGTACATTTATTTGAGCAGGAGCTGAGCCTCTTTTTGCTTTTAATATTACTCTATTTAAAACTTCAGCCATTCTGGATGGATCACGAACTTCTTCTTGATAACAAACCATATCTTTAAACAAATTCATTTGTTCAACTTCTTGAAAGCCGCCTTGCCCCATTGTTTTATTAGCTGCTTGAGGAGTAACTAAAAGCATTGGAGTGTGATTCCAATACGCAGTTTTAATTGGAGTTACCAAACCTGTTATACCTGGACCATTTTGTGCAATACACATCGCAATTTTACCAGTTGATCTTGTATACCCGTCTGCAATTAATCCACCATTAGACTCATGAGCAACATCCCAAAATGTTATCCCCGCTTTTGGAAAAAGATCTGAAATAGGCATAAAAGCTGAACCTATTATTCCAAAAGAATGTTGTATTCCGTGCATTTGTAGAACTTTTACAAATGCTTCCTCAGTAGTCATTTTAGCCATCTTCAAATCTCCAATTAATATATTATGTTACCTATTTAGACTTATTTATTAAAATTCAAATTTTGGACTATAATAAATCGTAAGCATAATCTAGAAAATTAATTAGATAATGGATAAAAAAAATCAAAAATCGTCAGAACTTGAAAAAATCAAACCAAATTTAAAAGGCCAAGATATAATTAAATTTATTGCAAAAACACTTCCTCATCAACCAGGTGTTTATCAAATGGAAGATGAAGAGGGTCAAATCTTATATATAGGAAAAGCAAAAAACCTTGCAAAAAGAGTCATTAATTATACTTCATTAAATAATCTCACACGTCGTTTACAAAGAATGGTTAGTTTAACAAAAAAAATGAATTTTTTTGTAACAAATACAGAAATTGAAGCGCTATTACTTGAATGCAATTTAATCAAAAGGCACAAACCACGCTTTAATATTATATTAAGAGACGATAAATCATTTCCTTATATTTTAATTAATAAAGAGCATAAATTTCCACGTCTTCAAAAATATCGAGGCAGAAAAAAAATTAAAGGAGATTATTTTGGTCCATTCGTATCACCATCGGTTGCAGATTATACATTAATAGCTTTGCAAAAGGCTTTCTTATTAAGAAGTTGCTCTGATGGTACTTTTAATAATAGATCTAGACCTTGTTTATTATTTGATATCAAAAGATGTAGTGGTCCATGTGTTGATTATGTAAATCAGGACAAATACAAAGAAAGCATCGATGACGCTAAAAAGTTTTTAAAAGGTAATACAAAAAAAATTGAAAATAAATTAACTGCTAAAATGAAGTTAGCAAGCAAAAATCAAATGTTTGAAGAAGCAGCAAGACTAAGAGATAGAATAAAATCAGTAAATCAAATTCAAAAATATCAATCTGTTTATATTAAAGATATGCGCAACATAGATATTTTTGCAATAAAGCTCTTAGACAGTAAAAGTTGTATTCATGGGAAGTTTTATAGAAATGGAAGTAATTATGGCAATAAATCCTTTTTTCCATCTCATGAGAATACAAGTGAAGCTTCAGAAATTCTGGAGTCTTTTTTATATCAATTTTATGCAGATAAGGATGTTCCACCAAAAATTTTAGTGAATATTGATCAAGAAAATTTTAAAGAAGTAGAGAATACATTAAATAAAAAAAATAAAGCAAAAACTAAAATACTTAAACCAAAGTCTGGTGAGAAATTACAACATATTTTGCTAGCAGAAAAAAATGCTCTGGAGAGTATTAAATTAAAGAAAACAAGCATTGAAGCTCATCATTCGGCTCTAAATGCACTCTCAAAATTATTAAATATAAAAGATGAGATTACTAGAATTGAAGTTTATGATAATAGTCATACATCTGGTAAAAACTCTGTGGGGGTAATGATAGTGGCAGATAAAGAAGGTTTAAGCCCTAAACATTACCGTAAATTCAATATTCGGTATGATTTAAAAAATAAGAAAATTTCCAATATAGATGATTATTATATGATGGAAGAAGTTCTTAGCAGACGTCTATCAAAGATTAATAAAGATGAAAATGCCCCAGTACCTAACGTAATCATTATTGATGGGGGAAGAGGTCAGTTTAATAGTGTTCATAAAATACTAAAAAAACACAAACTAAATTTCATTGATCTATTAAGTATATCTAAAGGACCTGAGAGAAACTCAGGCAGAGAAATAATTCATCTTGAAAATAAAAATTTAAATTTAAAACCGAACGATGCCCTCCTTTATTTCATACAGAGACTAAGAGATGAGGCTCATCGATTTGCAATTACGGCACACCGAACGAGAAGATCAAAAACCACAGTTAGATCTATTTTTGATGAAATTAAAGGGATTGGTCCAAAAAGAAAAAAAGAGCTACTTCTTCACTTTGGTACGATTGAAAAGATAAAATCTGCATCATTAGAAGAGCTTAAGAAAATTAGGTCTATTCCAGCAAAGAAACTTCAAGAGATATTCGAATTTTTTAATGGCTAATGGTATAAACTTAATCTAAAAAAAATTTATGAAATTAAATATCTCGAATATTTTAACTATTGCTAGAATAATAGTAATTCCAATCATTGTCTTGTGTATTTATTTAAAAGATCCATTCTATGGATGGATTGCTTTTGTACTTTTTTGTCTAGCAGGCATCACTGACTATTTTGATGGTTACATCGCTCGAATTAGAAACGAAGTTACTAACTTTGGCACCTTCCTTGATCCCATAGCAGATAAATTATTAGTAGCAGCCGTTATTTTAATATTAACATCAAAAGAGATTATTGCTGATTGGGAAACAATTCCAGCTCTAATTATTTTACTTAGAGAAATAGCTGTATCTGGTCTAAGAGAATACCTTGCAAAAATTAAAGTAAGTGTACCTGTTTCTAGAATAGCTAAAATTAAAACATCTATTCAATTATTAGCTCTAGCATTTCTTATATTGAGCGAAAGTGGAATTACGATTGTGCCTATTATTTTTATCGGCAAGCTAGCTTTATGGACGGCTGGAATTTTAACATTGTACACAGGGTATGATTATCTTAAATCTGGTCTAAGGCATTTTTAATGAAAATTAAATACTTTGCCTGGATTAAAGATATTACTAATCTTGAAGAAGAAGAGATAAATTTAAATCAAGCAAAAAATTTAGATGAATTAAAAACTTATATCATTGAAAAGTATCCTGATTTGAAAAAGTACATGATAAAAGAAATATTAAGATTTGCTATTAATCAAGAATATGCAGTTAATAATATTAATCTTACTGATGAAGATGAAATTGCTATTTTCCCTCCTGTTAGTGGCGGTTAATGATTAAAATTCAAGAAGAAGATTTCAACTCGGAATATGAGATAAATAAAATTAAAAAATTGCATTCTAATGTTGGTGCTGTCTCTTCATTTATTGGATATGTAAGAGATGAAAATAATAATAAAAAAGTTAGATCTATCAATTTAGAAGTTTATCAAGAAATGGCTCACAAACAGTTTGAAAAAATAATAAATAAAGCTAATTTAAAGTGGAAGCTTGAGGATAGCTTAATTATTCATCGATATGGAAAACTTAAAGTGAATAGTAAAATTGTTCTAGTTGCTTGCTTTTCTAAACGCCGGTTAGATAGTTTTGAGTCATGCAATTTTATAATGGATTATCTGAAAAAAGATGCACCATTTTGGAAAAACGAATTTTATGGTGAAGAAAATGAATGGTTGTCTAATTTTAGTTAGAACTTTTTACCATTTCACTAAAATCACTCATAAACTTAAATGTTGTTGAGTTATCTCCTGTACTGAAGCTAATATTATCAATTGATTTAATTGGTGTTATTTCAGCTGCAGTTCCAGTGAGAAAAGCCTCATCATAATTATCAATTTCTGAAGGCAAAATATGTTTTTCAGTAATTTTAAACCCTTGATCGGTGACCATTGTTATAACGGCTTGACGAGTGATACCATTTAAAAAACAATCTGGTATTGGAGTATGAATGTCTTTACCTTTAATAAAAAAAATATTTGCACCAGTTCCTTCAGCCACATAACCTCTATAATCTAACATTAATGCATCATGGTAACCTTTACTCTCTGCAAATTCTTTAGACATAGTACATATAATATAAGGGCCAGAGGCTTTTGCTTCAAAGGGGGCTGTATCAGGTGCTGGTCTTTTCCAGGGTGATGTAATTAGTTTTAAACCAGCTTTTCTGTCCTCAATTTTAAAATAAGATGACCAGTCATCCCATACCGCTATTGCTACATTGATATTTGAATGAGTTGTCGAGATACCCATTTGGTCTCCACCTCTCCAAGCAAGTGGTCTAACATAGCAGTCCTGGTAATTCATTTTATCAATTAGTTCATTCTTAGCTTTATTTATTTCATCTTTAGTAAAAGGAATTTTAATTCCTATTATTTTTGCAGAGTTAAAAAAACGATCTGTGTGCTCTTGCGATTTGAAAATTTTACCACCGTATGCTCGTTCTCCCTCAAACACGGCACTTGCATAATGCAAGCCCTGTGAAATTACGTGAGAAGTAGCTTTTTCCCAAGGGATAATCTCACCATTCATCCAAATCCAGCCTTCTCTATTTTCAAAAGATTTAGTCATATTTATATAATTTACTTTTTTTAATGACAATTGACTATCAGTGATGCATAATTAAGTCAATATGGCTGACCTAAATAATTTATTATCACCCTTTTTTTTAAATGATAAAGAAATAAGAAAAGTTATTGAATTACTATTTTTCTCCTATAGAGATTTTACCTCTGGACCCGACAAAATTCTTGAAAAATTAAATTTTGGAAGAGCCCATCATAGGGTGATTTATTTTGTTGGAAAGAAAAATCACATTACTATCAAAGAACTTTTGGGAGTTTTACAAATAACTAAACAGAGCCTGTCAAGAGTTCTTAATCAATTAGTCAGTGAAAAATTTATTTTAGTTTCAACAGGGACAGATAAAAGAACAAAAAAATTATCCCTTACTGAAAAAGGAAAAAAACTAGAAAATGAGTTATCAACTATCCAGATAAAAAAAATTAGAGAAGTAATAAATAGATTTGATGTAGAAAATATAAATGGATTTAAGCAAATATTATATGAAATGATTGAAGACAATAATAAAAAAACATTTCAAGAAATAAATGATTAAAAATGAACAAAACAATTCTTTTAGTAGATGACGATCAAAGACTTAGGGAGTTATTAAAAGATTACTTAAACGAAAAAAATCTAACTGTATTCACCTGCCAAGATTTTGAAGAGGCAAAAGAAGTATTAAAATTTTTTTTATTTGATTTAATAATTTTAGACAGAATGATGCCAAGTGGAGATGGTGTTGATTTAATTTCTTTTATTAAAAATAAATCAAATACACCAATAATTATGTTAACTGCAATGGGTGAAGATCAAAACAAAATTCATGGTCTAAAAACTGGATCTGATGATTATGTTACAAAACCTTTTGAACCAGAAGAGTTGCATCTTAGAATAGTTAAGTTACTTAATTTGTATGAAAATATAAATCAATCTGAATTACGTATAAAATTTGGAGATTATGTATTTGAAACAAAAACTCAGGTGCTTAAAAAAAATGATAAAGAGATTTATTTAACTGAAGGAGAGAATAA
>CACJNL010000018.1 GCA_902594815.1 uncultured Alphaproteobacteria bacterium | reverse complement strand
AAATATTAATAAAGATCAAATTATAGGAATGGGTGATGCTGCTAATGATATGAATATGTTATTATCAGTTGGATTACCCATAGCTTTTAAGGCTCAAGACATAGTAAAAGCTAATTTTGAAAACCAAATTAATAATACTGATTTGACTTCTTTATTGTATTTTATGGGAATTAAAAATTAGGAAGCTTTTTTTCTTTCATGAGGGATAAGAAATCTCTTTCTAAGCCTCAAATTTTTAGGTGTAACTTCTAATAATTCATCTTCTTTAATGTAAGCTATCATTTGCTCTAGGGACATTTTTCTTGGAGGCATAAGAGTAACAGCTTCATCAGTTCCAGATGCCCTAACATTAGTTAATTGTTTTCCTTTAAGGACATTTACATCCAAATCATTTTCTCTAGTATGTTCACCTACAATCATGCCTTGATATACTTTAGTTTGAGGATCAATAAACATCGGCCCTCTATCTTGTAATTTCCATAATGCAAAGGCTACAGCTGTGCCACTATCAGTAGCTATTAATACTCCAGTTCTTCTTCCAGCAAATTGACCTTTGTGCAGATCATAAGAATGAAATATCCTATTAAGTACCCCTGTACCTTTCGTTTGCGTTAAGAAAGTGCTCTGATAACCTATTAAACCTCTTGATGGGACTCTAAACAATATTCTGGTTTTATCAGATCCAGCATTTTTCATATCAATCATTTCTGCCTTTCTTTTGTTCATGCTATCAATTACAGTACTTGAAAACTCTTCATCAACATCAATTGTTACGTCTTCCATTGGCTCTAATTTATTTCCTTGATCATCTTCTTTATAAATTACGCGTGGCCTAGAAACAGACATTTCAAATCCTTCACGACGCATCGTTTCTATTAGCACCCCCAATTGTAATTCTCCTCGACCTCCAATTTCAAAAGAATCTTTATTTGCATTTTCCATAAAAGTAATGGCCACGTTTGATTCTGCTTCATCCATAAGTCTTTCACGTATCATGGTTGATGTAACTTTAGATCCATCTAAACCTGCTAGGGGGGAAGTGTTTACAGTAATCGTAATTGACATTGTAGGAGGATCAATAGGTGTTGATGCTAATGGAGTAATTACATTAGGATCGCATATTGTGTCAGAAACAGATGCATCTTTCAGTCCTGCTATACAAATTATGTCACCAGCTTGTACATGATCAACTGGAATTTTATTATTACTTTCAAATCTGAAAAGTTTTGTCATTCTGCCTTTTTCGATAATTTTTTTATCTAGATTTAACGCGTGCACATTTGAGTTAACACTTGCACTTCCTTGCTCTACTCTACCAACTAAACAACGCCCAAGGAATGGATCTGAGTCTAATAAAGTTGCTAGCATTGCAAATGGTTTTTCTAAATCAACATTTGGAGGTGAGACATAATCTAAAACTAAATTAAGTAAGGGGTGCAAATTTTCTCTAGGATCTTCTAATTCTTTTGTGCACCAACCATCTCTCCCTGAAGCATACAATATAGGAAAATCTAGTTGTTCGTCATTAGCATCAAGTGCTACAAAAAGATCAAAGACTTCATTAACAACTTCCTCTGGTCTTCCATCACTCCTATCAATTTTATTTATAACTACTATGGGTTTTAAACCCCGCTTTAGGGCTTTTCCTAATACAAATTTTGTTTGCGGCATTGGACCTTCTGCAGCATCTGTTAACAATATTACACCATCTGCCATTCCTAATACTCTCTCAACTTCACCGCCAAAATCTGCATGACCAGGTGTGTCAATAATATTAATGCGGGTATCCTTCCACATGACTGAAGTAGGTTTTGCTAAAATTGTAATGCCTCTTTCTTTTTCTAAATCACCAGAGTCCATTAAGCGTTCATCAATTGATTGATTTTCTCTAAAACTACCGCTTTGCTTCATGATATTGTCTATCAAGGTAGTTTTACCATGATCAACGTGTGCTATTATTGCGATATTTCTAATTTTTTCAGTCATTTTTTATGCAGGGTGGCCATTAGATTATATCTAATCAATTCGCTACAATTAAGTTGATAAATAGTTCAATTATTGAGTAATGTTATATTCAACTCCTTTAGTAATTTCACAAAGCACATTAAAAGAAATTCCAAATACAACGTGAGGGTGACCTGCTGCAGCAAATATTTTCTCATATTTTGATAAATTACCATCAATTAGAATGCTTTTTGGCGTTTTATCGTGTGCAATTGGTGAGACACCTCCAATACTGAAACCCGTTATTTTTTTACACTCATCTGCATTTGCTTTTTCAATCTTTAAACCTACAATTTGAGAAATTTTCTCAATAGATGCAAATTTATCACCTGATACAAGACACAAGTGGTAGTTGCTTTCAGAGTCTTTAAAGAGTAAACTTTTAACAATTGACCCAACGCTCTGATTAAGAGATTGTGCAGCGTCATTGGCAGTTCTTGCAGTTTCTTCAAGTACTATAAGTTCTATGGAGCTATCAAAATCAGCTAAATAACCCTTTACTTTTCTAACACTTTTTCTTTCTAATAAATCAGACATATACTTATTTTATCATTAAAGGTTGTTAAATTGGTATTTTCTTTTTGTACAGATAGATAATTGTAGACTTGATTTGATGAAATATTTAAGGAAATCCTTAAATATGAATTTAATAAAAATAGCAAAAGCAAAAAGACTGCGATCAACTCCGTATACTTCTAGAATAGAAAAACAAGGGGTGACTGCTTACACTACCTACAATCACATGTTGTTACCTGCAGCATTTGAAGATTCACTTGAAGACTCTTATTATCATTTAAAAGAGCATGTTCAAATTTGGGATGTTGCAGCAGAGAGGCAAGTTGAAATTTCTGGTGAAGATGCAGCAGAACTTGTACAGTTAATGACTTGCAGAGATCTATCAAAATCAAAGGATGGCAGATGTTATTACTGTCCTATCATTGATGATCAGGGTGGTTTAATCAATGATCCAGTTGTACTAAAAATTAATCAAAACAAATGGTGGTTATCTATTGCAGACTCAGACGTAATCTTGTTTGCTAAGGGTCTTGCAATTGGAAAAAATTATAACGTTAAAATTATTGAACCGATTGTTGATATAATGGCTGTTCAAGGACCAAAGTCTTTCCCTTTAATGGAAAAAGTTTTTGGAAAAGCTATAACGGATCTAAAATTTTTTGGATTTGATTATTTTGACTTTAAAGGATCTAAACATTTAATAGCAAGATCCGGCTGGTCTAAACAAGGTGGATACGAAATTTACGTTGAAAATACTCAATCAGGATTAGAATTATATGACTATCTATTTGAAATAGGAAAAGACTTTAATGTTAAGCCAGGATGCCCACATTTAATAGAAAGAATTGAGAGTGCTTTACTCTCTTATGGAAATGATTTCGATAATTCAGATAATCCATTAGAATGCGGTTTTGACAAATATGTAAATTTAGATAGTGAAGTTAATTTTCTTGGTAAAGAAAAACTGAAAGAAATAAAATTAAGAGGTATTTCTAAAAAACTAATGGGTGTCAAAATTGATCATAATGAAATTAATGTATCTAAGGCAATTGATATTAGAATAAAATCAAAGAGAGTAGGGGAGCTAAGATCAGGTGTTTATAGCCCAACATTTAAGCAAGTAATAGGAATAGTAATGATAGATAAACCTCATTTTGAAATAGATACAAAAGTTGAAATAACTCTTAACAACGAAACCAAAACTGGAGTTCTTTGTAATATTCCTTTTGTCTAATTTCTAATATGTCTAATAAAGATATATTTTTAGCAATTTTAGTCCCCTGTGTTCTAGGTTTTGGCTTTGTAATAGCAAAGCCAGCTATGGAATCATTCCCACCCATTTTGCTTAATGGATTGCGTTGGTCTTTATCTGGTTTAATCATGTGTTATTTTTTTCCTTTTCCCAAAAAATTTATAAAACAAATGTTTGTAATTTCCATTATTGGAGGGACAATTCAGTATTCACTTAGTTTTTATGGATTGAAAATACTCGATGGAGCATCAGCAACTCTTTTTGTACAGGCTGAAATTCCTTTTGGTATTTTAATTGCTTATTTTTTACTTGGAGAAAAAGTTCCTCTAAAAAACATTATTGGTTTGATCATAGCTTTTGTTGGAATAGCTATACTTAGCGGCAATCCGAATCTTCAAGGAAAAATGTTAGGAGTTTTATTAGTTCTTTCTGGAGCTTTTTTATGGTCTCTTGCTCAAGTTTTTGCAAAAGATGTTTCAGAGAAAATAGGTGGTTTAGCTTTAACTGCTTGGCTTGGAATTTTTTCTGGGCCACAATGTATAATTGCCTCTTATTTTATTGAAGGTAATACTTTTGACTTTATAACAAATGCAACCACACAAGCGTGGATTATTGTTATTTACTTAGCAGTAGGAATGAATGTCATTGGATATAGTTGTTGGTATAGTGTTCTCTCACGAAATCCTGTAAATAATGTGATGAGCGTATTATTATTATTTCCAATAACAGGCTTATTAACATCAATTTTTATTCTTGGAGAAACACCTAATACATATGCTTATTTTGGTGGGGCAATTATCATATCAGGCGTTGCGATGATTTTGATTAACAAAAGAAAAAAAATTTAAATATATAATCAATTAAAGCTTTTGATATTGATTTAAAGCTCTATAAATATTCAAGTAAAATGAATAATAAATATAAATACAAAGGAATGTGGCCTGTTGCTCCTACATCTTTCCATGATAATGGTGAAGTCGACTATGAAGGAATGGAGAGAATCATTGACTGTATGGTTGATCAAAAAGTTGAAGGTATTTGCATTCTCGCTAATTATTCAGAGCAGTTTTTAATTTCAGATGAAGAGAGAGATAAATTAACAAAACTTTGTATGAAAAAAATAGATGGCAGAGTTAAATCAATTGTTACTGTTAGTCATTTTGCAACTGATATTGTTCGGCCTCGTGCACAACTAGCGAAATCACTTGGCGCAGATATTATTATGATGATGCCCCCTTATCACGGGTCTTTACTTAAAGGTAACGCAGATCAGATTTATGAACAGTTTAATGAAATAAGTAAAGTGGGCATTCCAATTATGATTCAGGATGCACCTCTGTCAGGAATAGAGTTAACTGTTCCACTTCTGACAAAAATGATTAATGAGATTGAATATCTAACTTGTTTTAAGATTGAAAGTGCCCATGCTGCATCAAAAATAAGAGCGCTAATAAAAAATTGTCACTCTAAACTTGATGCGCCTTTTGATGGTGAAGAAAGTATAACTTTATATGCTGATTTAGAAGCCGGTATTTCTGGAAGTATGAGTTCTGCATTACTTCCAGAAAAGATAGCTCCAGTAATTGAATATTTTTTAAATTATCAAAAAGAAAAAGCTGAAGAAACTTATAATCATATTCTTCCTCTTATAAACTTTGAGAACAGACAATGCGGATTTAGAGGAACAAAAACAGTAATGAAAGAGGGTGGGGTAATCAAATCTGATTTCTGCAGACATCCAATAAAACCTCTTGATGAAGATACAAAGAAACTACTTTTTAGTTTTGCAAAAAAATATGATTTATTAACTTATAAATGGGGTAAATAAATTTGTGTCTTTAATTGTTCTAAAAACTTTTCATTATTTAGCAATTCTATTTGCCGGAGGTGTTTTGGTAGGAGGAGGGTTAATTCAAGGTGTTTTCACACGAGCAAATCAAGTCCCAGATATTAATGTAAGCAGGGTATTAAAAATTTTAGGATATCTTGGTTTGGTTGCTTTAATAATTTTATGGATTACAGGTATACTTCTTTCAAGTATTATATATGGAGGTTTTGCAATCAATACTGCATTCACGATAAAAATTTTAGCTGCAGCAATTTTATTAATAATATCATTTGTTGTTAATATTCACGTCTATAATTCTTCAAAAAAAAATCAACCTCCAAATAAATTGATTATGAAAATGGCTACCATGTCTGGTCGAAGTCTTATTTTAATAGTTCTAGTGGCAGCAGCAATTGCTTTTAATTGATAACTTAAATAACTTACAAATAAATAAGCTCATTTTTTATGCGACATAAATATCATTTAGTAATAAGCATCTCCGTTTTTCTTACTTCTGGCTTATGGGGATTGTATTGGATTCCACAAAGAGCACTTCAAAATGGAGGGTTAACAGGTGGATGGGGGACTGTTGCACAATATGCAATACCTCTAATTGTATTAACTCCTTTTATTATATGGAAATTTATAAAAGGTCAGCCAACTGGTTTACATTTACCCCTTATAGGATTGTTTTTTGGTGGAGGTATAGCTTGCTATGCTAATAGTTTTCTCTTTACTGATTTAATGAGAGTTTTCATTTTATTTTACTTAATGCCTGTCTGGACAACTATTTTTGAAATAATTTTTTTCAAACAAAAACTTCAATGGCAGAGAGGAGTAAGTCTTTTTTTAGCTTTATCAGGTTTATGGATTGTATTTGGTCAAAATGGTAATTTACCTTTACCAGTAAATATAGGTGATTGGTTAGCTTTATTAGGTGGCTTCCTTTGTGCAGCAGGGGCAATTAAATTAGAGGAGGCAAGTTCTGAAGATATAAGTTCTCTTTTATATTCATTCTTTTTTTATGGCTTAATGGTCACTATATTTACATCACTAATCTTCTCAGATGCATTTGGTCCATTTCCATATATTGAGTCCTGGACATCAATGTTGCCACTTCTCATATTACTCTCTCTTGTTTTTTTTATCCCTTCCAATATTGTTATTTTATGGAGTCCTAGCAGAATAGGGGCAGGACTTTTCTCTATTCTTGTACTATCAGAAATAATTTTTGGAACAGTTAGCGCTGCATTATTATCTAACGAAAAATTTGGTTTGCGTGAAGGTGTTGGAGGAACATTAATGTTTTTAGCAGGATTTGTTGAAATATTTTTAACTAAAAAAAATTAATTTGAAAATTCCTTAATTTTATTAAAACTATAATGATGGCCAATGTCTTTGCCATATTGCACATCAACAACTGTTCCTGACTCATCAATTAAAACATCAGTTATGACTATATCCATGTAACCTTTTAGTTGTAATGGAATAAAGCCCTTTAAAGTTGCTAAGAAAAAACTGGGAAGTCTAAAGACAAATGCTAATAATGTTTTAAGAATAGATCTCTCCACACTATATTTATTAAAATATTTATAATTTTGATCTGCTAAAGCAATGAATGGAATATTATGTTTATCCATATTTTTTTTTAAAAAATCTTGAGGCGCATGCCAAATAGATACATGTTGAAAATTTGGACCAAATTCATTCCATCTTTTTGTAATTTGTGAAATTCTTAAATTACAAAGACTGCAGGAAGCTATTCTATAAAAAGTAAGCAGTACTTTTTTTCCATTTGTTTCATTTAAATTAAATATTTTGCCATCAGAAGTTGGCAGTTCTATACTTAATTTGTCACCTTTTTTAATTTTCACAATATTTTAAGTTTATATTTATTTAAAATTTTTTCACTATTATTATTTAATAGCTTTTAAATTGTGCCCCATTTTATTTTATTCCATCCTCTTTCATGAAGATAATATAAAAGTGTTTTTGTTAATATTTCTAATAAAGTAATCGTTCCTGCCCACGTTAATTTTCCAGTTATCAACCAACTTATTATAAAGGTATCTGTTGATGCAATCACTCGCCAACTAAAAGCTTTTGCAAATGATCTTTTTCTAAATGCACTCATTTTGACCTCCCATGTTAAAAATTAAATATAAAATTTTTGAAATGAAATTATAAAAATCATTAAAAATATTGTAATTAAAACCATTGAAAATATTGGTAAAAAGCCAATAATTTTTAAATTTTGTAATCTTGTTTTTGTTCCAACAGCAGCAATAGCTATTAATAAAAACCAACTACTAAATTCATTTGATAGAAATTTAATGTTGTTTGGTATTAAATTAAATGAATTAATTAATACAACACAAATAAAGATAATAATAAAATAAGGAACCAAAGGTGTTTTTTTATCTACATCATTTATTAATTTAAATTTATATGACATTAAAGAAATGCATAAAACAACTGGAAAGAGTAAGGTGACTCGAAACAATTTAATTAAAGTGGCAGTCTCGCCTGTTAAATCTGAAACAGTAAATCCAGCTCCTACTACTTGAGCTACATCATGTATAGTTGTTCCAAAAAAAATCCCAGATGATTTTTCATCCATATTCAAAATATTACTTATAATTGGATAAAAAATCATACAGAAGGTACTTATAATTGTGACTCCAAGTACAACAAATGTAAGTCTTTCATTAGATTTATCATCTTTTGGTAAAACTGATGAAATAGCCATTGCAGCTGATACGCCACATATAGCAATTGCTCCACCTATTAAAATTCCAAATCTATATTTGAAGCCAAATATTCTTAAAAGTAAAATAGAAAATAAAATTGTTAAAATGACACCAAAAATAACTAAAAAAATTACATTTTGATTTATTGAAAAAATATTTTCGAAATCAATTCTTGTACCAAGAAGTATTATTCCTAAATACAATATGTTTTTACTGGAAAAGTTTAAACCCTTAACGCATTTCCCTTCTTCAGATAAGAAATTTAAACTCATTCCAATTAATATTGCCATTAACATGGCAGGTACTTGATAATTGTTTGCTAAAAATTTAGCAGCTATTGCTATTAATACAGCCACTATGATACCTGGCATATAATTATTATAGTTATTTAGATATTTATTTATCAAATCTTTTGAGTTAATTAATTTAAGCTATGATGATTAATTTCAAGCAATGTTGATATATATAAGTCATTTTTATAAATTTCATCATTATCAATTTTGTTATTGAGTTCCATTTCAATATTTTTCATCACTAATTTTTTATGACCAGTTAGGTAATGATATAAACTTTCTATACTAGGGTAATCGTTATGCTCAAAACTCATGTAATCACTCAATGCTGCAAAACTCCCAAGACCAAATTTTAGAGTGGTGGGATCTGCATTTGTTTGTTTTATAAAGTAATAATTATTCTGAATGACATTGCAGAGAACTTCTTGCGCATCAATAATATAAAAATCTCTCAATATTGACTTAAACATAATAGGAACATGTATATTTTTTGTAATAAACTTTTGATAATTATTCATGATGCCAATATCAATTGTTTTGGCAATATAACCTATAACAAAAGCATCAGCGGCATCTATTAAATCTAATTTTACTAATTCCTTTTCAAATAAAAAAATATTTGGATTTTCTATTTGCTTGATTATAGTTCCTGCAGACGATTTGCAGTAAGTAATTTCTGGTTCGCATTTAATAATTTTTTCCCTGTTACCGGGTATCTGGAGTGTTAACAAATACAATAACGTATTTTTACATCTATCTAAATTTTTTAAAGTAATACAATTTTTCATTTTTTTTATTAAATATGAAATTTTTTTTGATAGGAAAATAAATTTTTTTTATCAGATTTTTATAGAAAAATGATAATATTTTAATTTAGAATAGTTCTAATTGATTAATAGAATCCTTATTTATTATTATCTGATCTAGATTATATAGATCAAATTCTGCTCTTTAGTTTCATAAATCAGTTTTGAGATGATGAAAAGAATGAATGAATAAAATTATATTTTTTTAGCCGCAGATGTTTCTTTTATATTACTTAGCTTAGTGTATCTATCAATCATTTGCGTTGTCTTGTGGCCACTTTGGGCCATTATTTCATATGTGGGTACACCATTCATTCTTGCTTGGGTAATAGACCCAATACGAAGACTGTGCCCTGATATTTTATCACAATTTTCTATTCCAGCATCCAAAGCTCTTTTTTTTAATATTAAAACAAAACTACTATCATTAAGGCTTACTTTTTGATTTTTGTTATTCATTGTATATTTTTCAATCGTATTAGATTTGTTTATTTTATAAAAGAGGGGACCACTCTCAATCATTGCTATTTCTAACCAATGTTTTAGCGCTCTTACCGGACAGTAATTGTCATTAGTTTCAGGAAGTAAGACCATTCTTCCCTCTCCAGTTTGATCTGTTTTTGAGAATGGGATAAGAACTTGAACACCATCACTTCCAAAGTTTAAATGCTCGAATTGCATTCCGAGAAGTTCAGATCTTCTACAAAATGAATAAAAGCCAATCAAAATCAATGCTTTATCCCTTATATTGCTATAATCTTCTTCATCATTGGGAATGGTATCTATAATTTTAATTATATCTACCTTTAATAATTCTTTTGCTTGGCCTGATTTATTATTTTTTTCATCTCTAACTATAGCGCTTATTGTTTCCGCAATATTTGGATTTTTTCTATCAAATTGAAAACCATTTAAACGATATTTGTATGTAATTGATGCTAAAATTCTCTGAATTGTTGAAGCTTTATATGGAGATGAAGAGTAGGGGTTGTTATTTAATTTCTCTCTGCCTGGAATGTTGCTTGAACCTTTAAATACTTTTGCTTCAGAATCTTCATGTAGCCAATCCATATAATTAGCCGTTAAAGCATATGCAGATTCTAGGTCATCAACATCAAGTGGATTACAAAAATATTTATTTTGACAGTAATTTATAAACTTTAGCCAATCACCTTCATATTTATCTTGAGTGTTTTTTGCCTTAGATTTTTGCTTAAGTTTAGCTACGTTATCATTTATTGTTATTTTAACCATATTTATATGTTACGATAATTACAGTTATCGTAACATATAGTCAAGTTAAAATAAAAGTCATTAATTATCAATAGTTTAAATATTTATATTAAAGTAAAAAATTAAGTCATTACCAACATATTGATTTTCATGTGGAAACTATATACTGTATATTGTGTATGAAAAGTGACCGTTTATTGCAGATTCCTGCCAATAGCAGTATATTCGTTTTAACTGGTGCTGGTATCAGTAAAGAGTCTGGAATACAGACATTTAGGGATAGCGATGGACTGTGGAATAACCATCGAATTGAAGATGTCGCCTCTCCTGAGGGTTTTTACCGAAATCCAAGTCTGGTCTATGATTTTTACAATAATCGACGTCGTGAGCTTAATTCTGGTACAGAGCCAAATAAAGGACATTTTGATCTAGTTAAATTAGAAAAATCATTTAAAATCAATGTAATAACACAGAATATTGACGATTTACATGAGAAAGCAGGTAGTTCATCTATTATTCATATGCATGGTGAGTTAAACAAGGCTAGATGCATTATGAATGATGACCACCTATTCGACTGGTTTGAGGACTTAAATGAGACCCATAAATGCCCTGATTGTGGATCTCAGATGCGTCCTGCGATCGTGTGGTTTGGTGAGATGCCACTTCAAATGGAAGAAATTCATGATTTAGCAGAGCAGTCTGCCCTCTTCATCTCTATAGGTACCTCAGGGGAAGTTTATCCTGCTGCAGGGTTCGTTACAATGTTTAAAGATATGCGAAAACCAACCGTTGAACTAAACTTAGAGCCGTCTCGGAATCAAGATCAATTTAATTTTGCGATTCATAAACCAGCATCTGTTGCTGTCGAGGAATTTACTAAGTTAATTTTAAAAAATAAATACTAAAAAGTTATTAATAAGATACTAACATTATATTTTTCAAATTATCTTAATTTAATTTTATTAAAAAGAATCACTTGCATAAATGTTCTTATGACAAAATTAAAAATTGAGAATGGCTATATGTACCCTCTCGATGATATTGGTCTATGAATAAATAAATGCGAAACTTTTATAAATAATGTAAATTACTCAATAAAAATGCCAAGAAAATGACAAAATCAATCAAAAAAAATAAACCTACCGTCATATCGCTTTTTGCAGGGGCTGGAGGTATGGATTTAGGTTTTAAAAAAGCTGGTTTTGATATTGTATGGGCAAATGATTTTGACTCTGACTCAGTCAAAACATATAAAAAAAATATTGGTGACCATATAGTTCTAGGTGATATTACGAAGCCAAGTGTTCATAAAACTATTCCAAAAATTAAACCTGATGTAGTGATTGGAGGATTTCCTTGTCAGGGTTTTTCAATTGCCAACGTAGGAAGATCAGAAAAAGATGAGAGAAATTTTCTCTACAAAGAAATGATAAAAGTTATAAAAAAATTGCAACCTAAATATTTTGTTGCTGAAAATGTAAAAGGAATTCTTTCCCTCGGTAAGGGTAAAGTTATAGAATTAATCGTAAAAGATTTTAAAAAAATTGGATATCATGTGGATTACAAATTATTAAATGCAGCTAATTATGGTGTTCCTCAAATGAGAGAACGGGTATTTATTATTGGTAACAGAATAAAGAAAAGTAATCCCTACCCTGTCCCAACTCATAGAGATCATAATCCTATAAATGGAAAAAAAGTTAAATTACCAGATCTTTTTGAAAAAGATAAATCAGCTGATTTAAAAAATTGGGTTACTACTGAAAGTGCTATTTTTGATTTAAAGGATGTAGATATCAGTTACGATCCAATCAAAAAAGGAAACAAGATTATATATAATCACATGGCGGATACAAATGTTCACGATGAATTTTGGGGGAGAAAATATCCTGTCAATCAATTCGATATTTGTGATTATCTTAAAATGTGGAGAAAGAAAGCTGGTATTTCAGTTAAAAAAATTGATCAGATATTTGGATATAGACATACAGCTGGACATTGGTTTCGAAAAGATAACAACTCTGGAAGTATTCCTAATCCAAGTGATTGGAAAAGATTAAAAAAAATTCTTAAATTTGATAATAAATATGACAAACAAGTTACGACATTGATAAAAAAGAAAATTAAATTTGAGCAATCACTTCGTATTCAAAATTGGGATCGAGCAAGTGATACAATCACTGCAACTTCTCCAGAAATTCATCCTAATCTTAAACGTAGGATGTCGGTTAGAGAGTGTGCTACAATTCAAACTTTTCCTGATGATTTTATTTTTGAAGGATCAACTCATAGAAGTATGATTAAGCAAATTGGTAATGCGGTTCCAGTTCACCTAGCAAAGTTAATTGCAATTAAAATTAAAAAAAATTTAAACTAATTTAATTAATCTGTCGGGTTTATTATCTAGTAATAAAAATTTATCACAGTTTTTGTGATTAAATCTAGCACCATTTTTTTTTCTAGTAATAACAGAATTCTTAAATAATTCTTTTGTATTAATTCCAAATTTAGTAGCTAATTTTTTTTCAGACATTTTCATATCTTCACTAAATTTATGTGTCTTATTTTTATACTTAATTTTTATAATCCAATTATCGCCAGGCTTATCAGCATTCAATACTCTTACAAAATTTCCATTCTTATCTTTTAAGTTTAATTTATAATATCGTTCAAGTTTTCCATTTGGACAACAGCAAGTAAAAATACTTAATAAATTAAATCTTTTGGTTCTTTCATCCAAATCATAAAGTATAGAAATTATGTATGTTAAACAAATTTTATTATTATAAGATGTTGGAAGATTTGGTTTTACCTCTCTATTTTCACCGGTCTTAATAGTATCAACTGTTTTATAACTAAATTGATTTTCCCCAATTGGAACATTTTTAATGTGATCATTTTCATTAGTTCTTTTATTTGCAACCTTGCAGTCAATATGAATTACTGCCTCGTTATTTTCAAACATTAAATCAGAACCTATCGGATTTGAATGAATTTCACCTAATGAGCCAATATTAGTATTTATCACAGAATAAATAATTCTTTCTGCCCCAGTATCAGAAATACTATTATCTTTAACAATATCTTTCCAAAATTTTTTATGTTTATTAATAGTATTAAGTGATTTAATTATATTTGGCTTATTTATTTTTAAAACAGAATTTATAATATCTAAATATTTGTATTCCATCATCTCTATTTCTTTAATAGTTTTCATATTTTAAGTATTTGAATTTTTTACAAACAAACAATCAAAACAATTGTCGTTTATTGGAGGTGTTTCTTTTAATTGTAAAATATCAATTATCATTTCTATTCTAGCTAAAAATTTATTATCATCTTGATCAAGTTTGGAATATGACATTTCAAGATCAATACTGCAATTATTTTCAGAATGATTTGAGAGTAATTTGGGTTCAAATTGTAAAACACCCATATGACTTATAGGAGATAATTTTGGCGTTGGAGCTGTTTTAGTTGCTCCTGGAAAAGTAAAAATATATCTGTAAGCTTCTAATTGATATCTATAACTTTCTGCCTTGTCCTCTTTTATGTTTGTTGTTTTGAAGTCTATGATTCCATATGAATTATCATCAAATTGAATAACAACATCTGGTCTTCCTCCTAGAATAAAGTCTCTTCCCTTATTGTCTTTCAATACCGTCGATACAACTCTGCCCGGCATTTTATCTTTTTGCATTATTTTACCTGAGGGTAAATCTTTAGTTAATTCCGAAGAATTTTTATCTTTAAAATAAGCCTGTTGAACAACATCAAAGTTTGAAAAAACAGGTGGAGGAAAGTTTTTTAAAGAAATTTTTTTTACTTTTGATAAATA
>CACJNL010000017.1 GCA_902594815.1 uncultured Alphaproteobacteria bacterium | reverse complement strand
ATTGATTAATCAATTAAATCCTGAAAAGACAAGTGTTACAGATACTTCAGAAAATAAAACAATAATAAGAATATTTGGGGACAAAAGTATTGAATTATTAAGAAAATTTATGATTTTAGATATTGATAAAATCTTGAAAGATAACTCAAAAGTTGCACAAACAATCTTTGTAAAAATTCCAATTTTAATAATTCGTAATGATTCACAAGATCAAAAACAAAGTTTTGATCTTCACATCAATAGATCTCATGCTAACTTTTTAAAGGAGCTTCTATTAGATGGATGTAATCAGTTTATAAATTAAATTAATCTCCGTGATGGGATCTATCCTTTAGTTCTTTAATTTGTTCTAAGTATATATTTAACTCAATATTTTGTTCATTAATTTTATTTTCTAAATTAAAAATAGTTTGATTAAGTTTTAAATTTTTTGCAAAAAGACTTTTATTATCCTTTTTTAATTGTTGATTTTCAATTGATGCATCTTTTTGGTTTTGATCAATAGATAGAAGACTGTTATCCAAATCTTTAATTTGGTTATTCAAATCATTTATTTTTGAAATATTTTTTTCATTCTTTTTATTCAGTGCATTGAACTTATCTTGCAAAATATTGAGCTCATCCGATGAAACTGAGTTATCATTATTTAAAGTGAGAGTTTCGTAAGAATCCTTGATTTTATTTAGTTCCTTTATAGTGATCTCTAGTTGCATTTTAGTTTCTTTTAATTGGGTTTGGAGATTATTGATTTGACCATCTCTAAATTTAATTTTTTGATCTTTTTGAAAAACCGTTAATTCTAAGTCTTCAATATCGCTTGCAAGACTTGTTAGATCTTCAGTCGGATCAGGTATTAAATTTTCATCAGGAATAGGATCATTAATATTCAACTGAAATGTTGGAAATATAAAATAAATTGCTGCAATAATAACTAAAAATCCTAGCGTAAGAGACAGATTTCGCCGTCTTTTTCTAGCACGTACACCAACAAAACCAGCCATTTATACAATTTATTTACTTCTTCAAACTTGTCAAAGAGATAATTCTAATTATGCACAGGATTTGGATCTAATGCATAGGTTTTTTCCCTAATTAGTTTTGTTATCTCAATTAAACTACTAGTTTTTTTAAAATCTTCGAAAGGTATTATTTTGCCAAAATGTAAATTAATTGTATCGCCAATTTTCCTTGTCAGCTCAAACATCAACAATGAATATCTAAATGTTTGACCCATTTTATTAGCTATATGATAAAGCTGACTATTTTGTCCCTCAAAGTAAGAAGGTAGAACAGGGCTTTTAGTTTTCACAATTAATTTTGATACAAATTGCTTCCATTCTCCATCATTAGCTTTTGTAGTAAATTTTAAATTTTCTTTTGTAGCTATTTGTCCTGAGGGAAAAATAACAATGACCCCATCATTTAGTAAAACCTGTTCTGCCTGTCTTCGAGCGTCAATATTTGCGAGCATTGCTTGTCTATTTGGTGAAAAGTCTATTGGTATAATTTTTTCTTTTACAGCTTCGGCTTGTCTTAAAACTTTATGTGTAATAATTTTATAATCTTGCCTTATATTTGAGACTGTGGAACATAATGAAAGCCCATCGGCTACACCAAAAGCGTGATTTGCGACAATTATTAAACGACCTTTTTTTGGAATGCAACTTCCATCTCGATAAGAAGTTTTTAAATTTAGTTGTAATTTTTTAATAGCATCATTCCAAAATTGCTCAGGAGGGTTATTTTCTAGAAGGTACTGGTCATATAATTTTTTTAATTTTATTTTTCCTGTTAACAATTCAATTAATTTAATAAATTGTTGACTTACAAAATTAACTTCAGAAGAAGCAAAAGTAAAAGCAATATTATTTTTAGATCCTGTTTTCATGTAAAAAAAAGTATTTATATTTTTTATATTTAATATTTATTAAAAAGATAGGTATTTGGGAGGGATGTATAATTTTAATATGCATATTTTGCATATTTAATATTTATTCAATATACTAGAAATGCATAAAATATGTATTATGTAAGTCTTAGATTTAATATTTTTCCTCCCAATTAATATTTAATCTTTCCAGGAGCCTTCGGGCTCCTTTTTTTTTACATATTTGCGTAGTTTGGTCCACCCGCACCTTCAGGAACGACCCAATTTATATTTTGAGAAGGCTCTTTTATGTCACATGTTTTGCAGTGTATACAATTCTGGGCATTAATGACAAATTTAGGGTTATTTTGATCAGTCCTATCAACTTCATATACTCCTGCCGGACAATATCTTTGAGCAGGTTCATCATACTCATTTAAGGTATATTTTATTGGAAGGTCTGGATCTTTTAGTTTCAAGTGTACTGGCTGATCTGATTCATGATTAGTGCCAGTTAAGTACACAGAGCTGGTTTTATCGAAAGTAAGTTTTCCATCATACTTAGGGTATTCAATTTTTTTTGCTCTGTGAGCAGGAATTAAACTTTCATGATCAAAATGAGAGTGTTTAAGCGTAAAAGGTAAGTAACCCCTAAAAACAATCTGATCAATACCAGTGAAAATTATTGCAGGTATTAAACTCCATTGAAAACTTGGTTTGACATTTCTTGCTTTATAGAGTTCATTGTATACCCAAGAATTTTTGAATTTAATCTCATATTCTGACAAGGCAGCTTTATTCGTTATATTTTCGTTAATAACCTCAGCTGCGATCATCCCACTTTTCATTGCCGTGTGTGAACCCTTTATCTTCGGCATGTTTAGTGTTCCTGCATCACAACCAATTAATAATGCTCCTGGCATATACATTTTAGGTAAACTCTGAAAACCGCCTTCTATTAAAGCTCTCGCGCCGTAAGAAATTCTTTTTCCATTTTGTAATATTTTTGAAATTGCAGGATGCGTCTTAAATTGCTGAAATTCATCATAGGGAGATAAGTAAGGATTCTGATAATCTAAGCCTATGACATATCCAATAAAAACTTGATTTTTTTCAGCATGATAGCAAAAACTTCCCCCATAAGTTGAATTGTCTAGAGGCCATCCAGCTGTATGCATTACTAAACCTTCATCATGTTGATCTTCAGGAATTTCCCAAATTTCTTTAAAGCCTATTCCATACTGCTGCGGAGATTTATTATTATCTAACTTATACTTTTTAATAACTTCTTTTCCAAGATGTCCTCTGCATCCTTCAGAAAATACTGTTACTTTTGCCATAATATTTAACCCAGGTTCAAAACTATCTTTTTTATTTCCTTCTTTATTAATTCCCATATCACCTGTTTGGACGCCTATAATTTTTTCATCTTCATCATAAATAATTTTCGAAGCAGCAAATCCAGGAAAAATCTCAACTCCTAAACCCTCAGCTTGCTCTGCAAGCCACCTACATAGATTAGCTAGACTAATGATATAATTTTTATGGTTCTTTTGAACACTTGGTAATAGCCAAGTTGGCCAACTTAAGGATGTTTTTTTTCCTAAAAATAAGAATTTTTCTTTCTTAACCTTTGTCTTAATTGGTGCACCTTTTTCTTTCCAATCTGGAATTAGTTCATCAAGCGCTCTTGTTTCAAATACATTACCACTTAATATGTGAGCACCTACTTCTGATCCTTTTTCTAAAATACAAACATTCAATTCAGGATTTATTTGTTTAAGTTTAATAGATGTTGCTAAACCCGCGGGTCCAGCCCCAACGATGACAACATCATATTCCATTGACTCTCTTTGAATTTCCATAATTTATAATAATGTTTTTTTATTTACTTTTAAAAGAAAAATTATTTTTCAATTGAATTTAGTTTATCTAATTCTGTTGATAATGCTGGAAGTGCTTCAAATAAATCAGCTGTTAAACCATAATCGGCAATATTAAATATGGGAGCCTCCTCATCTTTATTAATTGCTACAATTATTTTACTCTCTTTCATGCCTGCAAGATGTTGAATGGCACCTGAAATTCCCACTGCGATATAAAGATCTGGTACAACAACTTTTCCTGTTTGCCCAACTTGATAGTCATTACTTACATACCCAGCATCAACAGCAGCTCTTGATGCGCCTATTGCAGCATTTAATTTATCAGCTATGTCACTGATCAACTTGAAGTTTTCTGCACTTTGTAGCCCTCTTCCTCCAGACACAACTATTCTAGCGGTACTTAATTCAGGTCTATCAGATTTTGACTCTTCCCGATCAATAAACTCTACTCCACTCTCAGCTATATCAAGATTTATTTGCTCAACAATGCCTGAGCCACCTTCTTTTGCAACAACATCAAAAGATGTTGGTCGAACAGTGATAACTTTTTTTGTATCCTTTGTTTTAACTGTTGCAAGAGCGTTTCCTGCATAAATTGGTCTTATAAATGTATCTTCGCTTTCAATATTAACGATGTCGCTTATTTGCGCTACATCCAATTTTACTGCAACTCTAGGCATAACATTCTTACCAAAAGTTGTTGCAGGAGCCAATATATGTGAATATTTTTCTGCCAAAGATAATATTACAGGTTCAATATTCTCTGCTATAGCATTTTCAAATTTTTCAGAGTCGATAAAAATGACTTTTGATACATGTTGATAAGAAGATATCTCTTTACTAATATTATCTATATTTGAACCTAATACTAATACCTCTATCTCACTTCCTAATTTAGAAGCTGCATTAATAGTATTCAAAGTAGATGATTTTATTTCAATATTATTATGTTCTGCTATGACTAGTATACTCATATAACCTTTGCCTCATATTTTAATTTTTGTACAAGTTCAGCAACATCAGCAACCATTACACCTTTTTGTCTAGTTGGTGGTTCCGATATTTTTATATGTTCAACTCTTCGAGATACATCAACTCCTAGTTCCTCAGCTGATTTGATATCAATTGGTTTTTTCTTTGCTTTCATTATGTTAGGTAAAGAAGCATATCGTGGTTCGTTTAGACGAAGATCACATGAAGCTATAAAAGGAATGTTTACTTTTATTCTCTCAAGACCCTCATCAATTTCTCTAGTTACCGTACCAATATTTCCCTCTATTTCAATTTTTGAAGCAAAAGTTGCTTGAGGCCACCCCAATAAAGCGCTGGTCATTTGAGCTGTTTGGTTAGAGTCATCATCAATTGCTTGTTTGCCCATTAAGATAAGCCCTGGTTGCTCTGTCTCAACAACTTTGGAAACTATCTTTGATACAGCCAAAGGTTCTACATCATCAGATGCCTTTATTAAAATTCCTCTATCTGCGCCCATAGCCAAAGCGGTTCTGATAGTTTCTTGACATTTTTCTTCTCCAATGGATAGAATAATTATTTCATCAGCTTTTCCAGCTTCTTTTATTCTTAGAGCCTCCTCTACAGCGTTTTCATCAGGCGGGTTCATGGACATTTTAACGTTTTCTTTTTCAACGCCAGAACCATCAGCTTTGACTCTTACTTGAACATTATAATCTATTACTCGTTTAACAGTTACAAGGATTTTCATTTTTTATGCTCTTATTTTTTCATTCATTGGATCGTATGGACTATCTTCAATAACTGTTACTTTATGTTTCTTATCTAAAATGTCCATCTCTAACTCTGTTCCCACATTGCTAAATTCTGGTTTGACCATAGCAATTGCAAGCGATTTTTTCACTCTAAATCCGTAGTTACCTCCTGTCGCACGTCCAATAACCTCTCCATCTTTATAGACGGCATTATTCCCAAGTGGATCAGCATCAGTTACATCATGAACCTCTAACGTAACCATTTTATTATCAAATCCCTCTTGTTGCCATTTGACTAATGCATTTCTTCCAATAAAATTACCTTTATTTAGATGTACAAACCTATCAAGACCTGACTCAAATGCCGCATACTCAATCGACATTTCTGTGCCAACAAGTTTATAAGTTTTTTCTATTCGAAGACTATCCATAGCTCTTATACCAAATGGCTTAACACCAAATTCTTCACCAGCTGCCATTAATTTATCAAAGATATGATTTTGATATTCAATTGGGTGATGCAATTCCCAACCAAGCTCACCAACAAAATTCATTCTCATCGCTATTGAAGGGGCTAGACCAACATCGATTTTACGAGCAGACAACCATGGAAATGACTCATTAGATAAATCAGCATTAGAAATTTTATTAAGCAAATCTCTAGACTTAGGACCTGCCACAACCAAGACGCCTAGACTATTTGTTAAATTTTCGAATGATACCGACCTATCTTTAGGCATCCATTTTTTTATCCAATCATGATCGAGTCTTTGGAATGCTCCTGCAGAGACTAAGTAATAAGATTCATCTGACTCTTTAGCTATTGTGAATTCAGAATGAACACCACCTCTCGTGTTTAGTGCATGACAGAGATTTACTCTGCCATTCTTTTGAGGTAACTTATTTGCCACTAAAAAATCAAGAAAATCTTTTGCACCAGGACCAGAAATTCTGCATTTAGCAAATGCAGTCATATCTAAAATACCTACGTTATTTTGAACATTTTCACATTCATTGCCCACATGCGCAAACCAATTTGATCTTCTAAAAGACCAATCATCTTTTTGTTCAACTCCTGCTGGAGCAAACCAGTTTGCTCTTTCCCAACCAAATTTTTGTCCAAACACAGCGCCTAAATTTTTAAGACGATCATAACATGGAGCTTGTCTTAATGGTCTTGCAGCCTCACGCTCCTCATCTGGATAATGCACTGTAAAAACATTTGCGTATGCTTCTTCATTTTTTTCTACTAAATATGACTGTGTTGTGTAATCTCCAAATCGTCTTGGATCAACACCCAACATATCTATGGTAGGTTCACCATCAACTATCCATTCGGCTAGTTGCCAACCTGCACCGCCTGCTGCAGTGATTCCAAAACTATGACCTTCATTGATCCAAAAGTTTTTTAAACCCCATGCCGGACCAACAATTGGACTTCCATCAGGAGTATAGCATATGGCGCCGTTGTATACTTTCTTAACGCCTACTTCTCCAAAAACAGGAACACGGTGGATAGCTGACTCAATGTGTGGTTCTAATCTCTCGAGGTCTTCTTGAAATAATTCAAATTCAGAGTTTTGATTTGGTCCATCTACATAGCAAGCAGGTGCACCTTTTTCATAGGGACCTAATATTAATCCACCTCTTTCTTCACGCATATACCACGAACTATCAGAGTCACGTAGTACCCCCATTTCTGGCAAACCTTGCTCTTTTCTTTTTTGAATTTCTGGATGGGGTTCGGTAACGATATACTGATGCTCAACAGGGATAACTGGAATTTCCAAACCTACCATTTTACCTGTCTGTCTAGCAAAGTTTCCAGTGCATGATATCACATGCTCACATTCAATATTTCCTTTATCAGTCTCTACAACCCACATTTCATTTTCTAGCTGCTTAATTCCTGTAACATTTGTATTTCTATAAATCTCAGCCCCTTTGTCTCTAGCGCCTTTTGCAAGAGCTTGAGTAAGATCGGCAGGTTGAATGTATCCATCTTCAGGATGCTGAATAGCTCCAACTAAACCTTCAGTGTTACATAAAGGCCATATTTCTTTTACTTGATCTGGTGTTAAGAAATTTACCTTCACACCAATCGTTTTAGCAACTGCTGCATATTGATGGTATTCATCCATTCTATCTTGGGTAGTTGCTAATCTTATATTGGAGACAACACTGAATCCAACTTCCTGTCCAGTTTCTTCTTCTAAAGTCTTGTATAATTTAACTGCATATTTATGGAGTTGGCCAACAGAATAACTCATATTAAAAAGTGGTAAAAGTCCAGCAGCATGCCAAGTTGAGCCAGATGTTAATTCTTTACGCTCAACCAATACAACATCATTCCATCCTTTTTTTGCTAAATGATAAAGAGCACTAACGCCAACAACGCCACCTCCAACAACTACAACCTTTGATTTTGACTTCATACTATTCTCCAAAAAATACTGTACTTCCTTAACCATATTAAATAGTATGGGTCAATCATGGTATTTATCCTTAGATATTTTTTTGTGTTTATTTTTTTAATGCTGTCCACACAGCTTAAAAGTACCGAAATGACACTTCAAGAATTGTTTTTTGATAAGTCTAAGCCTTATCATTTAAAAATTTTGGATGCCTTACCAAAAGATGCAATTTTACAGGTTGGTCCAGATAATGCTGAAAATACAATAATAGAATTTATGGATTATTTTTGTGGTTATTGCAAAAAGATACACCCTGAGTTGATGCAATTAGCTGAAGAAAGAGATGATGTAAAAGTAGTTTTTCTTCATCACCCGATTTTAAGTGAAAGCTCAAATATATTAGCAAAAATGTCTGTTGCTGCAAGTATGCAAGGAAAAGGAATGCAATTTCATAATGAACTTTTTTCAATGCAGGGCAGTATTACACAAAAAAAACTTGATGAAGTTTTAGATAGAATTGAAATTAATATAACAAAACTCATGATTGATATTGGTAAAGATGAAATTAATAGTGCTATCGAACTCTCATCTTTCTTGGCAAAAGGTTCTGGCGCAAGAGGAACTCCTGCAATATTTATTAATGAGGAATTTGTAGGAGGATATATTCCTCCAGGAAAACTTCAAGGTTTACTGAGATAAATCACTCCCCTTGAAGGGAAGTGATTAAATTGAAAATCAAATATTATTCGTTTGCTCCTGAAACTTCTCTTGTATTAGCATTGAAAGATTCAGTAAAAGGAATGGACACAACTTCAGCATCTACTGGAACTCCAGGTGTGTCAGAGTATTGATCAGGAAGATGGACTTTATACTTAGTTCCTTCTTTTCCAATTGGAAAACCATTTTTGCTTAAAGAACCATCGAAAGGAACATAACCCATAGCAATATTTCTTCCTTGCTCTGGATGGTACCAAGGAGAAGTAATAAAACCACATGGCTCTTTTCCGTCTTCAGAAACTAACCAAAAATCTGGTGCATACTCTTCAATTGGTTTTCCACCTAAAGATAATCCAACGAGTTGGAGTTTATAAGGTTTTTCGCCTGCTCTAAGTTGATCCCTCATCTTTTCAAGAACTTCTTTTCCTACATAGTCAGCAGTTTTATTCCACTCACCTTTTCCAGATAATGACACTTGGTATCCTAGGTTGCATTGAAATGGATTATGTTGATTGTCCATGTCTTGACCCCAAGATAAAATACCAGCCTGAATTCTTCTGTGGTGTGCAGGTGCTATAACCATTAAGTTATGTTTTTTTCCAGCTTCTAATACTGCATTCCACATATCATCAGCGTACAAAGTAGAATCTCTTAAATAAATTTCATATCCAGCTTCACCAGAAAAACCTGATTGAGAAATAACACAATCTCTTCCGCCAACTTTAGCTTCTGCAAGACCATAAAAAGGCATGTTGTCCAATTCTACTTGGTCACCAATTAAATCCTTCATTAAGGCCAATGATTTTGGACCTTGAATCTGCACAGGAGAAACATCGATTTCATCGATAGTAACGTTAAATCTGTTATCATGGTTAACACCCTGCAAATAAAGCCCAATATCACTATCAGATAAACTAAACCAAAACTCATCTTGAGAAATCCTTAGTAGGATTGGGTCATTCAACACACCACCATATTGGTTACACAAAATAACATATCTTGCTCTCATTGGAGAAATTTTAGTAGCATCTCTTGTGATTACATAATCAACAAAAGCTTCTGCGTCAGGACCCTTCACTTGAATTTGTCTTTCAACAGCAACATTCCACATAGTTACGTGATTTTTAATTGCTCCGTATTCAACCATTGCTCCGCCATCTTCAGGCTTAACATAACCTCTTGGATGATAAATTCGATTGTAAACAGTAGCTCTCCAACAACCAGCTTCCATTGAAAGATGCCAGTATGGAGATTTTCTAACACGCGTAGAAATTAACATTTGGACAGGGGTAGGACCACTCTGCCTTAAATTATATGGGACCCTTCTATCTGATTGATCCACTGATGTAACATGTTTAATCATGCTTAACTCCTTATAAAAAAATATACCCAACGCGGTATCTAAACTTCTTTTCCTGCGCAATCATAAAATCAATATTATTTAAAATAATTGGGGAGCTTGATCTTAAAAAAAACTCAATTGAGTCAAAGTTTTGACATGTTAGATGGTTAATGAGTATGAATGAACTTAATTAAACTATCCCTGATTTTCCCTTTGCTTTTTTTAATGGCTTGCTCTGCAGCGTATGAAAAAGTAAAAAAAATTGACTCTGGTACTCCAAACACTTTTCACCAATATCTTTTATCTAATTATCAGCAAAACGCTTCTTTCGAAGCTGAAGAAATGCATGATTGGAATTCTGCAAAATTATATTCTGAAAAAGCATTAAAGGCTATGAGTGGTGAAAATATTTACCCTGAAAAAATAACATATTGGAAAATACCAGAAGATAAGCTCAATGAAATAAGGATAGGTTATGATAACTTAATATCAATTTATGAAGAAGCTATTATCAAAGATCCTCAAAATCTTGCAAAAGCAATAAGTGCTTTAGATTGCTGGGCTGAACAAGAAGAAGAAAAATGGCAAACATGGGATATTGCAAAATGTAAAGATGATTTTGTTAAAGCTATGCATGAAATCTATAATAATTTATTAACTGAAAAAAAAGATATTGATGCTGTAAACGAGGACATTTCAACTAACACTGAAGATAAAAATCAAGTTGCTATTGTCACACAAAGTGAAAATAAAGAATTAATGCAACTTATTTACTTTGATTTTGATGACTTTAAATTAAGTGAGATAAGTTTGAATACATTAAAAAATTTTATAAATAAAAATAAAAAAGACCTTAGCAATTACATCGTGTTCGGACACACAGATACAATGGGTAGCAGTGAATACAATTTAAAACTCTCCTTAAAGCGCGCTGAAGCTGTTAAGCAAATACTATTAAATATAGGAATAGATGAAAAAAATGTCTCCATATTAGGAAAAGGAGAAAGTAATTTAGCCGTTAAAACTCCTGATAACACTAAACATCCAGCGAATAGAAGGGCTGAAGTAAAAATACTAAATTAGCTTGGATTTGATGAATTTTGGTATAATGGGAATTAATAAATTATATAAAATTTATGTATTCCAAAAAAACAAAAAAAATTAATATTACTGTAAACCCCTATTTTTTAGATGATCAATCCGAACCTGAAGATCAACATTTTGTTTGGGCCTATCAAGTTACGATAGACAATCAAAGCAATGATAAAGTTCAACTTAAAAACAGATATTGGAAAATAATAGACTCTAATGGTTCTGAACAAGAAGTAAGAGGTGAAGGTGTAGTTGGTGAACAGCCAATTTTGAATCCTGGAGAAAAATTTGAGTATACAAGTGGGACTCCGTTATCAACACCATCTGGTTTTATGGGTGGGTATTATGAGATGGAAACAAACGAAGGAAAAAAGTTTGATGCGATAATTCCTCAATTTTCACTAGACAGTCCATTCGTAAAAAATAATTTAAATTAGTAAACAAGAAAAATATGCGAGACTTTCGCCCAATACTTAACATACTAGGACTATTGTTGTGCATTGAGTCAATAGCATTATTAATTCCAATGGTATTTGATTACATAAATAATAACGAGGATTGGAAGCAGTTTTTCTTTATTAGCTGTCTAACATTTTTTATTGGTTTAGTACTGTATATAGGTTTTAAGAATGAAAAATTGAAAATTAATCTCAGACAAGCTTTTTTACTAACAATTTTATCTTGGTTGGTTATCGCTCTTTTTGGCTCATTACCATTTATATATTCAAGTTCATCACTCAATTTTACAAATGCTTTTTTTGAGTCAGTAAGTGGTATTACAACTACTGGGTCAACAGTAATATCCAATTTAGATAGCTTATCAGAGGGTATTTTAATTTGGCGTTCGCTTTTACAATGGTTTGGAGGCATCGGAATAATTGTCTTAGCGGTAGCAATTTTACCAACATTACAGATTGGAGGAATGCAGTTATTACATATGGAGCATGATGATCCATATGAAAAAACGTTGCCAAAAATTAATAAATTTATATTTGAAATAATATTTTTATATTTTGGATTAACAATTCTTTGTTTATTTTCATATTATTTTAATGGCATGAATGGTTTTGACTCACTAATTCATTCTATGACAACTATTTCTACCGGAGGTTTTTCTAATAAAAGTTTGTCATTTGGATATTTTGATTCGCAAACTCTAGAGAGTATTTCAATACTATTTATGATTTTAGGAAGTTTGCCATTCGTAATATTTATAAAGTTTATTCATGGTCAAAAGAACTCTCTTTTTAAGGATGATCAAATTAGACTTTTTATTTTTTTATTAGTTTCGATAGTTTTCATCTCTTGTTTTTGGGTAAAACACTATTTAAATATTGAATGGTCTAGCGCATTAAGATTAACAACTTTTAATATAACTTCAATTTTAACTGGTACTGGCTACACCTCAACAAATTACAACAATTGGGGAGGTTTTGGATTAATAATTATCTTAATGATAATGTTTATTGGTGGTTGTGCAGGGTCAACAACAGGAGGTGTTAAAATTTTCAGATTCCAAATTTTGTTTCGTGGAGTAAGACTTCAAATTAAAAAACTAACTCAACCGCATGCAGTGTTTCTGATGAAATTTAACAAAAAAACTGTTACTGAAAATACTTACACTTCTATTATTAGTTTTTTCTTTATTTATATTTTGTTATTTATCTTATCTTCAGTGATATTAAGTTTTCTTGGATTAGATTTTTTAACAGCTTTATCAGCTTCTGCATCTGCTATTTCAAATGTTGGTCCTGGTGTTGGTGAAATTATAGGTCCCAATGGAAATTACAGTGGTATTAATGAAATTGGAAAATGGGTTTTGGCGTTTACGATGTTAATTGGAAGATTAGAGATATTTACTATTTTAGTTTTATTTTCTAAAAATTTCTGGAAAAAATAATTATAAAATATACTCATCCATATATTTTTTTAACAATGTTTCTGTCTCCGAGGTAAGATCTTCTAAGCTTTGATAGATTAAATCATTTATAATATTTTCTTTTTCGTTAATAGAAATATACATTCCAGAAGTTGTAGATCTAGAAGTTTCAACTAAGGTTGTTGCTATTAGGTTTCTTGAATCATCCAATAAATTAAATTCAATTAAATAGAAAAGCTCATATTTATAATTTATTTTTTCATCGAAATTTTTTGCTTGTGTGTTTTCAAATTCAGTTTGCAATAAAGATGCATCTACAATTGAAACAATAAATATATTTTCATTACCAATGCTCTTAAAATTATCATTTACCCAGCTAATTATCCTTTGAGAAGGGTCAACTTCTAAGGTGTGTCCAATATAAGGATCTGAAAACTTTTTTTCAAAAATTTCTTTTATTTCAATAGTCTTTGATGAAACATCAAATTTAGATAATTGTTGGTTGTCAAATACAATACTTTCTAGCTGCTCAACAGGTTGGCATGAATTAATAAACAAAATAACAAATAAAAGAAATAATTTTTTCATAATAAATTTAAAATAATTGCTTGTTGAACAAACATTCTGTTTTGAGCTTGCTCCCATACAACTGATTGTTTGCTGTCAAGTAATTCAGAAGATACCTCCTCATCTCTATGTGCTGGAAGGCAATGCATAAATATAGCTTCTTTACTTGCAATTTTCATTACATCTTTATTTACTTGATAATTCTTAAAGTATTTTTTCTTAGAGTTATTTTCTCCCATAGATACCCACACATCAGTCATTACACAATTTGCATTTTTAACTCCTTCGTTAATAATATTAGTTACATTCAAATTCTTATTTTTGATTATTTTTGAATTGTATTTTCTTAATATTTCTCTTGGAAGAACAACGTCGAGTTTAAAATTATATATACATTGCAGTTCTATTAAAGATCTCAAAACATTATTATAATCACCCACCCAACAAATTTTTTGTTTTTTAATATTTCCAAGTTTTTCAGATAATGTCAAAAGATCTGATAAGATTTGGCAAGGATGGCTATAATCTGATAAACCGTTTATTATAGGCAGAACGTTTAAAGAGCTTAAATCTTTTATAATATTATGATCATCGTTTCTAATCATTAAAATATCAATATATTGCGATAATGCTTTAATCACGTCTTCGTGACTTTCCCTTTTCCCAAATCCAATTGAGGAAGCGTCAAGTTCTATACAATGACCTCCAAGTTTGCTAAATCCAGTACTGAAACTTACTCTTGTTCTTGTAGACTCTTTTTGAAAAATCATAGCAAGTGTTTTGTTGTTACATTTTTTTGAAAATTCTTTCGGTTTTTTTTTTAATTTTTTTGCATTTCTTATAATCGCATCAAGTTGTTTGAGATTAAAATCAGCAATATCAATAAAATGTTTCATTATAGTTCTCTAAAGGTGTTATTTAATATATGTATTGCCTCATCAACATGTTTTCTCTTAACTATAAGTGGTGGTGCTAGTCTAATAACATTATCTCCAGCTGGAACGGTTAACAAATTATTTTTTTTCAATTTATTTGAAATCATTACATTATTTTGCTTTGTTTTTATACCAAGTAAAAGTCCAGCCCCTCTTACATCTAGAATTTCATCATAATTATTTTGTAAATTTTTAAGGTTTTTCCATAAGTACCTTGAAATAATATCAACATTTTTTAAAAAATTTTTATTTGAAATGATCTTAAGGACTTCTCTTCCAACGGCTACAGCTAATGGATTACCTCCGTAAGTTGAGCCATGTTTTCCTTGAGTCATGCCTTGACTTGCTTGAGATGTTGCTAAACATGCTCCTAATGGAAAGCCAGAGCCTATCCCTTTTGCAGTAGCTAATATATCAGGTTTTATTTGTGCCCATTCATGTGCATATAGTTTTCCTGAACGTCCAAATCCAGATTGAACCTCATCTAAAAAAAGAAGTATATTATTTTTTTTACAGACCTCTTTAATTAGTTTTAAAAATTTAATTGAAGCTGGTTTAATACCACCTTCACCTTGAACAGGTTCAATCAATATCGCTGCTGTTTCCTTATCAATGTTTTTTAATAGAGCTTTTTCATCATTAAAAGGTATATTTTTAAAACCACTTAGCAATGGCGTAAATCCTTCTGAATACTTTGGGTTTTTTTGGGCTGATAAGGCTGCAAAAGTTCTACCGTGAAATGCTCCTTTAAAAGTAATTATATTTTTTTTATTTATATTTTTCAAATTCCAATAACTTTTTATTACTTTCAGTCCACATTCAATCGCTTCAGCTCCAGAGTTAGTAAAAAAAACTTTGTCGGCGAATGTTTTATTACACAGTTCTTTTGCAAATAATTCTTGATTTTTATTTTTGTATAAATTTGAAGTGTGCCAAAGTAGTTTACTTTGTTTATTTAATGTATTTACTAGTTTTGGATGACAATGACCAAGCGAATTAACTGCTATCCCCCCTGCAAAATCTAAATATTTTTTCCCTGACTGAGTGAATAAGTAACAATCTTTACCTCGTGTAAACATTAAATCTCTCTCACCATATGTTGGCATTATGAAGCTGTTACTTTGTGTATTCATTCTAAATTTTAAGATTTTAACTTGTAACCCTCTTTAAACATTAAATAACAGAAAAAAAATAAGCAAATATTTAAAAGTACTAGAATAATTGCGCCTGATAACAATTTGCTGTCAGCTTGCCCTATAAAAGCATAACGCAATCCATCTATGTTATAGAAAAAAGGATTAAATAATGCAAATTTTTGCCAAAATTCTGGAAGTCTAGATATTGAGTAAAAAGTTCCAGATAAAAAAGTCAAAGGCAGAACGATAAAATTTGTTATTCCTTGTTGTTGATCCCATTTATCAGCCCAAATTCCAATCATCACTCCCATACTGCCCATCATCATACAGCCCATCAAACTATAAAAAATTAATGCTGTATAAGAATGAATAGTCAGAGGAATAAAAAATAATATACCAATAAAAGTTACCAAACCGCAAATCAAACCTCTCGCAACAGCCCCAAGAATATACCCACTTGCAAGTTCCAAATCAGATAAAGGAGCCATTAAAATATCAACTATATTACCCTGAAATTTAGACTGCCCAATACTTGATGCAGCATTAGCAAATGAGTTTTGAAGCATTGTCATCATTATTAATCCTGGTGCTATAAATTCTGATAAATTTATATTATTTATTTGATTAACTGATCGGCCTAAAGCCAAAGTAAATACTGCTAAAAATAATAACGAACTAATTGCTGGCCCAACAACTGTTTGAATACCAACTTTAAGAAATCTATAAACTTCTTTTTTAAATAAAGTAAAGACGCACAAATAATTATATGAAAACATAATAATGTATTTTTATAATAACTTATTAGGATATAAATATAAATTATGGATTATA
>CACJNL010000016.1 GCA_902594815.1 uncultured Alphaproteobacteria bacterium | reverse complement strand
AAAGTCCTATGTTTTATAATACTAGGCAAGATTTTCAGAATTATTTGGGGAAATCTAAAAAACCTTTTATGGCTTCATTCTATAAGCAACAAAGAATTGAAAAAAATATTCTTATACTTAATGATAATCCTATAGGTGGAAAATGGAGTTTTGATGAAGAAAATAGGAAAAAAATTCCAGAAAATTTATCAACTCCATCTCAGCCTAAATTTAAAGAAGATATCATTGTTAAAGATGTTAAAAAATTAGTTAATGATTTATTTAATAATCATCCAGGAGATACAGTCAATTTTTGGTTAGGAACTTCTAGAGAAGAGGCGCTAAAGGCTCTAGATCTTTTTATAAAAGAAAAAATGGAAAATTTTGGACAGTATGAGGATGCTGTTAAAAAAAACTCACCCTTTCTTTTTCATAGTATTTTAAGTCCCTACATAAATTTAGGTTTAATAATCCCGAAAGAAGTCGTAACTAAAGTTTTAAGTGCAAATAAAAAAAATAGTATTCCGATTAATAGTTTAGAAGGCTTTGTGAGACAGATAATTGGTTGGAGGGAGTTTATGAGGGGGATTTATCAGAACTTTTCTGATAAATTTGAGAAAACAAATTATTTTAGGCATAAAAGAAAACTTACTGATGACTGGTATAATGGAACGACAGGAATTGATCCAATTGATGATGCTATCAAGGATGTATTAAAATATGGCTATACTCATCATATAATAAGACTTATGCATTTAAGTAATGTCATGAATTTATCTCAATTGCATCCTAAGGAGATATATAAGTGGTTTATGGAAATGTTTGTTGACTCTTCAGATTGGGTGATGTCACCTAATGTTTATGGAATGGGAACTTTTAGTGATGGAGGAATTTTTTCTACCAAACCATATATTTGTGGATCTAATTACATTATTAAAATGAGTAATTATAAGAAAGGGAATTGGTCTGATATTGTTGATGGTTTGTATTGGAATTTTGTTCATAACCATAGAGAAGTGCTATCAAAAAACCCAAGAATGGGGATGGTAATGATGTCATATAAAAAATTGAAAAAGGATAGAAAAGATTATTTGCTAAACATTGCAAATGAATTTATTGCTAAGAAAACCAAATAATTTTTTAATGCAAGATAAAATCAATAAAAAAAGATCTGAACATAAAAAAAAACTAAAAGAAGTAAGAATCTCTAGATTGGAAAAACAACTCAAGGCTAATATTCTAAAAAGAAAAAAAGCCTCAAAAAAAAATAATGGATAGATTAATTATTAAAGGAAAAGCTGATTTAAAGGGATCTATTCAAATTAAAGGATCTAAAAACTCTGCATTACCAATTATGGTTAGTGCTCTTTTATCTAAAAATACATTAAAATTAAAAAATTTACCTCAACTTGATGATATTGATAATATGTCAAAGCTTCTGGGCAGTTATGGAGCAAATATTAAGTCAAAAAAAGACACTTTAGAAATAAAATGTTGTAATATAATTAATATAGATGCTGATTATGACATTGTAAGAAAAATGAGGGCCTCAATTCTGATTTTAGGTCCATTAATTGCTAGATTTGGAAAAGCAAGAATATCACTCCCAGGGGGCTGCGCAATTGGCACAAGACCAATTGATATTCATTTGGAAGGACTGAGAAAATTAGGTGCAAATTTTCAAGTTGAAAATGGTTATGTTGTAGGTGAGGTCGAAAAGCAACTGATTGGTAATCATATCGCTCTTCCTTTTCCAAGTGTTGGTGCAACTGAAAATATTATGATGGCCGCATCAATTGCCAAAGGAAAAACAATAATTGAGAATGCGGCAAGAGAACCTGAAATTAATGATTTAGCTATGGCCTTGAACAAGATGGGTGCCAAAATAAATGTTAAAAATAATGGAATAATAAAAATTGATGGTGTTAATTCATTATCCGAAACATCACACAAAATTATGAGTGACAGAATAGTGGCAGGTACATTTGTGATTGCTGCTGTAATGTTAAATAAAAAATTTGAAGTAAAAGATATTGAAAGCAATCACTTAGAGGCTTTGACATCTTCATTGACTGAAATGGGAGCAAAATTAAAAATTAAAAAAACTTCTATTCAAATTATGCCTACTACAAAATTAAATGGAATTAAGATTCAAACAGCTCCTTATCCTGGTTTTCCAACTGATTTACAGGCTCAAATTATGGCTTTGATGAGTTTAGTAAATGGAAATTCACAAATTAAAGAAAATATATTTGAAAATAGATTTATGCATGTTCCCGAACTAAATAGATTAGGTGCTAAGATAAGAGTAAAAAAAGATATAGCTTTAATTACAGGTAATAGAAATTTAAAAGGTGCACAAGTAATGGCCAGCGATTTAAGAGCTAGTGTTAGTCTCGTTCTTGCTGCCTTATGTGCAGAAGGGGAAAGCGTAATTAACAGAGTTTATCATCTTGACAGAGGATATGAAAAAATTGAGCATACTCTGGGTAGTTTAGGTCCATCAATAAAAAGAGAAAAATATTAAGTTTTTATAGTTTTTTTAAATTTAAGATATAAAAGCCAAAAAATTATGTCCAAAATTATTATAGCTGTTCCAAGAGGAAGAATAATCAGCGAAATAAAAAAAATTCTAGCAAAAACAAGTTTTGCTCCTGAAAAAGAAATGTTTGATGACAAGTCAAGAAAGCTTACATTTTCATCAAACAGAAAAGATGTTGATTTTATTAAAGTCAGAGCTTTTGATGCATGCACATTTGTAGCTTTTGGAGCTGCTCAAATTGGTATAGCTGGTGAAGATGTAATAAAAGAATTCGACTACTCAGAGATATATGCCCCTTTAGAGCTAAATATTGGACATTGTCGCTTGTCTGTTGCTGCACTCAAAACTTTATTAAAAAAAGAAGATCCAGAGACTTGGAGCAATATTAGAGTTGCCACAAAATACCCAAATATCAGCAAAGAATATTTCGCAAAAAAAGGTGTGCAAGTTGATGCAATAAAGTTAAATGGTTCGATGGAGTTGGCGCCCTCTTTAAATATGTGTAGAAGAATAGTTGACTTGGTTTCTACTGGCGCTACGCTAAAAGCGAATGGCCTTAAAGAAATTGATGAGATTATGAAAGTTCAATCAAAATTAATTATTAATAGATCTACTTTCAAAACAGATAATAAAAAAATACAATCTATTATCCAGGAGTTCAAAGATTTGGTAGAATGAAAATACTAACTTATCAATCTAATAATTTTTGGAGACAATTAGAAGAACATCTTTTTATAAGAGATGAAGAAACAAGCTCTAAAATAGAAGCTGATGTAAAATCAATTATTAGAGAGATAAGGGAATATGGCGATGATAAAGTTATACAATTTACAAAAGATTTTGATAATATTATTATAAAAAAAGATGAAATAAAATTACCAAATTTAAAACACTTATATTCATTAGAAAATTTAAATAACGAAACTGTTAAGAGTTTTAGGTTAGCTATACAAAATGTGAGAAATTTTCATCAAAAACAATATCCTAGTGATTATGAAATTTCATATATGGATGCAAAATTACAATCAATTTGGAAACCAATGGACTCAGTAGGTCTTTATGTTCCAGGCGGTAACGCAGTTTATCCATCCTCATTAATTATGAGTGTAGTTCCCGCTCAAATAGCAGGAGTAAAAAGAATAGTTTGTGTAACACCTCCTTCTAATAACTTTAATCCATATATTGCTTTTCTATTAGACGAGTTAAATATTCAAGAAGTTTATCAAATTGGTGGGGCTCAAGCAATTGCAGCTTTAACTTATGGGACCCAAACAATTAATCCAGTTAATAAAATTTTTGGACCAGGAAACGCTTATGTTGCTGCTGCAAAAAAACAAGTTTTTGGTAAAGTTGGGATAGATTTAGTTGCTGGCCCTTCAGAAATTATAGTTGTAGCTGACGAAAATAATAATCCTGAATGGGTTGCTAGTGATATAATGGCTCAAGCAGAGCATGATGAAAATGCACAGTCAATATTAATTACCAATAGCAATAGTTTTGCTAAAAAAGTATTGGACAACATAGATAATCTTAAAAAAACTTTGAGCAAAAAAGTAACAGTTGAAACTAGTTTGAAAAAAAATGGACTAATCGTGATTATGGATGATTTAAAATTGTCATATAAAATTATTAATAAAATAGCTCCAGAACATTTGCACCTTCAGTCAAAAGAAAAAGATTTTATTTTTCAAAATGTGAACAATGCTGGAGGAATATTTTTAGGTGATTATTCAACTGAAGCATTTGGCGATTATGTTGCAGGGACAAATCATATCTTGCCTACTTCTGGGGCAGCTAAATTTTCATCAGGTTTAGGTGTAATTGATTTCATGAAAAAAAGCTCTGTTGTAGAAATAAATAAGTTGAGTTATGAAAATCTATCAAAGCATGTAGAAAATATATCAGATGTTGAGAATTTAGATGCTCATAAATTGTCAGTTACGGTTAGACAAACAAAATAAAATTAATTATAAGTCCTAAAAAAAGAAAGATAAAAATGCCAAAAGAAGGATCGATTGAATTTCAAGGTGTGGTACTAGAGCTTTTACCTAATGCAATGTTTAAAGTTAAATTAGAAAATGATCATGAGATTTTAGCTCATTCATCAGGAAAAATGAGAAAAAATAGAATTAGAGTATTAGCTGGTGATAAAGTTACAGTTGAAATGACGCCCTATGACTTAACTAAAGGTCGCATTACATTTAGATGGAAGTAGAAAAAAAAGACAACATAATCAATCTGAAGAAGAAAAAAAGTAAGTGCCCTACTTGTAAAAAAATTTCTAAAGAGCCATTTAGTCCATTTTGTTCAAAAAAATGTGCAGAATTAGATTTAATGAAATGGCTAAATGATGAACATGAAATTAATATAACTAATTAAAGTTTTTTTTATAATATTTAATTGAATTAATAGCTAAAACACATTATCACAATTTTTTCATAGCCCAGGTAGCTCAGTTGGTAGAGCAGAGGACTGAAAATCCTCGTGTCGGTGGTTCGATTCCGCCCCTGGGCACCATCATCTAATTTCATATTTCTCAAATTAGTGTAAGATCAATATCATGAAATCAATTTTAGTATTTTCTAACGGAGAAAAAATTGGTGATGGAATAATTAAACTGCCTTTGCTTAATGAATTAAAGAGGAGGTTGCCAAATTATCATTTATTTTGGATGACCGATCAAGGAAGTACTGTTTATACATCAACCTTGAAGAATATTTCATGTAATTACATACATAAAATCTATGAGAAAGTTAATTTAAATTATTTTTTTTCGAATAAAATTTCAAATAAATACCAATTGGAAAAAGAGTTTTTTGATATAATATTAGACACTCAAAAATCTGTATTTAGAACGCTAACTCTTAAAAGAATTAAACATAAAACTTTTATTTCTGGTTCAGCATCAGGCATATTCTCTGATATTAGACTGAATAAAAATATTAGAAATGAGAAAAAATACTACTTGGAGTATTTGTATGATCTACTTGATTTAATTTCAAAAAAAGAAGTAGATAAGAATTTTAAGTTTCCAATTAATAAAAATATAGAAGTAAATTTAAGAAAAATTTTCTTTGAAAATCATAATTATGTAGGCATTGCTCCTGGAGCTGGAGAGGAAAATAAAATATGGCCTCTTAATAATTATATTGAAATAGGAAAATATTTAGAGTCAAAAGATTACATAATAGTTTATTACTTAGGACCAAATGAGAAAGATTATGAAAAAATCTTGAAACAAAATTTTCAAAATGCAATTTTTTTAGAAAATGAAAAATCATTAGAAAGTTTTAACAATATTGAAATAATTATGGCTTCAACAAAATTTTTAAAATTTGCAATATCAAATGATAGTGGCGTTAGTCATATGCTTTCAACAAATTATTGCCCTTTAATAAAATTATTTGGACCAAAAGACTCTAAGAAGTTTACTCCAAAGTTGAAAAACTTAATTACAGTTTCATCATCAGAATTAAATTCAGATAAAATTGAAGATATTAGTATTTCCAGAGTTATCAGAGCTATTGAGGATTTAGATTAATCAATGTTTAAGTTCGATAAACTAGTTTTTGGTGATCTTGGATGGGGTGATGAGTTTTTATTTGCAACTCTAATGACAATTACAGTTAGTATTCTATCAATGGGCTTAGGTTTGTGTCTTGCCATACTAACTGTTTGGGCAAAATTAATTACAAATAAAATAACTCGAATTATAGCTAATTTTTACACTACAGTGGTTAGAGGTGTGCCAGAATTACTGGTAATTTATTTAATTTTCTTTGGTGGAAACACTGTTGTTATGAGTATTGCTAAGCTTTTTGGTTATAATGGTTATATCGAATTAAATGCTCTAACTATTGGAACTATAGCAATTGCTTTTATATCAGCGACTTATTCTAGTGAAGTTTTACGAGCTGCCTATTTGGCTGTAAATAAGGGGCAAATAGAGGCTGCAAAAGCGCTTGGACTAAATAAATTTCAAATATTTTTTAAAGTAATGGGTCCTCAAATTTTGCGTCATGCACTTCCAGGAATTGGGAATGTATGGCAGATTACACTAAAAGATACCTCTCTAATTTCAGTTACAGGCTTAGTTGAAATTATGAGACAAACCAGAATAGCTTCAAATGTGGAACATTCTCCACTTACATTTCTTGTTACAGCAGCTTTATTGTATTTATTTCTAACAACTTTTTCAGGGAAATTTTTTAAAGTTTTAGAATTAAATTATTCCAAAGGATATAATTAATGCAAAATTTTTTAGATTATTTTAACCAGTCGTTACTATTTCGTAATTTCGTAGAAGTTTTATCTGGTTTAGATAATACTTTGCTTCTTTTAATTATTTCCTTGCCAATTGGTTTTGTTTTATCATTAGTTTTTGCTTTGGGGAGAGTTTCCAAAAATAAAATTATATCAAAACCTATAGCTGGATACATATTTGTTATTCGAGGAACCCCATTACTTGTACAAATATATCTAATTTATTTTGGGTTGGGCTCTGTTGAGTTTATCAGGGAGAGCTTTTTATGGATTTTACTAAAAGAGCCTTTTTGGTGTGGAGTGTTGGCTCTTACTATTAATACTGTTGCTTATGGAAGTGAAATATTTAGAGGTGGTATTCAATCGGTAACAAAAGGTCAAATAGAGTCGGGATTATCTTTAGGTTTTAATAAAATGACTCTTTTAAGAAAAATTATTTTTCCAATAGCTCTTAGAAAGGTTCTCCCCTCGTATGGAAATGAATTAATATTAATGGTTAAAGCAACTTCTTTAGTTAGTCTTACAACCTATATGGAGATGACAGGAATAGCTAGAAAAATTATGGCTAAAACATTTGCACCTGTAGAGGCTTTTATTGCAGCAGGAATATTATATTTATTTTTAAATTTTTTAATGGTTCAGTTTGTTAAATATTTAGAATGGAAATATAATCCTCATTTAAGATTAGAGCAAAATTAGTTTCTAAACTTTTTGTGACATGTTCCACAGTTTGAGGCCATAATATTAAAATTCTCTACGAGTGAAACGCTATCTTCATCATTTATACTTTCATCAATATCTTCAATTGAACTTATAAAATTATTATTAAAAAGTTCGAACGTTTCTCTATCTTCCCAAATTAAAGACGAGGCTTTACCTCCTTGACTTCCGTCAGGAAATAATAATATAAATTCTTTGGCAATATGTAGCAGTTCGTCGTTTAGTTGTTTTATTTCTTCAAACTCACCAGACATTGTTAATGGATACATTTTTTGAGAGTAAGCTTTAATTTTACTCATATTGCTCATTCTTTGCTTAACAATTTGTTCAACATTTTTATCTTCCATATTAATCTCATGAGCATGAGCAAAAAATGATAAAAATAGTGAAAATAATAATATCTTAAAAATCATAATCTATCTTTTTTAATTGCATAGATAGATAATTATATCCAATTTTCGCATATTCAAGTGGGTTAGCTTTTTTTGGGTCTTGCTCAGCCTCAATTATTAGCCATTTTTCATAATTATTTTCATATAAAATTTTGAATAATGGCTCATAATCAATACACCCATCTCCAGGAACTGTAAAAACACCATCTAAAAAAGATTCTCTAAAACTTAAATCATTCTTTAAAGAATTTTCTAAAATGTTTTTTCTTATATCTTTACAGTGAACATGGTTAATTTTTTGAACATAGTTTTTTAATACTCTCTCAAAGTTTGCTTCAGCAAAAAGTAAGTGACCAGTATCGTAAAGCAAGAAAGTATTTTCGTTAGTATTATTCATAAAACGATCAACATCATTCTCTGTTTGGATAATTGTACCCATATGTTCGTGATAAGACATTGGAATACCCTCATCACTTAAACGGTTTGAAATTTCATTTATTTTTTTACAATATTCAATAAATTCATCATCTTCCATAAAAGGTCTTGTTGAAAGTTTTTTTGATTGATCACCTTGGATAGAACCTGACACATCGGCAAATACGAATATATCTGCATTCACTAATTTTAGAAGATTGAGATGATCCTGCATTGCAATCCATTCTTCCTCTGCTGATCTAGTTCTTAGAAGAGATCCATACCATCCACCTGGCATTTTTAGATTATATTTATCAAGTAAAAAATTTGTTATGCCAGGATTACGTGGAAATTTGCCCCCAAGCTCAATCCCTGTAAAACCTGCTGCTGATGCTTCCTCTAAGCATTGCTCTATTGGCGTATCACCACCAAGCTCTGGCATGTCATCGTTACTCCATGCAATTGGCGCTATTCCTAGTTTTATTTTCATTTTTTTTTATATTTCATGTTATGATAAAAAAATAAAGTAATAAAATGAATATTCTAATTGTAGACGGAAATGAGAGAGATGCTTCTGAAAGATATACCAACATGGGAATGGATACACAATATGAAGTTTATCAAAAAGTTTTAGAAAATTTATCAACTAATAAATTAAATATTACAGTTGTTCATCCAGCTATAAAAGACGAATATTTACCGATTGGAATTAGCTTAGATGATTTTGATGGTATAGCTTGGACGGGTAGTTTGTTAAATATTTATGATATGACTCCATCAATCTTAAAGCAGATTGATCTAGCAAAAAACCTTTTTACAAAAAAAAATAAAATATTTGGCAGCTGTTGGGGTTTACAAGTTCTTGTAACTGCTGCCGGTGGAAAGATTAGAAAAAATCCCAAAGGGTTAGAAGCTGTTGTAGCAAAAGAAATAACTTTAAATGAGATGGGTGGAAAACATCCTATGTATGTTGGAAAAAATAAAATTTTTGATGCTTTTTGCTGGCATTACGATGATACAGAAAATTTACCTCCTGACTCTAAAATTTTAGCATCTAATGAAAAAAGTGAAGTACAATCAATTGATTTTACAATCAATAATTCCAGTGTTTGGGCAGTTCAATATCATCCAGAATTTGACCCAATTTGGATCGCAGGTTTAATGCAACAACGTGAGGAAATATTACTAAAAGAAAAAGCATTTTCTGAAAAAAAATTTTTTGATGAAGAATTAGAATATTTTTCTAATTATAAAAATAATAAAAATGAATCACAAATTCAGCAATATAAAGATTTAACTAACATAAATAGTCATACTTTAGAGTTATCAAATTGGATTAAGTCGCTTAATTACTAAGTGCAATTAAATTTTTTATAGTTTTTTTCCAAGTTGTAACTTTTTTTTGTACAATTGATTTTTTAATTTTTGGTTTTGTTTCTTTATTTTTTTTCCACAATTTTTTAATATCATTAGTATTTTTTATTATACCTGCACTAAGTCCAGCTAAATATGCGGCACCAAGAGATGTTGTTTCTATATTTTCAGGTTTGATAATTTTTACTTGTGTTACATTAGATAAACTTTGAAGAAAATTATTATTATTGATCATACCACCATCAACTCTTATCTCTGAAATACTAATCTTTGCATCCCTTTCCATTGACTCTATTAGATCTAATGTTTGGTATGAAAGACTATCTAGTGTTGCTTTTATAATATCTGCCTGAGAAGTGTTTCTAGTTAAGCCAAATATTGCACCTCTTGTATTTGGTTGCCAATGAGGTGCCCCAAGGCCTGTAAGTGCGGGAATTACAATAACGTTTTCATTATCATTTGCTAGGGAGTAAAGTTTATCAGTTTCTTTGGAATTTTTAAAAAACATCATATTATCTCTAAGCCATTGAATTGCTGACCCGGCAACAAAAATACTACCTTCATAACAAAACATTTTTTTTCCATTAATTTTAAATGCAACAGTTGTTAAAAGTTTATTTGAAGATAGCTTAAACTTACTTCCTATATTCATTAATAAAAAACATCCAGTTCCATAGGTGCTTTTTGATTGTCCAGCACTAAAACAGGCTTGGCCAATTGTAGCTGCCTGCTGATCTCCAGCCATTCCACCTATTTGAATCTCACCACCAAATAATTTAGTACTACCGAAGTCATAAGCATTTTCTTTTACTTCAGGTAAAATATTTTTATCAATTTTAAAAAGTCTTAATAATTCCTTGGACCACTCTTCTTTCCTAGAGTCATAAAGCATTGTTCTTGATGCATTTGTTATATCTGTGAAATGTGACTTTCCTTCTGTGAGTTTCCAAAGAAGCCAAGTATCAATAGTTCCAAACAAAATATTTTTATTTGAAATTTTCTTTTTGTTAGAAACTTTATTTAATACCCACTTAATTTTTGTCGCAGAAAAATATGGATCTAAGACTAAACCTGTAATTTTTTGTATAATTTTATCTTTATTTTGTGTTTTTAATTTTTCACAATACTCAGCTGTTCTCCTATCTTGCCATACAATTGCTTTGTATAGAGGTTTTCCAGTAATTTTATTCCAGAGAACTGTCGTCTCTCTTTGGTTGGTTATGCCAATAGAGGCTATTTGGTTTGGTTTAAGTTTATTTTTTTTGATTGTTAATTGAATTAATTTTGTAACATCATTCCATATTTCCTCAGCATCATGTTCTACCCATCCATCTTTAGGAAAAAATTGTCTAAATTCTTTTTGTTGAATATCTTTTATTTTAAATTTATCATCATATAAAACCACTCTAGAGCTAGTTGTGCCTTGGTCAATTGATAATATATATCTCTTCATAATCAAATATCTATTTGATTTGTAAAGTTAGCATTTTCTTGAATAAACTTAAATCTATATTCAGCCTTTTTACCCATCAAGGACTCAAATAATTTTTCAGTTTCTCTCAGTTCTTTCTTTCCTTGCTTAATGTTTACATTTAATAATTTTCTTTTTTCTGGATTCATTGTAGTTGATTTCAATTGGTCTGCAGGCATTTCTCCAAGTCCTTTGTAACGACTTAACGTAGGAATTATTTTTTTAAATTCTGATTTAATTATTTTATCTTTTTCATTCTCATCATATGCATAAAATATTTTTTCTTTATGTTGTATTTTAAAAAGAGGCGGCATAGCTAAAAACAATCTATTATTATCAATAATGGGTCTCATATACTTATAAATAAAAGTGATTAGTAAAGTGGCGATGTGTGAACCATCAACATCAGCATCGGTCATCAGAATAACTTTTTCATATCGTAATTTTGCTAAATCAAAATTTTTACCAATACCACATCCCAAAGATTGAATAAGGTTTTGAATTTCATTATTATCAGCAATCTTTGATAAACTGACACTAAAAACATTTAATATTTTACCTCTAAGTGGAAGAATTGCCTGCAATTCTCTGTCTCTTGCTTGCTTGGCTGAACCTCCTGCACTATCACCCTCAACAATAAATAGTTCCGTACCTTCAATTCCCTTACTCGAACAATCAACTAGTTTACCAGGAAGTTTATTTCTCTCTTTGATTGATTTTCTTTCCAACTCTTTTATTTTTGTTAAATCAGTTCTAAGTAAAGATCTTTCAATTAAAGTTTCAAGAAGAGTTTTTGCAATTTTTTTATTAGAATTTAGCCATAATAAAAATTCATTTTGAATAAGGTTTTCAAGATGCTTTTGAAGTTTTGGCATTATGATTCTTTTTTTTGTTTGTCCTTCAAAGCTTGGTTCATTGATAAATATCGAGATAACTATGTCTGAATAGTCAGATAAATCATTGATACTAATGTTTGATATTTTTGCGATTTGGTTTTTTTGACCATATAATTTAATCGCCTTAAGCATCCCAATTTTAAAGCCATTTTCATGGGAGCCTCCATCTGGCGTTTCAATAGTATTGCAAAAAGAAATCAACGATGATTTTTCATTTTGATTAAAGCAAGTAAATATTTCACATTTTTCATTTTCATTTATTTTTTTAATTATTGAAAATTTTTTATCAAATAACCTAACGGAATTTTTATTAATAATATCTAAAAAATCAGCAATACCATTTTTAAAATGAAATTTTTCAAAATCTGGAGTGCTGTCTTTAATTAATTCTTTATCAACCTTAAATTCTATTGATGTCCCTGAAACAAGAACAGCTTTCATTTTTATAAACTCATATAATTTTTTAGGAGAGAATTGAGTAGTCTCAAATATTGACTCATCAGGTATAAAATTAATTTCAGTACCTTTTTCATTATTTTTGCACTTTTCTATTTTAATCTTTGTCTTTGCTTTTCCCTTTGCATATATTTGTGAATATTTTTTTCCACTTTTAAAAACTATTACTTGTAAATGTGAGCTTAGAGCATTGACTACGGAAATACCAACACCATGCAACCCGCCTGAGGTTTTGTAAGAATTATTATCAAACTTACCACCAGCATGAAGTGTTGAGAGGACTATTTCCAATGCTCTTTTATTTTTAAATTTTGGATGAAAATCTATAGGTATTCCTCTTCCATTATCTCTAATTTTAATGGATCCATCTTTTTTATAATGAAAAGAAACTTCACTAGCATGTCCTGCAACAACCTCATCTATGCTATTATCTAGCACTTCATTGACAAGATGATGTAATCCTTGTTCATTAGTGCTCCCAATGTACATGCCTGGTCGCTTTCTTACTGGCTCTAAACCCTCCAAAACTTCAATGTTTTTTGCTGAGTAGTTCGTTTTTTTAGACATATTTTTTTAGTATCAAAAGTATCGAGAAAATTACATAAAAAAAACCGCCAACAAATATGGTGGCGGTTTGACTTTAAAAAATAAAAAATTTTTAAGCGTCGTAATATAATTTAAATTCGTGGGGATGAGGCTGAATGTTAACAGGGTTAACTTCATTTTCTCTTTTATAATTGATATATGTTTCAATTAGATCTTTAGTGAAAACATCACCCTCAAGCAAAAATGCATGATCTTTTTCTAATGCATCTAGTGCTTCTGCTAGTGAACCTGGTGTAGAAGGAATTTTTGCTAAAACATCAGCAGGCGCTTCATATATATTTATATCTGTTGGCTCACCTGGATCTATTTTATTTTTTACACCATCTAATCCAGCCATTAACATTGCTGCAAATGCAAGATAAGGGTTTGCAGTTGGATCTGGGCATCTGAACTCCATTCTTTTTGATTTAGGGCTAGATGAATAAGTTGGTATTCTAACTGAAGCCGTTCTATTTCTTTGAGAGTAAGCGATATTTACAGGCGCCTCAAATCCTGGAACTAGTCTTTTGTAAGAATTAGTTGTTGGTGCACAAAAAGCTAGAAGAGCAGGGGCATGTTTTAATATGCCACCAATATAGTTAAGAGCGATATCACTCAAATCAGCATAGTTACCTTTTTTATACATCAATGTATCACCATCTTTCCAGATACTTTGATGAACATGCATTCCAGAGCCATTATCACCAAACAAAGGTTTTGGCATAAATGTTGCTGAAAGTCCGTGCAATTTAGCTACATTTTTTACCACGTATTTGTACTTCATTAAATCATCAGCCATTGAAACGAGTGGGGCAAACTCTAAATCGATCTCTTGTTGGCCACCTGTAGCAACTTCATGGTGATGGGCCTCAACTGTTAGACCAATATCTTGCATAGTCATAACCATTTCAGTTCTTACATCATGCATACTATCTACTGGAGGAAGAGGAAAGTAGCCCTCTTTATGACGAGGTTTATGACCTAAATTTGGCCCTTCATCCTTTCCTGTATTCCAAGTGCCTTCATTTGAGTCAACCTCATGAAAAGCAAAGTTTGATCCTGAATCATACTTAACATCATTAAAAATGAAAAATTCAGCTTCTGGACCAAAATATGCAGTATCACCCATACCTGACGACTTTAAATATGCTTCAGCTTTTTGTGCAATGTTCCTAGGATCTCTTGAATAGTTTTCCTTAGTAATAGGGTCTTTAATATCACAATAAAAAGCTATTGTTTTTTCTGAAAAGAAAGGATCGATGTAGGCGGTTCTCACATCAGGAACAACTATCATATCACTGTTTTCTATAGCTTGGAAACCTCTTACGGAAGAACCATCAAAACCAAGACCATCTTCAAAGATATCTTCTTCTAAAAATTTTATAGGAATAGTGAAATGATGAGTAGTTCCAGGAACATCAGTAAACCTCATGTCTACCATCTTAATATCTAAATCTTTAATCTGTTTTAATAATTCAGCTGGCGTTGAGCAGTTAAATTTCATAATTTATCTCCATCAAGTTAAGCAAACTCTAACCATTAGAGCTTACTAAATAATCATGCGCTAGTTATGAAAGTTCTGCTTTTAAAGCGTTCCTTCGGCAGGTGCCTACTTCCGACCCTTATTAATAAGATTAATAAGAGTTGAACGAATTCAAACTTTTGCATGCGTTCCTTCAGTCTTAAGACCTACTTCCGATCTAGGATGAACCTAAATTGAACGATTAATTGCCTTTTTATTGTTTTTAGGAGAAATGTAAAGTTAATTTAGACAGCATCACTGTCTTTTTCTCCGGTTCTAATACGAATTACTTGATCAATGTTGTAAATGAAGATTTTTCCATCACCAATTTTACCTGAATATGCAGCTTTTTTTATAGCTTCTGCCACCTTTTCTGCGTCCTCATCTTCAACGATTACTTCAAGTTTCATTTTAACAAGAAACTCATCATCGTATTCTTCAATCTTATCAATCCCTCCAGTTGATCCTCTTTGTCTGCCAAATCCTTTAACATCTGAAACAGTCATTCCTGAAATTCCTACCTCATGCAAAGCTTCTTTAACTAAGGATAACTTGAATGGCTTGATTATAGCTTCAACTTTTTTCATATTGCTGATAGCCTATAAATTGCTTTTTCTAAATTTTCCATTGAATTCGCATAACTTATTCTGACAAAATTTTCTGCACTATCACCAAAGCTTGTACCTGGAACTAAGGCAACACCCTTTTCCTCTAGAGCGATGTCGGCAAATTTTTGTGCACTCATTCCAGATTTAGAAATATTTGGAAAAGCATAAAATGCGCCACCAGGTTCAAAACAGCTAATTTTTTCTAATTCGTTCAACTTTGAGTGAACAAAATTTTTCCTTTTATGAAATTCTTTCTTAATATCATTAATGGTTTTTTTAGTTCCTCTTAGAGCTTCTATTCCAGCGTGCTGAGAAATTGAATTTGGGCAAGAATGATCATTTACACAAAGCTTATTTGCATACTCGTAAAGTTTTTTTGGCCAAATGCTCCAACCTAATCTCCATCCAGTCATACAAAAAGTTTTACTCCATCCCTCAAGAATAATTAATCTATCGATTAATGTATTATAATTTAGTAACGAAGGCATTTGAGTCTCATTAAAAATAATTTTGCTATATATTTCATCTGACAAAATATATATTTCTGGATATTTTTCTAGCATTGCTACTAATTTATCAATTTTGTTTTTATTCATAAACGAACCCGTTGGATTGTTAGGATTATTGATAATAATCAAGCTTGTTTTATCGGTGATTAATTTTTCTAGTTTTTCTAAATTAATTTCAAAATTATCTTCTTCTGATAAATTTAGCGGGACACCTTTTGCTCCACTATAGTTTATCATTGATCTGTAAATTGGAAATCCAGGATCAGGATAAATAATTTCATTTCCCTCTCCCCCTAAAATTAAACTTGAATAAAATATTGTTGGTTTGCCACCAGGTGTAATTAGAATTTCCTCAGGGCTTCTCTCAACGTTATATTCATTGTATATATGTTCTGCCACTGCCTCTCTTAATTCAGGAATACCATTTGATGGAGTATAACCGTGTTTGCCATCCCTAATTGCTTTAATTGCTGCTTCCTGAATATTTACTGGAGTTGGAAAATCTGGCTGTCCAATTCCAAGATTTATTACATCTTTGCCCTCTGAGATTAATTTATTTGCCTTTGCTAGCACTGCAAAAGCTGATTCAGTCTCTAAATTAATAATTTTTTTTGAAACTTTCATTTTTTTGGTATAGCGAATAAACTTTATTAATAAAACTTATATTTATTAATTTAACGGCGAACGTAGCTCAGTTGGTTAGAGCGCGGCCTTGTGGTGGCCGATGTCGTGGGTTCGAATCCCATCGTTCGCCCCAAATATAAAAAAAACCACTTTATATTTCAATTTCTCTATTGTTTTTTATTGTAATCATCATAAAAGCGGCAGAATAATGGGCCGGTGGTGGAATTGGTAGACACGCTAGATTTAGGTTCTAGTGCCGCGAGGTGTGAAGGTTCAAGTCCTTTCCGGCCTACCATTAAAGAGGAAAATTTATGTCTATTAAAGAAATAAAATCTGCAACTCTATATAAAGAGTACGCTGTTGAAATACCATATCAGGAAATTAATGGAATAATAGACGAAAAAATTAATGAAATACAACCAACCGTTTCCATACCAGGATTTAGGAAAGGAAAAGCCCCTATCAGTAT
>CACJNL010000015.1 GCA_902594815.1 uncultured Alphaproteobacteria bacterium | reverse complement strand
ATTTTATTATAAAGCCAGTAAAATACGAGCATTACTGCTAAGAGTATTGCGCCAAGAGCCGCACATAAACCCCAGTTCAATGTTGTTTTAAGATGAAAGGCTATCCAACTACCAATTAATTTACCATCTTTTCCACCCACTAATTCAGGAGTAATAAAATAACCAATTGCTAAAACAAAAACTAGCAAGCCTCCAGCACTCATTCCTGGAATCGTTTGTGGTAAGTACACTCTCCAAAATGCCATTGCGGGCTTAGCTCCTAAGTTTTGAGCTGCTCTCATATGACTTTTTGGAATTACCTTCATCACACTATAAAGGGGTAAAATCATAAATGGCAACAATATCTGCGTCATTGCAATTAAAGTACCCGTTTCATTATAAACCATCTGAAGTCTTCCATCATCACTCAGTATACCAAGCCATACTAAGACGCCATTGATTACTCCTTTTTGTTGAAGCATTACAATCCATGCTGTTGTTCGAACAAGTAAAGAAGTCCAGAAAGGTAAAAGGACAAAAATCATTAACAAATTGCTGTACCTCAAAGGTAGATTGGCTAGCAAATGAGCTACTGGAAAACCCAAGATCAAACAAAAGAAAGTTACATAAACACTAACCTTTAGAGTTTTAAACCAAGTTTGAACATAAATTCTTCTTTTCTCATCCTGCATGATGACGTTTTGATCTTGATCATAAGTTCTATCAACTGCATTCCAATAATAGATAGGCGTCTGTTTATTAACCATTTGAGCCATAGAGTACCAAAATGTTGGATCACCCCAATCTTTGTTAATCTCAATTAAAGTAGTTTTATAGGACTCAGGAACTAGTCCTTTCCTAGTCATTTTTTTAATTTCTCTTGAAGTTTTCTTAATTAAACTTTTCCAGCCTGATTTAGAATAATTCATTCTAGTCAATGCTCTTCCTATTTGGATTTTCTCCCCAGTTGCAAGTTCTTCAAAAAGAGTCCGGTATACTTCTTCAGGCGGAAGTTCATCTTTTTCTCTGTCCCATTTATTATATTCTTCAAAAGTTTTTGGGAATACAGTATTGATTTGTGCATCATCTACACTTCTTAAAAGCATATCGCCAATTGGCATTACAAATGTAACAAATATAAAAAGCAACAAGGGGAAGACTAAAAGGAATGCTCTTATTTTATTCTTTCTTTCAGCTTTTTTTAGACTTTGCTTAAGTGGAATACCATCAGTTGTAAGCAGTTGCGTAGAAATAATAACCTCCCAATTAAAAAAGGCGAGAATAAATCTCGCCTTTTAGTTAAATTAATATTGTAACTTAATCAAGCTTAGTTACCCATCCACGCTGCATAACGTTCATTAATTTCAGCACCGTAATCAGACCACCATTGTGGATCACTTACGATTGAAACTTTTAAACGCTCAGGTGTATTAGGCATATGAGGCATAATATCTACGCCACCTGGTCCCCAAGGCTCATTGTTTTGAATAATTGGAATACCAGAAGCTCTCATAGGTCCATAAGTAATATATTTTGCTTGCTCAGCTTGAGATTCAGGTGAAGAAGCATGCATCATGAAATCAAGAGCAGCATCTCTGTTAGGAGCACCAGTAGTAAGACATAGATACTCTTGGTCTAACACTTGACCTTCCCAAATATATTCGAAGTTTTCACCTTCAGCTAGGTTAGCTGCACCAACACGACCATTATATGCAATAGCCATCACAACTTCACCACTTTTAACTAATTCTAGTGGTTTTGATCCTGAAGACCAGAAAACAACGTGATCCTTGATAGTGTCTAATTTAGCAAAAGCTCTATCAAGTGCACCAGTTTGGTTAGCTAGAACTGTAGGAACTGCAGTTGGTTTTACACCATCAGCAACCATTGCTTTTTCAATTATACCTGTAGCCCAAGTATGGATACCTCTTTTGCCAGGGAATTTTTCCACGTCAAAAAAGTCTGCCATGCTGCTTGGCTTATCACCAGGAAAAGCATCTGGATCATAGAACACAACGTAAGTCCAGAAAATTTGTGGAACACAACAATCCCAACCTGAGTGATACTCTAGACCATTGTTTTCCATATCTTCTAACATTGACTCACCACTTGGTCCTGGAACAGAACTAGAAGCAATCTCAGATGAAATATCTTCAAACAGACCTTCGTCACAACCAGTGATTGCATCTGATGGAAGAACGTCAACTAGATCCCAAGTTACGTTTCCACTTTCAACTTGTGCTCTTACTTCACCTAGACCACCATTATAGTTCTCAAATTGAATTGAGCTTGGATCTGAGTAAGTATCAGCATAAGCTTTTTGTTGACTTTCTGTGTAAGCACCACCCCATGAAGCAACAGTTACTGCTTTAACAGCAAATGAAGACACAAGAAGTGAAGCGAACAAGAATACTTTAATAAACTTTGACATATGTTCCTCCTATTCGTTGGTTAATCTTAAGATTATATGTCTATCGATAAACCTCTATTAACATGCTAAATTTATAAAAAAAAGTGTTAAAATAACGCAGAATACTTGAAAAAAATTAATTTACAGGGTCTAAAGCTCTTATATCGTTAGGATTCCAATTAAGTTTAATGGAGTCCCCCTCGTTGTAGTTGAATGAGCCTTCATTTGGAACCTTAACAATGAATTCATTATTGCCACATACATCAAGTCTGACCCTAATGTGATCTCCTAAATAAATTAGCTCTTCAACTTTTCCAGTAAATACATTTTCACCGTTTCCATCAGAACCTAATGATACTCTTTCAGGTCTCACAGAAAGTTGTGTTTTATCACCAACCCCTCCTACATTTACCTTAAGGGCTTTTACAACACCTGCGCCATTCTCAAGCTCAACAGAACAATAATCACTTTCCATGCTTTTAATTGTTCCAGTCATTCTATTGTTTTCACCAATAAATTGTGCCACGAAAGAGTTCTCTGGTTTTTCATATAATATGTCGGGTGTCGATAATTGCTGAACTACACCGTCATTAAACACTGCAATTCTATTTGACATTGTAAGAGCCTCACTCTGATCATGTGTAACATAAACAACTGTAATACCTATTCTGTCATGAATGTGTTTAATTTCATATTGCATTTGCTCTCTTAAATTTTTATCAAGTGCACCTAATGGCTCATCCATTAAAACTAGTCTGGGCTCAAACACGAGAGCTCTTGCAAGCGCTACTCTTTGTTGTTGACCACCAGAGAGTTGTGCAGGAAAACGAGTTCCAAAATCTCCAAGCTCAACCATATCAAGAGCTTTTTGAACTTTTGTTTTAGTATCTTCCTTTGATAATTTTCTTACCTCAAGAGGGAAGGCTAAGTTTTCTTGAACAGTCATATGAGGAAAAAGAGCATAATTTTGAAAGACCATTCCTATTTCTCTTTCATAGGGAGGAATTTTACTTATCGGCATTCCATCCAAATAAATTTCACCGTTTGTAGGCGTTTCAAAACCCGCTAACATCATGAGTGTCGTAGTTTTTCCTGATCCAGAAGGACCAAGCATAGTTACAAATTCACCTTTTGCGATATCTAGATTAAGATTTTTTACTACTAAAACTTCTCCATCATAACTTTTGTCAATCTTCTCAAATTTAACAAAGGTTTTTTCTGACTCAGAATTCATAATTTTGATTATTTTTTTGTTGTTGGACTGTGAATACCTGTCATAAGAGCATTAGTCAAAAAAAAATTTAAATTATATGAATATTTTGGGCATAATATTTGCTTTACTTGCTGGTGTTTTTTTTGGAATTATTGGTCCAATTACAAAAACTGCTTACAATTTAGGAGCCGGTATTGGTCTTGCTATTTTTTTACGATATATTGTTGCGTTGATAATAGTCTCTCCCCTAATTCCAAATCAACAAAACTTATTCAGTATTTATAAAAATAATATTCGTGATTTTTTACTGATCACTGTTGCATCCATAATGCTAACAACAGGATTATTAATTTCAGTTACATATATTAATGTTAGTCTAACAATAATAATATTTTGCACCTATCCAATTTTAGTCTTATCGATATCTATTTTTATAACCAAAGAAAAAATAAAAAATGTTATCAAATTTTTATTTTTTACAACATTTATTGGATTATTTCTTGCATTAAGTCCCTCAACTGAAGAATTAAAAGTTGAAGGAATTATTTTTGCTTTGATTGCATCATTGGGTGCTGCAATCATGATAGTGATTAATCAAACAATGTCTAAAAAAAATATTTCCCCAATTCCAATCAATATTTTTATTAATTTTTTTAACACAATATTCTTTTTTATTATTTTAAGTTTATTCTACGAGATAGACACCAACATCAATCTTAATGCATTTTTAATTCTATTAATTCCCTCTTGTTCGTATGCAATTGCTTTATTTCTTCAATTACTTGCAATACCAAAAATTGGTCAAACGAATACAGCTTTATTTTTATATCTTGAACCAATAACAGGAATATTTGGAGCTGTAATACTTCTTAATGAGTCCTTAACTTCAATGCAGTTATTTGGTACTGCAATTGTCTTAATCAGTCTTGCATCTTCAACGTTTGTAACAAGAAAAACTTAAAAATGATTGGTCATAAAACTAAACCAGTTTTTACCAGCTATTTTATTTGCAGTTTTTTCATTGATTCCATTTGAGATCATTCCAGTTAAAAAACTAGATAAGTCTTCTGGTTTAGAATACCATGATGCAGGTTTAGGCCAATTTGCATTTTTATCCTGAGACTCTCCATAATCAATTTTTTTAGTCCATTTGCCATTTCGCATCCACATAACAACATCATCTGGCCAATTAACGCACAAATCAGAACCTATCCCAATGTTATCTTCTCCAATCATATTAATAAGCTGTTTAATCATGTCACAAAAATCTTCTAACTTACAATCTCCATGATTTTTTAAATGATAAGGGTAAACGCTTAAGCCAATAAAACCATTTTTATTTGCTAACTTTTTCAACACATCATCATCGATGTTCCTAATTGACTTATGAAAAAAATTTGGATTTGCATGAGATATAGCAACTGGTGTTTTCGAGAGACTAATAGCATCTAAACATGTTTGTTTTCCTGCATGACTTAAATCAACTATCATGCCTAATCGATTCATTTCCTCAATCACCATTTTACCAAAACGTGATACACCAGAATCATTTTTTTCGTAACATCCACCTGCTAGTGGTGTTTGATTATTGTAAGTTAATTGCATGAAACGCAAACCGCGTGAAAAAAACTTTTCTACTAAAAAAATATCATTTGCAATTGGCGCTGAATTTTGAAAACCATAAACAATACCAATTTTATTTGTTTCTTTGGCAACAAGTATGTCGGAGGATTTTTTTACATGCATTAAAATATCATTATTTGATTGAATTACATCATCCCAATAATTCATTTTCTCAAATGACTCCTGGGTATCTTCCCAATATACCAACGTTGTGTGAATAGCTGTTAATCCTCCAGCATGAGCCTTTTCAAATAAGTCTCTATTCCAATTTATATATTCAAGACCATCGATAAGTATATTGTCCATTTCCATATTTTATTTAACTTCTAATAGTGAAAAAAGTAATAATTCACTATATATATTTATATATGTTGCAACAAAGCATGAATTCTTCAGAAATTATGACCCTTGATAAAATGGACTCTAGATACCCTTCAAGGTTAAGCTTTTCTAGAAGTATGCTTCGAAGATTATTGTTTGATAATTGGAAAATTTCTAAATCAAAGTTTGATCTAGATGATAAAGGTTACGGAACAGTAGTGTATGAAATTAACATAAATAATAATATTTACTCTTTAGTTTGTTTTTCGCAGCATCTTGATAGTGCTGACAGAAGTGATAGAGTAATTGCAGAAAAATGGGATACTGCCTATTCTCTGATTAACGGAAAATTAAATGATAATGAGCTTAATAGATTAAGAAAAAATGTACCACTTCAAGAGTCAGGGCGGAATTCTCCCAAAGAATTAATTTTAAGTAGAGCCAATAAAAGTGTTCGTTTATTTGAATATGTTGTCAATTGTTTATCTAATGGTAAGCAACCTGATATTAATGAAATAAATAAAGTTGGATATCTTTTAAGAACAACTGCAGTTTACGGTAGTGGAAAATTTGGGCTATCAGACTTTGCAAATACTAAAGCAGTTACTGAATTTAACCAACCATTCAGAGCTGAAATGCTTGCAGTATATATAATAAGAGAATTTAGTGTTGAGTTGGTAGAGCATGTAGCTAAAAAACAAAACCCTAGCAAAGCAATTGCTCTTGCAAACAACATCAAACAACACTTAGGCATTGGTAATTCAACAGGTTTAGGGATGGCCCCTTTCATTATTAAACATCCTAAATTAATTAATAAGTGGATGAAACAGTATACTCAGTCTCTAGATAATATTGTTAACAAAAATGTAGAAATAGAAAAACTTAATACTTATTTTGAATTACTTGAAAAAGCTCTTCTTTACCTAAAAGAGGTTACAACATTTGATGAATACCAAATTACAAAAAATTCAAAAACAGTTGAAGATTTAAAAAAATATATAAGTCATATTAAAAAGTTTCAAAAGAAGAGAGTTACTGATTTGAAGTGGATAGATCTAATAAATTTCACCTTCAATAAATGTAATTATGATACGCAAGAAATAGCTAAAGTTCAGTTATTAGAACTTTATCCTGAAATTTCTGAAGAGTTGGCAGAAGATATGTCGGATGTTGAAGAGATGGGAATTAATGAGTCTCAAACTTTGAAAAAAGTAAATGCAATTATTGAAAAAGATTATCAGTGGGCTTTGAAAGTTGATTTTTCTAACAAAAATAATGATTACCTATTCTGGTATATCTCAGCGGCAAAACTCGAACCAAGATTAGGTGAGAGATATAATGAAGAGGGTAGTGATCTGGAACAACATCTTGGTATTGCAAAAATGGTTCAAAAACTTCACGCGCTAATACAAGAAGAAAATCTTGATTTATCAGTTGCTGAATATTTAGCTCTAAATCCTGAATTCAGAGGTATTATTAGAAGAATCCAATCTCTTGAACAATATCCATTTGCAGAAGTGCAAGATAATATTTTATCAAAAAAAACAATACCTATTAATATGCTAAGATTTAAATTATCTTTTTTTGGAGCAAATAGATATGACCCAAAATCAGATAGATGGCTTCGTGTGAGTTTTTTTTCAGGTGCTCCTTTTCTATCAAATTTAAATGCGAAGAATGTTGATAGCTGGGGTTTTGCAACGATGAGTTCTTATAATTAATTTGTGAGTTACTCGTATTATGAAGTATACACAAATGCTAAAAGAGCATTCTCCGGCCTTGGTTTTCCCTATGGAGCTGATGAGGATGCAGCATTTATAATTAGTTGGTTAGAGGCATTCGAATTAAAAGGTATCCAATTATTTTCTAATATTCAAAAGAAAATTGATGGTAATTTTAATGGGGCTCTAGAAAATAATAAATTAATTAGCAAAATTGATTTAAACAAAAGATCTAGCCTCATGATCGGACCAAGTTTGATTGATCTATTAAATTTTCATACATCCAAAAAGAATGAAATAAAAATAGAAATACTAAATTGCTCTGATCCTCTTTTTTTGATACCTCTTTTGTACAGAAGTATTAAGAAGAATATTTTTTCAAAAATTACTCATCAAAACAAAACTTATGCAGTTTTAGATAAAAATGAAATTTTCATTCATGATAATTTAAAAAATAATCATTGTGCAAATTTTATTTTAAACCTGTCTACAAGTGAATATCAAATACCGAATGGAGAAAAGACTTCAGATTATAAAATATTAAATTTAAATTTATCAAAAGGACTAAGTCCCAAGCAGTCTAGCTGGGATAATATTTTAGATTTAGCATTTAGAACCTATGTTCCTGAATCAGAAGAATCTAGGGAAAAAGGAGCTGGTGGAGGTGATGCTAATGATTAGGAAACTATTCTCTATGCTAGTTAGCTGAGGGTAAATAGTAAAACTCTTTTTTCCAACAAATCAATATAGCACTCATTCTTGCTCTTTAATCTTTTAATTGGTATATTCTATGCAATTATATTAAATAACAAAATATCGTATATGTTATTATTAATTCAATCTTTAGTTGTTACAAAATATGAAAATTAAAGGACTCAAAATGTTTAAATATATTTTTTTAATTATTTCATTCATCTCAATATCTTTTTATAGCTATGCAGAGACTATAGAAATCGAAATGCTGAATAAACTTGGTAAAGAAAAAATGGTTTATTCTATAAAAGTTGCAAAGGTAAATATTGGTGACACAATTATTTGGAAATCAGTAGACAAAGGACATAATGTTCAATTTGTAGAGATGCCAGATGGAGTTGAAAAATTCAAATCAAAAATAAATAAAGACGTAGAATATAAATTTGAAATTCCCGGTATCTACTTATATGTATGCACTCCTCATAAATCGATGGGTATGATAGGTTTAGTTGTGGTTGGGGATGACCTAAGTAATTTAGATAAGATTAAAAAAGCAAAAATGGGTGGTAAGTCAAAAAAAATATTTAAAGAGTTACTAAAAGAACTATAATTTTTTTTGAAAGACTGAATAAATTAGATTTTTCTTATGGTGTTTAGGAAGTTGCTGAACTTTAAATTACTTTTAATAGTTATTTTTTTATTATCATTTAAATCATCTTTTGCTGATAATAAACTAGTGATGATAACTGCAGATTATTGCATTTACTGTAAAATTTGGGAAAAAGAAATTGGTGAAATTTATCCCAAGACAGATATCTCCAAAGACTTTCCTCTAGAAAGAATTAAGCTTGATGAAGACTCAATAAAAAATGAACCACATAATTATGAAACAAAAATTACACCAACTTTTGTTTTTTTTAGGGAAAATGAAGAAATTGGTAGAATTACAGGATATTCAAGTGCAGAAATGTTTTGGTGGCAAGTAGATGAGATTCTTGGTCTTGAATAAATATTTGATTGATTTGATTAAATTTAATATTAAATAATAAGGTAATTTTAACATTATTCATACTTTAGAAGGTTATTAATGAAGTTAAGAAAATTAAAAAAAATTTCAAGGAGAAATGCCCTACAGCTTATTGCTGTTTTTTCAGGAACTGCAGTTTTTCCCACAATATCATTTGCTCAATCTAATCAAGCCTTAGACAGAATAAATGAAATTACTAATGGATTGGGAGCAACTGAAAGTGATATTTGGTTAGACTTACCTGAAATTGCAGAAAATGGTAATCAGGTAAAAGTTAGTTTTGAAATGGACAGCCCTATGACTGAAACTGATCATATTAAAACTGTGTATATTTTAGCAGACGGAAACCCTTCACCAAATGTTGCGAAATTCTCTTTCACACCAGAAATGGGATCGTGTTCTGCAACAACAAGAATGCGCTTATCAAAAACACAAAATGTCTATTTATTAGCCGCAAATAATAATGAACAATTTTTTATGACCTATGCAAAAGTTAAAGTCACAATTGGTGGATGTGGCGGATAATAAGGAGTAATTATGTCTTCGATTAAACCAAGAGTTAAAGTACCAAAGGAAGTATCAATTGATGAGATTGTAGAAATTAAAACATTAATTAGACACCCTATGCATAGTGGTAGAATGAAAGATCCTGAAGGACAAACAATCCCAAGACAAATAATTAATTCTTTTAGTGCTAAATTTAATGGAAAAGAGATTTTCCAAATGGATCTTGAGCCTTCTATATCAACTAACCCATATATTGTTTTTCAATATAAGGTTAAAGAAAGTGGTAAATTTGATTTTGAATGGCTAGACGATAATGGTGAAAAATATTCAATTTCCAAAGAAATGATTGTTTCTTAATTGTGAAAAAAAATAAAAAAAAAGAATTATCTACATTTAAAAAAATTAATCGTAGAGACCTAATAATTGGTGCGTCAAGTATTGGAGCTTTTTCATTAGCTCCAAAAAAACTTTTATCAGAAGAGGCAAATCCTGAAAACTTGCCACCGAACCTTCCGGAGTGGACTCAATACCTTGGTGACGGTGTTGATGTAAATCCTTACGGCATGCCTTCGGAATTTGAGGGACATGTCATAAGAAGAAATGTTGAGTGGCTTACAGCTAGTGCTGAATCTTCAGTTAATTTTACTCCATTACAAGATCTAGAAGGAATTGTAACACCAAATGGCCTATGCTTTGAAAGACATCATGGAGGTGTTTCAGTTATTAATCCTCAAGACTTTAGATTAATGATCAATGGTTTGGTAGATCGAGAAATGATATTTACTCTTGATGACTTAAAACGCTTTCCTCAAACAAACAAATTTTATTTTCTTGAGTGTGCTGCAAATGGTGGAATGGAATGGAGAGGATCGCAATTAAATGGCTGCCAATACACATTTGGAATGGTTCATAATGTTCAATACACAGGTGTTAAATTATCGGACCTTCTTTTAGAGACAGGGTTAAAAGAAAAAGCCAAGTGGGTTTTAGCGGAAGGCAGTGATTCATCAGGAATGACACGTTCTATTCCCATAGAAAAAATTTTAGATGATTGTATTATTGCATGGGCAATGAATGGAGAAGCATTAAGACCTGAACAAGGTTATCCAGCGCGCCTCGTCGTTCCTGGTTGGGAAGGTAATATGTGGGTAAAATGGATTAGACGACTAGAGTTTGGTGACAAACCTTATATGACTAGAGAAGAAACCTCTAAATATACAGATTTGTTAACAAGTGGAAAAGCTAGAATGTTTACATGGGTTATGGATGCTAAATCGGTCATCACTTCTCCAAGTCCTGAAAAGCCAATACTTGCAAAAGGATTGCATCAATTAAGAGGTCTTGCTTGGTCAGGCAGAGGTAAAATTAAACGTGTAGACGTTTCCATTGATGGTGGTAAGAATTGGAAAACTGCTCAACTGCACTCACCCGTCCTAAGCAAATCATTAACTAGATTTACTTTACCATTTGAATGGAATGGTGAGGAATTACTGCTACAATCAAGAGCAATTGATGAGACAAATTACGTACAACCAACTATTAGTGAGCTTCAAAAGATTAGAGGAGTGAATTCAATTTATCATAATAATTCAATTGCAACTTGGCTAGTCTCAAAAAATGGAAAGGTTGATAATGTTAGGCTTGGTTAGATGTATACTAGGCTTTTCATTAATAATATTTATAGCAAATACAGCTACAGCTAGTGATAGAAAATTCAATTTAGGGCAGATTGCTTCTTCTGAAGAAGTGGCAGGATGGGATATTGATGTAAGGCCTGATGGGTTTGGCGCACCAATTGGAAGTGGGACTGCTTTTTCTGGAGAGGAAATATATGCTGAAGTATGTGCAGCATGCCACGGTGATTTTGGTGAAGGGGCAGATAGGTGGCCTCCTCTCGTTGGAGGTGAAGGGAGTTTAGCTTCACATGATCCAGAGAAAACTACTACAAGTTACTGGCCCTTTGCTTCTACAATCTTTGATTATATTTATAGAGCAATGCCATATGGTGAAGCTCAATCCCTATCTTATGATGAAACGTATGAAATTGTAGCCTATCTTCTATATATGGGTGACATAATCGAAGAAGATTTTGTTTTATCAGATAAAAATATTGGTGAAATAGAGATGCCAAATAAAGATGGTTTTTTATTACCTGATCCAAGACCAGACATCATGAATACACATGGGAATCCTTGTATGACTAATTGTCAAGTATCTACAAATATTATTGGAAAAGCTAGAGATATTGATGTAACTCCAGAAGACGAATAGTTATTAAAGGTAATTATTTAGAGTAACATAATGCAATCGAGGCGAGAATTTCTTCAATTAGCTACAATTACAGCAATGCTGATTGGGGGAAAAAGTTGGAGCGCGGTTGCCGCTAAACAAGAAATTTCTGAAAATGATCTATTAAAATTTGACTCAAAAGGTCAAATTACTCTACTGCACATAACTGATATACATGGCCAACTTAAACCTGTTTTTTTTAGACCACCATCAGAAAATTTTGGCATTGGAAAATACGAAGGCATTCCTCCTCATCTTGTTGGAAAAGTTTTTTTAGATTATTTTGGCATTGAGCCCAACACACCACTTGCATACGCACATACTATGCTGGACTACATTCCATTAGCTAGAGAGTATGGCAAACTAGGTGGATTAGATAGAACAGCTAGCTTGATTAAAAACATTAGGGCTGAAAGAGGAGAAGAAAAAGTACTTTTATTAGATGGTGGTGACACATGGCAAGGTTCATACACTTCTTTAAAAACTCAAGGAGAAGATATGTTAGAAGCAATGAACCTCTTAAAGCCAGACGCTATGGTAGGTCATTGGGAGTTTACACTTGGCCAGGATCGTCTCAGTGAACTAATTGATAAAATAGATTTTCCATTTCTTGGCGGAAATGTTTTTGATACAGAATGGGATGAACCTGTCTTTGAAAGTACATCTTATTTTGAAAAAGGGGGTGTTAAAATTGCGGTTATAGGACAACACTTCCCATATACTCCTATTGCTAATCCAAGGTACTTAGTTGAGGGTTGGTCTTTTGGAATAAGACCAGAAATCATTCAAAAAAATATAAATAAAGCCAAAAAGAATGGTGCTGAAGTAGTGGTTTTATTATCGCATAATGGGTTCGATGTAGATCAGAAATTAGCGTCTATTCTAGATAATGTTGATGTTGTGTTAACTGGACATACTCATGATGCTATTCCAAGAGCAATCAAGATTAAAAATACTTTACTTCTTTCATCTGGATCTCATGGTAAATATTTAGGAAGGATTGACTTAAAAATCGACAATGGCAAAGTTGTTGATTTCTCATCAAATTTAATACCGATTTTTTCAGATGTAATTCAGCCTGATCCAGAAATGGCGCGATTGATTGATAAAATTAGAGAACCATATGAAGAAGAATGTAACCGTGTCGTCGGAGCAGCTGAAACTTTACTTTACAGAAGAGGTAATTTTGGTGGACCTTGGGATAGTGTTATATGTGACGCAATTATTCAGGAAAGAGATACCGAAATTTCATTAAGTCCAGGTTTTAGATGGGGAACAACTTTATTGCCAGGTCAAAAGATAACTATTGATGATATTTATTCGCAAACTTCAATGAATTATCCAGAAGTATATAGAACTGAGATGAGTGGTGAGACTATAAAAAATCTTTTAGAAGACGTATGTGATAACATATTTAATCCAGACCCTTTTTTCCAACAAGGGGGGGATATGGTTAGAGTTGGAGGAATGACTTATACTTGCCAGCCTAAGAACACAATGGGAAATCGAATAAATGATTTAAAATTATCTAATGGTGAAAAAATTGAGTCACAAAAAAAATATACTGTTGGAGGTTGGGGATCAATAAATCCTGAAGTTGAAGGACCTCCTATTTATAAATTGTTAGAAAATTATGTATCAAATGAAAAAATTATTAAACCAAAATATAATAATCCAGTAACAGTAAAGGGAATTTAAAAAGGCGGCTAGTAGCCGCCTTTATTTGTCTCTATTAATTAAAGTTTTAAGAAAACATATCAGCAGTCATACCATTGTACCAATCTATAGATTCTTGATAGTTAGCTGCTCTTGTTTCACTAGTGTCATCAGCTTGTGAAATAAATTTACTTTCAACATCAATAGCTTCTGCACCAGCAACATAACTCGCTCCAACTTTAACATCATCATCAGGAGCAATTAGTGACCAGCAGGTATTTGAATAACGAGCATCAAATACTTTACTTCCGGTCAAAGCACCTCTGATATGATTAGCTGCTACTTTGGCTTGGCTGTTTGCTGAAAAACCTGACTTAGGCATTGATTTAGCTACAGATGCATCACCTAAAACATAAATATTTTCATCTGCTTGAGATTGCATTGATGCAGGAACAATAGGACACCAATCACCATTGTTAACGCCTGCTGCCATTGCAATAGCACCAGCTCTTTGAGCTGGGACAACACATGCAGCGTCAGCTTTAAATGTATCTAAATCTGTTTCAAACTCCATTGTAGAAGCATTTACATTTTTAAGTCCGCCATGATCCTCTGAACTAATCCACTCTATCATGCCTGGATAATGTTTTTGCCATCCTGCCTCAAATAAACCTTGTTTAGAAAATTTAGGTTTAGGGTCTAAGATAACAATTTTTCCTGTAGGATTAGATTGTTTAAATTGATGAGCGATCATAGACACTCTTTCATATGGTCCAGGTGGACATCTATATGGATTAGGTGGAGGAACCATTACAAAAGTCCCACCTTGTTTCATGTTCATAACCTGATTTCTCAATAACTGAACCTGTGTACCAGACTTCCATGCATGAGGCATTTTATCTTGGACTGCAGCAGAGTATCCATTAATCTTATCATATTTAAGATCAATACCTGGTGAAATAACAAGTTTATCATACGAAAGATGTTCCCCAGAACCTAATTTGACCTTTCTAGCAACTGCATCAACAGAAACAGCCCACTCATGAACTACGTTAACACCTTGGTTTACAGCTAGCCCATAGTAATTATGTCCTATGGAAGCGTAATTTCTAAATCCACCTAAATAAATATTAGAAAAAAAACATGTGTAGTATCGCTTTGAAGCCTCAACTAGTGTAACATGAACTGCGCCACCAGAGTCTTTCGCAATATATCTTGCTGCGGTTGCGCCACCTGCTCCGCCTCCAATAACTACAACTTTTGGTAAAGCACCAAATGAAATAGATGGAAATGCAAGTGTTCCAACTGAGGCAGCAGCAAGACCTGTAAAAGCACGTCTTGAAATTTTTGACATTTTGTCCTCCCTGTAAATGACTATAAAGATGTTATCAGCTTTTAAGAGTAAGTAAAAGAAAAATGATTATTTTGGCGGTTCTAATTGACTAAAATAAAGAGCTAAAGAGCCAATTTGTTCATCATTAAGTCTCCCAGCGATCATTCTCATAACAGGATTCTCCATCTCTTTTGCTCTGTAAGCAAGCATTAATGCAACGAAAACCTCTGCATCCATACCATGAATTGCAGGAATGCCTTCACTTGCTCCTTTCTGTTGATGACATGACACACATTCGGCACCTAGATATTCTCCATATTCAATATCACCCATTGCAATAATTTGTTGTTCATCTGAAAATGCAAATTTGCAAAAAAATGTTAGTAAAAAAATAACAAATAATAATTTTTTCATATTTATAATTTAAAACAATTCAGCTTTGATTTGTCAATGAGTTAAATATACTAATTCTTAATATATTAGTTTACTATATGTAAATTCCTTGAAAGATTACATAAAAGCTCACATCCATTCTCTGTCACATTAATTGACTCACTAACTTCCAAACCCCAAGTATCCATCCACATTCCTGCAATCATATGAAACGTAACATTGGGTTGCAATATCGTCATATCGTTTTTTCTGATAGACATAGTGTGCTCTCCCCAATCAGGAGGATAACCAACTCCTATAGCATAACCAAGGCGCGAGTCTTTTTCGATACCATTTTTTTCTAAGACTGACCAAAAAGCAACAGCAACATCGTGAGCAGTTTTACCAGGTTTAATAGTAGAAATTGCTTGCTCCACTCCCTCATTGGTTATTTTCATGGTATCTGAAATTTTTGTATCAGGCTTTCCACAATAAACAGTTCTAGATAAGGGACAGTGGTATCGATGCTTAACACCCGCTAACTCAATAATGGTACCCTCATTATTATTAAATAAATTATCTTTGGGTGTTAAATGTGAGGCTGATGCAGAAACCCCACTTGCTAAAATAGTTGTTAAACCTGCATATTCTCCACCTATATTAATTTCTTCATTTCCACCAATAAGACTATTTTGGATTTTTCCAGCAACATAACTCTGTTTAACTCCAGGCTTAATATTTTCGTATGCTGTCATCATTCCAGCTTCAACAAGTTTAGCTCCCTCTCTCATATAATTTATTTCATTTTCAGACTTAATTAATCTTATCCAGTTCACTAAAAGTGTTGCATCACTAAAATTTACATTAGGACAGGTTGATGTTAATCTGTAATGATTCTCTGCAGTGTAATAATAGGCATCCATTTCAACACCGATATTTTTGTTTGCCCAATTATTTTCATGAATAAAAGATGATACAAAATCATAAGGATGTCTTGGTGGCGCTTGAATAAAATCCTCAGGATAATAAATAATATTTTTATCTTGAAGGTAAGTTGTTACCTTTGCTCCTTTAGAATCTTGTCTCCTTCCAAACCATATTGGTTCACTCAAGTCTAAAGCCACAATTATTCCTTGTGGAACATAAAAAGACCAACCATCATAACCAGTTAAATAATTCATATTTGATGGATCCGTTAGGATGACTACGTCCATATTCTTTTGATCCATTATCTTTTTTACTTTTGATAATCTCGATAAATATTCATCTTTAGTAAAAATCATAAATAAATGTTTAGTATGGAAAAAGAATAATGTCTAATAACTTTAACTGTCTGTTATTTCATAACCGAATTGAGAAGCTGTCTCAAGCAAAATTTCCCAAATAGATAAAGCGAATCCTCTAGGAATAAAGAGTCTAAATTCTTTCTCACTAAGTCTAAAGAGTTTGACACTTACATGATGAATTGCTGAACTTGCTGATGAATGTATTGGAAAATTATCTAATCGTAGATCAAGAGGTAAATGTCTATTCAGTAAGTTGTCACTTTTTGCACCTTTAATTGTAATTGAGGTAAAAGCGTGAGATAGCTCAAGTGATGTTCCGAGATTCTCTGGCAAATTAATTATACTGCCTAATAACCACCATTTAGAAGGTTCCATTCTCCATAGTGAATTGTTGTTTAGAATTTTTCCTCTATTAAAATCAATATTTTTTTGAACTCCTAATTGATCAGAAAAAAACTTTTCTAAATTGGATATTTCATCAGGCCATGCAGCAATTTGCTGAATTATAAGGTTCCGGTTTTCAAAGAGTATAATTTCAGTTTTATCTTCAAAAAGATATTTTCCAATATTATACTTTTCTATAATTGCTGAATTTCTATTAAGCATACATTCTCTTGCCTTCTGGATCAATCATATGAGGTGATACAACTTTTATTTCCATTTGTTTGTTTCTTACAGGATCTGCTCCTATAAGTGTTATATCTTTCCATTTATCAAGACCTCCTTTAACAAACCCTATTCCTATCCAATGGCCTAACTCTGGCGAATGCGTAACTGATGTTATACGACCCACGCCCTGCCCTTTAATATTATTTTTTTCACAAACAATTGTGCCAGCATTAAAAGTTTCTTTTTCATTTATAGGGAAAAAACCAACTAGCATGTCTCTGTCATCCGCACTTAGAACTCCTCTTTTTCTCATAGCACTTCCAATGTAGGATTTTTTTGTTGATGCCATTTTTCCCAAACCAGCATCATCAATTGTTACTCTTCCATCAAGCTCAGCAGCAGTTACATGTCCTTTTTCAACCCTTAAAGCTCCTAAAGCCTCAAGACCATATAAACAACCATCATATTTTTGAGCACTTTCCCATAATAAGTCCATCATTCCATGAGCATAATCAGACTCAATATACATCTCGTACGCTAACTCTCCTGAGAAACTTATTCTAACAACTCTACATGGTGTGCCATCTTTGAGTTTAGTTTGTAGTACTCCCATGAAAGGTAAATTATCATTTGTAATTTCACTTGGATCAAAAACACATTCATTCAAAACATCTCGAGATTTTGGACCAGCGATTGCGGCACCTGCCCATTGTTCAGAGACGCTTGTCACATTAACTTTTAAATCTGTCCATCTTGTCTGGAGTAACTCTTCTAACCACGACATCACTTTTGCAGCAGCTGCAGTTGATGTAGTCATAAAGTATTCATTTTCACCGAGTCTCCATGACGTACCATCATCCATCACAATACCATCATCGCGTAACATAATTCCATACCGTGCTTTACCAATTGGAAGTTTAGCAAAGGGGTTTGTGTAAATACGATTTACGAGTTCTGTTGCATCAGGACCTTGAATAGCAATTTTACCTAGTGATGTAACATCACAAATACCAACTGTTTTTCTAACAATTGTTGTCTCCCTAATATATGAATCACTCAATGTTTCATTTTTTTTAGGGTAGTACCAAGGTCTTTGATAAAGGCCAACCTCAATCATTTTTGCTCCATGATCAATATTCCATTGATGCATTGGTGTAACTCTTAAAGGCCTGAAATGCTTTCCAACATTTCTTCCTGTTAAAGCACCTATTGGAACTGGTGTATAGGGTGGTCGAAAAACTGTTGTTCCAACTTGTGGAATAGTTTTATCTAGTTGTTCCGCCATAAGAGATAAACCAATTATATTGCCCATTTTGCCTTGGTCGTTTGCCATTCCTAGAGTGGTGTATCTTTTTAAATGCTCAACAGAAATAAACCCTTCTCTGTGTGCTAATCTTACATCCTCAGCAGTTACATCATGTTGAAAATCGACAAAACTTTTTGATGGAAATTTATTTGATTTAACTTCAAATAAAGGTTCTATCGGATTTGACCACCCCCCTACTGATGGAAAAGAAATTTCTTTTTTGTGCATACCAAAAGTATTCATTGCTTCATTAGCACCAACAAAGCCTGACTCTATGCAATTCTTTTCATCCCAAATACCTTTTGCCGATCCTACAACAGAAATATTCTCTTTAATTTCTCCCGGAATGAAACATAAGTTTTCTTGATTCCATGTAGGTTTAATACCTCGGTGAGACACAAGATTAACAATTGGTGACCAGCCTCCTGACATTAAAACTTGATCACAAATAATTGTATTTTTATTTGATAGATCTGTTGTTTTACAAACATCAATACCGTCAATTTTTTTTCTACCATTAAT
>CACJNL010000014.1 GCA_902594815.1 uncultured Alphaproteobacteria bacterium | reverse complement strand
TGGCGGTGGTGGAGGCATGGGTGGAATGATGTCACCAAGAGGCTCTGCAAATTTATTATCAAGGCTGACCGCTTTAACAGCTACTTTATTCATGGTGATGAGTGTTGTGTTAACAATTTTTGCATCAGTAGGCTCTGAAAAAAATGTCCTAGAGTCTCTCCCTTCCATCACTTCTGAAGAGGAAATATCAGAAGAACCGGTAATTCCTGAAAACAATTAATATAATTAGCTTGATATAAATAAGGCAATTCTGTATCAGGGTTATCCGTAATGCAATATGTATTTATTACGGGCGGTGTTGCCTCATCCTTAGGAAAAGGCATTGCTTCTGCAGCCGTTGCATCCTTACTTCAACAAAGAAATTTTAAAGTCAGAATAAGAAAGCTCGATCCATATTTAAATGTAGATCCAGGAACCATGAGTCCTTATCAGCATGGTGAGGTATTTGTTACCGATGATGGTGCAGAAACTGATCTTGACTTGGGACACTATGAAAGATTTACAAATAGGTCTGCTAAAAAAACAGACAGTACTTCATCGGGTAAAATTTATTCAAATGTTTTGAAAAAAGAAAGGAAGGGTGATTACTTAGGTGCTACAATACAAGTTATTCCTCATGTTACTGATGAAATAAAACTTTTTATTAATTCTAATTTTGAAGATGAGGAAATCATTATCTATGAAATAGGAGGTACTGTAGGAGATATTGAGTCTCTTCCTTTTTTGGAAGCTATTAGACAAATAAGAAATGATAAAAATATTAATTCAGCGTTAATTCATATGACATATGTCCCGTATTTAAGTTCAGCAGGGGAGTTAAAAACTAAACCTACTCAACATTCTGTTAAAGAATTGCTAAATTCAGGAATTCAACCTGATATAATTATGTGTAGATGTGAAAAAGAAATTAATATTGAGTCTCTCGAAAAGATATCACAGTTTTGTAATGTTAAAAAAGACTCAGTTATACCTGCCTTAAACGCAAATTCGATTTATGAAGTTCCATCCATTTACTCTAAGGCTGGTCTTGATAAAGTTTTGCTTGAACACTTAGGTTATGACGCTTCTGAGTATCCTCTAAACATAAAGGCTTGGGAAACTTTAACAAATAAAATTAACAATTTGGAAAAAGAAGTAACAATCGGGGTAGTTGGAAAATATACTAATTTAAAAGATAGTTATAAATCACTTATCGAAGCGCTTACTCACGGAGGAATTGAAAACAATGCTAAAGTAAATATTCATTGGATCAATGCTGAAAAAGTTAAAACCACTGAATTAATGAAGGAACTTAAAAACGTTGATGGCATTTTGATACCAGGTGGTTTTGGATACAGAGGAGTTGAGGGTAAAATTTTAGCTATTAAATTTGCAAGAGAAAATAACATTCCATTTTTTGGAATTTGTTTAGGAATGCAATTAAGCGTCATAGAAATAGCAAGAAATGTTTTAGGTATAGAAGATTCTAATTCAACGGAATTTCAATCGAGTACAAACCCAGTAGTTAGTCTGATGACAGAATGGAATAATGAAAATAAAATTGAAAAAAGAGACCAGACTAGTGATAAAGGGGGAACGATGAGGCTTGGAGCTTATAAAGCTGTATTAAAAAAAGACTCAAAGGTAAGTGAAATTTATAATACTAATGAAATTTCTGAAAGGCATCGCCACAGATACGAAGTTGATTTATCTTTAACGAAAGACTTTGAAAATAAAGGTTTTGTTTTTTCTGGTATGTCCCCAGATAATGTTCTTCCAGAAGTATTAGAAAGTGTAAATCATAAGTGGTTTATTGGTGTCCAGTTTCATCCTGAATTAAAATCTAGACCTTTGGAGCCACATCCTTTATTTTCATCATTTATTAAAAATTGTATAAAATGAAAAATATCAAAATAGCCAATTTTGAAATTTCTAACAACAATAATTTCATCTTAATTGCTGGTCCTTGCGTTATGGAGAGTGAAAGCCATTCTTTGATGATGGCAGAAAAAATTGCCACAATATGTCAAAAACTAAATATTAATTTTGTTTTCAAATCTAGTTTTGATAAAGCAAATCGATCCAGCATAAACAGCAAAAGAGGTTTAGATATAAAACAGGCTGAAACAATATTTAATAAAATAAAATCAACCTATAATTGTCCTATTTTAACTGACGTTCATAATGAAAGTCAGTGTGAATTTTTATCTAATTCAGATAGTGTAGATATTCTTCAAATACCTGCATTCTTGTGTAGACAAACTGACTTATTAATTTCAGCGGCAAAAACAAAAAAAATCATTAATGTAAAAAAAGGTCAGTTTTTATCTCCTCATGAGGTTCCAAATATTTTTAAAAAAATTGAAAGTGCTGGCAATCACAATATTATGATTACCGAAAGGGGGACATCATTTGGCTATAATAATTTAATTAATGATTTTAAATCATTAGATATTATGAAAAGTTATCTGTATCCTGTTATTTTTGATGCTACCCATTCTGTTCAAGAGCCAGGAGGTATGGGAGAAAAAAGTGGAGGCAAACGAGAGTTTGTTTCTACTTTAGCTAAAGCTGCTGTGGCAGTTGGTGTTGCTGGAATTTTTATTGAAACACATAATGATCCTGATAATGCTCCAAGCGATGGTCCTAATATGTTGCAAATTGAGAACCTCGAAAGTTTAATTTCAAAATTGATTGAGCTAGATACTGTTTCAAAAAAATAATTTTAATTTTAATTTTTAGTATAGAAAGGCAAAAATGGAAAAAATAAAAAATATACACGCAAGAGAGATTTTAGATAGTAGGGGAAATCCTACAGTTGAATGTGATGTGCAATTAGATGACGGCTCTTTTGGAAGAGCAGCTGTTCCAAGTGGAGCATCAACAGGAGTACATGAGGCACTAGAATTACGTGATGGGGATACAAACAGATATCTTGGAAAAGGCGTTAAAAAAGCTGTTCAGAATATAAACAGCATGATTAAAAATGAAGTTTTAGGTAAGATTTACAGCAACTATCGAGCTTTTGATAAAACCGTTTTAGATTTAGATGGAACCGAAAATAAATCTAATATCGGAGCAAATGCAACGCTTGCAGCAAGTCTAGCCTTTGCTAAAAGTCTGGCAGATCATACATCAACTACTCTCTATGAACACATTGCAGAAGATGATAATTTTTTATTACCTGTGCCGATGATGAATATTATTAATGGTGGATCTCATGCAGATAACGATGTTGACATTCAGGAATTTATGATTGCGCCAGTTGGAGCATCTTCATTTTCTGAATCATTAAGATTTGGTTGTGAGATTTTTCACTCATTAAAATCAATATTAAAATCAAAGAGCCTCAACACTAATGTTGGTGATGAGGGGGGCTTTGCCCCAAATGTAAATAGCTCTGCAGAAGTAATAGAAATTATTTTAAGTGCTGTAGAAAAGGCTGGTTTAAAAATTAATGATGATATTCTCTTATCCCTAGATGTTGCCTCAACAGAATTTTATCAAAATAATAAATACGAACTAAAGGGTGAAGGACAAACACTGACTTCTGATGAAATGGTCAGCTATATTGAAAATTTAGCAAAAAATTTTCCTATTTATTCTATTGAGGATGGCATGTCCGAAGATGATTGGGATGGTTGGATTGACTTAACAAATAGAATTGGAAATAAAGTTCAGTTAGTTGGTGATGATCTTTTTGTAACAAACATCAAAAGATTAAAAACAGGAATTGAAAAAAATGCTGGAAATGCGATTTTAGTAAAACTAAATCAAATTGGTACTTTATCTGAAACAATAGATGCTATTAATCTTGGAAAAAGAAATAATTTTAATTCAATAATTTCTCATAGATCTGGCGAGACTGAAGATACTACTATTGCAGATCTTTCTGTAGCTGTGTCTGCCGGTCAAATAAAAACAGGATCACTTTCAAGAACTGATAGAACTGCAAAATATAATCAATTATTAAGAATTGAAGAAATGCTTGGCTCTAGTGCAAAATACGCTGGTAAAACAATTCTAAAACATTGACATAAACGTACTTGATCTGATTAATTGTGCTTTAGTATGAATAAATCAGTAATTTTAAAAAATAAGATAATTTTATATTTATCTTTCATAATTACTTTTTTTATTTTTATTTATTTAGTTTATTTTTTAATAAATGGCCAAAGAGGCTTGTTAAAATTTTTTTATCTAACCAAACAAGCTCAAGAATACGATTTCACTTTAGCAAATCTTCAAGATGAAAATAGTTATTATCTTGATAGAACAAAACGCTTAAAGCCAAATTCGGTGGATCTGGATTATCTGGATGAGCAAGCAAGAAAAAAGCTCGGTTTGATTGATAAAAATGAAATTGTTATTATTTTAGATAAATAAATAATTGACAAAAATTTACAAATAAATAATAAAAAATTTACAAAAATTTACAAAATGAAAAAATTATCTAAATCTGAGCATTTAAAAATATTTTCCTATATGTTGAAAATTAGGCGCTTTGAGGAGAGATCAGCTCAACTCTATGGAATGGGACATATTGGTGGTTTCTGTCACCTCTATATAGGACAAGAGGCAGTTGTTGTTGGTGTACTCATGACAATTCATAAAAATGACTCTGTAGTTACTACCTATAGAGATCATGGCCATATGATTGCAAGAGGACTAGATCCAAAAAAAATAATGGCTGAACTTACTGGAAGAGCCGATGGGTATTCTGCTGGCAAAGGTGGATCAATGCATATGTTTTCAAAAGAAAATAATTTTTATGGAGGTCACGGAATAGTTGGAGCTCAAGTTCCTATAGGGACAGGTATTGCATTCACACATAAATATAACGGTGATAAAAATATTTGCAGAACTTATATTGGAGACGGAGCAATGAACAATGGCCAAGTCTTTGAAGCTTTTAATTTAGCAGCATTATGGGAGCTGCCTGTTCTATATATTATTGAAAATAATAAATATGGAATGGGGACATCTGTTGATAGGGCAGCAGCTGGATCTGATTTGTACAAAAGAGGAGAAGCTTTTGGCATTAAAGGAGAAATAGTTGATGGTATGAATGTGTATTCTGTTATTAAAGCTGCCGATAAAGCTGGAGAATATGTAAGATCAGGTAAGGGGCCATATATATTAGAGGTTCAAACATACCGTTACAGAGGTCACTCAATGTCTGACCCAGCAAAATATAGAACTAAAGATGAATTAGAAGAATATAAAAATTCAGATCCTATTGAAATCGTAAGAGCAGAAATCTTAAAAAAGAAATTTGCAACTGAGTCTGAGCTTGAAAAAATAAGCAAAGAAATTATTGAAGAAGTAAAAGCAGCTGCTGATTTTGCTCTTCAAAGTAAATTTCCTTCAAGCGAGGAATTGTACACGGATGTTTATATTTAAATGAGTATAGAAATCTTAATGCCAGCTCTCTCTCCTACTATGACGGAGGGCAACTTAACAAAATGGTTAGTTCAAGAAGGACAAGTTGTAAAAGCAGGAGATGTTATTGCAGAAATTGAAACAGATAAAGCTACGATGGAGGTAGAGGCAGTTGATGAGGGTACTGTTGAAAAGTTGCTTTATAAAGAAGGAGATAACAACATTCCTGTAAATAAACCTATTGCCCTAATTTCAGAGGAGCAAGTTAATCATAGTGATACATCAGAAAATAAAAAAAACACTACTCTGAAAAAAGTAAATCAAAAAACCACAGAACCTTCAATAACAATCAAAAAAGATGAAAAAGAAGAAGTAAATCTTAGTAAAGATCAAATTACGATGAGACAAGCAATCAGAGATACAATTGCTGAAGAAATGAGAAAAGATAAAAAAGTTTTTATACTTGGGGAAGAAGTAGCAGAATATCAGGGCGCATATAAAGTAACTCAAGGTTTATTAGAAGAGTTTGGAAAAAAAAGGGTTATCGACACTCCTATTTCTGAGCAAGGATTTACAGGGTTAGCAGTCGGCGCTGCTTTTAAGGGATTGACTCCTATTGTTGAATTTATGACATTTAATTTTTCCATGCAGGCTATTGATCAAATTATTAATTCTGCAGCAAAAACTCTCTACATGTCAGGAGGACAAATTAATTGCCCAATAGTCTTTAGAGGGCCAAATGGTGCAGCTGCTCAAGTTGCGGCTCAACACAGTCAAGATTTTTCATCATGGTACTCTCATGTGCCTGGATTAAAGGTTGTAGCACCATCCACACCATTAAATGCTAAAGGGTTATTAAGAGAAGCTATAAGGGATCCCAACCCAGTAATATTTTTAGAAAATGAAATTCTGTATGGTTTAAAAGGGGAAGTTTCAGCTGATGATAATTTCACTATTCCATTTGGTAAAGCAAATGTTGCGAAAGAGGGGAAAGATACAACTATTGTGACTTACTCAATAATGTTGCACAAATCATTAGAGGCAGCAAAAATTTTGAAAAATGAATTTGATTTAAATGTAGAAGTCATTGATTTGCAAAGCTTAAGACCTATAGACAAAGAAACTATTTTGAAGTCAGTCAAAAAAACTAATAGATTAGTTACGGTAGAAGAATCGTGGCCTTTTGCAAGTGTTGGATCAGAGGTAGTAAATATTGTGCAACAACAAGCATTTGATTATTTGGATTCACCTATTATTAAGGTTAATAGTGCAGATGTACCTATGCCATACTCGAGTGAGCTAGAGAAATTATACCTGCCTCAAGTTGAGGATATTGTAAAAGCCGTTAAAGAAGTTAATTATATTTAAAATATGTCATCAAAAATATTAATGCCGGCTTTATCGCCAACCATGACAGAAGGCGTAATTAATAAATGGTTAGTCAAAGTAGGCGACATTGTTAAAGCTGGAGATATAATTGCAGAAATTGAAACAGATAAAGCTACGATGGAGGTAGAGGCAGTTGATGAAGGAAAGATTACTCATCTTTTAGAGGAGAAAGCAGGATCTCAAGTTCCAGTTAACAGTGTAATTGCTATTATTGATGGAGACGAAAATGAGTCAATTCAAAATTTATTTATTGAAAAAGAAAAACCAAAAGAAGATAATAAAAAAATCAAAGAAGATTTGAATTTATATAAAAATATTCAAGTAAATCAAAATTCTAACCATGTAAAATCTGATGATAGAATATATGCATCACCGCTTGTAAAAAAAATTTCAAAAGAAAAAAATATTGATTTGACTACTATAAATGGCTCTGGACCTAGTGGCAGAATTATAAAAAGAGATCTTGGATCTCATGAAAATGTAAAAGCATCCAATACGGATATAAATTTCAAAAATGAAGTAATCAAACCAAGTACAATGCGAAAAGTTATTGCTAAACGCACATTAGAAGCAAAACAACAGATACCACATTTTTATCTGACGATTGAATCCAATGTTGGTAAATTAATTGAATTAAGAAAAAAAATTAATGAAAATAATTCTATTAAAGTTTCATTTAATGACTTGATTGTAAAAGCATTGGCAATGGCAATGAAAAAAAATCCAGACACGAATGTGTACTGGCAAGATAATCAAATTTACAAATTAAATGATATTGATGTATCTGTTGCTGTAGCAATTGATGATGGGCTTATCACTCCTATTGTAAAAAAAGTAAATTCAAAAGGTCTTAATGAAATTTCAAAGGAAATAAAAGATTTAGCAAAGTTAGCAAAAACTAACTCTCTTAAACCTGAGCAGTATACAGGTGGATCAATAACAGTGTCAAACTTAGGCATGTTTGGTATAAGTGAATTTGCTGCAATTATTAGCCCTCCGCAAGCATCTATTTTAGCTGTAGGCAAAATTATCCAAAAACCTGTCGTAGTAAATGAGAGCATTGAGATAGGACATACACTAAAATCAACACTATCTGCCGATCATCGTGTTTTAGATGGTGCAGTTGCAGGTAAATTGCTAAAAGACTTTAATGATATCATTGAAGACCCTTTTCAAATATGGATGCAAAGCAATGATATGGAAATAATATAAGATGACAGAAGTTAGACATCCAGAAAAAATTTTTCGAGTTTCAAATCCTATACCTAAAAAACCATCCTGGATAAGGGTAAAGGCACCAACTTCTAAATTTTTTAAATCAACAAATAAAATATTAAAAGATAAAAAAATTGTTACTGTTTGTGAAGAGGCTGCATGTCCAAATATTTCTGAATGTTGGCAAAAAAAACATGCAACATTTATGATACTTGGTGACATTTGCACTCGGGCTTGTGCTTTTTGCAATATTAAAACAGGAAAACCAGGATTTGTTGATGAAAGTGAACCAAAAAAAATAGCTGAAGCAGTATCTGAACTAGGTCTAGAGCATGTAGTTGTGACTAGTGTAGATAGAGATGATTTAGAAGATGGTGGCGCAGAGCATTTTACAAGAGTTATCAGATCAATAAGAGAAATGAATGAAAGCTGCACAATAGAAATTTTAACTCCTGATTTTAATAAAAAAACTAAAGCTTTAAATATTCTTTCTAATGATCTGCCTGATGTATTTAATCATAACCTAGAAACTGTGCCACGATTATATTTAAGCATAAGGCCTGGTTCCAGATATTTTGTAAGTTTAAAACTTTTAGCGGATATTAAAAAACTGAATCCAAAAATATTTACAAAATCAGGATTAATGGTGGGTCTTGGTGAAACAAAAGATGAAATTTATCAAGTTATGGATGATTTAAGAGCTGCAGATGTTGATTTTATTACTATTGGACAATATTTACCTCCAACTCCAAAGCATGCTAAGTTGGAAAAATTTATTACTCCAAAAGAGTTTGAAGAATACAAACAAATGGCAATTGCAAAAGGCTTTTTAATGGTTTCATCATCTCCTTTAACCAGATCAAGCTATCACGCATCTGAAGATTTTAGAGTTATGCAAGAAAACAGAGCTTCTAAAAATTATTAATGAAGAACTCCAAAAGAGAAGAAATAGTTTCTCATTCAGCTAAAAAACTTTTTAACATAGTGTTAGATATTCAAAGTTATCCTGAATATATTCCATGGTGCACTAAAATGGTTATAAATGAAAAAAAAAGTGATGAAATTTTCGCTGACATGTATGTGAAGTATAAATTTATTTTAACTCAAAAATTTGGATCACATGTAAAATTTAATAAAAAGGAACTCACAATTCAAACTAGCTATTTAGAGGGACCTCTTAAAGATTTAAAAACTAATTGGAAGTTTGAAGAAGTTAAAATAAATAAATCAAAAATTATTTTTGAAGTGAATTTTGAATTTAAAAACTTTATTCATCAGAAGATTGCAGAAACTTTTTACCCTCTTATAGAAAATAAAATGATCGAGTCATTTAAAGGAAGAGCTGATAGTCTTTTAGATTGATTTATTTAAATAGTTAAAAATAAAACTCACACAATCTTTTTGTATACTAGATCTTGTTCCGCTAAAATTTTTTTTAAAAATCTTCTTATTTCCTTTAAGCAATATGCCAATATAAATCAAACCTACTGGTTTACTTTTTGTGCCTCCACCAGGGCCTGCAATACCAGTTGTTGATATACAAACATCAGTTTTGTTTTTAAGGTATAGTCCGTTTATCATTTCCAATGCAGTCTCTTTGCTTACAGCTCCATATTTCTTTATGGTTATTTTTTTTACTCCAAGATCTCGAATTTTTAATTCATTGGAATACGTAATATATCCTCCTAAATAAATTTTGGAGGTATCTTTTATTTTAGTTATACTAGATGCTAATAGTCCGCCAGTACAAGACTCAGCTGTTGAAATTGAAATATTTTTTTTTATTAATTTATTGAGTGTTTTTTTATATAAAGACATTAATTATTATCATTGTTAAAATTGTATACATCCCAGCAATAATATCATCAAGAATTACACCATATCCACTATGTAATTGTTTATCAAAATAATTAGCAGGAAAAATTTTAAAGACATCAAATATTCTAAAGCAAACAAATATTAATAAACAGGTGACATAATTATTATAAATAAATATCACGTCATAAAATAAAAAAATAAAAAACATACCTAAAAATTCATCTATTACAATATGTTTTGAATCATGGGAGTTTGTAATAGAAGAAAAATAATTTATTAGATAATTTGAAAGAAAAAATAAAAAAACAAACAATATAATTAAAATTGATAAAGATATATTTATTATATTAAATAAAAAATATATTATTCCTAAAGATGCCAAACTGCCCCAAGTACCAGGCGCATATCTAATATAGCCAATATAAAATATTGAAACAAAAATATTAGTAAAGTTTATCATTGGTAATTTGAATTATTGACTCTGCTGCAATACCAAGTCCATCACCTATAAAACCTATTTTTTCATTTGAGGTGGCTTTTATTGAAATAATTTTTTCAGGAATTTTTAGTAACAATGATAATTTTGATATCATTTTTTTTCTATATTTGTTGATATTGGGTTTTTCACAAATAAAATTTACATCTAGGTTAGCTATATAAAAATTATTTTCTTTTAGCTTATCTCTTGCAAATTTTAAAAAAAACTCAGAATTTTTATTTTTCCACCTAGGATCTTTATTAGAAAAATAATATCCTATATCTTTCATGGATAATGCTCCAAAAATACTATCGCAAATAGCATGCAGTCCTACATCTGCATCGGAGTGTCCGATCAATTTTTTAAAATTTATTTTAACTCCACAAAGTTTTAATCCTTTTTTTGATTTAGTATCAATTTGGTGGATATCATAACCAATTCCAGATTTGTGTATTGGTTTTACAAAAAGTTTAAAGTAATTCAGATCTTCAGGATATGTAATCTTGAGATTCAATCTTTCACCTTTAATAAGTTTCAATTTATCAAAAGGTATTAGTCCTGAGTCGTCCTTTGCATCAATTTCTTTAGTGTTAAGATGAGCTCTATAAATTGTATTAAATTTAAAACCTTGAGGAGTTTGGATCAATTTTATAGTTTTGTTAAACTCTTTTTTTGATAGTACTTTTTTATCTGCACTTAAAATATAAGGTATAGCTGATTCGTTATTGTTGAGGTTACGTATTATTTTAATTACTAAACTGTTCGAGCAAAATGGTCTTGCCGCATCATGTATCAACACATTATCTGGTTTATGTGTATCAAGTTTTTTAAGAGCATTAAAAGATGATAGTTGCCTATTATTTCCTGCTTCTGCATACATAAACTTAATTACAGGGTATTTGGTTTTAAGATGTTTCGTATGCTTTTGAAAAGATTTTTTAGTTACAATTAAAATAATATCAAAAATATTCGTATCGATGCGATTTAAAAAAAAATCTATTAGATTTTCACCATTAATCTCATTAAATTGTTTAGGTAGTTTGTTATTAAATCTTTTACCATAACCTCCTGCAAGGATAACGAGTGCATTTTTGGATTTTTTCATTTATAGGGTGTTTATATATTAGTTTATTATATAGTAAAAAATATAATTAAAACCTATCTAAATGATAAGTCTTAGCAAAATATTAAATAAATTATACCTAACCAAATTTTCATTTTATTTGTTGTTAGCTCTCGTTCTTATAAGTTTTTCAATAACTTTTTATTTAATGTTGCCAAATAACAATTTGGTTAAAAATCCTATTCAATTACAGTATTTTTTATTAGCTGATATTTTTTTTGTAATATTGCTTTTGGCACTAATAATCAGACAATTGATTTTAATAATTATTTATAGAAGAAATAAAAAAGATGACTCAAAATTATATATAAAATTTGTTAATTTATTTACTGCTATGGCAGTTGGTCCTACTATTGGATTAGTTGTTATTACTTCGCTATTTTTTAATTTAGAATTTAGAACTTGGTATGGTGGTGCAGTAAGGGATGTTGTTATAAATTCGAATATAGTTGCAAGAGATTATGAGAATGAAATTCAAGCTGAAATAATTTCTGATACCCAACTTATCATGAGAGAAATTGTAAAAGTTTCAAGAAATAATGAAGTTAATATTAATTCTATCAATCAAGGATTAAGTGAATTTATAAATTTACGAACTATCTCGAATATTTATTTGTTTAATATGAGTGGTGAAGTCTACTTAAATTTTAAAGATCAAGAAAATAAAAATTTTCTTTTACCATCAGAAGATATTTTTAAAATATTAGATCAAAATAGAGTTTATATTTTTCAATTAAACAAAAATTCTATTTCTGCTTATAAAAAAATTAATTTCTTGGGTGATGTGTTTATGCAAGTAAATAGAGAACTTAATACGAATATATGGGATCACGTTGCAGCAACTAAAGAGGCTTATAGTATATATACTGCAAAAGAAAACGAAAGTGCAGGAATTCAAATTACTTATTCAATGATATTTGTATTGTTTTCAATTGGCTTTGTTTTAATTGCTGTTTTAATTGGCTTTAACTTAGCTAGAAGATTATCAAAACCAATATCGAATTTAATTCAATCTGCAAATGAAATCTCAAAAGGTAATTTTGATGCAAAAGTCTCTGAAGTCGATCAGTTCGAAGAAATCAAAGTGTTGCTTTCATCGTATAACAAAATGATTGGTGAAATTGAAAATAAACAAAATCAGCTTATTTTTAAAAGTAATGAAGATGAAGAAAAAAGATTATTTATTGAAGCCATACTAAGTTTGCTTACTATCGGGGTTGTTTCATTGGATAGTAATTATAATGTTTTATTTTTTAATCAAACCACGAACAAACTTTTCAAAGGTACAAAAAACTTGGAAAATAAAGATAATTTTTTATCAATTTTTCCTGATTGGAAAAATATTTTTAATAATTTTAAAAACTCAAAAAAAATACTTGAAAACTTTCAAACAGAAATAATTATTAAGGACGATCTGAGAAATTTTAATGTTAGAATAATTAAAGAATTTAAACATAATAAAATTAATGGTTTCATTGTTGCAATAGATGACACCACTTCATTTATTCTAGCTGAAAAACATGCCGCATGGTCAGACATTGCTAGAAAAATTGCACATGAAGTGAAAAATCCACTTACTCCAATTAAACTATCAGCTGAAAGAATTGAGAAAAAATATCTAAATAAAGATTTTGAAAATGATGATATTAAAATTTTAACAAATACTATTTCAAGACAAGTTGATGATATTGGGAAATTAATTGATGAGTTTTCCTCATTCGCAAGGATGCCTGAGCCAGAAATTAAACTTGATAATTTATCAAGATGTTTAAATGAATCTTATTTGTTATTTGCTAATTCGCACAAAAATATTAAATTTAAAATTAAAAAAGAAAAACAAGACATATATTTTCAGTTTGATAAATTTCAATTATCTCAATGTTTTAATAATTTAATTAAAAATGCTGTGGAGGCAGTTGAAAAAATTCCTAATCCATCAATTTTTATTAATCTATTCTTAAAGAATAATAATATAGTGATAGAAATAATTGATAACGGTAATGGAATTTCACAAGATATGGTTAATAAAATTTTTGAACCTTATTTTACAACAAAAAACAAAGGCACTGGCCTTGGTTTATCAATAGTAAAAAAAATTATTGAAGATCATAATGGAAAAATTAGAATAGAAAAAAATAAACAAATGGCAGGTACAACAAGCTCAATTAAATTTGAAAATTTAAATGTTTAAAGTCTTAATAATTGATGATGAAAAGGATATTTGTTTCTTAATATCTGAAATTCTTAAAGATGAGAAATATTTGACTTATTCTGCATTAAATTCAGATGAGGCTATTAATCAATTTAATAAATATAACCCAGACTTGGTAATACTTGATGTGTGGCTATCTAATAGTAAATTAGATGGAATTGAAATTTTGAAAGAATTCAAAAAAATTAACAGTAATGTTCCTGTAATTATTATCAGTGGACACGGGACAGTAGATTTAGCTGTTAGCTCAATTAAAAATGGCGCTTATGATTTTATAGAAAAGCCATTTAACAGTGATAAATTATTAATTTTAGCTAAAAGAGCTATAGAAAGCTCTAAACTTTTAAATGAAAATAAAAATTTAAAAGAATTAGTTACACCAGATATTGATTTAATAGGAAATTCAAATTTTATTAATAATACAAAAAAGCGTTTAGAGACTTTTTCTAAATCAAATTCACGTCTATTGATAGAAGGGCCATTTGGAGTTGGAAAAAAATTAATAGCAAATCAAATTCACAAAAAGTCTAAATATAGTAATAAAATTCCAATATACATTGATTTCGCAACATTAAATGAAAGTAATTTGGAAGTTCTTTTTTCTACAGATATTAAGAATTTAAATGCTAATCTTTTTATCAGATCTAATTCGAATACTTTGATTCTCTCAAATATAGATTTGATTCCACTGCAGTTTCAAAAACAATTTTTATTTTTTATAGAAAATTCTGATTTTTTTAAATCAGCAAATATCAATCTAGACCATAAAATTATTACAATTTCAGATAAGAAGTTAGAAGACGAAATTGCTAATGGTAATTTTTTATCAAGATTATATGACCGTCTTAAAGTAGATCATTTAGTTTGCCCAAGTTTATCAAATCGTGTTCCAGATATTATGCCAATATTGAATTATTATATTTCAAAATTTAATTCAAGGAGCATAGATTTAAGTTTCTCAAAATCTGCTATATCTAAATTAGAGATGTTCAATTGGCCGGGAAATGTCTCGCAACTAGTTAATTATGTAGAAAAAACTCTTATTCTTAACCAAACAGCTACAAATGATTTGGTTCTGGATGTCGATAATTTAGCACTTGAAATGGGAGATTATAGCAAAGATCAAACTAGCGCAAATAATCATGATTTATCTCTAAAAGAAGCAAGAATGGAGTTTGAAAAAGAGTATTTATTATCGCAAATAAAAAGATTTAGTGGTAATATATCTAAAGTATCAGAATTTACTGGTATGGAAAGAACTGCTCTGTATAGAAAACTTAAATCATTAAATATCTCAGTTTAGTAACTATATGAAAACTATTATTTGTGGATCTGGTGATGTTGGCTATAGTATAGCTGATAAACTTTCAAAAGAAAATTTTGATGTTACTGTTGTAGATGAGCCCTCTGTAAAACTAAATAAAATTTCAGAGAATTTAGATGTCAAAGTAGTCCCGGGTATTCCTAGTTTGCCTTCTACCTTAATGAATGCGGGTGCAAAAGATTGTGAAATTTTAATCGCTGTTACCAAAAGCGATGAAACGAACATGATTGCATGTCAAATTGGACATTCTTTATTTAAAATTCCAAAAAAAATTGCGCGAATTAGACAACAAGATTATCTCAAGGGAGAATGGCAAAAATTATATACAAAAAACGACCTTCCAATTGATGCTATTATTTCTCCTGAACAAGAGGTAGCAAGTGCTTTTCATAGAAGAATAATTTCACCTGGAACAATTGATATGGTCGAATTATCAGATAAACAACTAAAATTAATAGGATTTAAGTGTGATAATAATTGCAGTCATCTGGGGTTGACTGTACGAGAATTATCTGCCAAATTTCCTGACTATTTAGCAAATATTTTATTTATTTTCAGGGGTGATAAAAAATTTATTGTTAATTCTTCTACCAAAATAGAAAATAATGACTTAATTTACATGGTTGTAGAGACGCAAAATTTAAAAGATGTATTAAAAGAATTTGGACATAAAGAATTACAAGCTCAAAAAATTGTTATTATTGGAGGAGGAAATATAGGGTTTTCTCTTGCTGAACTAATTGAAAAGAATGATAATGGAATTTCAACTGAGTTAATTGAAATTGATAAAGATAGATCTCAGTTTTTAGCATCACAACTAAACTCAGTCACTATTACTAACGGTGATGGTCTGGACAATCAAATATTGGATGAGGTAAATATTGCTGAAGCTGGATACTGTCTTGCAGTTACTGAGGATGATGAAGTTAATGTATTAGCTTCATTACTTGCAAAAAGAGCAGGCACAAAGCAGTGTATGGCTCTCATAAATAATAGCTCTTACACATCTTTATTATCAAACATTGGTATAGATATCACAATTGATCCTAAACTCATTACTATTTCTAAGATATTGGAAAAAGTTCGAGGGGGAGGCATAATGAGTGATTACTCACTGGGTGATGGTTTTGGAGAAGTAATAGAGGCAATGATTAATAAACAGTCACCACTTTGTAACAAAAATTTAAAAGAATTAAATTTACCAAAAAGTGTTAGAATAGGATCTATATTGAGGGATGGTAAAATAATTATTCCTAATAGTAATACAAATTTTAAAGAAAATGATGACGTTGTATTTTTTGCAGAGACTCAATACATCAATAAATTAGAAAAATTACTTTCATCATTCTAATCTATGTCAAAATATGTGTATCTTAATAATCAATATGTAAATTATAAAGATGCAAAAATTCATATAGAAGATAGGGGTTTTCAATTTTCTGATAGTGTTTATGAGGTAATTAAAGTTATAAATGGCAAACTTCTTGATATTGAGTTTCACCTGAGTAGATTAAAATATTCCACGATTGAATTGAATTTCAATTTTAAAATCAATAAACCCTCATTAAAAAATATTTTTTTAAGTTTGGTTAAAAAAAATCAATTAAAAAATGGTATTATTTATTTACAAATAACAAGAGGAATACAACCTCGTGAACATGCTTACAAAAAAAATCTTAAGCCAAATATAATTGTTTATACGGCAAAGAAAAAATTTAATTTACCTGATAAAAATTACAAAGGATATAAAGCAATTACTTATCCTGACATAAGATGGGGAAGACCAGATATAAAAACAACGTCATTATTAGCTAATATTTTGGCTGCTACGGAAGCTAGTAAGCACGGTGCTTACGAGACAATTTTAGTCAAGGGGAAAAAAGTTACTGAGGCTGCTCATTCAAATGTATGGATAGTGAGAAGTAAAAAAATTATAACACATCCAGCAAACAAAGAAATTTTAAAAGGTGTGACGAGGACAGTTTTAAAAAAAATTATTAACTCTTTAAATTTAAAACTAATTGAGAGAGAATTTTCTATAAAAGAGCTTATGAAAGCTGAAGAGGTTTTTATTACGAGCTCAGGAAGCCTAGTAACACCAATAACTCAAGTTGATAAAATTAAAATAAATAAAGGAGAAATTGGCGCAATCACTAAGTCTCTTGCTTTAAATTTGTACAAAGCTATTATTTAAACCACGTGGTAAATGTAAATGACATAAGAGAAATTTTATATAATATCAGTAAAAAAATTATAATACCTAGTTTCGGAAATTTATCTAATAATCAGATTTCATATAAAAATAACAAAGACATCGTAACAGAAATTGATATCAAGGTAGAAAAAGAGCTTCATTTTGAATTATCAAAATTAATCAAAAATTCTAAGTTTGTTGGGGAAGAAACTTATTTCAAAGATCCTTTAATATTAAAATACTATCAATCTGATAATTACTGCTGGACTGTTGATCCAATAGATGGAACAAGCAATTTTGCTAAATCGAAAGATAGGTTTGCAGTAATGGTATCATTGACTAAAAATAAACAAATAATCCAGTCATTTATTTACAAACCTATTAGTGAAGAATTTATGTTTGCTGATAAAACAGGAACTTTTTTTAATGATAAAAAAATTCAATTAAGTGTAAATACAACAATTGAAAAATCTATAGGCTCAATAAGTACAAAGTATTGGGATGAAAATCAAAAAGAAAAAATATTTGCAATAAAAGATAAGTTTAATGACATTAATTCGTATGGATCAATTGGGTGTGAATATTTTGATATAGTGCTTGAAAAAAGAGATTTTACTTTATTATCGCGTTTGCATCCTTGGGATCATATACCAGGAGTATTTATTGTAAGACAGGCAGGAGGACATGATTGTCATTTTGATAAATTAGAATATAAATTTTATGAAAATACTAAAAACCTTGTTGTAAGTGGTTCAAAAAAATTAAGTTATGCAATATTAAATTTAATTGGAGAATAATGATATGGAAATAAAAAATGTTACTTTTATTGGTCTTGGTGTTATGGGTTATAACATGGCAGGTCATCTTAAAAAAAATAACTATAACACTACTGTATACAATAGAACAACTTCAGTTGCTGATAAATGGGTCAAAGAATTTTCAGGAAAAGCACAATCAACTCCAGGTGAAGCAGTATCTGATGCTCAAGTTGTTTTTATATGCGTAGGGAGAGACGAGGATTTAGTATCTGTAATGGAAGGCAATGATGGTATAATAAAAAATATTAAAGAAAATACTATTATAGTAGATCACACAACTGCTTCAGCGGATATTGCAAGAAAATATTATCAAAAGGCAAAAGAAAACAAATTTCATTTTCTTGACGCACCGGTTTCAGGTGGTCAAGCAGGAGCAGAAAATGGTATTTTATCAATAATGGTTGGTGGGGATGAAGAAAGTTTTCAAATAGCAAAACCGGTGATGAATGCATATGGCAAAACTATTGAATTATTAGGCTCAACTGGATCAGGTCAACTAGCTAAAATGATTAACCAAATTTGTATTGCAGGTTTGGTACAAGGTTTATCAGAGGCGATGGCATTTGGTAAAAAAGCAAACCTAGACATGGAAAAAGTTTTACAAGTAATTTCAAAAGGTGCAGCACAATCATGGCAAATGGAGAATAGATATAAAACGATGCTTAAAGGGGAATATGAATTTGGCTTTGCAGTTGATTGGATGCGAAAAGATTTATCAATTTGTTTTAATGAAGCTAAAAAAAATGGTGCTTCTCTTCCTGTCACTAAAATTGTTGATAAATATTATGAGCAAGTTCAAAAAAATGGTGGATCTCGATATGACACGTCATCATTAATGACATTAGTTGATGATTAATTCAAAAAGTATTTATTTTGCATTTATATTATTAGTTGCTTCTTCACTTTTTTGGTCAGGTAATTTTTTTACAGGAAAAGTGGCCTCTCTCTATAATTTAACACCTTTTAAATTGAGTTTTTTAAGATGGTCTCTTGCTTTTCTTTTATTACTCCCTTTTACTTATCGTAAAATTATTGAAGATTTCGATAAATATAAAAAAAATTTTATTTTTTTAATAATTACATCGATACTTGGTGTTACAATATTCAATTCATTTACCTATTTATCTTTAGAAACATCAATGGTGATAAATTCATCGATAATGGCGTCTATTACGCCTTTGTTAATAATTTTTTTTTCATGGTTTATATACAAAACTCCAACGTATTTAATGCAATTCTTTGGTATTATATTGTCAATCATCGGGGTTCTACTAATTATTTCAAAAGCAGATATTAATAATCTTCTGAGTTTAAATTTTACTAAAGGAGATTTGTGGATGTTAGGTGCAGTTTTTGCTTGGGGTTTATATTCTGTTTTATTAAAGAAAATTGACAGTTCTCTATCACAACTGGCCACATTAGAAGTAATGATTTTTATTGGGTTAATATTTATTTTTCCGTTTTATCTTTTGGAAGCACAAAACAACTCTTATTTGCCTAGTGACTCAAACGAAATTTTAATGATTAGTTATGTTGCTATCTTTGCAAGTATTACCTCTTTTTTTGCTTGGAATAAGGGTGTTGCAATATTAGGAGCCAATAAAGCCAGCCTATTTTTACACCTTATCCCTGTTTTTAGTTCAATGTGGGCAATTATGTTTCTTGGAGAAAAGTTTTCTTTTTTTCATTTAATAGGAACTATCTTTATTATTTTAGGAATAGTGCTATCTAACAGTAAGAAACAAATATTATGACTAAAGTTGTAAAATCTGATCAAGAGTGGAGAGAAATACTCTCAGAAGAAGAATACTATATAACCAGACAAAAAGGCACTGAGCCAGCTTTCTCTGGGAAAGCATTTGATATTACAAAAGATGGAGTTTTTAAATGCAGGTGTTGTGGAGCAGAATTATTTGAACGAACATCAAAATATGAATCAGGATGTGGTTGGCCTAGTTTTTTTAAAGGCATATCAAATGATGCAATTAAAACTGAACAAGATACTTCTCACGGAATGATTCGAACTGAAATAATGTGTGCCGCTTGTGATGCCCATTTGGGACATGTTTTTGATGATGGTCCTGAGCCAACAGGGCAAAGGTATTGCGTCAATTCATTATCTATTCAATATAAAGAATTTGATTAATTTTAATTAGGATTTTGTTTTAAAAATTCTAAATATTTTACCACTTCATCAAATTTTTCATCTGGTATATCTTTGTAAGTCATTTTAAAATGAGTCTTTACCTCTAAAGCCACGTGCGCATAGGGGTTTCGACCTTTTGGATGATTTGGATGATCAGGTAATTTACCTAATAATTCATCTCCAGTTAGTTGGATTAACTTCCATAGTTTACTTGCATTTTCTTTATTCAAATTAATGTGCTAGAGCTCCCATGGGATCCCATGGTTCCAAACTCACAGGTTTCATATCAAGGTATTTTAATAATTTTTTACTAAGATATTGTTTATCAACAACAACTTCATAGGTATATTCATCAAACCATTGATCAGTCATCATCATGTAACCTTTATTTCCACTTTTGGTGCCCCAGCTATTCTCAATTTTCCATTTACTTGATTTTCTACTTTTAACATCAACACCAGTTAACAGCATCGCATGAGTCATTTCACTGTCACCGTATTCTAGTCGAGTCTGTTTGTTCATTTTAAATGATGTTTGAAAAACATTTTCATAGTCAAAAATACCCATGTCAAGTACGCCCATGTCTCTACTAAATCTTTTGCCTACATCGCATCCAAACCAAACTGCTTCATTATTCTTAATTGATTGCATCGCAGATTTTTTTAGTTCAGCTATCTCCACATTCAAATATTTTATTTCTTGTCCCTCAATAACATTACCTAAGTATTCAACAGTATATGTAGTATTGAATTTTTTATTACTCATTGGAGCATGGATCAGACAAACCTTATCCTTAATATTGATATCAGCATATTTTTTGACAAATTCCTTAGGTGATAAATCAGCAATAGAAATGTATTTGTTATTTTTATCTCTAGCTGACCAGTTTACCACCTCTGGGGGCTGACCTAGAAACATTGCCAATAAGTTAAAAATAGTTTCCATCATATCTTTCTTCAAGGAAGATGATTGTTTAGAAGGTTTTTTTCTTAACACAGATGCAAATTCTCTTAATTTATGCGTTAAGATGTAATTCATTGCCATGGATTTACTACTGTGATTGGTTTCTGGCATTACATCTTTTGGAACTGCTCCATATTTTTCGATGAGATTTGCGAACATATCCCACTGACCGCCATCTTGAACTGGAGCTTTAACAAGATGCATAATTAATCTACTATCATATGCGTGATCTCTTGTTTTAATTATATTTTCTAAAAAATAATTTGCCTTTTCTAATTTATCCCAAAACATAAAATAGTTTTGAGAGAACTCGAAGTTATTTAGATTCAGTTTTTTTACAACTTCTAATCGCATTAAATTTAATCCTGCAAATCCCCAGCATCGACCTGAGGCCATTTGATTTGTTGCGGGTAATTCTTTTTCAATTAGATGTGAAAAATGATGATTAATTTGACTAAAATTTTCCCAATTAAGAGCAACCGTGTTTAAATCATTTTTTATTAAAGCATTTCTTGATGCAGTATTTTTATTATTTTTTAAAAACTTGTTTCTATATTTTTTGACGTCATTAAAAGATATATTTTTAGGCATATCTCATATTTAAGGCTATTTTGGTTTAAATCAAATCTATTTTATTTTTTCTTTTTCTTTAAACCTATTTTTTGTATTCTATCATCGATAAGTTTTATCGCATCTTCAAGAGTTAAACTGTCAATTGTTTGATCTCCAAGAAGTGAAGCATTGATTTTACCACATTTTACATACGGTCCAAACTTTCCATCATGGGCTGTAATATTCTTTTTTTCACTTGGATGTTCGCCAAAAGTTTTAAGTGTTGCGTTACCGCGTTGAGTAGGTTTAGCAATTAGTTCGATTGCTCTATCTAGTTCGATATCCAATATATTATCTGTTTTTTCTAGAGCTTTATATTTTTTATCATGAAGAATGTATGGGCCGTACATACCAATTCCTGCACTGATTGTTTTATTTGTTTCTGGATGAAATCCTAATTTTCTTGGCAAACCTAATAACTGTATTGCAGTATTAAGGCCAATTTCTTCAGGTTCAAAATTTTTAGGTATGGAAACTCTTTTTGGTTTCTTTTCTGGAGTACCTTCACCTACTTGCATATAGAAACCATAAGGACCTTTTCGAAGAGTAATCATTTCATTTGTTTCTGGGTAAATACCTATTTCTTTTGGACCACTAAGAGTTGCGCCATCTTTGTCATTTAGTTGATTAAATTGAACTGTATATTTACAATCTGGATAATTTGAACAACCAATAAATCCTCCAAATTTTCCTACTTTGATTCCAAGCCTGCCATTATCACATGTAGGACATTTTCTGCTTTCATCTTTTCCTTCCGGTGGAAAGAAATGTGCTCCTAGAGCATCATCAAGTACATCAATTACTTCTCTATTTGATTTTCCAACAGTATCATCACATAATTGCTTAAAAGTTTCCCAAAATTTTCGCAAAACTTCTTTCCAATCTAATTTAC
>CACJNL010000013.1 GCA_902594815.1 uncultured Alphaproteobacteria bacterium | reverse complement strand
AGGGAACAAAATTTCCAGCGATAAACATTGCAAAAACTAAAAGATTTAATTTAAATCGATGCATTGCTAGTGAATAACCCGCCAAGGAACTTAAAAACAATGTTCCAATAACAGTAGGTAGAGTAATAATAAGACTGTTTAGAAAAAATCTTCCCATTTTACCACCTTCAAAAACAGCACTATAATTAGCTATAGTTGCAGTTTCTTCTGGGAACGTCCAGTAATTTCCAGCTAGAACATCATCAAAAGTTCTCATGGAAGTTAGCATCACAGCTACTAGTGGTAGAAGCCAAACTATCAGGGTAAATAAAAGCAAAAGTCTATAACCAATATTTACTTTTAGAGAATAATTCTGAATAGGAGTTGGAAACATTATTTTTCTGACCTTTCGTTTTTAAAAAGTCTATATAAAAACCAGGCAATATAAATATCCATAATTAAAAACAGTATGGTTGCAATTGCAGCTCCATATCCCATTCTATAATTGAATAGTGACTCTTGATACATTTTATAAGCAAGAACTTCCGAGCTACCCCAAGGGCCACCAGCTGTCATAACCGCAATTAAATCAAAGCTTCTTAAAGCTCCGACAATAGTGACAACTATAGCTATTAATGTTGCAGGTTTTAATTGTGGAAGGACAACATTCCATAACATAGTAAAACCTGAAGCTCCATCAATTCTACCAGCTTCAATCATTTCTCTGCTAACACCTGTTAAACCAGTAATGTAAAGAATCATTGTATAGGCAATACCAGGAAAGAAAGATGCAATTATTATTCCATAAGTTGCTAGATTTTCATCAGCCAAAAAAGGTACTGGATCTATTCCAAAAAAACCTAAAACATACGCTAGCGCTCCATATTTGGGATTATAAAACCATGTAAAAATTACACCTATAACGACAGCATTAATCACAAATGGAAAATAAAAAAGTGATTTAATGTATCTCATACCTAAAATTTTTTGATTAACAAAAAGTGCTAACATCAATCCGATTGGAATAGCTAAAAGACTAAAAATTAACCATCGAACATTGTTAAATAGCGAAACATAAAACTCCTCGTCATCAGTGAATAAAGTAATATAGTTATTTAACCCAACCCACCTCCAATTTGGATTTCCATTACCCCTTGTTCCTTCTTTGTCCATTCCATTCCATTCATGGAAACTAACCCAAATTGAATCAAAAATTGGATAGATCACATAAATTAAGAATATTAGGATTGCTGGCGCCAAGAAAAGAAAGGGAGCAAGCCTTAATTGATTACGTTCCCAAAAAGTCATGATTAATTTTCTATTTATATAAATGAGGCGGAACTATTTCCGCCTCAAAAGTTAATAATTTTTTACAGTGGTCCGTGAATTCGCTCTCTCTCTTTTTCAAGACGAGCTCTAATTTTAGCCTCTCGGTCAGGTTTAACCATAAATTCTTGGAAACCTTCCATTGCTGCACCTGCCATATCTGGATTAGCATCTCTATCCCAGAATTGAGCAATATCATCTGCAGCTGCAAGCATTTCTGCTCCCATTACTGAGAATCTATTTGTTGGTTTATCAGCATATTTATTTGGACTTAACATACCACCCATTTTCGCCCAGTTAGTAGCAGCTTCTTTGTTCGACATAAATGCTAAGAATTTTTTTGCATCCTCAACATTTTTAGCGCCACTAGGAATGTGCATAGTATCTGTTGGAGCATCTTCTGCAACACCTACGCCTTCAACAATTGTAGGGAATTGAAAGAAATCCATCTTATCAACGACTCCAGCACTCTCAAGAGTAGGTACGTAGAAGTTACCAATTAGATACATTGCAGCTTCACCATTGATTTGTGGAGCTTGAGCATCTTGCCAAGAGAATGAAGCATGATCTTCAAGGAAATATCCTGGATCAATTAATTCTCTCCAAGCTGCAAAAGTAGCATCTAATCTTGGATCTTCATAACTAACTTTACCAGCAGTTAAATCCATATGGAATTGATAACCATTAATTCTAAGGTTTAGATAATCAAACCATCCACCAGCTGTCCAAAGGTATTTAGTACCAATTGTGATTGGAGTAATGCCATTCTTTTTCAGCATAGCACATACCCATTTAAATTCTTCCCAATCTTTTGGAACATTTAAGCCTAAATTATCAAAAAGATCTTTTCGGTAGTAAACACCCCACTGATAGTAACCCCATGGAACACCATATTGTTTACCATCAACTGTAAGAGATCCTTTAGTAGATGCCATTGAGTCATTAAGACCAGCATCTGCCCATACATCACTTACATCTTGAAATAAATTTTGATCTACAAAAAATTTCATTCTGTTCCCAGCAAACCAAATTGCAACATCTGGTGCTTCAGCAGTTAAGAAGTTTCTTATAGCAGTTTTGTAAGCTTCATGTTCAAATTCATTTACAACAACTGTTACTTCAGGATGAGCAGCTCTAAACGCATCTACATATGCATCAAAAGCAGCTTTTGAAGACTCTCCAGATTGGTTTGAGTTAACAACCAATGTACCTGCAGATACAACAGTTGAGGTGAATAAAACTATTAAAGTTATTAGTTTTTTCATTCTTCCTCCTATTATTTAAAATATAATATCTGAGAATGTGATAATATTAAAAATTAATAATATAAAGCATTAATTTTATTAGTTTTTATAGAAAAATATTGAATATCTCTAAAACTGAAAAAAAATAATTATTCTTATAGAAATCCAAAATTTTAAATCACAAAATTTATAATAAATGGTGGGCCCTCAGGGACTTGAACCCCGGACCACCCCGTTATGAGCGGGGCGCTCTAACCAACTGAGCTAAGAGCCCTTAAAAAAATCCTTATATACAAAAATTGATTTAGTAATATTATTTTTTTGGAATATAGTTAATTTTATGACTAAACTTACTATTATTGGTGCTGGCAGTGCCGTATTTACTAAAAATATAGTGGCTGATCTTCTTTCATTAGATTCTTTCAAGAACATAGAAATTGCTCTTCAAGATATTGATCCAAAAAGATTAAAAGCCTCTCATGATTTGCTGAATGTTATTTCACAAAAACTAAATGCTAACCCTAAAATTACAGCACATACAAATAGAAGAGAGTCATTAGCTGGTTCAGATTTTGTTCAAACAACCATTCAAGTAGGTGGCTACAAACCTGCAACTGTAATAGATTTTGAAATTCCAAAAAAGTTTGGCCTGCAACAAACTATTGGAGATACATTAGGTATTGGTGGCATTATGAGAGGCTTAAGAACGATACCAGTTTTATTAGATATTGCAAAAGACATTATGGAGATTTGTCCTAAAGCAATATGGCTGCAATACGTTAATCCAATGTGTGCGAATATGATTGCTATTAATAAATCATTTCCTGAAATTAAAACATTGGGATTATGTCATTCTGTTCAAGGTACCGCTGAGATGCTTGCAGAAGATTTAGGAGAAAATATTGAGGATATTGATTACCTTTGTGTTGGAATAAATCACATGGCCTTTTATCAAAAATTTGAAAAAAAAATTTCAGATAATCAAAGTGAAGATTTATATCCAAAGCTAAAAAATTTAGCAGAGAAAATAGTAAATGATAAAATCCTATCCTCTAGAAGTCAAAAAAAAACAGAATATTCTGATAAGGTTCTTCATGAAAAAGTCAGGTATGAAATACTAAGAAGATTTGGATATTTCGTTACCGAGTCTAGCGAACACTTTGCTGAATATGTACCTTGGTTCATAAAACAAAATAGAAAAGATGAATTAGAAAAATATAAAATTCCTATTGAAGAATACATTGATCGTTGTGAAATAAATATAAAATTATGGAACAAACTAGAAGAAGATATGACTCCAATTTATGAACAACCTCTAGAAAGAAGTCATGAATATGCATCTTATATTATTGATGGAGTGGTGAATAATAATGAAATAACAATTAATGCTAATGTAATGAATAATGGATATATTGAGAACCTTCCTTCAAATTGTTGCGTAGAAGTACCTTGCAAAATTAGTTCGAATGGATATTCTCCACAAAGATTTGGTAAACTTCCGGAACACTTAGCTGCTTTGATGAGAACTAATATTAATGTTCAAATACTCACTGCAGAAGCCGCTTTGACTAAAAGGAAAGAAACTATTTATCATGCTGCATTACTTGATCCGCTAACAGCCGCTAATCTTACTATCGATGAAATTTACTCAATGACAGATAAGATGATTGAGGCACACGGTGACTTTTTACCAGAATATAATTGAAACTAATTTAAATTAGATAGTTATAGTCATTAAATCTTCGCCTATGATTGGGTCTTTACCAAAATCACTCTTAACGACTTTTTTTAATCTATTTTTATTGAATTGAGTTGGCACAAAATGCGTTAAAACTAATTTTTTACTCTGAGTAATAAATGCTACTTTACCAACTTGTGATGAAGTTGTGTGATAGCTCTTTACATTATGTAAGGTTTTTTTAGTACGCATCTTATTAGTTTTTAAAATTTCCCCTTCAATAAAAACTTCATGAAGAAGAACATCTGATTTCTGTGCATACTTCATTAGATTTTCACATGGTTTTGTATCACCACTTATTGTTAATTTTCTATTAGTATTAGTAAAAGCAAAACCATAAGCATATTTCACAGGCTTATGATCAACTTCAAAATATTTAATCTTTAAATCTTTAACTTTGATATCACCTAAAGTCTTGAATTCAGTTACATCGATTTGAAATGCCTTATCGGATGCTCTTGCTTCATAAGCAATTCTTAACTTTCTTTCATCAGACCAAGCATCCATAATTTTACTTACAAATTTTTTTGTGCCTTTTGGCCCGTAAATTTTCCATGGCTTTATTCTATAAGAATGCCATGAAGAAATAATCAATTGATAGAAATCAACTGCATGATCTGAATGAAGGTGAGTAAATAATAATGCATCAATGTTTGCAGATGATACTTTTAATTGATGAAGTCTTTGAGTGATACCTGAACCACAATCAACTAAGATTTTAGCTTTGTTGGTTGTTATTAAATTTGATGGTCCAAATCGTTTATGATCAACACTTGGACAACCTGTCCCAAGAAGTGTTAGTTTCATTATTCGTCTAGGAATGTTTTTAATTTTCTGGCTCTAGTCGGATGCTTTAGTTTTCGCAGTGCTTTTGCTTCTATTTGACGTATCCTCTCTCTTGTAACACTAAATTGTTGACCGACTTCTTCGAGGGTATGATCGCTATTCATGCCAATTCCAAAACGCATCCTTAATACTCTCTCTTCTCTTGGAGTTAATGAAGATAAGATCCTTGTAGTTGTATCTCTGAGAGAGCTTTTAACTGCAGCATCAATTGGTATGAGAGCATTTTTATCTTCAATAAAGTCACCTAAAGAACTATCCTCCTCGTCACCAACAGGAGTCTCTAAACTGATTGGCTCCTTAGCAATTTTTAAAACTTTTTTGACTTTATCGAGTGGCATGTGAAGCCTCTCTGCCAATTCGTTTGGTGTAGGTTCCCTGCCTATTTCAGCCATGATTTGCCTTGTTGTTCTGACTATTTTATTAATAGTCTCAATCATGTGTACTGGTATTCTAATAGTTCTTGCTTGATCTGCTATGGATCGTGTAATTGCTTGTCTGATCCACCAAGTCGCATAAGTTGAAAACTTGTAGCCTCTTCGGTATTCAAACTTATCTACCGCTTTCATCAATCCTATATTGCCTTCTTGAATTAGATCTAAAAACTGCAACCCACGATTGGTGTATTTTTTTGCAATTGAAATAACTAATCGTAAATTTGATTCAATCATTTCTTTCTTTGCTCTACTTGCAGATCTCTCACCTTGTTGAACAGTTGCAACAATTCTTCTAAATTCAGTTAAAGGTAGTTCAGATGCATCCTGAATCTCTTTAATTTCATCAATTAATTTATTAACTTCTAAATGATTTTTATTAATAAATTTTTCCCAACTTTTATCTTTAAGAGCAAGTAATGTTTGAATCCAGTTTTTTTCAAAATTGAAATTTAAATATTCCTCAATAAAATTCTCTCTTTTTACACCTTCATTAACAGCAAGTCTCAACATTCGACCTTCTCTAACAAGCAGTTTTTTATTCAGCTCATATAGAGACTCCATTAAAGCTTCAATCGTAGATGAATTAAAGTGGACAGCTTTCATTGCAACTACCATTTCTTTTTGAATTTTTTTATACTTTTTTTCAATAGAAGTAAAAGTCGTCTCATTTTTTCTATCTGAGTTTATTAATTCTGAACTATATTTTTGTAATTTTTTGAAAAGCTTTGTAATGAAATCGAAGTCATTTAGAACTTTTGGTTTAAGTTTCTCTTCCATTGCAGCTAATGAAACGTTTAACTCATCTTCTTCACTTTGATTATCTGAGTCTGTTTCACCTTCTGTCTCACTTGAAGATTTATCTTTCTCTTTATCTTTTTTTTCACTCGTTCCTGCTTCCTCAATTAACTTCAGTGTATCATCAATTTTATTTTCATTAATGTCAGACATGTCATAAGTTGCCTCTAGATCAACAATATCCCTTAAAAGCATTGTTCCATCTTTTATTGAGTCTTTCCAATTTATAATTGATCGAATTGTCATTGGACTTTCACATATTGCGCCAATCATCTTCTCTCTACCGGCTTCGATTCTTTTTGCGATTGCTATTTCACCCTCTCTACTAAGAAGTTCGACAGCTCCCATATCTCTTAAATATAATCTTACTGGGTCATCAGTTTTGCCTGTTTGTTTTTTTTCTTCCTCTCCACCGTCTTCATCATTTTTTGATTGATCTTCTTTAGCTGATTTTATCAATGCAGCTGCTTCTTCTTCAGAAACAATAGTTATATTGTTATTTTTTAAAAATTCAGAAACTTTAGAAACATTCTCTTCCGTTCGAAACTTCTTGGGTACCGCTTTTTCAATTATTTTTTGGGTGTAAATTCCATCAACCTTATGTTTATCTAATAATTTTGCTATGATAGATTTTATATGATCATCAAATGAAACAACTTTTTTTTCTTTTTTTAACTTTGGACCTTTTGTCTTCTTAGCTGTTTTGTTAAGTTTATTCAGTTTACCTTTATTGCCTATTGATTTTTTGTTTTTATTTGCAGCAGATATATTCTTTGATATTGTTTTTGTTACTTTGGTTTTTTTGGTTTTTGTTGTTTTTTTTGCAATATTCTTTTTTGTTTTCTTGAGAGTTTTTTTTGTTGTAACTGTTTTTACTGACTTTTTTGGTAACTTTTTTGGAGATGTCTTCTTTTTTGGAGAGGTTTTCTTTTTTGGAGAGGTTTTCTTTTTTTTAACTGTTTTTTTTGGCATATTAATTATCTTTGTAGTTTTCTTCGATTTCTATAGAAATCTTTTGGAGCTCATCCCAATTTAAAGATGTACTATTTTTTTCAAAGGTATTTAGGCTTTTATTTATTTTTTTCAAATTTGAAAGCCTTGTATTTAAGTTTTTCAAAGATTCTTGTATTTCTTCTAAAGCTTCTTCAGAATCATATTTTTGGCTAGAATAGGGGAAAAGTTTGTAAATACTTGATTGCAATATCTTAGATTTCAATAATTGTCTGATTTCTTCACTGAATAAATTTAAAATATCTAAGTCATTATTATGACCTGAATCATGGCTATTCAAAGTTTCTAAAATGTCTCTTTCCATTTCATCTAATTCAATATTTTGAAAAATACATTCAATTATTTTAAGTCTTACCTTCGAGTGATTAATGGCACTAGCAATAAAAGAATAGGTTTGTTTCCTTTGTAATGAACTAACTTGTTTTGGAGTTGTATTTTTAATATTATTTTTATTTAAATTTCTTAGTTTGTTAAAAAATAGAGATTTGAATTCACTTTTATAAAAGTATTGTATTTTTTTATCTTTTATGGTCCTAACTAAATCATCAAGATATTGGTCATATGAAATTTTTTGGTCAGCATCCTTAAGAGATACTCCTTCACTAGATACTTCAAAAATGTAGCTTAATAAAGATGTTGGTGATTTTAAAATCTTCACAAGACTGGATAGTTTATTTTTTTCTAAAAAACTATCCGGATCATTATCTTTGGGCAATCTGATAAATTGAAGGGATTTATTAGGAATTAAAAAAGGAAGAGACATTAGTGCTGCCTTATAAGATGCTCTAACACCAGCATCGTCACCATCAAACATTACAGTAGGTTTATTAGTATATTTCCAGGTGAGCTCTAATTGTTCTTGTGTAAAAGATGTTCCAAGAGGCGCTACTACACTTTTTATATTGTTCTGGTATAGTGAAATTACATCCATGTACCCTTCACAAATTAATAAGTTTTTTTTCTCTCTAGCAGAATTTTTTGCTAAATTTAAATTGTATAACATGTTTCTCTTTTTGAAATAATGACTTTCTGGAGAATTTATATATTTAGGATTGGACTCGTCTAAAACACGCCCCCCAAATCCAACAACTTTTCCGTTAATATTAGTGATAGGGAAAATTAATCTCTTATAAAAGAAATCTTTTATATTTTTATTTTTATCAAGCTTAGCAACATTGCTCTTTACGATTTGTTCATCTGTGAATGATAAATTTTTCAAATGCTCATGAAGTGAAAGATCTTTATTAAAAGAATATCCAAGTCTAAAAGTTTCAATTGTTTCATCTGATAATTTTCGATTATGTAAATACTTTCTGCATAAATTGTTTTCTACTTTTAAATTTTCCTCAAACCACTTAGCTGAAATTTCTAAAATTTTTAAATGTTTGTCATATTCTTTATAATTTGAAGTTTGTTCAAAATTTATTTTAATGCCTGCTCTATTGGATAATTCCTTAACTGCATCTATGAAAGTATAATTAAACAATTCTTGGTATATTGTAAAAATATCTCCTTTTGCTCCACAGCCAAAACAATAATAAGATCCCTGATCATCATTAATTTTACATGATGGGGTTTTTTCATTATGAAATGGACAGCAACACCAAAAATCTTTTCCCTTTTTAATTACTTTAGTTTTCTTATCTAACTCTTCTGAAATTAGAATTTTTGCTTTTATATTTTCTAAATCAATCTTATTAAATGCCATTAATTTCCAAGTTTAGATTTTGCAATTTTACCTACTAATCCCATATCTACTTCTCCAGGATAATCTTTTTTAACAAAACCCATAAGCTTACCCATATCCTTTAAATTTTCTAAATTATGTTTTTTAATCAATTCATTTACTATAGTTATAGTTTCATCTTCAGATTTTTGCTTAGGTAAATATTCATTTATTACATCTATTTCACTTTGTTCATTTTGTATTAAATCTTCTCTTCCCGCTTTTTGAAATTGCCCTATTGAGTCTTTTCTTTGTTTTATTAAGCTAAATAAAAGCGCAAGTATCTCTTGATCACTAATTCCCTCTTTGTTTTCATTAGTTCTAGTAGAAATATCCTTATCTTTAATTGCACTTTTTATTAATCTAAGAGTATTAGTCTTATTTTGCTCTTTGTTTTTTATTGATTTTTTATAGTCCTCATCAATTTTGTTTCTTAAACTCATAATTATCTGCCTATTAGAATCGGTTAAATTTATTTTTATCACTAATATAACTGTTATTAACAATTTCAACTAATCCTTGACTAAAGTTTTCAAAATGCCTAGTAAACCATCATTTCTAGTCAAATAATGCAGCGGGATATTATTAAAAAACAACACTTACGCCCTCCTTCAGCTGCTTTAATTTTCGACGATGGTGAAATATTGTGGGGTAATGGGTTAGGAGCTATAAAATCAGTTGTTGCTGAATTATGTTTCAATACATCTCAGTCAGGCTATCAAGAGACTTTGACAGATCCATCATACGCTAAACAGATAATTACATTTACTTTCCCTCATATTGGTATTGTGGGTACAAATGATGAAGATTTAGAGTCATTTAAAATTTATGCTGAGGGTTGCGTTATCAATCAAACTCTAGAACATTATTCAAATTGGAGAGCTCAGGACAGTTTAGATTCTTTTTTAAAAAAAAATAATATTCCTGCAATTACAGGTATTGACACTCGTTACTTGACCAGAAAATTATCTTCAGAGGGCGCTAAAAAAGCTGCTTTAATTCATTTTGGCGAAAACAATCAAAATTTTGAAGATGTACAAAAACAATTAATACAATGGAATGGTCTTGAAAAATTAGATCTTGCAACGCAAGTCTCCACAAAGAAAATTTATCAGTGGGATCATGGCTTGTGGAAAAAAGATATTGAAAAAGAAATTTTTGATAGTTTTCCAATTGTGTGTTTGGATTTTGGAATTAAACAAAATATTCTTAGAAATTTAAAAAATTTAAATTTTAATACCACTATCTTGCCAGCTATAACAAATACAAATGAAATTTTAAGTAAAAAACCAAAAGGTATTTTTTTATCTAATGGACCTGGAGATCCTGATGCCACTATAAAATTAATACTTCCAACAATTAAAGAACTTATTGAACTTAAAATTCCCATTTTTGGTATTTGTCTTGGCCATCAATTAATAAATCTTGCCCTTGGTGCAAAAACAAAAAAAATGTACCAAGGTCATAGAGGTGCAAATCAACCAGTTAAAAATTTAATTAATAATACTGTTGAAATAACTTCACAAAATCATGGTTTTGAAGTTGATAGATCAAGCTTGCCAAATGAAGTTGAAGAAACTCATGTATCTTTATTTGATGGATCAAATGAAGGTATAAGGCACAAAACTCTTCCAGTATTCAGTGTGCAATATCACCCTGAGGCAAGCCCTGGACCTCATGATAGTAATTATCTTTTTAGAGAGTTTTACAAATTAATTAAGATGCATGCCTAAAAGACAAGACATAAATAAAATATTAATAATTGGGGCTGGACCAATTGTAATTGGACAAGCGTGTGAGTTTGACTATTCTGGTGCTCAGGCTTGCAAATCACTCAAAGAAGAAGGTTACAAAGTAGTTCTGGTAAACTCCAATCCAGCAACCATAATGACTGATCCAGATTTATCAGACAAAACTTACATTGAGCCAATTACAAAAGAGTTTGTAGAGCAGATCATAGAGTTAGAGAAACCTGATTCTTTGTTACCAACGATGGGTGGTCAAACTGCTTTGAATGTCTCCATGGAACTTGCAAAATCAGGCATACTTAAGAAGAACAATGTCAAGATGATTGGGGCTAATCCTGATGCAATAGAACTTGCAGAAGATAGGCAAAAATTTAAAGATGCAATGAGAGAAATTGGATTAAAATGTCCTGAGAGTGTTATTGTAGAGGAATTAACAAAAGCAATAGAGGTAAAAGAAAAATTAAAATTACCTTTAGTTATAAGACCAAGTTTTACTTTAGGAGGAACAGGTGGTGGAGTTGCTTATACTAATGAGGAATTCTCTGAATTATGTCAAAGAGGACTGAGCGCAAGTCCAACAAATCAAATTTTAATTGAAAAATCAGTATCAGGCTGGAAAGAATTTGAGATGGAAGTTGTTAGAGATCATAAAGATAATTGCATAATAATTTGTTCAATTGAAAATATTGACCCGATGGGTGTTCACACAGGAGACAGCATAACGGTAGCGCCATCTTTAACTTTAACAGATAAAGAATATCAAATCTTAAGAAATGCTAGCATTAAAGTATTACAAAAGATTGGCGTAGATACAGGTGGATCAAATGTTCAGTTTGCCATCAATCCTGAGGATGGAGAAATAAATGTTATTGAAATGAACCCTAGAGTAAGTAGATCCTCTGCTCTAGCTTCAAAAGCAACAGGTTTTCCAATTGCAAAGATTGCGGCTAAATTAGCAGTAGGCTATTCACTGGATGAATTAAAGAATGATATTACAAAAACAACACCTGCAAGCTTTGAACCAACCATCGATTATGTCGTAACAAAAATTCCAAGATTTACCTTTGAAAAATTTAGTGGAGCTGACTCAAATTTAACCACCTCTATGAAATCAGTTGGTGAGACTATGAGCATAGGAAGGTCATTTAATGAAAGTCTTCAAAAAGGATTTAGCTCTCTCGAATATGGCTTGGATGGTCTAGATATACCTCAAAATAATACTACAAGTAAACAAACAATTCTGGATGATTTAAAAATTCAATCGTCGCAAAGATTGTTAACAATTGGACATGCTCTTCGTCTTGGAATTGATCAAGTTGAAATAAATAAAATAACAAAATATGACAAGTGGTTCATTTATCAACTTAAAAAAATTATTGAAATTGAAAAGTTAATTCAAGAAAGTGAATTATCAAAAGAAATTATACTTTTGGCCAAACAAAATGGCTTTACAGATAAAAAAATTGCAAAAATCAAAAATATTTCAGAAAATGAAATTAGAAAATTTAGACATCAAAATAATATTAAACCAATATTTAGACTTGTGGATACCTGTGCTGGTGAATTTGGCTCCAAAACTCCTTACCTTTATTCTAGTTATGATTGGAGTTTTCATAATAAGCCATTTTGTGAGTCTAATCCTACTAAAAATAAAAAGATTATCATTTTAGGTGGGGGTCCTAATAGAATTGGTCAGGGAATTGAGTTTGATTATTGTTGTGTGCACGCCGTTTATGCACTTAGAGAAAAAGGCATTGAAACAATAATGATTAACTGTAATCCAGAGACAGTATCTACTGACTATGATACGGCTGATAGATTATATTTTGAACCACTAACAACTGAAAGTGTTTTAGAAATTTACAAAAAAGAAGATGAAGTTGGTGAAGTTCTTGGAATATTTGTCCAGTTTGGAGGACAGACACCTCTTAAAATTGCAAACGAACTTGAAAATGAGGGTGTAAAAATTCTTGGCACAACAACAGAAGCAATAGATTTAGCTGAAGATAGAGATAGATTTAGTGAAACTCTTAGTAAATTAAATATTCAACAACCAAAAAATGGTTTTGCAAAAAATTTAAAGGAGGCAACATCCATTGCCAATGAAATTGGATATCCTGTATTAGTTAGACCTTCATATGTTTTAGGAGGAAGAGCGATGGAGATTGCTTACAATGAAAAACATCTTGCGGAATTTACTAAAAGTGCCTTGGAAGTATCTTCAAATAATATAATTCTTGTTGATCAATATCTTGAAAATGCAACTGAAGTTGATGTAGACATCATTAGAGACAGCACGGGAGAAATTTTTGTTGCTGGGATAATGGAACATATCGAAGAGGCAGGGATTCATTCTGGTGATAGTGCTTGCTCTTTACCGCCGTTTTCAATTTCAATGGAAATTCAAAAAAAAATTATAGAATGGGTATCTAGTATAGCTGCAGAAATAAAAGTAATTGGTCTAATGAACACTCAATTAGCATTAAAAAATGATGAGGTGTATGTTTTAGAGGTAAATCCTAGAGCAAGCAGAACTGTTCCTTTTGTTGCAAAAGCAAGAAGTATACCCATTGCCAAAATTGCTGCCAAAGTAATGACAGGAGATGTATTAAAAGACATTCTTCAAAAATTTAATGGTAAATATTTGAATACTTTTAATGTTAAAGAGTCAGTATTCCCATTCAATAAATTTGATGGTGTAGATTTAGTGTTGGGTCCTGAAATGAAATCAACTGGTGAAGTAATGGGTATTGATAGCACATTTTTATCTGCTTTTGCAAAAAGTCAAATTGCTTGTGGTACTATTTTGCCATCCAAAGGGAATGTATTTATTTCAATTGATGACCAGAATAAAAAATTTATTATAAAAATTGCTAAAAAATTATTAGATTTAAATTTTAAAATTGTTGCAACTAAAGGTACTTCAAAATTTCTACATGACAATAATTTAAAAGTTGAAACAATTAATAAAGTTAAAGAAGGTGGCCCACACATTGTTGATGCAATTAAAGACAGTCAAATTGATTTAGTTATTAATACAACAAAAACTCAAGGATCAATTAGAGACAGTTATAGTATTAGAAGAACTGCGCTAACTTATAATATTCCTTATTATACTACTATTAGAGGAGCAAAAATTGCAGTAGATACTATAGAGCACTTGAAAAACAGCTCCTTAAAAGTTAAAAGTTTACAAGATTTAATCTAAATATATTGACTTAAATCAAAAATATATCATCATAGATTTATGAATAAAATACCAATGACAGCTGATGGGTATGATAATCTTCAAAAAGAGCTAAAAAAGTTACTAAATGAAGATAGACCTAATATAATAGAAGCAATTGCTGAGGCTAGAAGTCATGGTGATTTATCAGAAAATGCAGAATATCAATACGCAAAAGAACAACAGAGCTTAATAGAGGGCAAAATTGCAGATTTAGAAAGTGCAGTCAGCCGTGCTGAAGTAATTGACGTTAAAAGTTTAGATGGCGATGATATTAAGTTCGGAGCAACAGTAGAAATTGAAGATGATGATACTGGTGAGTCAGTAACATATCAAATTGTTGGTGAATACGAATCTGATATTGAAAATAATAAGCTTTCAGTAAATAGCCCTCTTGCAAAAGGCTTAATTAATAAAGCAATTGATGACGTAGTAGAAATTAATAGTCCTAAAGGACAAAAATCCTATACAATTAAATCAGTAAAATACGTTTGAATTCTAATAATCCTAAAATATGGGCTGTTACCGATGGCTCCCAAGGAATGATAAGTCAAGTTGCTGGCTTATCAAAACAAATTAGCAATAATATTACACACATAAAGACTGATCTTATTTTTCCATGGAATAAACTTCAGCCCGGTTTTTTACCTATATATAAATGGATCTTTAAAAATAAAATACCTGTTGATTTAAAACCAGATATTCTTGTATCGTGTGGAAGAAAAAGTGTATATTTTTCTCTTTTCTGTAAAAAAAAATTTTGCAACCTAATAAATATTCACATACAAAATCCTAAAATTTCTCCAAAAAACTTTAATTATATAATTAGTCCAAACCATGATAAATTTTATGGAAATAATGTTATAAATTCAATTGGCGCATTACATCACTTATCTAAAACTAATCAAAATATTAATTCTAATTTATTAACTTGTATAATTGGTGGAGATAATCAACACTATTATTTTGGAATTAAAGAAGCAAATAAACTATGTGACAAACTTTTAGGATTAAAAAAAAATAATCAAAGTTTTGAATTACAAATAATTACCTCTAGAAGAACCTCCAATCTAGTAAAAAAAATAATCACTAAAAGGCTAGATAATATTGCTAAAATTTGGAACGGAGAAGGAGAAAATCCATATGAACAAGCTATTCAAACATCTTCTTTTTTTATTGTTACTTCTGACTCAACATCAATGATTAGCGAAGCTGCAATATCAGGTAGACCAATTTATATATTCCACTTACCTTTTAAAAGAAAAAGTACTCGCATTTCTAATTTTCATAATGAATTTAATCAACTAGGTATAGCAAGAGACATAGAAAAAATTAATCATTTTGAAAATTGGGAATACAATCTATTGAATGAATCAGAAAGAATTGCTAGCATTATTAAAAAAAGAATAATAGAAGACAACTTATGAACTTAGAAAATTTAAGCTCGGCAGCCTATCCATTCAAACATTGGGAAATATCAAGTTGTTTAGACTCTGAAACATTAAATGAGATATCTTATTCAAATATCCCAGATGGAGATCGAGCTTATGATGGAACAAGGGCAGCTGATCACTCAGGACAAGGTCTTGATGGAAAATTAAGACTTTTTTTAGACTCAAAAAATTGTAAATATTATCCTAATTTAACTAAAGTTATTAACGAACTTCAAAAAAAAGATATTCATACAAAAATTGGTAATTTCTTGAATAAAGATTTGAGTAATTCTTTTGTAAGACTTGAAATTATAGGAGATAAAAAAGGTTTCTGGTTAAAACCTCATAAAGATATTCCTGAAAAACTTATGACTATGATGATTTGGGCAAACCCATACCAAGAGTCGGAAAATTTAGGAACTGATCTATATGATAAGGATTTTAAACTAGTGAAAACAATTAAGTATGTACACAATAATGGGTATTTCTTTTCATCTGGGGAAGATACTTGGCACGGACTCGAATTAAAAGAAATTAAAAAAGAAAGACGTTGTATACAAATTAACTATGTTTCCTTCAAAACAGACTGGCCAGTTGAAAATTGACTTATACATACAATATTTAAAAAATGGTGAAAATAATAGAAACAGATGTGTTGATCATTGGTTCAGGTCCAGCTGGATACACAGCCGCAATTTATGCGGCAAGAGCAAATTTAAAACCTCACCTTGTGTCGGGATTAGAGCCTGGAGGACAATTAACAATCACAACTGATGTTGAAAACTATCCTGGATTTGGAGAAGTGATACAAGGTCCTTGGTTAATGGAACAAATGAAAGAGCAGGCTGTAAAAGTTGGTACCGAATTTCATCATGATATTATAAGTAATGTAGAGTTAAATAATAACCCTTTTCATGCTGAGACAGACTCAGGGATAAAATTCATTACTAAATCAATAATTATTGCAACAGGAGCTCAAGCAAGATGGTTAAATATAGAATCAGAAAATAAATTTAAGGGCTTTGGAATTTCCGCATGCGCTACATGCGATGGATTTTTTTTTAAAGATCAAGACATAATTGTAGTAGGTGGAGGAAATAGCGCTGTTGAAGAAGCTCTTTATTTAACAAACTTTGCATCTAAGGTAACTTTGGTTCATAGACGCAATACATTGCGCGCAGAAAAAATTCTTCAAGAAAGACTTTTTAAACATTCAAAAATAGATGTAATATGGGATCACGTTGTTGAAGAATTTATCGGCTCAAATGATCCTCTTGCTCTTAAAGAAATAAAATTAAGAAATGTTAATAATAATTCGGAAAAAATTATAAAAGCAACAGGTGCATTTATTGCTATAGGACATGATCCAGCGACTTCTTTATTTAAAAATAAAATTAAAATGGATGATGAAAACTATATTATTACAAAACCTGACAGTACAGAAACGAATATCAAAGGTGTCTATGCTGCCGGAGATGTAAAAGATAAAGTTTTTAGACAAGCTGTAACTGCTGCAGGAATGGGATGTATGGCTGCGCTGGAAGCTGAAAAATATTTAGCGGAAAATTATTAGCCCTGACGAGCTTTCATTCTAGGATTTTTTTTATTGATAACATAGATTCTGCCTTTTCTTCTGACAAGTTTGCAGTCTTTATCTCTAGTTTTAGCCGATTTTAATGAGCATCTAACTTTCATAATAAGAGGGCTATTAAATTCTATGATTTAGTTTGTCAAACATATATTAAAAATAGCTTAATATGAGAAAAATCTATGAAAAAGGAAGGTCAAATATCCTAGCAAATAATGCCATGGTAGCCACTTCTCAACCACTTAGTTCGCAAGAAGCAATTAATATACTAAGAATGGGAGGAAATGCAGTTGACGCTGCAATTGCTGCATCTGCTGTATTATCTGTAGTTGAGCCAGGCTCAACTGGAATTGGGGGGGACTGTTTTGCAATAGTTAAGATGGAAAATAATAATCCAGTTTCATTTAATGGTTCTGGTATTAATCCTAAAAATTCTGATCTGAATTATTTTAAAAAAAATAAAATTAATAAAATTGGACTTTTAAGTCCTCATTCAGTCACAATACCAGGAGCAGTAGATGCATGGTATGAAATGCATAAAAAATTTGGAAAATTAGATTTTGAGCAATTATTTAAAACAGCTGAAGAATACGCCAGAGAAGGATTTCCTGTCCACGAAATTGAAGCTTATCATTGGAAAAAAAATGAAGATAAATTAAAAAAAAATAAAATCACAAAAAAAGAATTTCTTACTAATGATAAGGCGCCAGAGTTTGCGTCAAAGTATAAAAACACAAAATTAGCTGATACCCTAAAAATGATTGGCCAAAAAGGTGCAAGAGGATTTTATGAAGGTGAAATTGCAAGAGATATGGTTAAAAGTTTAAATAAACTTGGAGGAACCCATACTGAAGAGGATTTTTATAATCAGTATACAATAATTTCAGACACATTATTTTCAAATTACAAAGAAAATTTTATACATCAATGCCCACCAAATGGTCCTGGCGTAATAGTTCATTTAATGATGAAATTATTAGAAAACTTTGATTGGAAAAACATCCCTTTTTTAAGTGCTCAAAGATTTCATATACAAGCTGAGATTACAAAAGTTTGCTTTGAATTAAAAGAAACTATGCTAGGAGATCCTGATTTTACATCTTTTAATTTTGAGGAATTAATGAATGAGCAATCTATTGACAAATTGCTAAATAAAATAAGTCTTGAAAAGGTTTATAATTCAACCAAATCTCATGTGACTTCTCATCCTGAGACGGTTTATTTAACCGTTGTTGATAAAGATCTTAATGCTGTTTCTTTTATAAACTCAATTTGCCATGCATTTGGAAGTGGTATTTGTTCTGAAAAATCAGGAGTTTTATTTCAAAATAGAGGTGTAAATTTTAGGTTAGAAGAAGGTCATCCGAATTGCATTGAGTCAAATAAAAGACCCTTACATACAATAATTCCAGGATTGCTAACTGATAAAAACAATGAAACTATTTTTTCTTACGGGGTAATGGGTGGTCAATACCAACCAATTGGACAAGTACATGTATTGCAAAATATTTTTGAATTTGGAATGAGTATTCAAGAGGCTATAGATACACAGAGAGCATTTGCTTTAAATGGCAAACTTAAAATTGAAAAATCATTCTCTAAGTCTTTAATTAAAGATCTTTCAGATTTTGGACATGATATTCAATTAGTTGAAGATGCTATAGGTGGGGGACAAGCGATTATGATTGATCGAAAAAAAGGAGTATTAATCGGTGGATCTGATTCAAGAAAAGATGGATTGGCTATAGGATATTAAGAAATAAATTATACTTTGCCGAAAACATCATTGTATTGGTTATTGACTCTAACAAAAGTAGTACATTTACTAAGCTGTTTTAAAGTTGGCGCACCAACATATGTGCAACTACTCCTAATGCCTCCCAAAATATCTTTAACAGTCTTATCTAATGAGGATCTATATTTAATTCTTACTTTTTTGCCTTCAGAAGACCTATAACTAGCTAATCCACCATAATGTTTTTCATTAGCTTCTTCTGAACTTGATCCATAAAATTCAATATAACTTTTTTCATTATCTGTGATTATTTCACCACCACCTTCTTTGTGTCCTGCAAGCATGCCACCTAACATCACAAAATCTGCACCTGCCCCAAATCCTTTAGCTACATCACCAGGACTTGTACATCCTCCGTCAGCAATAATATGCGCCCCGAGGCCATGGGCAGCATCAGCGCATTCAAGCACAGCACTCAGTTGTGGGTATCCAACTCCAGTTTGAATTCTCGTTGTACAAACACTTCCAGGACCTATTCCAACCTTGACAATATCTGCACCACTTAAAACCAATTCCTGGGTCATATCTGCGGTAACAACATTTCCAGCTATAATTGTTTTAGTAGGATATTTCTTTCTTACCTCACTAACAAAATGACTAAAATTTTCAGAATATCCATTTGCTACATCTATACAGATAAATTTAAATCTAGGATATTTTTTTAGAAGCCTATTTAGTCTTGCGTAACTATCTTTACTGGTTCCACAACTTAATGCAACAAAATCATGGATTGAATTAGTTGAGGTGGATGCAAGTAGTTTATTTATATCTTTATTGTCATGCTGCTTAGTAAGTGCTGTCATCATTTTGAATGATGATAGTTTTTTTGCAATACCAACTTCTCCAACACCATCCATATTAGATGCTATTATTGGAACTCCTTCCCAGCTTAGTTTGGAGTACTTAAATTTATATTTTCTATTAAGATTGACTTCTCTTCTACTTTTTAATGTGCTTCTTTTTGGCCTAAAGAGGACATCTGAATAGTCGAGTTTAATTTCTTCTTCGATTCTCATATTTTTAATAGTTTATTGTAATAAATAATTTAGAGATTAAAACAAATATAAAAAACAAATATGAAAATAAATAAGTTGATAGATCATCACAAACTTGAATTTGATAATTTTTATAAAAGAATATTAGAAGCAAAGCTTGATAATAGCATACTTGCTAAAGCAATGAAATATAGCTCTATTAAAGGTGGTAAAAGAATTAGGGCATTTTTAGTATCTGAGGCATCTAAAATTGTAAATTTATCAAAACATAATGCAATGATAATTTCCTCATCAATCGAATCAATACATTCCTACTCATTAATTCATGATGACCTTCCGTGTATGGATAACGATGATTTTAGAAGAGGTAAGCCTAGCAATCATAGAAAATATGGGGAAGCAACAGCAATTTTAGCAGGCGATGCATTACATGATTTTGCCTTTCAATTGTTATCAGGCAGCTTAAATAATATTGATGAAAAAAAAAATATAACATTAATTAACTATTTATCATTATGCACAGGTTACGAGGGATTAGCTGGAGGGCAATCTTTGGACTTGATTTATGAAAATAAAAAAATCAGCAGAAAAAAAATTATTGAAATGTATTATAAAAAAACAGGAAGGTTATTTGAGTTTTCCTTTGCCTCCCCTTTTATAATCAATAAACAGTCAGAGAAAAGAGTAAACTTTAGTAAAAATTTTGGATCTTTATTTGGTACTTTATTTCAAATAGCTGATGATTTTATTGATGAAACAAATACGTTTAAAGAAATTGGCAAAACTCCTGGAAAAGATAGAAAACAAGGCAAACGAACGCTCTTAAGTGCAATTGGCAAAACAGGAGTAAAAGATTATAGTATAAAAATAATTGAAGAATTTATTAAAAAGCACAAAAGAGAATTTTTTAAAAATCCTGTTTTAGAGGAATTACTTTACTATAACGTAGAAAAATTAAAGTAGAATTTTTTTTGCAAAAAAAATTCCAAAATATGAAGAAAATGCAGTTAAAGAACCACCCCAAATCATATCGACAAAAACAACATTAGGAGACCATCCCTTAATTGTTGCCATATTAGTGAGATTATATGTACCATATGCAACCAAACCAAACATAAAGGCTTTAATTAAAAACTTTTGTGTATATTGATAATTCAAAGATGGCTCAATTATAACGACTGCTAGACCAATTACATAAATTAAATAGAATAATATTGCTGCCCACATTACAGGAGTGTCTAAAAGAAGATGCCCAATGTTTGGTCGATAAAAAGATTTCACTGAAAAACTCAGCCAGATTACATCTATTATTAGAAAAATCAATGCACTGATCAGAGTCGCTGTAATCAAAAGCTTCATATACAATAAATAGTCCTTATCATGAAATTTCAATATCGGTTATTATTATTATTTAATTTTTAAGATATCTGGTGGGTGCGACAGGGATTGAACCTGTGACCCCTGCCGTGTCGAGGCAGTGCTCTACCGCTGAGCTACGCACCCAATATCAATTAATTAATTATTCTAAATTACAAATAAATCTATAAAAAGCAATTAAATGAGCTTAATTGTAACACCTCTTTTAAAGAAGAATCTAAAAGATGCTCTAAAAATATATAATTATTATATTGATAATTCCTTTTCTAATTTTGAAGAAAAAACAATCACTCTTAGTGATTTTACAAAAAGCTATAAAAAAATTACAAAAAAGAAATTACCTTTTTTAGCTGCAATGATTGATAAAAAATTAGTTGGTATTGCATATTTAAATAAATTTAGAGATAAAAGTGGTTACAGATTTGCTTTTGAAAATACAATCTATGTCCATGATAATTATCTCAAACAAGGTATAGGTTTTAGATTATTGAAACAATTAATTATCTCTTCAAAAACAAACAAAGATATAAAAAAAATAGTAGCGGTAATTGGTAGTATAGATAGTATTGGCTCAATTAAAGTTCACAAGAAATTAGGTTTCAAAAATTGTGGAAAATTAAAAAAAATTGGTTTTAAAAAAAATAGATGGATTGACTGTATAATTATGCAAAAGGATCTATGAAAAAAATTAATTCTCAAAATTTTAAAAAAACATTATCAAAATTTGCAACTGGTATTACAGTTATTGCAACAAACAAAAACTCTATTTTATATGGAAAAACAATAAATTCATTTTCATCACTATCACTCTCTCCACCTTTAATTTTATTTTCCATTGATACAAAGTCTTCAAAACTAAATATTTTTAAAAATACTAAATTTATTTCAGTTAATGTTTTGAGCAAAAAACAAAAATTTATTTCTGATAACTTTGCAAAAAATAACCCGGATTGGCAAGATATTGATTACCAACTTTTAGAAAATGGGAATCCTATAATAAAAAATTGCATATCAAACCTGGATTGCATAATACAAGAAAAAATAAAAAAAGGTGATCATATAATATTTATATGTAAAATATTAAATGTTATAAATAATGATAAACTAAAACCTCTTATTTATTTTGACTCTAAATACTTTTAACCAATGCCAATAAATCTTAAAACAATCTACTTGTTTACATTAATTTTTTTTGGCCTTTATGTCTTCTTCACTAACATATCGAATTTAAATGTAAAAAAAAACATTATTTTTTCTGACCCCAAAAGTGCAGAAATTCAAAAAAAGGAAATTTTGAAAGTAGCAAAAAACCAAGACCCAAAATCAATGGGTAAAAACTCAATAGATAACTCAGTTATAAATCTGAATGAAGAAATAATTACTGTAAGAAAGGGACAAACTTTTTCTGAAATATTAGATAATTTTGTTTTTAAATTTAATAAATTTGAAATAATCAATTTAGTTAATAATAAATTTGATCTTAAAGGTCTAAAAGTTAATCAAAAAATTTCGTTTTTTAGTGATGAAAATCAAATAATAAAAAAAATTATTATTGACTTAGATTTTAAAACTATACTAATTATTAATCTTTCAAAAAATCTTGAAGTTACTATAAAAGAATTAAAGACTCAAACTGATATTGAGTCAAAAGAATATGTTATTACTAATTCACTTTATGCAGATGGTATCAAAAGCAATGTTCCTAATGAAGCATTAGTTAAGTTAATCCAACTGTTTAGTTTTGATTTAGATTTTCAAAGAGATATAAAGAAAGATACAGTTGTCTCTATCTCTTACGAAAAAACATATGTTGAAAATGCATCAGATTTTTCCGTCGGAGATATTGATTATGCAAAAATTGAAATTGGCAAAAACAATTTAGAATATTTTAAATTTTTAACAAATGAAGGTTTTATAGATTATTTTAATAGAGAAGGTAAAAATGTTAAAAAATCTATTCTTAAAACCCCTTTAGATGGTGCCAGGCTATCCTCAAATTTTGGTATGAGAAAACATCCAATTTCAGGATTCAACAAAATGCATAAAGGAATAGATTTTGCTGCACCAGTTGGAACACCGATTTATGCAGGTGGTAATGGTATTGTTGAATATGTTGGAACAAATGGAGGATATGGAAAATACATAAGAATTCGTCACAATAATGAATATAAAACAGCTTATGCCCATTTGAATAGTTATAAAAAGGGAATTAGCAAAGGGGTAAGGGTCAATCAAGGTGAGGTAATTGGATATGTAGGAAGCACTGGTAGATCAACTGGACCTCATCTTCACTATGAAATAATTTATCAGAATAAACAAATTAATCCACTAACCTTAAAACTACCTTCGGGTAAGATTTTAAATGGAGCGGAACTAAACAGATTTGAAAAAGAATATAAAACGATATTAGCTAATCATTTAAACAACTTATATGAATAGTTATTTTTGACTTCTTGTCCTTTTCTTTTTTACAGGCTCAGAAATAAATGGAACTGACTCGATAGATTCATCGACATCTTCATCTTTAGTATCATCATCCACCAATTTTGAATTGTCATCACTAGATGTGTCTTTAATTTCATCAACAGTTGAATTTTCATTGTTTGATAACTTAGTTTCATTCGTTGCATCTTGATCTTCTAAATTAATTCCTAATTCAACCATCAACCGATAATAATGATCAGTAAATTGATAATAATATTCAGCTTGAATTCTATCACCTGAACTAAAAGTATCTTTTGCAAGTTTTAAATATTTATTATACTGCTGTGTAATATTGCCTTTATTTCTGTTTTTAGGCACATAATTGTTATTCCTCTTAAAATTAGGTCTTCTATTCGATTTATAGGTCATTCGACCATTTTTCTTAGTATACATAATGTGTTATTATTTTGTGAAAATTCTAAATTTAATATTTTTTTAAATTATTATTTTCTTTTCCATTCAACCTATAACTTTGAAAAGATCATAATTCTATCTTTTTTTTGCAAATCTTGCTCTTTTTTTATGAATTTTAATCCAGAATCCCTAAAAATTTCCCTACAATCGCTTAACTGACTCTCTCCAATTTCTAATATTAAATAACCACCTTTCTTCAGATTCTTATTTATTTGTTTAGAAAATGCTTGGTAAAAATCTAAACCGTCATCTCCACCATATAATGCAAGCAAAGGTTCAAAATTTCTAATTTCATCAGAAATATTTTTTATTTCATTTTGAGTTAAGTAAGGAGGATTTGAGACTATCAAATCAAAATTGTCTTTAATATTTTCAAACGAAGTTTTTTTTAATTGAATTCTTTCATCTAAATTTTTAGTTATTATATTATTATTTGCAACTTTTATCGCATCTTCAGATATATCTATTGCAACTATTTCAGCATTTTCAAATTCTCTTGCTAAAGAAATAGCTATAGCTCCTGATCCAGTGCCAATATCTAAAATTTTAAAATGAGCTTTTTTATCATTAAATATTTTTATAGACTCCTCAATTATACCTTCTGTTTCTGGTCGTGGATCTAAAACAAATTTATTTACATAAAATTCATCTTTCCAAAAACTTTTTCTATTGATTATTTTTGAGATAGGTTCTCTCAAAATTCTTCTCTTTAATAATGAATTAAATTTTTTAATATCAATTTGTTCTCTTTTAAAGTTGCTGAAGATAATTTCATTCTCACAACATCTTGAATAGTTTAACAATATCCTTAAGTCAATTTCTGGGTTTGGAATTTTATTATCTTTTAATTTCTTTAAATTTGCAGAAATAAAATCACTCATTTCCTAGGTCAGCTAATTTATTAGTTTCTTCATTAGCTATTAACGGATTGATTAGTTCATCTAAATTACCTTCTAGTATTTCTGTTAAATTATATAGAGTTAAGTTAATTCTATGATCAGATACTCTCCCTTGGGGAAAATTATAAGTCCTTATTCTTTCAGAACGATCCCCAGATCCAACTTGATTTTTCCTATCTTGAGACCTCTGTTTATTTTTTTCTTGAATTTCATTATCTAGTATTCTTGATCTTAAAATTTTAAGGGCTTTGGCTTTATTTTTATGTTGTGATTTTTCATCCTGCTGCGAAACAACTATGCCGGTTGGAATATGTGTAATTCTTACAGCACTATCTGTGGTATTTACAGACTGACCGCCTGGCCCACTAGATCTGAAAACATCTATTCTTAAATCTTTTTCTTCAATATTAATATCTACTTCTTCAGCTTCAGGTAAAACGGCAACAGTTGCAGCTGAAGTGTGAACGCGGCCACTACTTTCTGTGGCTGGAACTCTCTGAACTCTATGAACACCTGACTCAAACTTTAATTTTGAAAAAACATTGTAACCCGAAATATTACAAATAACTTCTTTTATTCCTTTTAAACCAGTCTCAGAAATTGATAATATTTCAAAGTTCCAATTGTTCAAATCTGAAAATCGTTGATACATTGAAAATAAATCTGCCGCGAATAAAGAAGCCTCATCTCCTCCTGTTCCTGCCCTTATTTCCAAAATAGAGTTTTTTTTATCATTTTCATCTTTTGGGATTAAAAGCCTCATCAAATCATGTTCTAAAACTTCTATAGATTTCTTTTTTTCTTTTAATTCAGTTTCAGCCATATCTTTAATAGAAGGATCACTGTCTTCAATTAGTTTTAATAACTCACCTATTTC
>CACJNL010000012.1 GCA_902594815.1 uncultured Alphaproteobacteria bacterium | reverse complement strand
GAAAAAGAGATGATATTAATCTTTTTAAAAAATTTTTATAAACCATAGTTTCTTTTTATATTTTGAAATTCATTTATGACATTTTCAAGTTCATTTTTATCAAAATCAGGCCATAATGTTTTTGTAAAAAATAATTCAGTGTAACATAAATTATACATCAAATAATTGCTTAATCTTCTAAAACCTCCTGTTCTAATTAAAATATCAGGATCTGGTATTTCACCTAAGTAAAATAAATTCTTAAAATTAATACCTTCTAAATTATTATTATTATTTTGTAATTCTGTATAACCCTTCTTAAAGGCTGAAATAACTTCATTTTTAAATCCATAATTAAAAGCTAAGACTAATGTCAAATTTTTATGATCATGAGTTTTTTTTTCTGCTTCAGTAATAAGTTTAATTAATTTTACTGGTAGATTATGTCTTTCACCTATTACTTTTATTTTAATATTTTTTTCATTTATAATTTTGTCTAAAAAATTTGCAAACTGACTAAAAATTGAGTCAAAAAGAATATTAACTGATGCTCTTTTTATATTTTCAGTTGATAAAGTAAAAACTGAAAAATATTTTATTTTTTTTTTAATTAATTCTTTTGAAATATCTAAAACATTTTGAATGCCAGTACTATAAGCATCAATAATTGGTATGTTTTTATTTTTAGCCCATCTCTTGTTTCCATCTAAAATAATACTAAGATGATTGATAGAGTTAACCTTATTCAAAGTTAGACTTTCAGTATGTCTTCTTTTTTATTCTTTAAAATTTCATCAATTTTTTCAACACTTAAGTCTGTAAGTTTTTGAACGTCGTTAGTTATTTTTTGTAGATCATCTTCTGAAAGTTCACTGTTTTTTTTTAAATTTTTCTGCAAGTCTAAAAAATCTCTTCTAAGATTTCTGATTACAACTTTTGAATTTTCAGCATATTTAGCAGCTAATTTAGTTAATTCCCCCCTTCTTTCCTCGCTTAATTTAGGAATAGGAAGTCTTATTATTTGACCGTCAATTTGTGGGTTAATACCAAGACCAGAATCTAAAATTGAACTTTCAATACTTTTGAGTAAAGAAGTATCCCAAACTTGAATAGTAATTGTACTTGGATCTGGGGTAGAGATGTTTCCTAATTGATTCAAGGGAGTTTTACTTCCATAAGCTTCTGCGAATATATTATCTAACATTGAAGGATTGGCCCTTGAAGTTCTTATAGTATTAAACTCTTTTTCCAAATGACCAACTGCATTTGTCATTTTTTGATTTAAATCATCTATCATTTTAACTTATTTTACTATATTTTCCTGTCTGATTCAAAGCAGATATTAGGCAATTTCTTTTAAAAATATTAGTAACTAATATAGGTATATTTGACTCCTTAGCAAGACTGATTGCTGTTAAATCCATTACTCTAAGATTATTGTTAATTACCTCATTATATGTAATCTTTTTTAAAAGTTTAGCATCCTTATGCTTCTTAGGATCTTTGTTGTAAATTCCATCAACTTTAGTTGCTTTGATAATTAAAGAACAATTCATTTCAGAAGCTCTTAAAGATGCAGCTGTGTCAGTTGAAAAAAAAGGGTTTCCAGTGCCTGCAGCAAAAATTACTATTCGTTTTTTTTCAAGATGTCTTACAGCTTTCCTTTTAATATATGGTTCTGCGACTTGAGACATAGATATAGCACTTTGAACTCTTGTCGGTATATTAATTTTTTCTAAACAACTTTGAAAGGACAAAGCGTTCATAACAGTTGCTAACATTCCCATATAATCTGATGTAGATCTATCTATACCTTCAGAAGCGCCTTTGATACCTCTAAAAATATTTCCTCCACCAATTATAATACAAATTTGATAACCTAATTTATGAACTTTTTTTACTTCTTTTGCAATAGAACTGATAGTAGCAACGTCTATTCCAAAGGGTGAACCGCCCATTAGAGCTTCTCCTGATAATTTCAAAAGAATTCTTTTATTCATCTAAGTCAAGCTTATAAAATCAAAAGTCTTAATTTCAAAGTTTGCTTCTTTATAATCAGTTGAAATTATTTCACCAACTGATTTATCAGGATTTAAAACAAAACTTTGATTTAATAGAGTTACTTCTGAATAAAATTTCTTCATTTTTCCCTCTAATATTTTATCAATTACGTTGGAAGGTTTTCCTGATTTAGCAATTAGTTCTTTCTGAATATTTAACTCCTTTTCAATTACTTCCTTATCTAAACCATCTTCATCTAAGGCCTCAGGTTTTAAAGCAGCAATATGCATACACAAATTTTTACCAAAACTCTGAATGTTTTCTGTATCAGAATTTGCAGAATATTTAATGAAAGAAATAATTTTTCCTATATTTTTTCTATAAGAATTATGAACATAAAATGATGATTTACTATCACTTATATCAAAAATTCTTAAATCAGAAATTACGATATTTTCACCAATTTTAGCAATCATTTCATCTACAATTTCCTTGATTGTTTTGCTTGAAGTTTCAGAATTTAGAAAACTATCAAGATCTAAATCAGTTTTATTTAAACCAAGTATTCTATTACCTAGAAAATCTATAAAATCTAGAAAGGTATCTCCTTTTGCCGCAAAATCAGTTTCAGAATTTACTTTTATAATTACACCTATATTATTATTTTGAAAAAAACCAACTGCACCCTCATTTGCTTCCCTTGCAGATTTTTTAGATGCCTTTGCTAAACCTTTTTTTCTTAAATAATCAATTGCGTTATCTAAACTTCCATCATTGCTAGCTAAGGCTTCTTTACAATCTAAAAATCCAGCTCCAGTCTTATCTCTTAGCTCTTTTACTAATTTTAAATCATCAGACATTTAAAGTTCCTCATTTTGATTTTGATTATCAATTTTATTACTATCTTCGTTCTTACTTAATTTATCTTCTTGTTTATCTTGGAAGGCAGTTGCATCCTCAATTGTCTGCTGAAAATAATTTTTATAAATATTTATAGATCTTATTGCATCATCATTTCCTGGAATAATATAGTCAATTAATTCAGGATCAGCGTTTGTATCTACAATACCGATTATAGGGATATTTAATTTTTTTGCCTCTAAAACAGCTAGCTTATCTTTTATTACATCAAAAATTACTATTAGGTCAGGCTTACCATTAAGATCTTTAATACCCCCTAAATTTAAATGAAGTTTTTCTTTTTCTCTTGTTAGTTGAAGTAATTCTTTTTTTGAAATGCTATTTGAGAAAGCTGGATCATTAAGATTTGATTCTAATGTATTCAATCTATCAATTGAGTTTGAGATAGTTTTCCAGTTCGTCAACGTACCGCCAAGCCATCTTTTGTTTACATAAAAATCATTATTTAAAGAAGCAAGTTCCTTAACAATTTCTGCACATTGCTTTTTTGTTCCAACAAAAAGTATTTTTCCAGATCTTGATACTGTTTCATGAAGCTTCAAAAGAGCATTACTAATAGCCTCAGCTGTAATTCTTAAATCAAAAATATGTATATTATTTCTAACTCCAAAAATATATTCTTCCATTTTTGGATTCCATCTTCTTACGTTGTGTCCAAAATGTACACCAGCTTCAAGAAGTTCTTCAATTTTTATATTAGGTAAATTCATCATTTTCTCCGGTTAAACCTCCACAGAAACAAAAACACCGGTTTTTTCTGTGTGCTAGTTTTTTGAGAGGGTATTAATGAAAAACGTAAAATTTTCAAGAAATATCTAAGTTATAATCAAGCTTTTTTGAATTTTTTAGGTGATCTAACTGCTTAAAAGACTTTAATGTATATTTTTTATTTGAGCTAAAATTGATCAATTTTTCATCAATATTAATAAAAATTGATATCTGGCTTTTTGAAGAATTTCCTTGCTCAAAGAGAGAGTCCTTATATTCAATTAATTGAAAAGGGTCGATAAAAATATCTATTTTTTTTTCTAAATTATTAAATTCACTTTCTAACTTCTTTATATTTCTTATTACTAATCTTGGGTCGTTATTATTTATAATTATATCAATATCGAAAATTAATAAATTTCCCTCTTTTAACAAATATCTAAATTTGTTTAAATTTTCACTAAAGATTGATAATTCATATTGTGAACTTACTTCTGAAACTGTTATAAATGCATATTTTCTACCATCCTTATTTGATCTTTCTTTAATATCCAAAACAGATCCACATAAACGTAATTTTTTTGAATTATGATCTAAGTCAATATCTTTGAACGAGCTAATATTCAGTAAATTAAAAAACTTTTGAGGGTAATGTTTTAGAGGATGATCACTAAAATAAAAACCTACAACTTCTAACTCGTTCTTTAAAGTTTCATTGGAATTCCATTCTGGAATCTGCTGATTAAAAAGATTTTTATCTTCAAATGAAATCTCCTGCTCTTCAAAAAGTAAATTTTGATTAATTTGATTATTATTAGAGCCGAAGAGGTTTACAAATTTAGGGACATTAAAAAACAGTTTAGATCTATTTTTTTCAAGTGAGTCAAATGATCCTGACTGAATTAATTTTTCAAGTTGTCTTTTATTTATTACTTCAGCCTCTACTTTTTTTAAAAAATCAACAACTGATGAAAATTTCCCATTCTTCTTTCGTTCAGAAACTACTGATTTTATAGATTTAGCACCAACTCCCTTGATAGCACTCAACCCAAATCTTATTGATTTTTTTGATTTGTTATTTTCAATAATAAATTTTTCTTCAGAATAATTTATATCTGGCTTAAGAAAGGGTATCTCTAGTTTTTCCAACTCTTGTTTTAATGAAATAATTTTATCAGTTCTATCTATAGAAAAGTTTAGAGTTGCGGTCATAAATTCATGAGGAAAGTTTGCCTTAAGATAAGCAGTTTGATAAGAAATTAAGGCATAACCCGCAGCATGACTTTTGTTAAAACCATATCCTGCAAATTTATCAACTAGATCAAATATTTTTGATGCTTCTTTTTCATTTATTTTATTTTTTAAAGCTCCTTCGATAAATCTATTTTTTTGATCGTCCATTTCCTTTTGTATTTTTTTACCCATTGCTCTTCTCAATAAATCAGCTTCACCCAGAGAATAGTTAGAGAGGACTTGTGCAATCTCCATTACTTGCTCTTGGTATACTATAATGCCGTAAGTTTCTTTTAAGACATCTTTTAACATTGGATGAATATAGTTTATTTCCTCTCTACCATGTTTGCGGTTGCAAAAAGAAGGAATGTTATCCATCGGACCTGGTCTAAAAAGAGCAACAACTGCAATGATTTCTTCAAATTTATCTGGTTGTAACTGCTTTAAAACACTACTCATTCCATTACTTTCTAACTGAAAAACTCCAACAGCATTTCCTCTGCTTAATTGTTGAAAAGTTTTTGCATCATTCAATGGAATGTCATGAAGTGAAAAATTAGAAAAATCTTTTTTTATTAAACTCACACACTCATTTATGATCGATAAGGTAGTTAATCCTAAAAAATCAAATTTTACCAAACCTGCTTTTTCAACATATTTCATAGAAAATTGTGTTGCATTAGTTTCTGTATTTGGATCTTTGTATAAAGGTACAATATTACTTAAATTTGTATCCCCTATTACTACTCCAGCAGCATGTGTGGATGCATGACGATGAACGCCCTCTAATTTTAAACTTATGTCCACAACATTTGAGAGAGTATCATCTGTTTCAATAATATCTCTGAGTGATTTCTCAGATTTTATCGATTCTGCTAAGGTCAAGGGGCTACCTGGGTTAAAAGGTATTAATTTAGCAAAAGAGTCAACTTCACCATAGGGAACCTCCAACACTCTACCTATGTCTCTTACTGCTGCACGAGAGGCCAAAGTTCCAAAAGTAATTATATGGGCAACTGATTCACTTCCATATTTTTTGTTTACATACTCTATAACTTCATCCCGTCTAATTTGACAAAAATCTATATCAAAATCTGGCATGGAAACACGTTCTGGATTTAGAAATCTCTCAAATAACAAACTGTATTGAATAGGATCCAGATCAGTAATACCTAATGACCAAGCAGCAACACTCCCTGCTCCAGATCCTCTTCCTGGTCCAACGGGTATATCATTATCCTTTGCCCAGTTAACGAAATCTGCAACAATTAGAAAATATCCGGCGAAACCCATTTTATTTATAATATCAATTTCGTACTTTAACCTGTCTTGATATTTTTTATTTTCTTTAATGTTGTTTTCTTTTATTCTTTTTTCGAGTCCACTATTTGATAATTTTACTAATAATTCTTTTTCAGATAGATTTAGATCATTTTTAAACTTTGGTAATTTTGGCAAAACTTCTCTTGGGTAATAGCTACATGATATTGATATATTAAAGTTGTTTTCAGCAATTTCAGGAACATCAGAAAATAGCTCAATCATTTGTTGACTGCTCTTGAAGGCTATTTGATTATTGGAAGTTTTTCTGCTTCCACTATTTATAGTTGTCTTTTGAGCTACACACAATAATGCATCATGTGCTTGAAAATCATCTTCTTCGCCAAACTTAATATTATTAGTACCAATTAATGGTATATTGAATTCGTTAGATATATTGATTAATTGATCTTCAAAAGCATCAAGTTCTTTGTCGCTAATTCTTTGCAATTCAAGGAAAAGATTATTTTTAAATAATTGCTGTAATTTTTTTATTAAATTATCATTTTTTTTATTCTGATTATGTAAAATTAATAAAGGATTAAACTCACCACCTAAAAAACAAAACAGTCCATCACTATGAGTTTCAAGATCACTGATAGAAATACCCACATCACTACCTTTATTTAAATAAGATAAAGAGCTTAAATGAATTAAGTTTTTATATCCTCTTTCGTTTTTTACTAAAAAAGATAATTGAGAAACTTTATTTTTACTCTGGACATCAAGTAAGTTTATTGACGTACCAATTATTGGTTGAATATTATTTTTTATACATTCTTGAGCAAATTCAAATACCCCAAACATATTGTTATTATCGGTAATAGCAAGTGCAGGCATATTATTTTTTTTTGCCACCTGAACTAACTTTTGTATTTTAAGAGTGCTTTCAGATAGTGAGTAAGAAGATAAACATCTTAAGTGGATAAAAGGTTTTTTCATTTTGTAACTAAATTTTTATTTTTAAGCTCATATTTTGTATCTGCCATATCTGCATATTTTTGATTATGAGTTACATACATTAAAGATATTTGATGATTCGCCACAAATTTTAAAAAAAATTTAATTATTTCATCAGATGTTTTTTCATCTAAGTTACCAGTCATTTCATCTGCTAAAATTATACTTGGTTTATTTATAAGTGATCTTGCAATAGCTACTCTTTGTTGTTCGCCACCTGATAACTTATTAGGTTTCATATTTTTTTTATCAAAAATTTCAAAAACTTTTAATAAGTTGTCAGCATCATTATTTATATCAGAAATTTTATCTTTTTTGATCAAAGCTGGTAATATTATGTTCTCCATTACACTTAATTCAGGAATTAAATGAAAAAACTGATGGACAAATCCAATTTTTAAATTTTTAATTTCGTTTAACTTACTCTTATTAATATTATTAATTAAAATACCATCAAAAAAATATTCTCCATGAAAACTAGAGTCAAGAAGACCAACAATATTTAGAAGTGTAGACTTTCCACATCCAGATGGTCCTATTATAGAAGTTGTGCTGTTTTTGGAAATGTTCAAATTTAAATTTTCAAATAATAACAATTGATTATTACTTGATATGTTAAATGTTTTTTTTAAATTTTTGATTTCTATAAAATTATTCATTTTTTAACGAAACAATTGGATCAATATTAGAGGCTCTAATTGCCGGGAATATTGTCGATAAAATAGTTATTATTAGAGATATAATAAATACAAATAAAACTTCTTCATATTTTATATCTGAAGGAAGTGTTGATAAAAAATATATTTCTTCAGAAAAAAGCTCTGTATCAAGTAGCTTTTCTAGAAAGTTTTGTATTATTAATAAATTCTCAGTAACAATTATGCCAAGTAATGTCCCTGAAATTGTACCAATTAAACCTATAGTAAGTCCGATTGAAAAAAAAATTTTTAAAAGACTGTAATTACTAAAACCTAATGTTTTCAAAATTGCTATGTCTTTATTTTTTTCTTTTACATAAATAATTAATCCTGAAATTATATTCATAGAAGCGACAATCACAATTAATGCCAAAATTAAAAACATTACATTTTTTTCTACCTTTAGAGCATTCATTAATGATGAGTTTCTATCAATCCAAGTTAATTGATACAAATTTAGATCATTGTCTTTAATAGAAGAATCAATAATTGTCTTGAAATTATTAACTTCTAATGGATCATATAAATAAAATTCGAGTCTATTAAACACACCCTCTTCAAACAAAAGCAATTTCCTGGCAAGTTCTAAAGATATAAAAACAAGATTAGAGTCGTACTCATACATTCCAAAATCAAATATTCCATCAATCTTTAAAGTTTTAAATCTTGGAATGTTGCCAAGTAATGAACTATCAGTTTTTGGAATAGCTATTTTAATTTCATCACCTATTTTTAAGTTCAGTTCTTTCGCTAGAGCATCACCGATAATGATTCTGTTGAAACCAATTTCAGCAATTTTTTTACTAATAATTCTTTGATACAAATAATGTTCTGTACTAATTTTTTCATAGGCTCTCATTATTACTCCCTTAGAAGTATTGTCACTTATAATTAAGCCTTGTGTTTCAATTGAAGAAAAAACTTCTTTATAATTTTTAGGATTTAATTGTTTTTTTATTTTTTCTATTTTTTCAATTTCTATTTTTTCATTAATTGAATAAATATTGATGTGAGAATTTACACCTATAAGCCTTTCTATTAGATTAGATCGAAAACCATTCATTACAGACATTACAATAATTATTGCCGCAACCCCCAAAGATATACCAACAATTGAAAACCAGGAAAAAATCGAAACATAACCTTCTGTTTTTTTTGAGAATAAAAAACGTCTTGTAATTAAAATCTCTGATCTGGATAACATCAAGAATTTAGTTTTTTTAAAACAAATCTCTTAACATCTTCAATTTTAATTTTTTCAGATGCATCCAATAACCTATCTTTAACCTCTACCAAACCTTGTGATATGTCTCTTTTACCAATTACAATTTGGAATGGGGTTCCAATTAAATCATTATCAGATAATTTTTTTCCAATACTACAATCTCGATCATCAAATAATGTATCTATATTATGACTCATAAAATCAGAATAATAATCCTCTGCTATTGTGGTGCAATTTTGATCATCTGGCATTAAATTTACTACACTTAGCTTGAAAGGCGCTACAGATTTTGGCCATTTTATACCTTTCTCATCATGATTTGCCTCAATTAAAGCACCCACTAATCTTGAAACTCCAATACCATAAGAGCCCATGTGAACTGGAACTCTTTTTCCATTTTTATCCTGGACAAAAGCATTTAATTTCTCAGAATATTTTGTCCCAAAATAAAATATATGGCCAACTTCAATTCCTTTTGATATTTTCAAATCGTCTTTATTAATTGGGCAGCTAGTGTCATCATGTTGCTCATCTACTGCAGCATAATAAGATTGTAATTTGTCGGGATCAAGACTCTCAGGATCTAAGCTTTCCAATTCTTTATCATAATATAAAGTGCTTTCACCCGTATTTGCTAATATTTGAAACTCATGACTTAGATTTCCACCAATAGGACCCGTTTCAGCTCTTAAAGAAATTGGAGTTAAGCCCAATCTTAGAAAAGTTTTAATATATGCTTTAAACATATTGTTATATGAAATCTTTGCTTCCTCTTCATTTAAATCAAAAGAATAATTATCTTTCATTAAAAATTCTCTGCCCCTCATAACGCCAAAACGTGGTCTTACTTCATCTCTGAATTTCCATTGAATATGGTATAAATTTTTTGGCAATTCTTTATAAGAAGTTACATATGATTGAAAAATATCAGTTATTAATTCTTCGTTAGTTGGTCCATAAAGCATCTCTCTGCCACTTCTATCTTTAATTCTTAGCATTTCTTTACCATAATCATCGTATCTGCCAGACTTAACCCACAAATCAGCAGATTGTATTGTGGGCATTAGCATTTCGTTGGCACCTGCTTTATCTTGCTCTTCTCTAACAATTTGTTCAATATTTTTTAGAACTTTATAGCCAAGTGGTAACCAAGAATAAATACCAGCACTTGATTGCTTTATCATTCCTGCCTTTATCATAAGTTGATGAGAAATTATCTCAGCATCACTTGGTACGTCCTTTACAGTTGGAATAAAAAATTCTGAGTATTTCATTGTTTAAACAAAAAAGCTAAATCTAAGCCAAAGTATATTAAAGTAATTAAAATAAGAAAAGATAAAACTGATGTAATTATTACTTTTATTAAAAGATAGCTTTTAATTGGCGCACTATTTGCATTACCACTTTGCCATTCTTTTGGCGTTTCGTTTTTAATAGGTAAGAAAATAAAAAATAATACCCACCAAATTACAACGAAAAATAAAAAATAGGAAAATATTTGCATTACTTCCTGATTAAATGAATTTTTATTTCTGGTTTTTTTTGCAAAATATTTTTAAGAACAAATTTTAAACTTTTTTTAATTAGCTCAATGACATTTTGATCTACTGTTTTTTGTTCGTGGCTTAATTTGAGGTATTTTTCTATAAATTCTGACTTAAATTCATGCTTCACTAAATCTATTTCCTCGTATGGAAGACCAATAAAACTTAGCTTTATATTTTGATCAATTGATTGGTCATCATTAATAACTAGCGATAGCATAGCTATTCCTTCATAAGAGTATTTTCTTCTATCTCTAATAAAATCAGATTCAGAATCATAAAGATATTTACCCTCCACAATTAATTTTCCAGTCTCAATATCATCAACTATTATACAATCCCCAGGTGCTATTTTAAGACATTTTCCATTTTGGAGAATTTTTGTTATAGGCACTTGAGAAGCTTCTGAAATTTTTTTGTGAGACTCTAAATGCATAGGTTCCCCATGAACAGGAATAGAAATCAAGGGCTTTGTCCAGTTATACATTTGTTTAATTTCTTCAGCATGACCATGACCAGATACATGCACTAGATCATCATCAGCAGTAATAATTTCAACCTTTTGCCTAATTAGTAAATTTTTAAGTGCATTTATTGATTTTTCATTACCGGGTATATCTCTAGAGCTAAATATAACAACATCATCTTTTTCTAAATGAATATTTCGATGAGAATTATAAGCAATTCTATACAAAGCTGATCTCTTCTCGCCTTGACTCCCTGTACATATTATAACAAGATTTTCTTTGGGTATAAGTGAGGCTTCCTCCTCAGATATAAAAATATCTACATCTTCAATTAAATTTGATTTTACAGCGGCTTCAATATTTTTTTTCATACTTCTACCAATTAAAGCAATTTTTCTATTATTTTTCTTTGCTGCATTAACAATATTAATAATACGAGCTATGTTTGAAGAAAAGCATGTAACAACAATTCTATTGATATATCTTGAGAAAACATTTTTTAGCTCATCTCTTACCTGCTCCTCAGAAGAAGAAAAGCCGGGAACATCTGCATTTGTAGAGTCACCAATTAAAGCTAATACCCCCTCGTTACCTAATTCAACAAAATTGTTTTTATTAAATCCTTTACCTAAAGTTGGTTTGTCATCTATTTTCCAATCTGCAGTATGCAATAAGTTACCATACTTGGTTTCAATAACAATTGCTTGCGGTTGAGGTATAGAATGTGTGGTATCTATAAATTTCAAATTAAAATTTTCTAATGACAAATTTTTATTTGAGTCTAACTCTATCAAATTAACTGAGTCTAATTTCCCAAATTCTTTTAATCGATTTTCAATGAGAAGCTTTGGGAAACTTGAAGCATAAACTGGACAATCAATTTTATCTGCTAAGTATGCAACGGCTCCCGCATGATCTTCATGTCCGTGGCTAATAATAATTGCCTCAAGATTATCTTTTATATCTTCAATAAAGTTTATTTTTGGCACTAAAAGATCAACCCCAGGAAATTGCTCATCAGCAAAAGATAATCCCAAATCAATCATAATCCATTTGTCATCACAGCAATAAAGATAACAGTTCGCACCAATTTCCCCTATTCCTCCTAGGGACAAAAAATAAAGACCCTTTTTGTATATTTGTAAATTATTATTTTTTTTTAGCATAATGACTTGATCCAATAATTTGAAGACCCTCTAAAGTTAAATTAGGTTTTATTATAGGTTTGGGCTTAATATCATTTTTAAATATATTTGCTAGCCCTCCAGTAAGAATGATTTTTGGTTTAAATTTATTTTCGATGGAGATATTTTTTATTAGACCATTAATTGCTAATAAGTACCCCCAGTAAAAACCTGATTGAATTGATTTTTGAGTATTATTAGCTACTATTTTATTTGTTTTAGCAATCTCAGTATTTTTGAGCAATGATGCCTTTTTAACAAGAGTTTCTTTTGACAAATTAATACCTGGAAAAATTATTCCTCCTAAAAAAATATTATTTTTGATTACTTCAAAGGTTGTGGCCGTGCCAAAATCTATAACAATACTATTTGAGATTTTATTTTTTATAATCGCTATTGAATTAGCAAGCCTATCAGCCCCAATTTCTTTTGAATTATACTTAATCCTAAGGAAGGGCAATATATCCTTAGACGTAATTACATAACCTTTAATTGTGTGTTTTTTTAAAACATTTTTAATTAATAAATTTAAATTAGGCACAACAGAAGAAATAATTGCAATATTGTGATTATCAAGTTTATTAGTTGAGGCAAAATCTATTATTATTATGTTAATTAAGTGTTTTAATTTTTTCTTATCTTCATTGGTTTTTATTCTTTTTATTTTTTTCAATAAATTATTTGCACTTGCAGCAAAAACAATATTAGTATTACCTACATCAATTAAAATCATTTATGATCCTTGCTGAAAAAATATTTTCTTGCTTACCTTCTTTTTCTATAAGAAGAGATCCATCTAAATTTAAATTTTTTATAAAAACTATTTCTTTTTTGCCATTAGGAAGAAGAATTGTTTTCTTTCTATTTAAATCTTTCATATTATCTCTGAATTTATTAATAATATTACTCTGTTCATTATTAATAATCATTGCGTATTCAGAGAAAAAATTATGAAAAAAATTTAAAAGCAGTTCTTCATATGTGAGATTAGAATTAAAATTATTTACACAACATGTTTTGTAATCACTAAGTTTTGGTGAAGATGCTATATTAATACCAATCCCTATAATTATATACTTAATACCTTTGAGTTCTATTATATCAGTCATAATTCCCGCAATTTTACAATCATTAATGATGATATCGTTTGGCCATTTTATATTAATATTCTCATTTATATAATTATTTAAGCATAAAATAATTGAATTGGCAGCAACTGCAGTAAACAAGAAATGATGTTCAATTGATAAGTTGTACTTAAATAAAAAAGATAAATAAATATTGCCTTTGGGGCTAACCCATTGATTACCTCTTCTACCTATACCTTCTGTTTGTTCATCAGCAATCAAGCAAATATTTTTATCTCCAGTATGCTTTTTTATCTCTTTCATTGTGGACCCAACAGTTTCTAAATGAATTAAATCTGTATTTTGTTCTAATAAAAAGTTTTCTATTTTAATAGGTAATGACACTAATCTAAATCAAAGAGATATACTTGAAACAACATCAGTTAAAAGTGAAGGATAAAGTATAAAAAATGTAATTAATAACATTAAGATAGATAATATCACTTTAGACTCTGAGCTTATTGTAAATTCAAAAGTTTGATTATCATCTGGTTCATCAAAATACATACCCTTAATAATTCTTAGATAATAAAATGCCGAAATTACGCTAGCTAGTACCCCTAGCACAGCTAATATGTACAATTGACTTTCAATAGCTGCAATAAATACATACAATTTTCCAAAAAAGCCGATAAATGGTGGAATTCCAGCCATTGATAACATTATTATCGCTAAAGATGCACTAATAACAGGGTTTGATTTACTTAAACCACTTAGCGAACTTATTTTTTCAACATAGGCATCTGATTTTTTTAATGACAAGATAATTGAAAACACTGCAATGTTCATAACTAGATAAATAAACATATAAATCGAGGCACTTTTTAAACCTTGATCACTAGCAGAAACCAGAGCGATTAATACATATCCCACATGACCTATGGAACTATAAGCAAGTAGTCTTTTAAGATTTTTTTGTGCAATTGCTGCGATAGCCCCCAGAAACATTGAGGCAATGGACAAAAAGAATATAACTTGAGTCCATTCAAAATAAAATTTACCGAATGGCTCAAGACAAAATCTAAATATTAATGCGATTGCAGCAAGTTTTGGCACAATGGCAAAAAATGCTGTGATTGAAGTTGGGGCCCCTTCATAAACATCTGGTGTCCACATATGAAAAGGTACAGCAGATACTTTAAATGCAAGACCAACTAATACAAAAACTAATCCAAAGATTAATCCAATAGGAAGATTATCTATTTCAACCAAAGAATTAGCGATACCTTCAAAAGATGTATGACCTGTAAATCCGTAAACTAAAGAAAAGCCATAAAGTAAAATACCAGAAGATAGAGCTCCTAAAATAAAATATTTTACTCCCGACTCAGCAGACTCTATTGAATTTCTTTTGATAGAAGCTACAACATAGAGAGATAAGCTCTGTAGTTCTATTGCTAAATACATAATCATTAAATTTTTTGAGCTTATCATTATCAACATGCCCAAAGTGGAAAATAAAAGTAAAGTTGGTATTTCAAATTTGTTAATTTTGCTATCAATGAAATAGTTTTTAGAAATAATTAAAGATATTGCCGCACCTAAGGTTGTTAGAATTTTAAAAAATTTTGTAAATTGTGTATTTGAAAAAAAACTATCAAATAAGGCAAAGTTTGTAGAAAAGTCAAAAAAGATTAATAAACTTACAAATAACAATGATAGTGTCGCAAAGTTAGTAGCTTTATTGAAAGAATTATTTTTTGAAAACAATCCATACATCAAACACGCAACAGCAAGAATAGCCAAAGTGACTTCTGGAACAAAAAGGATATGCATTAAATTATTTAGCATTTGCAGACTCATAGTTAGATATAATTGACTCTATTGGTAGTCTCATAGGTTCAATAAAAATATTTGGAAAAATTCCAATAAATATGACAGCAATCGCTAGAGGTATTAGGATAATTTTTTCTCTGTTATCCAAATCTAAAATCTCAGTCAATTTTTCATTAGTCATCACACCAAAAATAATTCGCTTGTATAAATACAACATATAAACTGCTGAGAGAACAATACCTGTTGCGGCGCCAATGACAACAATGCTTGAATATTGAAATGCCCCCACTATAACCAAAAATTCTCCAATAAAACCACTTGTACCTGGCAGACCTACAGAGCCTAGCATAAATATCATAAAGACTGTTGCATAAATTGGCATTCTGTTGACTAAGCCGCCATAAAAATTAATATCTCTAGTGTGCATGCGGTCATATATAACTCCTACACATAAAAATAGAGCTCCCGATACAACTCCGTGACTTATCATTTGTATCATTGCTCCCTCTAAGCCCTGGGAATTAACTAGAAATATTCCAATAGTAACTAATCCCATGTGCGCCACTGATGAGTATGCAATTAATTTTTTTATATCAGTTTGCGCTAAAGCAACAAGTGAGGTGTACACAACTGCAACTATACTAAGAGTCATTATTAAAGGAGAAAAATAATAAGAAGCCTCTGGTAACATACCTAAGGAAAATCTTATAAAACCATACCCTCCCATTTTTAGCAGTACACCCGCTAATATAACTGAGCCTGCTGTAGGTGCTTCCACATGCGCATCGGGTAACCAAGTATGAAAAGGCCACATTGGAATTTTAACAGCAAATGAAGCAAAGAAGGCTAGCCATAAATAAATCTGAATATTTTTAGTAAAATAATTTCCTTGCAGCGTTTCTATGCTCATTGAATCAGTTAACCTGTAGATTACAACAATAGCTATTAACATTAGAACTGATCCTAACAGTGTATATAAGAAGAATTTAAAAGATGCGTAAATTCTTCTCTCTCCACCCCAGATGCCAATTATGAGATACATTGGGATTAAAACTGCTTCAAAGAAAATATAAAAAAGCAAAATATCAACAGAGGCGAACATTCCAATCATTACCGTCTCAAGGAATAAAAAAGCGATCATATATTCTTTAACTCTTTTTTTGATGCTTTCCCAACTTGCTAAGATGCAAAGAGGTGTTAAAAAAGTACTCAAGATCACCATAAATAGAGAAATGCCGTCAATACCAATGTGATAAGAAAAATTAAAATCATTGAACCATCTAAACTTTTCTTCAAACTGATAACTTCCGTTATTATTATCAAACTGAAGCCATATTAATAAGCTTAAAAGAAAAACTCCTATCGATGTCCATAAAGCAACTTTTTTGATATTGTTTACAGAGTTTTCATCTTCTTTAATTAAAAGAATAACTAAAGCGCCCAATAAAGGTAAAAAAATTGTTAATGATAATAAAGGCATTTCTGTCATTTAATAATATATAAACCATGTTAAAATTATTACTAAACCACCCAACATCGCAAAAGCGTAATGGTATAAATATCCTGACTGAAAACGACTTAAATAACCCGAAGATATAGATACTACTTTTGAAATTCCGTTAGGACCATATCCATCGATAATTTTTTCATCCCCTTTTTTCCAAAACAAATTAGCCAGATAGAAATATGGTCTAATAAAAATTGAATGATAAAGTTCATCAACATACCACTTGTTGTAAGAAATAGAATAAAGGGGATCTAAATTATGTTCTAAATTTTTAGATAAATGATTTCTGTAGAAATAGATTAATGCCGCTAACATAACACCAATTGCTACTGAGCTTTTAACTATCAAAGTTTGAATAAAAGGCAAATAATAATGTTTACCGTCATGCAGAATTATGGAGTCTCCCCAGAAAGAATATTGTAATTTTCCAATATAGAAATTTGAAAATAATATTCCTGCAAAAATTGATCCAAAAGCCAATAATATTAAAGGAATAGTCATTACAAGTGGTGACTCGTGAGCATGATCATAGGTTTTTAAATCAGATCTTGTCTCACCATGAAAAGTCATAAATAATAATCTCCATGAATAAAAGGCTGTTAAAAGAGCTGTTAAGATTCCAATAATATAAGCAAAGGTTGCCATTGAGGAACTTGAATAGTATGCATTTTCTAAAATACTTTCTTTTGAGTAGTAACCTGAGAAATATGGGAAGCCTATAATTGCAAGTGACCCAATCCACATCATTGAACCGGTAAAAGGAATTTTTTTGAATAAACCACCCATTTTACGCATATCTTGTTCATGATGCATTGCATGAATAACTGATCCAGCTGATAAAAATAGTAATGCCTTAAAAAAACCATGGGTCATCAAATGGAAAATTGAAGCGTTGTATGCACCGAGACCTGCTGCAAAAAACATATATCCTAATTGGCTACACGTTGAATAAGCTATAACTCTTTTAATGTCGTTTTGTGTAAGTGCAATACTTGCTGCAAAAATAGCAGTTGAGGCACCAATAAAAGTAATAAATAAATTTGTAACTAAAGCATATTCAAATAATGGGCTCATTCTAGCTACTAAAAATACACCAGCTGTTACCATTGTTGCTGCATGAATAAGTGCTGAAACAGGTGTTGGGCCCTCCATTGCATCGGGTAACCAAGTATGCAAACCAAGTTGAGCAGATTTACCCATTGCTCCAATGAATAAAAGGAAGCAAAGCAAATCAATTGTGCTGAAATTTAAACCTATAAAATGAATGGTGTGATCCTTAAAATTATCAACGTTGTCAAAGATAACACTAAACTCAATAGATCCAAAAATATAAAAAACACCTGCTATCCCCAAGGCATATCCAAAATCTCCTACCCTATTAACAATAAAAGCTTTTATTGCAGCATTGTTAGCAGATGGTTTATGGTGCCAAAAGCCTATTAGTAAATATGAAGCCAGGCCTACTCCTTCCCAGCCAAAAAACATTTGCAGCAAATTGTTACTAGAGACTAACATCAACATAAAGAAAGTGAAAAGACTTAAATATCCCATAAATCTCTCTTTTGATGGGTCATCACTCATATATCCAATAGAGTAAAGATGAACACAAGCTGAAACACTACATACCACTACAAACATTGTGGTTGTCAGTGCGTCCAATCGAATAGACCAATCGACAATAAAATTACCTGATGTGAACCAGTTGAAAATATGAATTATTTGAGTTTCTTTTTCTCCAATATATGAGAAAAATAAAATCCAGGATAGAATTGCAGATAAGAATAGCAGCGATGTTGTTAGGATTTGTGATACTTTAAAGTTAAATTTTTTGCCAAAGAAAAAACAAAATAGAAAACCTATTAAAGGAAGAAAAACAATTAATTGGGCCATAAATAAAGTTTATCCTTTTAATTTATTGATTTTATTTACTTCGATTGATCCTAAGTTTCTATAAAACACAACAAGAATTGCTAATCCAATCGCAGCTTCTGCCGCAGCAACAGTTAATGTTAACATTGCAAAAATTTGACCTGAAATATCATTCAAGAAAACAGAAAAAGAAATTAGGTTTATGTTGACCGATAATAAAATTAATTCAATAGACATTAAAATAATTATAACATTTTTTTTATTTAAAAAAATTCCCAGAACACCAATTGTAAAAATTATAGCCGCAAGAAATAAATAATGTTCCAGATAAATCATTAAATACCTTCACCCAATTTAATTTTTTTCTTTTCTATAGCATTCTTTTCATCAATAAAATTTTGAGAAGAGATGTTTTGCCTTTTGACCTGCCCCCTATCTCTTAATGTAAGTGTTATGGATCCCACCATTGCCACTAAAAGAATCAAACCACTAATTTGAAATAAGTAAAAATAATCTGTATATAAAACTTGACCAATTAATTTAGTGTTTTCAACTTCATTGATTTGAGGTGACTGGACAAACTGTGAGAGAGAATTTTCGGAAAACGATTTTGTAAGAAATAAAATTCCTAACTCTATAATAAGAACAATCCCTAACAGAGCCCCAAAAGGTAAATATTGAAGGAACCCCTCTCTTAATTTAACAAAATTTATATCTAACATCATTACAACAAATAAAAAAAGTACAGCAACAGCCCCGACATAAACAACTACTAAAATCATTGCCAAAAATTCTGCTCCTAATAAAACAAACAATCCTGATGCATTGACAAAACTCAAAATTAAAAACAAAACTGAATGGACTGGATTACGTGCACTTATAACCATTAAAGCTGATAAAACAGCAACTAGTGAAAAAATATAAAATGTAATTGAATACAAATACATTAACGATATTTCCTATCTAAATAAATATTTTGAGCAATCTCTTGTTCCCACCTATCTCCATTTTCAAGAAGTTTTTCTTTTGTGTACATCAATTCTTCTCTTGTTTCTGTTGCAAATTCAAAATTTGGACCCTCAACAATTGCATCGACAGGGCATGACTCCTGACACAACCCGCAATAAATACATTTACTCATATCAATGTCATATCTAGTAGTTCTTCTACTTCCATCCTCTCTTGGCTCAGCTTCGATAGTAATAGCTTGCGCAGGACAAACCGCTTCACATAATTTACATGCAATACATCTCTCTTCACCGCTGGGATATCTTCTTAATGCGTGTTCACCTCTGAACCTAGGACTTAGAGGGCCTTTTTCATGAGGATAATTTATTGTTACCTTTGCTTTGAACATATATTTCAAAGTTAAAAACATTCCTTGCAACAATTCAAAAAGTGTAAATGATTTAATATATTTTATCATATAGAGTTTGGCACCATATCAAATACAATTAAAAAACCTGCTGTTAAAACTACCCATAGTAATGATAGTGGTAAAAAAATCTTCCAGCCGAGTCTCATTAATTGATCATATCTATATCTAGGAAAAGTTCCTCTAACCCATATAAACAAAAATAAGATAAATATAATCTTAATTACAAACCATATTACTCCTGGTACTGCATTTAATGGAAATATATCAAACGGTGGTAACCAGCCACCCATAAATAATATTACTGTCATAGAACTCATAAGGATCATGCTTGCATACTCACCAAGAAAAAATAATACAAAAGAAGCAGATGAATACTCAGTAAAAAATCCCGCAACAAGAGTTGACTCATCCTCAGGTAAGTCAAAAGGTAATCTATTTGTCTCTGCCAGAGCTGAAATGAAAAAAACGACAAACATTGGAAGTAGAGGAATTGCAAACCACACTGTTTCTTGTGCTTCAACTATTTTTGATAAGTTAAGAGATCCTACACAAAGTAATACAGTAATAATAACAAATCCAATTGAAACTTCATATGATACCATTTGAGCTGCTGACCGTAATGCACCAAGAAAAGGATACTGTGAGTTGCTAGCCCATCCAGCCATAATTATTCCATAAACACCAAGTGATGATACAGCAAAGAGATACATTATTCCGACATTAATATCTGCTATCACCCAATTTGGAGCAAAAGGTATAACTGCCCAACCTGCTAAACTGAGCACCATTGTAATAATAGGGGCTAATAAAAAAACAATTTTGTTAGAATTAGCTGGAACAATATTTTCTTTAGTTAATAATTTTAGAGCATCAGCAAAACTTTGAAGGATGCCAAAGGGTCCAACCACATTTGGGCCACGACGCAGCTGAATAAGGGCAAGAACTTTTCTTTCAGCATATACTAAAAATGCAACTGAAATTAGAACTGGCATCAATACTGCCATTATTTGAGCAATAATAATTCCACCAGGAATCATTAAATCATTTAAATATGAAAAATTATTCATGAAGCTTTTGCTTTATTGAGAATTTCATTTGTGCAATTTGCCATAGTTTCTGAGGAACGAGAAATAGAGTCGTTCATGTAAAAATTACTAATGTTATATGCAATAGTATGTTCAGTAATTACTTCTGGTGATGCAAAAGATAAATTTGATGTATTATTACATTCTAGAATTTGAAGGAAATTTTTATTATTATCAACTAGATATTTTCTTACATCATTGAGGTTATTAAATTGTAAATCACAATTCATAAGGTCACTAAGAACTCTAAATATTTTCCATTCTTCTTTTGCTTCTCCAAGTGGGTTATGACATCTCGATGTTTGTATTACTCGTCCCTCAATGTTCATGAAAGTAGAAGTTTTTTCAGTATAAGCTGGAGACGGTAATATAATATCAGCATGTTGAGCGTTCAAATCACCATGGTGACCAATATATACAACAAATGCTTGTTCTAGATTTTTTGGGTCGATCTCATCTAATCCTAATAAAAAGATAACAGGCTTATTAATTTTAATATTTTCTTTTATGTTTTCTTCAAACTTCTTATCAAAATATTTATTTACAAAACCTAACTCCAATGAGCCCACTCTTGAGATGTCCTGATTTAATATATTCAGTGGGTTAAATGTATTAGAATAATTAGGTAATTTTTTTGCGATGTCTGCGCATAACTTTAAAACAGATGCTCCCTCACTGTTATTGATAGCTGATGTTCCGATAATGATTAATGGATTTTTTGAATTATGAAAAATATTTGAGAATTCTGATTTTTTTTCCTTAATGTCATTTAATCCGCTTAAAGAATTAGAAATCTTTGTGTAAGGATAGTTAAGATCAAGGTCTGGACCAATAACTCCCACTTTACAATTATTATTTATGTAAGCTTTTCTAATTCTTGCATTAAGTACACTTGCTTCCCATCTAGGATTTGAGCCAACTAGTAAAATTGCGTCAGCATTTTCGATTTCTTGAATTGAAGAGTTAAATTTATAACTTTCACTTTCATTATGAATAATCTGTGCATTGTCAAATCTACAATCATATAAGTTCGAACCTAAACCATCTAAAAATAGTTTTGATGCGATAATTGTTTCGGCATCAGTAAATTTACCTGATAATGCAATTGCGTTTTCTTTTCCTCTTTTATTTAATTCATCTTTTATTTTGTTTAAAGCCGTGTCCCAATCAGCAACATTTAGTTTATTGTCATTTTTTATATATACTTTATCTAATCTTTGTTTTGATAAACCATCTATCGCGAATCTTGTTTTATCATTGATCCATTCTTCATTTGTATCTTCATTAATGCGAGGCAAAACTCTTAAAACTTGCTTTCCACGTGTATCAACTCTTATACTTGAACCCACTCCATCTAGCACATCATGTGTTTCAGTTTTAGTTAACTCCCATGGCCTTGACTTATAAGCATAAGGCTTACTTGTTAGTGCTCCAACTGGGCACAAATCAATAACATTACCTGACAATTCGGAGTCAATTGTTTTCTCTAAATAGGTAGTTATTTCAGCATTCTCGCCTCTACCAAGTAATCCCAAATCATCTACACCAGCAACTTCAGTTGAAAATCTTACACATCTTGTACAATGAATACATCTTGTCATTATAGTACTGACTAATGGACCCATATGTTTGTTTTTTACTGCACGCTTATTTTCTTGATATCTTGATTTATCAAAACCATAATGCAAAGCCTGATCTTGCAGATCACACTCTCCACCCTGATCACAAATTGGACAATCCAGGGGATGGTTTATTAAAAGAAATTCCATCACTCCTTTTCTTGCTTTTTGAACTGTGTCAGTGTTTGTTTTAATTACCATACCGTCTCCAGCTGGCATTGCACAAGACGCTATAGGCTTTGGAGCTTTTTCCATTTCAACAAGGCACATCCTGCAATTACCTGCTATAGAAAGTTTTTCATGATAACAAAACCTAGGTATCTCAGCTCCAGCAAGCTCACATGCTTGCATCACTGTCATTCCATTTTCAAACTCAACTTTTTTATTATCAATTGTAATAGTTGGCATTATGCCACCTCACTTATTCTATATTCTTTAATTCTTCTCTCGACTTCTGGTCGAAAATGTCTCATTAAACCTTGAATAGGCCACGCAGCAGCATCCCCTAGTGCACATATTGTATGCCCTTCTATTTGCTTGGTAACATCTAAAAGTTTATCAATATCATTTACTTTGGCATCACCTTTAACCATTTTCTCCATCATTCTAAACATCCATCCAGTTCCTTCTCTACATGGTGTACATTGACCACAGCTTTCGTGTTTATAAAAATGTGACAGTCTACAAATTGCATCAACAATGTCTGTAGATTTATTCATTACTATTACTGCTGCTGTACCAAGACCGCTTTGAACTTCCTTCAAACTATCAAAGTCCATTTTTACAGTATCGCAAATTGATTTTGGAATTAAAGGTACGCTAGCTCCACCTGGAATTACAGCTAATAAATTATCCCATCCACCTATAACACCACCAGCATGAGTTTCGATTAACTCTTTTAATCCGATACCCATTTCTTCTTCAACATTACAAGGGTTATTTACGTGACCCGAAATACTAAAAATTTTTGTACCTGTGTTATTTTCTCTTCCAAGAGAATTAAACCAAGAAGCGCCTTTTCTAATTATAGTTGGAGCAACTGCAATTGTTTCCACATTTGTAACTGTTGTTGGACATCCATAGAGTCCAGCTCCAGCTGGAAATGGTGGTTTTAATCTTGGTTGTCCTTTTTTACCCTCTAGACTTTCAAGAAGTGCGGTCTCTTCCCCGCAAATATATGCTCCTGCACCTCTATGCAAATAAATGTCATAATCCCAATTACTCCCACAAGCATTTTTTCCAATTAGATTGTTAGCATACGCTTCATCAATCGCCTTTTGTAAATTTGAAGCTTCACTATAATATTCTCCTCTTATATAAATATAACAAGCATTTGCGTGCATAGCAAAGCCCGCAACTAAACACCCTTCTAATAGTAAGTGAGGATCATTTCTCATGATCTCTCTATCTTTACATGTTCCTGGTTCTGACTCATCTGCGTTTACTACTAAGTAATGAGGTTTACCTGAGTCTTTAGGCATGAAAGACCATTTTAATCCTGCAGGAAAGCCTGCGCCTCCTCTTCCACGTAATTGACTGCTTTTAATTTCTTCAACAATAAAATCAGATCCTTTTTCGATAATTTCTTTTGTATTTGACCATACGCCTCTTTGCATAGCCCCTTTTAAAGACCAATCCTCAAAACCATATAAGTTTTTAAAAATCTTATCTTTTTCTTTAAGCATCATTACCTCTTTTTGGATGTGATGTTTGCCTTCCAATTTGTGAACCTTTATTAATTGATTTGTTATTTTTTAAATCAATTAATATTTTTCTAAAATTATCCTCATCAAGATCTTCATAGTAATCATCATTGATTTGAACCATTGGAGCATTACAACATGCTCCTAGACATTCAACTTCAACAATAGTGAATTTATTATCAGTTGATGTTTCTCCAAGTTTTGAGTTAGATACTTCTTTAGCAACTTTTGTAAGTTTATCACTTCCTCTCAACCAGCATGGAGTTGTTCTACAAATTTGAACAAAATTTTCTCCAACAGGTTCGAGGTTAAACATTGAATAAAAAGTAGCAACTTCTAAAACACGGATATAGGACATGCTTAAAGTCTCAGCGACTTTTTCAATAGCAGTCTTACTTAACCATCCAGAGTTTTGTCTTTGAGCCAGATCTAACAAAGGTATTACTGCACTTTGCTGCCTTGAGTTAGGGTATTTTTTTATGATTTCTGATGCTCTGTTAAAATTATCTTCAGACCAATTAAAAACATCATTAGAAATATTATAAACTTTATTTGTCATCCCTGGATGTTTCATCTATCAATTTCTCCAAATACTATATCAAGACTTCCAAGAATGGCCGCTATGTCAGCCATTAAATGACCTTGTGATAAAAAATCAAGAGTTTGTAAATGCGCAAAACCAGGGGCTCTTATTTTGCATCTATATGGTTTACTTGAACCATCAGACACTAAAAAAACTCCGAACTCACCTTTTGGTGCCTCAACAGCATTATAAGTTTCCCCTTCAGGAACTCTATAACCTTCAGTAAATAATTTGAAATGGTGAATTAGTGACTCCATAGAGTGTTTCATTTCACTTCTTTTAGGGGGTGTAATTTTATTATCAATTACAGAAATTTCACCTGATTTAATCTGCTTTAAACATTGCTGAATTATTGAAATGCTTTGTCTCATTTCCTCTATACGAACTAGATATCTGTCAAAACAATCTCCTTTTTTACCAACTGGGATTTCAAACTCTACTTTATCGTAAGCATCATAAGGCTGAGAACGTCTTAAGTCCCATGGTACTCCTGCACTTCTTAAAACAGGCCCGGTACATCCCCATTCTATTGCTTCATCCTTAGAGATTACACCAATATCAACAGACCTTTGCCTTAAAATTCTGTTGTGTGTTAAAAGGCTCTCAAGATCATCAATAAATTTAGGTAATGTTTCAAAATGTTTACCTAGTTTTTCTTCCATTCCTTCAGGCATATCTTGATGAACACCGCCTGGTCTAAAATATGCAGCATGAAATCTTGCTCCTGAGACTGCTTCATGAAATTGAAGAAGTTTTTCTCTTTCTTCAAAGCACCATAAAAAAGGAGTTACAGCCCCAATATCAGCAGCATAAGCAGGTATGTTTAATAAATGATTTAGAAGTCTTGTTATTTCTGCAAAAATTACTCTGATGTATTGTGCTCTTTGAGGCACTTCGATACCAAGTAACTTTTCAGTTGCTAGTGCAAAAGCATGTTCTTGACACATTGGAGAAACATAATCTAATCTATCAAAATAAGGAACAGCTTGCAGATAAGTCTTATATTCAATTAATTTTTCTGTTCCTCTATGAAGCAAACCTATATGCGGCTCAGCTCTTTCTACCACCTCACCATCTAATTCCACAACTAATCTCAAAACACCGTGTGCAGCTGGATGTTGAGGTCCAAAGTTTATTGTAGTTGTATTTACTTCTATTTCTTTCATAATTACTCTTGCTCACTTTGGTCATCAATACCTTTAGTCATTCCTTCCCACGGTGAAGTATAATCAAAATCTCTATATTCCTGAGTTAATTTTACAGGTTCATAAACCACTTTTTTCTCAACATCATCGTATCTAACTTCAGTATGTCCAGTTAGTGGAAAGTCTTTGCGAAGTGGAAAGCCTTCAAAATTATAATCAGTCATGATTCTTCTTAAATCTGGATGGTTATTAAATTTTATACCAAACAAGTCATAACACTCTCTTTCGTACCAGTTTGAAGCTTGAAAGATTTCAGTTAAACTATCAATGTTGTCATTTTCTTCTAAATGAGTTTTTAAAATGACCCTCTTATTCTGTTTCATGCTTAATAAAATATAGACTAATTCAAATCTTTTTTCTTTTGATGGATGATCAATTGCTGTGATATCTATTAACTGATTAAAGCCTAGTGATTCATTATTCTTAAGTTCATTAAAAAGCTTAGTTAAGTGTTCTTTTGAAAAAACCGCTGAATAAAAAATTTTGTTATCCGTAACTAAGTTTAGCTCTTTAATTTTATTTAATTCTTCAAGCATCTATTATCTTACAAATTTATTTTTTCTTTTAATTTTTTTTTGTAATTGCAAGATACCATAAACTAGGGCTTCAGCTGTGGGCGGACAACCTGGCACATATATATCTACTGGCACAATTCTATCGCAACCCCTTACAACAGAATAGGAGTAATGATAATATCCACCTCCATTTGCACATGAGCCCATAGATATCACCCATCTAGGTTCTGGCATTTGGTCATAAACTTTTCTAAGTGCAGGTGCCATCTTATTTGTTAATGTTCCAGCAACAATCATAACATCTGACTGTCGAGGACTTCCTCTTGGAATTACTCCATACCGATCTAAATCGTATCTTGCCATATAGGTATGTATCATTTCCACTCCGCAACATGCCAAACCAAACGTCATTGGCCATAGTGAGCCTGTCCTTGCCCAAGTTAAGAGCTTGTCAAAATTTGCAACTAAAAAACCTTTAGAATTAAGTTCTTCCCCAAAGTTGTCTTCATTTATTTCTACTCCCATTCTAAGGCTCCTTTTTTCCATTCATAGATAAAACCTATTGTAAGAATTAATAAGAAAATCATCATTGACCAAAATCCAAATATTCCGATACTTCCTAACGAAACCGCCCATGGAAATAAAAATGCTACTTCTAAATCAAAAATAATAAATAAAATTGCAACCAAATAAAATCTAACATCAAACCTCCCTCTAGCATCATCAAATGCTTCAAATCCACATTCATACGCAGAGAGCTTTTCATTATCAGGTTTTCGATCACCAACTACAAAGGACAATGTTGTCATTCCAATTGCAATAGCAAAACCAATAATTATAAAAATAAGTATTGGCAAATATTCAGATAAGTAATTTTCCACTTTAAGCTTTTTCTTCAAAAAAATGTTTTAGTAATCTATTTAGTAAAATATTCAAGGATAACAATCGATGATTTCTGCGGCTAAAATACTATTTTTAGAGTTAATTTAAATTGCTTCTATTTTGCTACGATATTTAAATCAATTAACAAAAAGTGGCGCGAGAGACGGGATTCGAACCCGCGACCTCTGCCGTGACAGGGCAGCGTTCTAACCAGCTGAACTACTCCCGCGCATGGTGGGTGTTGAGAGACTCGAACTCCCGACCCTCTCGGTGTAAACGAGATGCTCTACCAACTGAGCTAAACACCCTAAACAAAACCGGCTGTTAAATATTTTTAACAGCCGGTGCAATACAAATTTTAATTATCTTAGTTATTTACTGCATCTTTAAGTGCTTTACCAACGGTAAACTTTGGTCTTTTAGAAGCCGGTATTTGTATAGACTCACCAGTTCTTGGATTTCTTCCAGTTGTTGCTTTTCTATGACTAACACTAAAATTTCCAAAACCAACAATACTAACTTTTTCATCCCTTTTTAGAGAATTAGTTACAGCATCTAAAAAACTTTCAATTGCTCTCGTAGCATCAGATTTAGACAATCCAGCAGATGAGGCAACTGATGCAATTAGGTCATTTTTATTCACATCAAACTCCTTTTTATTGGTGTTAAATTGAGAATATTATTTCATTATAGTTGTAGTCAATCATTTTTTGGAAATATTCCCAGTTTCAAAGGAATTTTAAGCAAAAAACCTAGAAAACTATGATTTAATGCCTTATATTTTCTTTTAAATTTGTATCAGAATATCTGTTTTTTTGCGCCTCAAGTACATCTGATTCGCTTAAATCAAGAGGGGAAATGGGTTTAATGAGAGTGTGTTCTAGAATTGATTTCGCCTCATTTATGGGGATAATTTTAAGGGTCTTTAAAATCTCTTTATCAAATTCTGCTATTTCATTTTTATTTTCTTCAGGGATTAAAACTTTTTTAATACCTGCTCTGGACGCGGCATAGATTTTTTCCTTTAATCCTCCAATTGGTAAAACTCTCCCTCTAAGTGTAATTTCACCAGTCATTGCAACGTCTTTTCTTACTTTATTGGATGTGAGGGACGATACTAAAGAGTTAAATATTGCTATACCTGCACTAGGACCATCTTTTGGAGTAGCGCCTTCAGGTACGTGAACATGAATATCAAACTTATCAAAATCAAATGGGTGTATACCAAGGTTTAAACTGTGAGATTTTACGTATGAAATAGCTGCTTGAACTGACTCTTTCATAACCTCACCTAATTTTCCTGTGATTGTTAGTCTTCCTTTGCCGATTGAAAGAATAACTTCAATTGATAAAATTTCACCACCTACCTCAGTCCAGGCAAGGCCGTTAGTTACGCCAATTAAGTTTTTCTTTTCTATTTCACTTGATCTGAATTTGTTAATTCCTAAGAAAGTTGTCAACATCTGATCATTGAGATTGACATGTTTTTTATTTGAAGTTTCTAACAATTTGACTGCTTTTCTACAAACTTTAGATATTTCTTTCTCTAAATTTCTTACTCCTGCCTCTCTAGTAAAATTTCTTATAATTTGGTTTACTACTTTATTTGAAAATTTAAGTTCACTTTTTTTAAGAAAATGATTTTTGATTTGTTTTGGAATTAAATATTTTTGTGCAATTTTATTCTTTTCTTTTTCGGTATATCCTGGAATTCTTATAATTTCCATTCTATCAAGCAACGCAGGTGGTATATTGAGAGTATTGGCAGTACACACAAACATTACGTCCGATAAATTATAGTCGAGCTCAAGATAATGATCATTAAATTTGTCGTTTTGTTCAGGATCTAAAACTTCAAGTAAAGCAGATGATGGATCTCCTCTCCAATCTGATCCTAGTTTATCAATTTCATCTAATAAAATAAGTGGGTTAGAAGATTTGGCTTTTTTCATTGATTGAATAAATCTTCCAGGCATTGAGCCGATGTATGTCTTTCGATGCCCTCTTATCTCAGCCTCATCTCTAACTCCTCCCAAAGACATTCTTACAAAGTTTCTTCCAGTTGCCGAAGCTATAGATTTTCCCAGAGATGTTTTGCCTACACCCGGAGGGCCTACTAAACATAAAATTGGCCCTTTTATTTTTTCTGTTCTTTTTTGAACTGCCAAATATTCTAAAATTCTATCTTTAACTTTATCAAGGCCATAATGGTCGTTTTCCAAAATAGATTTAGCTTTTTTAATATTTTTTGAAATTGTTGATGGTTCATTCCACGGTATAGACAATATCCAATCAAGATAATTTCTTATTACAGTTGCTTCAGCCGACATGGGGCTCATATTTTTCAACTTTTTAATTTCAGACTTACATTTTTCTTTAGCTTCTTTCGATAATTTAACTGTTTCTAATTTTTTTTCAATTTCAGCAACATCATCTGAGTCATCATTATCACCCAACTCTTTTTGTATAGCTTTCATTTGCTCATTAAGATAATATTCCTTTTGGGTTTTCTCCATTTGACGTTTTACTCTTCCTTTTATCTTTTTTTCCATTTGAAAAGAGTCAATTTCAGAAACTAAATACAAATGAATTTTATTCAGCCTTTCTTCAAGGTTAAATATTTCTAGAAGTTCCTGTTTTTGTTCCATATTAATTGTTAAATTTATGGAAACTAAGTCAGCTATTTTGTATGCGTCGGTCATGGAACTTAGGTTGGTAATAACTTCGGATGGAATTTTTTTATTAACTTTTGCGTAATCTTCAAACTGTTCTAAAACTACTTTTACCAGGGCTTTTAGGTTGTTATTATTTTTGAATTTTGTATCAACCATTTTAATTTTGGCACTTAAAAAATCATTAGATGTATTAAGAGTCATTAATTGAGCTCTTGAAGTTCCTTCAACTAAAACTTTAATAGTTCCGTCTGGCAACTTTAATAACTGAAGTACTTTTGCCACAGTTCCACATTCGTATAGATCTGATTTGTTCGGATTGTCAGTTTCTGAATTTTTTTGAGCTAAAAGAAATATTTTTTTATCTAAGCCCATTGAATGGTTTAATGCATTAACTGATTGTTTCCTGCCAACAAATAAAGGCGCAACCATGCCAGGAAAAACGACTATGTCTCTAAGTGGCAGTACGGGGATAGAAGAGGAACTCATATATATTTAATAAATGATTATTTTTTTATTAAAATCAAGTCTTATTAACCAAAATTTTTTGATTTGAAATTTTATTATTATATATCATAATAGCTTCTGAGTTTTGATTAACTACTTCTTTATTTATAATAATTTTTTCCAGATCTTTATAATCTGGAGCTTTGAACATAAGTTCATTTAATAAAGTTTCCAAAATAGATCTTAAGCCCCTGGCTCCAGTTTTTTGTTCTATAGCTAATTTAGCAATTTCTTTAAGTGCATCATTTTTTATTTCTAAGTTCACACCATCCATTCTGAACAAAGCTTCATATTGCTTGATCAGAGCATTTTTAGGTTCCTGCATAATTCTAATTAACATTTCTAAATCAAGCTCTTCCAATGTAGTCACAACGGGTAACCTTCCAATAAATTCAGGAATCATTCCGAACTTTAAAAGATCTTCATTTTGTAAACTTTGCAATGAGTCACCAACAGACTTATCTCTAAAATCTGTAATTGATGAGTTAAAACCAATCGAAGAACCTTTTAATCTTTGATTAATAATATTCTCTAGGCCAGAAAAAGCGCCCCCACAAATAAACAAAATATTAGATGTATCAACATGCAAAAATTCTTGCTGAGGGTGTTTTCTTCCACCCTGAGGAGGAACACTCGCAATCGTACCTTCCATAATTTTCAAAAGTGCCTGCTGAACGCCCTCTCCCGACACATCCCTCGTTATAGAAGGGTTATCACTTTTTCTACTAATCTTATCTATCTCATCAATATAAACAATGCCTTTTTGAGCTCTTTCAACGTTATAATCAGATGCTTGTAATAACTTTAATATTATATTTTCGACATCCTCGCCAACATAACCAGCTTCAGTTAAGCTTGTAGCATCGGCAACTGTAAAAGGAACATCCAAAACTTTAGCTAAAGTTTGTGCTAATAAAGTTTTTCCAGTTCCCGTTGGTCCTACGAGTAAAATATTAGATTTAGAGATCTCAACATCATCATATGATGAATTTGATAATCTCTTATAATGATTGTAAACAGCTACAGACAGATTTTTTTTTGCCTTATTTTGACCAATAACAAAATCATTTAAAAATTTATTTATCTCAGAAGGCTTTGGAGTGTTAGTCTTTAATTTAGATTTATTATTCTTATTATCTTCTTTAATAATATCCATACAAAGCTCAACACATTCATCACAAACGAATACTGTTGGACCTGCAATTAACTTTTTTACTTCTTTTTGACTTTTCCCACAAAAAGAACAAAACAATGAATCTTTTTCTTCTTTTTTGCTCACTAACTTTTTCTACTTTCTACTATCTTGTCGATAAGTCCAAACTTAATTGCTTCTTCTGGAGAGAAATATTTATCCCTTTCCATAATTAATTCTATTTCCTTTATTTTCTTTTTAGTGTGCTTTGAATAAATTTGATTTAATCTCTCCTTAGTTTTTTTTATTTCATTAGTATGAATTTCTATATCTGTAACCTGCCCTTGATAACCTCCGCTTGGCTGATGCACCATAATTCTTGAGTTAGGTAAGGAAAATCTCATTCCTTCAGATCCAGCTGTTAGTAATAAAGAACCAGCAGAAGCAGCTTGACCTATGCATATAGTCATAACTTTAGATGAAATGTATTGCATAGTGTCATAAATCGCAAGACCAGACCAAACAATCCCTCCTGGTGAATTTATATAAAAGGATATTTCTTTTTTTGGATTTTCTGACTCTAGAAAAAGAAGTTGAGCACAAATCAAGCTTGCAATGTTATCATCGATTGGTCCAGTTAAAAAAATAATTCTTTCTTTAAGCAATCTTGAATAAATATCATAAGCCCTCTCTCCACGAGAAGATTGTTCTACTACCATCGGTATTAAATTATTAGTTATTTTTTCAACGTCTTTCATAATTAATCCTTACTCACATCAAATGTTTTTTTTTCTAAATTCTCATATTCCTTTTTGGTTATCTTTTTCTTAACAATGTTTGAAGAAGAAATTACTGAGCTTATGACTTTTTCTTCTAAAATAGGTCCTCTCACAGTTTCTATTGCTGATGGATTCTTTTTAAAATACTCTATTATTTGCTTTTCTTGACCAGGATATTGAGAGGCATAAGCCATCATCCCGTTGGTTAGTTCCTTTTCATCAACTGAAATTTTTTGTTCTTTGGCAATAAATTGCAAAAGAATAGAAAGCTTAACTCGTCTTTTAGAAATTTTTTCATATCTTTTTTTAAGTTTATCATCAGTTAATTTTTTATCATCATCATCTAGCTTATTATCTTTTTTTGCATGCTCAATCCTTTGCCAAATATCACTGAACTCTTGGTCAACAATACCTTGGGGTAGATCAAATTGATGTTCTTTATCTAAAACATCCATTAATTGTTTTTTTTCAATTTGTTTAATACCATTTTCATATTGAGACTTTATATTATTTTCTAAATTATTTTTAAGTTCTTCTTCATTTTTTAAGCCATTTTTTTCTAAAAATTCTTTATCTACTTTAAAAGGAGTTGACTCTTCAATCTCAACTATTTCAATATCAAAATCAGCAATAAATTCTTTATCCGATTTTATAGATTTTGAAATATCGAGACCAAATTTATCTTTATCTCCTTTTTTTAATTTTTTACTTAATAACTTGGATCCTAAATCTGGAAGAATTTGTAATTCTGAATTAATTATTATAGGTAAACTCTTTTGTGACTTTAAAAAATCTGGAACAGTTTCATTTTCAGATGATAAATTTAAAATAACTCTGTCTGTTTTTTT
>CACJNL010000011.1 GCA_902594815.1 uncultured Alphaproteobacteria bacterium | reverse complement strand
CTTGAAATGGGGGCGCCAAAAGATTGGTCTATAAATGAGCAAAGTCAATCTGGAGAGGATCACATTAAAACTTTTATCAATCAATTTCAAAATTTTGAATTTGAAAATTATTTGGATGAGGAAAAAGGAAATTATATTTCGTATGAACCGATTGGCATATGTGCACTAATTACACCGTGGAACTGGCCAATTAATCAAATTGCTCTAAAAGTATTGCCAGCTCTTGCAGCAGGTTGCACGATGATACTAAAACCATCTGAAATAGCACCTTTATCTGCAATGTTATTTGCTGAAATGATTCATGATGCCGGCTTTCCCAAGGGTGTCTTTAATCTAATAAACGGTGATGGACCTGGTGTAGGAACACAATTATCAAGCCATCCTGATATTGATATGGTTTCCTTTACAGGTTCAACACGTGCTGGAAAATTAATCACTAAAAATGCTGCTGATACTATAAAGAGAGTGTCCTTAGAACTTGGGGGTAAAGGAGCAAACATCGTTTTTGCAGACGCTGATGAAAAAGCTGTAAAAAGAGGAGTAAGAAGAGTCTTTAATAATTCTGGTCAAAGTTGTAATGCCCCAACACGTCTTCTTGTTGAAAAATCAATTTATGAAAGAGCGGTAAAAGAAGCAATGGAGGTTGCAGAAAAAACAGATGTAGATATTGCTAATAAAGAGGGTAGACATATCGGACCAGTAGTTTCAAAAGTACAGTATGATAAAATTCAAAATCTAATTAATGAAGGCATTAAAGAAGGAGCTAAACTTGTTGCGGGTGGACCTGACAGGCCTTCTCATTTAAAAAAGGGTTATTTCGTAAAACCAACAGTATTTGCAGATGTCAATAATGAGATGACAATAGCTAAAGAAGAAATATTTGGTCCTGTAGTATCCATAATCCCTTTTTCAAATGAAGAAGAGGCAATAAAAATTTCTAATGACACTGCTTATGGTTTGACAAACTACATACAAACTAATGATACCAATAAAGCACAACGGGTAGCTAGACAATTACGCTCCGGGATGGTTGAAATTAATGGAGTTGGTTTTGCTGACGGCTCTCCTTTTGGTGGTTACAAACAATCAGGTAATGGTCGTGAAGGTGGTAAATGGGGAATTGAAGAATTTTTAGAGGTAAAATCCATAAGTGGATGGGAATAAATAGAGGTTTGACAAATTTACAAGTTAATAAATTAACACCAAACATTGGTGCAGAAATTATATGCAAAAATGTATTTGAGGATTTATCGCCAAATATTTGCAATGAAATTTATAAATACTTAATTGAAAACAAAGTAATTTTTTTTCGTGATCAGAAAATTTCACCCACTCAACATATAAATTTCGCAAAAAGTTTTGGTGATATAGAACCACCTCACCCAGTTTATCCTCATGTAGATAAATTTCCTGAAATAGTTCTATTAGAAAATGATGAAAAAAGACCCCCCGATACAGATGAGTGGCATACTGATCTTACATTTAGACCTAACCCTCCTTTTGCATCAATTTTGTATAGTAGAATTATTCCACAGTATGGTGGCGATACTCTTTGGACTTGCTTATCATCAATATATGAAGCCTTACCTTTAGAATTAAAAAAATATTTAAAATCTCTCAAAGCAGTGCATGATATGGGCGCCTTTAGAAATAATTATACTAAAAATCAACCAGTTGGAGCTGCGAATAAACTTAATGAAGGACATCAAAAATTTGGCAGCTCAATACATCCAATTATAAGAACACATCCTATAACAAAAAAAAATTACATATATATCAACCCTAGTTTTACTCATCATATTGTTGGTATGAATGCTACAGACTCAAGTAATTTATTAAATTATCTTTTTAATTTTATGAACAAACCAGAATTTCAAATACGCTTTAAATGGAGTAAAAATACTATAGCTATATGGGATAATAGGTGCACGATGCACTATGCAATCGGAGATTATATGCCTAATAAACGTAAAATGCACCGAGTTACTGTATTGAATGATAAACGAGAAAAAAAGTGAATTCTATTCAAATTTTAGAAAAACTAATTTCATTTAATACGGTTAGTTCAAATTCCAATTTAGAGATTATATCCTATTGTGAGAAAATTTTAAAAGATGCTGGAGCAAAAATTACAATTATAAAAAATAAGGAAGGGACAAAAGCTAATCTTTTTGCAACGATCGGACCTGTTGATCAAGCAGGTATAATATTATCAGGACATACTGATGTTGTTCCAGTAACAAACCAAAAATGGAATACTAATCCATTTGAACTCACTGAAATTGATAATAAACTATATGGAAGAGGAACTGCTGATATGAAAAGTTTTGTTGCATGTGCTTTACATGCAGCTTCAAAAGCATCCTTAATGAATTTAAAAACACCTTTGCATTTTTCTTTTTCCTATGATGAGGAAATTGGATGTGTAGGTGTGAGATCATTGATAGAAATGTTAAAAAATTCCTCAACTAATCCTCTTTTTTGCATTGTCGGAGAGCCAACATCAATGCAAGTAATGTCAGGCCATAAAGGTAAAGTTAATGCTTCAGTTTTGATAAAAGGGAAAGAAGCTCACTCAGCTTTAACAACAAAAGGATTAAATGCTATTTACTTGGCTACTGAATTCATACAAGGTATTAAAAATATACAAACTAATTTAATTAATAACTCAACTCATGATAATGATTTTGAGGTGCCTTACACAACTTTACAAGTTGGTAAAATTGAAGGAGGAGTCGCAGTAAATATTGTTCCAAGTTCTTCATGTTTATTATTTGAAATAAGAAGTTTGTATAGTGATGATCCTAATTTAATATTAAATGATATAAAAAATTTATCAGAAAAAATTGTAAAATCTCATATAGATAGATTTCCTGATACTGAAATTGCAATTAATGTAACAAGTCAATACCCCGCGCTAAACACAATGAAAAATTCAGATGTAATAAGTTTTTTAAATGGACTTACAGGAAATAATAATGTTGAAAAAGTTTCATTTGGTACTGAGGGTGGTCTTTTTAGTAATGAATTAAATATTGAAACCGCAATATGTGGGCCAGGATCAATGAATCAAGGTCATAAACCTAATGAATATATTGAAAAAGCTCAGATTGATTTATGTGATCAGATGTTAGAAAATTTATTACATAAATTAGAAAATGGATTGTAAAATCTTAATAGGAAGAACCTTCAAAACCTCGTAATACATTAACCGTATTAATGCCAATTTCTTTAATGGCGTATCCTCCCTCCATTACAAATAAAGTTGGAAAGTTACATGAAGCTATTTTTTTTCCAACATCATAAAAATCATCACTTTTTAACTTAAAGAAGCTAATGGGATCTTTTTCATATGTATCAACACCCAAAGAAATTAATAATGCATCGGGTTGATAAGATTTAATTTTTTCGATGGCATCATCAAGAGCCTTCGTCCATTCAGCATAAGGTGTTCCAGGTTTCATTGGGTAGTTAATATTATAACCTTCCCCTGCCCCGTTACCTTTTTCATTAGCATAACCAAGAAAATGTGGGAAGGCTTCCTTAGGATGTCCATGAAGTGACGCAAAGTAAATATCTGATCGTTGATAAAATATTGCCTGTGTCCCATTCCCATGATGAAAATCAATGTCTAAAATAAATATTTTTTTTGCACCTTTTTCAATTAACCTTTCTGCAGCAATGGCAATGTTGTTGAAAAAACAATAACCACCATATTGATCTCTAGAGGCATGATGACCAGGTGGACGACATAATGCAAATAAGCTTTTTTCCTTTTCTAGCATATCAGTTGCTGTTAAAACTACTTTCACAGCCTCGTAGGCACCCTTTACTGATCCTTCACTTATAGATGTTTCATTCGCCAAACAATAATAACCAAGTTTTCCCTCTATATGATTAGGGATCTTTTGAGAATTCATTGATCTGCTAGGCCATACTGTTGGAATCGCTTCCCCTTGATAGCCCTCTTTTTGCCATTCTATCCAAGCTTGTTCTAAAAATTTAACATATTTTGGGTCATGAACTTTTTTTACTATTTTTAAATCTGTTGCTTTTGGTTTTAAAACTTCACCTAAGTTCCTTGAATTAATTTCTTGTAAAATATACTCCATCCTTTCCGGACACTCATAAGGTTTTATAAGTTGTCCACCAGCAAGTTCAGATTTGGAGTTTTGATAAATATGTTGTTCAGAATAAATTGTTTTCATGATCTTTATAGATAAATATTTTTGTTTATTTATCTCCTGGAACACCATAGGAAGGGGCGTCTACGGGATCCATTGCTCTCTGTAAATAATCATGAACTTGCGGTTTATAAACTTTCCAGATTTCAAAGAGTTTCTTTACGGGACATTCTTCTGTCCAATCACATCTTAAATCAATTATAGGCCATGAGACTTGATGACTTATTTTTATTCCTGCTGAATGAATAGGTCCTTCCTCACCTCCAGCATCAAGACCAGCTTGTAATCCTGCCAACATTCTATCAGCCAAGTGTCCTTTATTTTGCTCAAATGCAGAAACTATTACTTTTGTAACTTCTTTATTTGCTAAGAGATTGCCAGCGGAAATAACATTATCACCAATAGCTTCGCTCCAAATACCAAGAGAATTATTGCCGGAGTGGATTGCTGTGTTGCCATTTGAGTCAATTATTAATACCTGTCTATATTCTAAGTGCTTATTTGTTGATTTTATTTTTTCAACAACTTGTGTTGATGTTAAGCCTGTTTCAAGAAAATCTAGAGATTTTTTTCCTAGTGATGGATCAGTTACATTTTGCGTTGAGACAGCTCCTACATTTGATCTTGTGTAAGAGCATCTAGCCGCTACAGCGGGAGAAGAAGATGTAACTGCAGTGCCAAGCATACCAGTTTCTTTGCATCTCGCAACTAATGAAAAAGTCATTCTGGTACTACAGCAGTCGCATCAATTTCAACTAACCATTCAGGTCGAGCAAGTGCAGAGACAACTAACCCTGTTGAAACAGGATAAATGCCTTTTGTGAATTCACCGATTGCTCTATAAACCGCTTCTCTGTTTTTTATATCAGTAATATAGACAACTATTTTTACCAAATGTTTCATCTCGCCACCCGCTTCGTTAATAAGTTGTTCTATATTTTGCATTACCTTGCGTGTTTGTTCAGCAGGATCCTCGCTATCTAAATTTACTGCATCATCCAAATTTTGTGGACATTGACCTCTAAGCCAAATCGTTTTTCCACCTTCTGTAACTACAGCTTGACATAAATCAGTATCTAGATTTTGTTCAGGGTAGGTATCCTTAGTATTAAACTTTCTAATTCTTTTATGTTCCATAATGTTATTAAATTCTAACCTTTATTTATCTATTAGCAATATGTTCAACCACATATTTTGCATCTTTCCAAACACCCCAAATAAAGGAAGAGCCTCTCATTGATAACCACGGCAAGCCTAAAAAATATATACCTGGCGTTTTTGCTACTCCATTTTTATGTATTGGCTTTCCCTCATTATCAATCACATCAACTTTCATCCAATTAAAATCATGTTTGTAACCTGTCGCCCAAATTACTGATGTAATGCCTAATTCTTCTAAATCTAATTCCAAAAATGGTTTTGTAATACACGAGTGATCAGAAATAAAATCTCTTGCTTCTGGTTCCACAGGAAAAGAAAGGTTATTTTTTTTTATGTATTCATCAGCTTCATCTAACAAATTAAGGTAATTTTTATCTCCATTTTCTATATTTGTTTTTAAATCATCTTCAAAATATAGTTTTCCATTTTCAAATTTTTTTGTCATGCCGAGTAACGTTATGCCGTTATGAGCAAATTTTCTAAAATCAATAGTCTTACCTCTATCATATCCACTCACTGCAATTGTCACATGTTGTGTTCCAGGTTTCGGAGTCTTTGCTTCCCACTTACCTAACACACCAAGCCACCAAACATTATCCTTACCTCTGTATCTTCGAGGAGGTCTATCGTGAGGTCCAATAGAAAAGTAAACCTCTTTGTTTACCCTATTTAATTCTTCAGCTATTTGAGATCCTGATGAACCTGAGCCAACTACTAAGACAGCACCTTTTTTAAGTTGTTCAGGATTTTTATAAAATTGTGAATGCATCTGTAAAATATTTGAGTCCTTAGGAATAATACTAGGTATTACTGGTACTTGAAATGCTCCCGTAGCACAAATTACATTCTTGGCTTCAAATTCTCCAGCAGAAGTTTTAATAAAAAAATTATTTTCACTATACTTTTCAACTTGCAAAACATTTATGTTTTCTATTACTGGTGCATTAATTTTCTTTGCAAATTCCTCAAAATATTTAACAACTCTATTTTTCGTAGCAAAACTGTCTTGGTTTAATTCACTAAACTCTAAAGTTGGAAATCTATCGTGCCAAGCAGGTCCATTCGCAACTAATGAATCCCAACGAGAAGTTCGCCAACGCTCAACTATTCTATCTTTCTCCAATATAAGGTGATCAATGTTATGATTGGACAAATGTTCACTTGCGGCCAACCCAGCTTGACCAGCACCTATTACTAATGTGTCAATTTTTTTTACCATATTAAATTAAGCTAAAAACACTAATAATTGAAAATTCAAAGAACCAAAATAATAACGGTTTTTCAAGTAAAATCAAAAAAATATAACTAATTTCGAAAAATTATTTAGTATTAGAATCTATCTAAGGAGGAACTATGAATAATAAATGGACTTGGATTGTAGCAGCTGTGGTTGTTATTGTAATACTTTATTTTGTGTTCTCTTAAAAAACTTTTACCTCTCTTTGATTAAAAATCAAAGAGAGGTTTTTTTAAATTAAAAATAAAAAATTATTTCTGACACGGAGACATCAGAATAAAAGTCTCTTCCGTAAGCCACAATACCAAATGTTTGAATATCATTTCCATCAAGAACACTATTAGAAAATCTATGCTTAAATTCATTAAATGGTAAATCTACTATTTTCCATTCCTCATTTGCAATGAAAGTAGCATAGTAAAAATCACTGTAAGATCTTGTTTTACTTGTGCGAATAAAAATATGGTAAGTTTCGCCATTCCCTTTAGTGTTGAGACGAACACCTCTTAGCTCTTTTTCAAGATTATTTATATCTAAAAAGGACAATGTAGAACGTAACTGGATAAATCCACCATTATTTTCAGTGCTTACATTACCTGTAAGTCTAGCGAAGATATTATTTTTATCCTCATCAAGAAAGGCCTGCCCATTTGAGATACCACCCATTGTTCTGTCACTAATGTAACCCCAATATCTTGCACTTTCTTTATTAAATGGCACTCTAATTTCTTCAGCTAAAGTTCCTAAAGACACAAAATTTATTAAAATTATTATTAAAACAATTAATCTCATACTTAAAAAAAAATTATAAATTAGTTTAGCTAATATCGTAATATTATAAATAATCATATTTTGTCATAGTTGAAATAAATCTATTTTTAATTTTTTTTGATTGGTCTTGAGTAAGTTTATTTATCCATTGGTTTTTTATACCTTTATTAAAAAATTTTCCTTTTAACCTTTCTCCAAAACCATATTTTTCTTCCATTTTTTTCAAATAATCAAAATTAGTTGTTTCAAGAATGTTTTTTATTTTAAGATCAAGATTTAAAATTTCTATTCCATAATTTTTTTTAAAAAAATTTACAATATCTAAAATTATTAATTCTTTTTTTGTTATAAAATCTTCAAATTTTATGATCATATTAGGTACATCGGTTGATTTACTAGTCCATGAGTTAACATGGTTCTCCCAATTAGATATTAATGATAAAGGTTTAATTGTCTCAGGAAATTTTTGATGTTTACCTGTCCAAGCTATGCATCTTGAGGGATTTAAGATTAAATCTATGCTTCTTTCTATACTTAAATTGGCGTGGTTAGCCCAAGAAACAACAATATCTCTTGGATCTCTAATCAAATATATAAATCCTCTTAAAAAACTATCTGTAATGTAAGGATGATTTTGAACATTAAGGCGTGCGTGGTGAGTTTTAAAAAAAGAAAAATCTTCACTAAAATAAAAATTAGATTTTTCTTTAATCTTTAGATGATATTTATAAAGTATATTTAAATCATTTAATTTGAAATAATCATCTTTATTAATACTCTTGATCATTACCAATCTATCAATACTTTCAAGTTGATCTATTAAAATTTTTTCTAAATTTGTTTTTCCATCTTTGCTAAAAAATAATGATGATAAGATAATTCTTAGAAGTGTATTACCGCTTTTAGGATAAGAAGATATTAAAAATAAATGTTTTGATCCATTATTTATCATTAATTAATCTATTAAATTTATTAGTTATCATAAATTTGCTTATTGTTTTATAAATAACCTTGCAATGCTTTGCGAGGGTTTTCAAATGCAATTTTTAAAAAATACGAATGTTTTTAGAGAAGAAACACAATATTACTGGGATAAATAATATGGGAGTATGGGTGAACTGGTAGACGCGCTGAATTCAAATCCGGTCACTTCGGTGGTGTGGGTTCAATTTCCTCTACTCATACCAACAAAAATTGACCTTTAATCTTTTTAAAATAAGGTAGCGAGACTCATACGACACTTTTAATTTTCTAAAAGTGAGAAATATTGCTTACATTTGACGAAGAAAATTTAACAAACTTGTATCTTTTCAAGTATATATTAGAAGTAAAAGATAAATATTATAAATTTATAACATAATATAGATATTTAGTTTTACTCTTTTCTAATTGAGCTTTGTAATGAAACATTATTATCAGTTTGTTTTTTTTCTGTTTTAATTGACTGAATTTTCTCAGACATTTTAATATCTCCACTAAGCTTACCACCTAGTTTTATTTGCATTTTTTGATATTCAATTGTGCCTGTTGCAACACCTTCTTCTTGTATTGTTAGTGTACCAGAAGCTTTTAGATCTCCATCAAAATTACCCCAAATATCAGCATTATGAGTTTCAATATTACCTTTGCAGTTGCCAGTATTACCAATAACAATGTTATCAGTTTTCATGGTTACATCAGCTTCACCATCAATTTGTACCTCATCTGCTTTTTTAATTTCACCTGTAATAGAAACGCCATGTCCAATAACAACCTTAGCACTGCCTTTGGCAGGTCTAAAAACGTCATTTGCATTTTGTTCTTCATTTAAAGTATTATTGTTTTTTTTATCAAACATTTTAACCTCCACACTTTGTTAAACAACTTAGTAACATCATAAGTTTTGATAAAGTAGGTTACTGCAACTACTGTAATATTAAAGAAGATTGTGTTCCAATACGTTTTGGTTGTCAATTAAAATTATTTAAAATAATTAATGTATTTTGTTAATAAATTTTTAATACTAGTTTTTCAAATAAGCCCATAGATTTAACTATAAAAACTAAGTAAAAGTAGGAAAAACATAATGGGAGTATGGCGGAACTGGTAGACGTGCCGGATTCAAAATCCGGTCACTTCGGTGGTGTGGGCATTATTAATGCTAACTGTACAACCAAAAAATATTCCTAAAATAATTTTCATATAAAATTTGTTGCCCTACAGTTCTATAAGCAGAGTGTTTAGATTTTTCAAATTGCAATACAGGTAATAGTTATGAACCAGGTGGTAGCGGTGCACTGCCTGTATTTGGATCAATTGCTGGAGACATGTTTGAATCTCCAGTAGAGGAGACATCATTTGAGACACGCTCTGCAACTGCAGATAATGTTTCTGCCATAGCTCTACTTGTAACCAAAGAAGAGTCAAGATTTAAACTTTCAGCAATTTCAGCTAAACTTGCTCCTGGATCTGTGCCTTCAATTTGAATATCTTCATCACTAACTAAACCTCCTGTAACGATACCATCATCGGGTGCTAGAATAGCATTGCCTGTTTCTGGATCAATACCAGCATTAGAAATTAAACTAGATAAATCATCAAAGTCTGATAAATTTTCTCCTAAAATACCTGCCTCAACTAACTTCTGATAAGAATTATTTAATGCCTCAAATGTTTCATCAGAAATATTGTTTTCAATTTTAAATTGGTCACTTGAGTTTGCTACTAAAGACAGTTTCAAAATATCTTCATTCACATAACCATTTAGTTTGGCAATATTATTTAAAATTTCATCCTTTGATCCACTCACTTTATCTATAGCTAAGAGTGGAGCTCCTTCTTCAAGAATTTTTTCACCAAAGAAGCCCTTTTTTCCAAATGTTTTTCCTTTTTTATTTTTTTTAACAGTGGGCCAATCTTGAATTTCCTCACCATTATTAAACTTATCCAAAGCTTCTTGGTATCTATCAGCGTAACTTTTCCTTAAGACTTTACCATTATTGTCAGTAATTGATCCATCAGAATTATATGTTCCTGCAATCAATCCTTGGGCATTTAACTCAGCACTTAAAAAAGTTATCATTATAAAAAAATAAATTAATTTCATAATTTAATTATAATCATATTTTTAAAAAAATAATTTTTAATTTATGATTCCCTTATGATTCCTTGTGACTTAAAAAATTTTATATAAACTTTAGATTTAGGAGTAAAAAACTATAAATACTGGGAATAATAATAAGGGAGTATGGCGGAACTGGTAGACGCGCCGGATTCAAAATCTGGGAGTAATTTTTAAAAAACTCAACTTATCTAATAAAATTAGTCTTTTATAATAAAATAAAACGCTCATACGACGCTTTTCAATTAATTAGTACTGTGGTTTTACGGTTATTAATTTTTCATCAATCCACGAGGTTATTCCACTTTTTGCGTTATAAATAACATTATCAAATTTTTTTATTTCCATCATTTTAGCAATTATAGCAGTTCTTCTTCCAGTTCTACAAATTAAGATTATTGGTTTAACTTCATCTATTTCTAAACGTAGTTTTTCATACCATTCATCATAATTATAATTTCCTTCTTTATCAAAAAAAGTTAGCAGAATACTTTTTGGAACAACTCCAGTTTGGTCCCATTCAGAACTTCTTCTTATGTCTACAATTGGTATATTATTTTTTAATAATTCTTTAATTTGCTCATTATTTACATCGACAATATCTGCAAATGCAAATTTTACAGTTAATAAACAAACTATAAATTTTATACAAAATCTAATTAGCATTATATTTTACTTTCCTAAAAATACTCCTGAATCAAATATGAATCAATATGAATCCATTCTAAGTTGATAATACCTTTTGTGATTTCTTTACAACGCTTTTACGACGCTTTTAAAAATCTATTTTCTTAAAACAAGCCCATAGACTTAACTATAAAAACCAAGTAATACAGTAAAAAACAATAAGGGAGTATGGCGGAACTGGTAGACGCGCCGGATTCAAAATCCGGTCACTTCGGTGGTGTGGGTTCGATTCCCTCTACTCCTACCAAATAAATGAACTTGTTAAAATCTTTATATAATTGGACTTTAAAAAAAGCTGAGCACAAATATTCTTCATGGATATTAAGTATAGTATCTTTTTCTGAGAGTTCATTTTTCCCTATTCCTCCAGATGTTTTACTAATCCCAATGATTATTGCTAAGAGAACTAAAGCTTGGACATATGCTTTCATATGTACTTTGTCATCAGTCCTTGGAGGCGTTGTAGGCTATGCAATTGGTTTCTTTTTATTTAATAGTATAGGTATTTTAATTGTAGAATTTTATCATTTATCAAATTCATTCAATTCTTTTGAAAATTATTACAAAGAATATGGTATCCTTATTGTTTTAGGCGCAGGTTTTACGCCTTTCCCTTTTAAATTTATAACAATTGCAAGCGGTGTCTTTAGCTTAAATATTTTTCTATTTATATTTACTGCTTTTATAGCAAGAGGTTTTAGATTTTATTTACTAGCTATTCTTCTTTTTATTTTTGGAGAAAAAATAAAATTTTTAATTGATAAATATTTTAACATTTTAGCAGTTTTATTTTTTATTCTTCTGATAGGTAGTTTTATGTTAATTAAGTTATTTTAATGCTAAAAAAATATTGGTTTTATGTTTTAGGTGTATTGAGCATCACTGCCATTGGATCTGCATTGATTGCTGAATACTATTTTTATCTTGAGCCCTGTAAAATGTGTCTGAAGCAAAGAGAACCATATTATGCGATCATAATACTATTTCTAGTATTTATAATCCTCCGTTGGCAAACAAAAATTTGGTTTTTTCTTGGGGTTCAAATATTAACTATTTATGGGCTCTTCTATTCCATATGGCATGTTGGGATAGAAAATAAATTGCTTTCTGGACCATCTGGTTGTTCAGGAGGTTTGGAGTTAACAAATAGCACTACAAATTTAAAAGATCAAATTATGTCTAAAGCTGTAGTAAATTGTGAAGATATTATTTGGAGTATGTTTGGGCTTTCTGCCGCGACAATAAATAGTTTATTATTATTTTTGATTTTTGTAATTAATACAATATATCTCTGGAATAATGGCCTTAAAAAAGAAAAAAACTAAAAAAAAATCAATTGCAAAAAAGAAAATTGCTAAAAAATCCAAATCGACTACAGATAAAACAATTTTAGATGAAATAATTAGAGTTGATCATGCAGGTGAGTATGGGGCAACAAGAATTTATGATGGTCAAATAGCTGTATTTGGAAAAGACTCTAAAATTGGTAAAACAATTCAACATATGGCTGATCAAGAGCAAGAGCATATTGAAAAATTTAATGAACTTCTTATTGAAAAACGTGTTCGACCTACTGCGTTATTACCTCTATGGAACATAGCTGGCTTTGCGCTTGGTGCCGGCACTGCTTTGATGGGTGAAAAAGCAGCAATGGCATGTACTGTCGCTGTCGAAAAAGTGATTGGTGAGCATTATAGAGAGCAACAAGACTTATTGGAGGATGATGAAAAAGAGCTTAAGAAAACAATTGCTAAATTTGAAAAAGATGAACTAGAACATCATGATATTGGGCTCGAACATGACGCAGAAAATGCACCAGGTTATAAAGTTATGACAAAAGTAATTGAGATTGGTTGTAAAGCAGCAATCGCAATTTCAAAAAAAATCTAATTTTCTAATTCAGTATCCCAATACAAGTAATCTCGCCAACTATCATGTAAATAGTTTGGGGGGAAGTTGCGTCCATTGTTTTGCAGTTGTATCGAGTTTGGTTGAATAGGTTTTTTTAATAATTTCATATCGGTATTCTGTAACAATTTACGACCCTTTTTTAAATTACAAGTTGTGCATGCTGATACTACATTTTGCCAAGTTGTTTTTCCATATAAACATCTTGGCACCAAGTGATCGAAAGTAAGATCATTTGCAGGAAATTTTTTTGCACAATACTGGCAAGTAAAATTATCACGAAGAAAAACATTAAATCTTGTAAAAGCAGGTTTGCGTTGGGGCATAACATAATCTTTTAATGCTATCACACTTGGTAATTTAAAAGATATAGTTGGTGAACTAACTGATTGTTCATATCGCTCAATAACAGATACACGATTTAAAAATACCGATTTGACAGCATCTTGCCATGAACATAAAGAAAGTGGGTAATAGGAAAGAGGTCGAAAATCTGCATTTAAAACTAGGGCTGGATTTCCAAAAACACTCATTTTTTTATATTTACCCAAGTCATATTATAAGATTGATATAATATGAAGATTCGAATCCATCATAGTATTTTTTTTATAAAATTTTGTAATAAACTTATTGCCTCAGGAGAAATATTATGCCCATCTGAGTGTATTGCGTGTGACTCAAAATTGCATTTATTAGCTTTTAAATATTCTATAGATTTATAGTAACTTTGTATTGGAATAACTTCATCTTGCTCACCATGCAAAATAAAAATTGGGGTTTTTTTTAAAATAGAATTTTTAATAGGGCCCTCTTTCATTATACGGCCAGAAAGAATTATTAATCCTCCTATCTTTTCTGATAATTGATTTCCAACTTCAAATGTCATCATCCCACCTTGTGAAAAACCCATCAATATGCAATCAGCTAGTGTTAAATCAAGCGAGTCACAGTATTGTTCCATAGTGTAAATAATTTTATTTACAACTTCATCAATTTCCTTTTGAATTTGTTCAAATTCTTTTGGACCAGCTTGTGCAATATAGATACCGTTAGGGTATAAATCAAACCATTGATAGCCCATTAAATTACCTGGTATATAGCCAGGTCCATTTAGAGCGACGTACTGTGCCTCCCAATCATCCAAGTCAATTGGATGAGCAAGATGCATGAAATTTGCAGCATTATCTCCATATCCGTGGAGCATAAAAATTAGTTTTTTAGGATTTTCATGCTTGGAAATTGATGGTCCATTTAGAATTTCAGACATACCTTAATATATGCGACAATTCATGGTTCGTTCAATAGAAGATTTGCACTATATAGTTATTATGGATGTATTACAAATTGTATTAGTTGTATTTATGGCAGGGGCACTTGGTGCAGTTGTGATTGGTGTTATTGCGATGGCTGTAAATGGAAAACTTAATAAAAATCATAGCAATAAACTAATGCGTCTTCGTGTATTGTTTCAGGCGATTGCAGTTCTAGTTTTTGTAATTATTATTTGGCTTTCAAGGAATTAAGCCAAATTTACCTACTAGAAAAAAATATTTTTTTTTAGTATAAGACAAATAGAGGTTGTTATGGGTATTCATTTTAATCATAAATCAAAAGCGGGAGACCGCAAAATGCAAAAAGAATTAAAGTTAAAAATGAAAGCTGAAGAGCGTAAAAAAAAACGTGAAGAGCAAGAACGTCTTAAACAAGAAGAAGAAATGAAAAAATTAGAAGAACTCACAAGACCTGACAAAACTGCTGATTAATAAAAATTTATATTGTTTATACTGGATGATTTTTTTTAATAAATTTTTTCAATATTTCTAGAGATTTACCTGCTTCCTCCAATAAGATCATATGCCCACAATTTTCAATTATTTCTACTTCTGAATTTTCAATATTTTCTGCTAATTTTTTACCAGCTTTAACTGGACACATTCTATCTCTGTCACCAAGTATATTGATAGCTGGACATTTAATTTTTTTTGCTGCCTCGAAACCATTTTTATAATTGTCACATGCTCTAAAATCTACTCCAAGGGCATTTTTTACAGAACCATTCACTACAATTGAGCCGCCAAGATTCATATGATGAAGCCCAGGAACTGGATGACCTCCAAAATGCCCTGCTGGACCATGAGCCCAATCCATCATAAGATCTACTGCTTTTGGATCTCCTTTTTCTGCCAAATCTAATAATTCTGGATTCATTGGTATTGCTCCTGCTCCACCCATTAATCCAATTGATTTAACTTTTTCAGGAAATTGTGATGCGCATTCTAAAACAATCAAGCATCCTTGTGAATGACCAACTAAAGATGCTTCTTTCATTTCTACTGAGTCAATAACATCAGATATCCATTTGCCCTGTTCTTCAATAGACTCTAGCGCAGGTCCTTCAGAATAACCATGTCCAGGAAGGTCAATTGCAAGAATGCTATAGCCATGAAAAGCAAAATAACGGGTTTGTAAAACCCAAGTAATATGACTTAACCCACTGCCATGAATAAAAATAATAAGAGGTTTTTTTTTATCAAAAGGCCTTCCACCGGTTGAAGCAAAAACCTCTTTATTATTTACTTTAAACTTCATTTATTTGATACAAGTTTTGGTTTTTTTGCTGCTCTAAAACCATCCTCAAAATCATTAATGATATCTTCAATATCTTCTATTCCAACTGAAAGTCTAATCATGTCATGAGACATATTTGCTAATTTTAAAGTGGCTTCATCCATTTGAGAATGAGTAGCAGAGGCAGGATGGATAACTAATGTTCTAGTATCTCCAACATTTGCTAGATGAGACGCTAGTTTAACATTGTCAATAAATGCAGCTCCAGCTTCTTTTCCTCCTTTAATACCAAAAGCAATCATTGATCCAGTACCTTTAGGTAATAACTTTTTTGCTAATTCATAATCTGGATTATCTTTAAGACTTGCATGAGAAACCCAAGCGACACTCTCATGGTTACTCAAATACTCAACCATTTTTAGAGCATTTGAACAATGTTTTTCCATTCGGACTGATAGAGTTTCAATACCTTGCAAAACATTCCAAGCGTTTTGAGGACTTAAACAAGGTCCCATGTCTCTCATTCCTTCAGCTCTAGCTTTCATTGTAAAAGCTACAGGACCAAATTCTTCAGCAAAAGATAAGCCATGATAACCTTCATAGGGTTCAGTCATAGTGGGAAATTTATCCGTTTTTAAAAAATCAAATTTACCACCTTCTACTAAAATTCCAGCCATTGATGATCCATGTCCTGCCATCCATTTAGTTAAAGAATGAACAACAAAGTCCGCACCATGTTCCAATGGTTTAAACAAATATGGAGTTTGATAAGTACTATCAATGATAACAGGAATACCAGCCTCATGAGCAATGTTTGATATTTCGGGTAAGTTCATTAATTCATTTCCAGGATTTCCAACTAGCTCTCCATAAATACATTTAGTATTATCTTGGATCGCTTTTTTGAAACCTTCTGTATCCCTAGGCTTCACAAAAGTTGCTTTTATTCCAAATTTTGGAAGAGTTAATCTAAATAAATTTACCGTTCCACCATATAATTGAGAAGACACTACCACATGATCACCTGCATTACATAAGGTCATAATTGTTAAAAAAATTGCACTCATGCCTGATGCTGTTGCTAAGGCTGCAGTTCCACCCTCTAATGCTGCAACACGCTCTTCTAGGACCTGAACCGTTGGATTTGAAATTCGGCTATATATATGACCGCCTCTCTCCAAGTTAAATAATGCTGCAGCATGATCAACATCATCAAACATGTAAGAGGTTGTTTGATAAATTGGTACTTGTCTTGAGCCTGCATTTTTACTTGGCATATATCCTGCATGTAAACTTAAAGTATCAAATTTATAAGTTTTTGGATCCATATTAAATCTCCTTTGCTTTTTTCCTTAGTTCAAATTTTTGTATCTTGCCTGTAGATGTTTTCGGTAATTCACCAAAGATTACATTTTTTGGCCTCTTAAATCCAGCCATATTTTCTTTACAAAACTGAATAATTTCCTCTTCTGTGGAATTTTTTCCAGGCGCTAGTTCTACAAAGGCGCATGGTGTTTCACCCCATTTTTCATCTGGCTTGGCAACAACTGCAACTAATGATACTGCTGGGTGCTTAGCAATTACATTTTCTACTTCTACTGATGAGATATTTTCTCCACCAGAAATTATAATATCTTTAGAGCGATCTTTTATTTGAATATATCCATCAGGATATACAACTGCTAAATCACCTGAGTGGAACCAGCCATTTCTCATTGAAGACTCAGTTGCCTCTTTATTTTTATAGTATCCTTTCATTACAACATTTCCACGCATTAAAATCTCACCCATTGTTTTTCCATCTTTTGGAACTGGGACATATGTCTCAGGATCCGCAACCATAGCTTCCTCAAGATTTGGATACCGTACTCCTTGTCTTGCATTCAAATCTGCTTTTTCACTATTTGGAAGATTATTCCATTCTTCATTCCATGCACATTGTAATACATGGCCATATGTTTCAGTTAGTCCATAAACATGCATTACTTCAAATCCCAAGTTATCCATCTTTTCTAAAATCGCGCTTGTTGGAGGTGCTCCTGCTGTTAGGACATTAATTTTATGTTTTATTTCTTTCTTGTCTTTGTCTTCAGCATTTGCAATCAAATTTAATACGATTGGTGCACCACCAAAATGAGTTACTTTATGTTTATCAATTAAATTATAAATATCTTTGGCAACAATATATCGACAGCATACAACCTTGGCATGAACTAATGCCGCTGTCCAAGGATACCCCCAACCATTACAATGAAACATGGGTACTGTTGCGAGAAAAGTTAGTTTGTTTGTCATGTTCCACGCTGTTACACTACCTGTTGACATAAGGTATGAACCCCTATGATGATAAACAACTCCTTTAGGTTTTCCTGTTGTGCCTGAAGTATAGCTAAGTGATATTGCTTGCCATTCATCTTCTGGAAAGGACCAATTAAAATTATCATCGCCTGTATTTAAAAATTCTTCGTAAGTCCAATCACCAATTTTTTCTCCTTCACCTTCTTTAAAAATTGCCTGATCATCATGAATATCAATAATGGGCATTTTTTTTCCATAAATACTCAAGGCTTTTTTGATAGTTGGTGAAAATTGTGTATCAGTGATTAATAATTTAGCATCACTATGCTCTAAAATATACGCAATTGTTTGAGCGTCTAGACGTGTATTGATTGTATTAACTACACCTCCTGTCATTGGAATTGAATAATGAGCCTCTAAAAGTTCAGGTGTATTTGCGGCAATTATAGAAACGGTGCTTCCAAGGCCAATACCTTTTTTTGTTAGAGCACTAGCAAATTTTGCACAACGATTATAAGTTTGTAACCATGTGTAACTTCTATTTCCATAAACAACTGACTCATAATAAGGATAAATATCTTTAGCTCGAGTAATAAAACTTAAAGGAGTTAAAGGTACATAATTTGCTTTATTCTTATTAAGGTCTGTTGAAAATTGATTCATGGTATTGTTTATAGCATTAAAAAAAATAATTAAAATCCTTAGTCAAAAGAAGAATTAATTAAACAGTGGTTTTCCTGTATCAAGGGTATGTCTAATACGATCCTGTGTAGGTTTTTGCTTTATTAAATCAATAAAAATTTCTCTTTCAAGATTATATAGGTTTTGCTCGGTTAAAGCTGATGATGAATTTGTATCGCCACCACTTAGCATATAGCCTAATTTTTTTCCAACTTCGATACCATGCTGACCTATTATTTTTTTGTCCTTTAATTCATTTAAAATATCAATCATTTCTGACATCACGGTTGCTCCAGGTAAAACCAATGAAGCACTTTCTAATGATTTGTAATTTTGTTTTATTGAAAATATTATTTTATCAGCCTCTTCTATTAATCTGTCTTTACTCATAACAATTGTATCTTGCTCCCCTAGAAATTTATGAACCTTAGCTTTTATTGGTGAGTCAGCAGTAGTTGCATAGCCAATTAAATTAAAAACTTTTAGTGATAATAATTTTGGATCATTTTTTATTTCAGAATTATTAGCCCAGCGTCTTAACATTTCTTTGCAACCACCTCCTGCAGGTATTAAACCTACTAGGGACTCCACTAGACCGAGTACAGAATTAGAGTGTGCTGCAATAAAGCTTGTTTGAGAAATAACTTCATAGCCACCTCCAATTGCCAAGCCTGAAGGACAAGACACAACTGGAAATTCTGCATGTTGTAGTTGGTAAAGTGACTGTTGGAAATTATTAAGAAATTTATCTATCTCATTGAATTGTTTATTTATAGCCTTATCATAAAAATAATTTAAATTAACACCTGCAGAAAATTGCATAGCATCATTAGCAATAATTATTCCATCATACTTTTCGCTAGTTAACTCATAAGCTCTCATTAAACAGTCATTAGTTAAGCCATCTAGCGCGTTTGCTTTTGTATGAAACTCAACACAGAGAGATCTTGATTTTCCTGATATTTCCCAAATAGAAGCTGAGGAATTTGAGTAAAGAGGTTTTGAAGATTTCTTTATATCCGATAAAGATATTACACCCTCTGGTCTCGACATTGGAGTATAAGATTTTGTTGGATGAAAATATTCTAGATTGTTATTGGACAGATTGAATAGAGAATTATTTTGATCCTGAAGTTGTTTTAAAAAAGGTGGAATATGATCATCGCCGTTTAACTTTGAAATAAAATTTTCAATTCCAATTTCATTAAGTATTTCAAAAGGACCTTTAGACCAATTAAATCCACATTTCATAGCGTCATCAATGTCATTAAAGTTTTCAGTTACATTTGGAACTAGACCTGAAGCATATAAAATTGTTTTTTTCAAAATTGACCATGCGTATTCTCCATAAACATCTTGTCTATTAAGAACTTTGGCAATGTCCATTACATCTGGAAGTTGTAAATCAACTTTTTTAGACTCATTATAAGTATTATTTTTATAATTAAGTGACTCTAAAACTTTTACACCTAAAGATTTATTCATTCTAAAAAAACCACCCTTACCTTTTCTGCCAGTGTATCCATCTTTAATAAGCTGCTTAATTATAGGAAGCTCCTTACCTACGTCATGAAAGGGGTCACTCTCAGGCAGCTCTTTAATAAAACTTTTCAAAACATCAGCCATAAGATCAATACCTATTAAATCATACAAGCCAAATATTCCTGTTTTGGGAATTCCAAGAGGTCTACCAAAGACAGCGTCCGCTTCTTCAACACTTAATCCTAGATTAAAGGCTTCTGTCATTGCGACTTGCATCGCGTAGACTCCTACACGGTTACCTAAAAATCCTGGTGAATCGTTACAAACAACAACTGTTTTGCCTAATACTTTATCACCAAATGCCACTAAATCATTTATTTTTTCTTTATTGTTTTCTTTTCCAATCACCAGTTCGAGCAACTTCATATATCGAACAGGATTAAAGAAATGAGTGATACAAAAAACTTCTTTCATCTCTTTAGACATATCTTCAGTTAAAACACTGAGAGGAATTGAAGATGTATTTGATGAAATAAAAGCACCTGGTTTACGCAAAGAATCAATTTGTGAGTAGAGAGTTTTTTTTATATCTATTCTTTCAACAACAGCCTCAACAACCCAATCAGCTTCTTTTAAAGACTCTAGGTCATTCTCAATACTTCCAGGAGTAATCAAATTTATATTATTTTCTTCCATTAATAGAGGTGGTCTAGATTTTTTTATTCGTTCGCAAGCATTGCTAGCAATCTCTTTAGTCAAATCCAGTAATTGAACATTGATTCCCGCATTTGCAACTTGTGCCGCAATACCGCTTCCCATCGTTCCAGAGCCAATAACTACAACTTTTGAAATTTTCATTTTTGTAGAGTTTATATAGATAATTTAATAAATCTCACTAAAAGAAATATAAAAAAATCACGTATTTGGATGAAAATTATTGTAAATAGCTTTATAGCCCACGCGATGAAAAAAAACCCATCCAGAAATACCCACTTAAACAAAGGTCCTTCTAAATTACTTGAAGCTATTAATAGCTCAATTGATGTAGATCAAAGAATGTACAAAGAAGATATTGAGGGCTCAATAGCACATGCTAAAATGCTGGGTAGACAAAAAATTATCTCCAAAAAAGATGAAATAAAAATAGTTAATGGACTTAAAGTAATATTAAATAATATTCAAAAAGGTAAAGTAAAATTCAAAAAAGAGTTGGAAGATATTCATATGAATGTTGAGTCTATGCTTTTTCAGCATATTGGAGCAACGGCCGGCAAATTACATACTGCTCGATCAAGAAATGATCAAGTGGTGACTGATTTCAAACTTTGGATAAGAAATAATAGTGCTGATCTAGATAAAATGCTTCAGAAATTACAAAAGGTTTTAATTAATATTGCCAAAAAACATACTGACACAATCTTACCTGGCTACACACACTTACAAGTTGCTCAGCCTATTTCATTAGCACATTATTCTCTTGCTTATGTTGAGATGATAGGCCGAGATAGAAAAAGGTTAAAGAATTGTAATGAAATATTAAACGAAAATCCTCTTGGCTCAGGTGCTTTAGCAGGAACGTCATTTCCTATTGATAGAAATTATACTTCGAGTTTATTAAAATTTAATAAACCAACGGTTAACGCACTCGACAGTGTTTCTGACAGAGATTTTGCTATTGAGTTTTTATTTGTTTTATCTCTAATAAGTATTCACCTATCAAGAATGGCTGATGAAGTTATTCTTTGGGCTAATCAACAATTTAACTTTGTAAAATTACCTGATGAATTAGCCACGGGTAGTTCGATCATGCCGCAGAAAAAAAACCCAGACGGTGCTGAGTTAGTAAGAGGTAATTCTGGAAACGTAATAAGTAACTTGAATGCTTTGTTAATAATTCTTAAGGGACTGCCTTTAGCCTACAGTAAAGATTTGCAAGATGATAAAAAAATTATTTTTTCTTCATTTGATAATGTTTCTCTAGCTTTAGAGGTGATGACTGAAATGTGGTCAAATATGACCTTCAATACTTATGTAATGAAAGAAGCTGTAAAAAATTCCAATGCAACCGCAACAGATTTTGCTAATTGGCTTGTTCAACACCTGAATTTTTCTTTCAGAGAAGCATACCATTTGACTGGAAAAATAGTTGCTTATGCTAATAAAAAAAATAAAAATTTAGATCAGTTAAGCTTAGAAGAGTTACAGAAGTTTAATAAAAAAATAAGCAATGACGCAAAAAATACTTTTTCAATTGAAGAAAGTGTTAAAAATAAAAGAAGTTTTGGAGGTACATCTCCACAAAGTGTTAAACAAACAATCAAATATGCTATAAAAAAATATCTCTAATGAAAAATTATCTATATATTTTAGTATTCTCACTTTTTCTAATTAGTTGTGGTAAGGTGGGTCCTTTAAGTTTGCCTGAAGATAAATTGGATAAATCTGTAATTAGCTATCCATGTGATGAAGCATGTATGGAAAGGTTTGAGGCTGAGAAAGAACGTCAGCAATCAGTTATTATTCAAACAGAGTAAAATGATTAACTATCAAAATAATAAACCCTTTGTGGAGGGAGTTGCCATAGAAGATATTGCATCATCTCACGCAACACCAATGTATGTATATTCTCAAAAAAAAATTGAAGAAAAATATAATATATTAAAGAATGCTCTAAATGCTGAAATTTTCTATGCGGTCAAAGCTAACTCTAATCAAGCAATCATTAAGTTAATGTCTAAATTAGGTGCAGGAGCTGATGTTGTTTCGGTTGGTGAATTAGAAAGAGCCATAACGGCTGGCATCAACCCTAAGAAAATTATTTTTGAGGGAATTGGAAAATCTAAAGAGGACATAAGTTTTGCAATCAGCAATAATATACGTCTAATCAATGTGGAGTCTATTGATGAAATTCAAAGAATAAATAATGTAGCGCAAGAGCATAATAAATGCGTAGACATAGGTATTAGACTTAATCCAAATATTGATGGTCAGACAATTGATAAAATTTCCACTGGGAAAAAAACAGATAAGTTTGGAATAGATACTGATAAATTGCAGGACATGTTCCAATCTTTAGAAAATGCAAAAAATATTAGTCTAATAGGTGTTAGTTGCCATGTAGGCAGTCAAATATTTAACACAAAAGTTTTTGCTGAAATTTTTATGAAAATGAAAACAAATGCACAGCTTTTTTTGGACAAAGGTTATTCTATCAAACATGTTGATTTGGGTGGAGGCCTTGGAGTAACGTATCAAGATCAAGATAATGCTTTAGATTTAGAGCTTGTTAATGATGAATTAGATAAGTGTTTTGAGAATGTGCCATATCAATTATCTTTTGAACCTGGAAGATACCTTGTTGCAAATGCAGGAATTTTAATAACTTCTGTAATGACTATAAAAAATAATGGAGGTATAAATTTTTTAATAACAGATGCAGGAATGCATTCATTGATACGACCAGCTTTATACCAAGCTCATCATGACATTGAAGTGGTAGACAAAAGTAATAGTGAATTAGTTACCTACTCCGTTGCAGGACCTATTTGTGAAAGCTCAGATATTTTAGAAACAAATATCATACTACCAAAACAAAAAGTTGGAAACTTGTTGATTATTAAAGATACTGGAGCGTATGGAAAAGTGATGGCATCAAATTACAACTCAAGAGGTTTGCCAATAGAAATTTTAGTTAATAATCATATTTTTCAAAAAATTTATGAGCCATTAACTTCGAAGGAATTTATTAATCAAGATATTATTCCTGAATGGTTAGATTAATTTAAAATTTGATAAATAATTTTAGCCAAATCATCGATGATTAATCTTAAATTAAAAAAAAATTCGTTAATATAGAAAATCAGTAAAACAAAAATATTTGTTCCATATGAACGAAAAGCCCAAAATAGAAAAAATAAAAATACTAACATAAAGATGACTAAAAAGGTGTTAATCACACTTACTTTTTTCTCTCTAACTACAGTGCTTGGTAAATTTTTAATCTCTTCAGTAACATTTAAGTCATTCTCCTCTAAGTTATTTTTTACTTTACTAGGTTGATCTTCTTGAGGGACATGAGGTACAGAGGACGATAAAAGTTCATCAGATTTAAGTGGCTCTTGATACCATCGATGATTACAATTAGCGCACTCAACCATTCTTCCATCTGGTTTTAAATCCGCAGAATTTACAATATATTTATAATCACAATCTGAACACTGTATGAACATAAGCTATATATAGAGTAGAGAGGTTAGTATATAAAACAAAATTTATTGTATGTTATTACTTACTATTATTTTTTATAGTGCTTTGGCTCTGTGGACAATCTTAATGGGTTTTTTAAGCATTCCCTTTATTGTTTTACCTAGCAAATTTATTCGTTTTCCTGCTAAAGCATGGATAAAAGGTATATTTATTTTATTGAAATATATTTGTGGGGTTACTCATGAAGTTAGAGGACTTGATGACTTAACTAAGGAACCCCTTATTATCGTGTCTAAACATCAGTCTGCTTTTGAGACTTTTGCGCTTTATTATTATTTAGAAAGTAGTTTTTTTATTCATAAAAAACAACTTTTCTATATTCCAATTTTTGGACAGTATTTATTAAAAAGCAACATGGTTTCCATTGATAGAGCAGGACAAGCCAAAGCAATGCGAAAAATGATATCAGATGTTAAAAAAAAATTAGATGAAGGCTCTACAATCATTATCTTTCCTGAAGGTACAAGAAAGAAACCTGGTGAAAAAGCTGATTACAAGTCTGGTTTTGTTGGAATTTATAATGCGGCTAAACGAAAGTTAAAACCTGTTGCATTAAACTCAGGATTATTTTGGCAAAAAGGTATCAAAATAATTAAAAAAGGACATATCATCATTGAGTTTTTGCCTGATATAGAAGTAGGGTTAGATAAAAAAGAAGCTCTTAAACAAGTTGAAAATTCTATAGAGTCAGCAACAAACAAATTGCTTAGCTAGTTCTTTTTTTCTGTAGGATCAAAACTGCCCGCTTGACCAATATCTTCAATTTCTTTACGAATTTTTTTAGACTGATTAAATTTATTTTCTAAAAATTCTAAATCACCATTTCTTATTGCCTTTTGATATGTTGATAAATCTTCACTAAATCTACCCAACATCTCAAGAACAGCATTTTTGTTTTTTTGGTATACATCCCGCCACATAATTGGATCACTGCCAGCTAATCTTGTAAAATCTCTAAATCCTGCTGCCGAGTACTTGATTACTTCATCGCGCATATGTGACTCTAGTTCAGTTGCAGTTCCAACAACAGAATAAGCAATTAGTTGGGGGATATGCGATGTCATAGCAAGAACTCTATCGTGGCGTTCAGCATCCATGATTTCAATTGTCATGCCTATTGATTTCCACATATCACTAATTGACTCTAAAGCTTTGTCATCGTGTTGAAATGGAGTAAGTATACAATATCGATTTTCAAACAATTTACTAAAACCAAATTCTGGACCACTCTTTTCAAGACCAGCAATGGGGTGCGAGGGTACAAAAGAGATATTTTGGTCAGGATTTATTTTATTAAAATCACTTATTGTACTCATTTTCGTTGAGCCTACATCGGTTACAAGAGTAGGTTTTGATATAAATTTATTTAACTCAATAAAGATTTTTTCATAAGTGCTTACAGGTGTACAGATTATAACTAAATCAAACTGAAGATCAAAATTAGATAAATCAGTTTCTCCTTGAACTAATATATTTAAGTCTTGGCATTTTTTAATCACCTTATCATTTGCATCTAAACCATAAACATTATTAGCAACTTGATATTCAGTCAAAGCTCTTGATATTGATGAGCCTATTAGCCCCATACCAATTATTAAAACTGAATTAAATTTTGTTGTCATAATTAAATTAGTTTGAGAGCATGAATGGTTGCTTCCATTTCTTCTTTTGTTCCGATAGTAATTCGAAGGCAATTAGGTAATCCATAACTGTCTAATTCTCGAACAATAATTCCCTTATTAGCAAGATGCGCAGATATATTTTTTACTTCTCCTTCAGTCATTTCAACAAAAGTAAAATTACCTTCAGATGGATTAGTTTTGATATTGATTTTTTTAAGTTCATTTTCAAACCAATCTTTAACCTCTTGGTTATTCTTAACGATTTGATTTAAATACTCCTTATCTTCCAGCGCAATAATAGCCATTTCTTGTGATAAACTTTGAGTATTAAAGGGGCCTTTAACTTTATTTAAAATTGTAGCTACCTTTTTGCTCGTATAACACCAACCTAATCGTAATCCAGCAAGCCCATAAGCTTTTGAGAAAGTCCGAGTTAACATTATATTTTCAAACTGATCTACTAAAGAAAAACCATTGTCATAATCGTCTTTGGTCACATATTCTGCATACGCTCCATCTAAAACCATTATAATATTTTTAGGCAATTTATTTAATATTTCATTAATTTCAGAGCGAGCCAAATATGTGCCAGTAGGATTATTAGGGTTAGCTAAATAAATTATCTTTGTTGAAGGAGATACTTGCTCTAAAATTGAGTTAACAGTGACTTTATAATTATTGTCTTCTTTAATTAACTTTGAAGTTGCGCCTACTATTTTAGTTATTATGGAATACATTTCAAAACCATGCTCTGCATGTATTATTTCATCACCATCTTGGCAAAAAGCTAAAGCTACAAACAAAAGTGTTTCATCTGATCCACAACCAAGCACAATTTGATTTGCGTTGATATTATGTACACTAGCTAATTTATCTCTTAATTGAGCTCCATCAATATTCGGATAACGATGAGCGTTTGAGAGCGCCTCTTTAATATTTGTTTTTTCTAATACCTTTGGTGATGGACCATACGAATTTTCATTAGAAGATAATTTAATAATATTATCTTTACCCTTAAGAGAAGATTTACCACCCTTATAAATGTTTATTAAATTAATTGATCTTTTTGTGTCTATAGTTGGTCTGTCAATTTCTTGTAATTTTGTGGATGCCTGAAAAATTTCTCTCCAAATCCTAATGATGGAGTCTTTTGAATATTTTGCTTTTGTATGTTGAAGTATTCTATCTAGAACTTTTTGCTCTCTATCATAATCAACAATTTTAGATGTAGATTTTTTTTGTTTACCAATTTCAGTTACTATTTCAGCTCTTTCTCTGAGTAAATCCAGTATTTTATCATCAAGATCATTAACATTGCTCCTGAGTACATCTAATTTTTTATTATCCATAATATGTGTGTGTCTTTACAAACAATATTAGAATAAATCAAAATAAACAGCAATATATTGACCAAAATGAACAAATATTGACAAAAAAAGCATATAAATTAAATAGCCCTATACACCGATTTGAAACAGCTTGCGGGTGTGTATCGAAACAGCTAAAGCGTGATACTCTCCCCTAAAGCAATACTTCATTTTGGTTATAAAATTTATGAGTAATATTGAATTAATAGATGATAATAATTTAAAATGTCGCTTTGCCATTTTTAAAAATGCAAATTTAAAGCTTGCATCCGGTGAAGTTTTAAAAAATTTTAATTTAGCTTTTAATACATTTGGCTCGCTCAATGAAAATAAAACAAATGCAATATTAATTTGTCATGCCTTAACAGGAGATCAATATGTTACAGGACATAACCCGATAACTGGAAAAGATGGTTGGTGGGCAAGAATGGTTGGACCAGATAAACCTATTGATACAAATAAGTTTTTTGTGATTTGTTCAAATGTGCTTGGCGGTTGTGCAGGTTCTACAGGCCCAAAAGAAAAAAATGAATCTGGGCAAGATATTTATGGAGCAGATTTTCCATCTGTGACTATAAAGGATATGGTTAATGCTCAGTCAAAATTGATGGATGCATTACAAATTAATCAATTATGTAGTGTGGTTGGAGGATCAATGGGGGCAATGCAAGCATTACAATGGTCAATTGATTTTCCTGATAAGATAAAATCAGTTATTCATATTGCTGGTGCTCTTAAGCACTCTGCACAAAATATTGCTTTTCATGAAGTGGGGAGACAAGCCATAATGAATGACCTGAATTGGCATAAAGGAAATTATGCATCAAATAATTCAATTCCTGAGAGAGGTTTAGCCGTAGCTAGAATGATAGCACATATTACTTACTTATCTGATGATGCAATGCATAGAAAGTTTGGAAGAAAACTTCAATCAAGAGATATTATCTCATTTGGTTTTGATGCCGATTTTCAAATAGAAAGCTACTTACGATATCAGGGCAGATCATTTGTAGAGAGATTTGATGCAAATTCATATTTGTATTTAACAAGAGCTATGGATTATTTTGATCATTCTGAAAGTTTTAAAAAGACACTCGAATTTATTCATAACCCTAATGAACATCTTAAATATCTTGTCATATCTTTTACATCAGATTGGTTATTTCCTACTAGAGAAAACAGAGAAATAGTTGAGATTTTAAATAGTTTATCAAAAAATGTAAGTTTTTTAGAAATAGAAACAGATAAAGGACATGATAGTTTCTTATTAGACGAACCTGATCTTGATGTTGCGATCAAAGGTTTTCTTGAGAGCAATTATGGAAATGAGCATGAATAAAATTCAGAGCATAAGAAAAGACTGGAATCTAATAGAGTCTTTAATAAGAGATAATTCACGTGTTTTAGATATAGGTTGTGGAGAGGGTGATCTGATTCAACAGCTTGAAAAAAATCTCAGTGCCAAAGTACATGGAATTGAAAAAAATCAAGAGTTAGCTCTAAACGCAATTGCAAAAGGCTTAAGCGTTACCCACGGAGATGCAGAAAAAGATCTTTCACAATACTCAAATCAAAGTTTTGATTACGTGATACTCAGTCAAACACTTCAAGCTATGGTTGAGCCAAAAAAAATTCTTAGCGAATTATTAAGAGTTGGATCTAAAGCTATTGTGTCATTCCCAAACTTTGGTCATTGGAAAATTAGATTACAATTACTTTTAAAAGGCAGAATGCCAATTACGGAAGGTCTTCCTTACTCATGGTATGATACTCCTAATATTCATTTTTTTACTCTAAAAGACTTTCAAAATCTATGTAATGAAATGAATATTGTTATTGAAAACAGTATTGGTCTTACAAGTAAAGGAAAGCAATTTCCAATTAATGGCTCATTACTCTCAGCTAATATAATAACGAGTGAGGCGATCTTTCTTCTTAGTTATAAAGATTTTGAGCCAATAAAGATTAAATCATCCAATAAAATTTTCGTTAAAAACTCAGCCATTGTTAATTAATGATTGATATAAAAATAGAAATTATCAATCAGCTTAAAGATAATTATACTTATTTATTACATCATGATAATTCCCTAGCCATTGTAATAGATCCTGCAGATGATGAGAAAATTATTAATGTTTTAGAGTCAAAAAAACTTAAGCTTGATAGTATTTTTATTACCCATCATCATAGCGACCATACTTCGGGAGTCTTAGGCTTGATGAAAAAATTTCCTCATGCACAAATTTATTCTCCCTCAGAATTGTCTTCTCTTAAAATTAACAATATTTCAAATAACAACAAAGTCGCAACACCAATAAATGAATTCGATATTTTGTCTTCACCAGGGCATACTCTTGATCATATTGTGCTTTGCGATTTCAAAAATAAATTATTATTTGTAGGTGATGTGCTTTTTCGTTTAGGTTGTGGGCGTGTCTTTGAAGGAACACTTGATCAAATGCATGACTCACTAAACAAAATTCTAAATTTATCAGATGACATGAAAGTTTATTGTGGTCATGAATATACTTTAAATAATTTAATGTTCTTGGAAGATATTTTCAGAGAAAATATCGATTTAGAAAAAGTTAAAAAGCAAATTCTACAGGATCTAGAAACAAATAATAGAACAATTCCCTTTATTCTAGGTGATGAAAAAAAAGTAAATCCTTTCCTGAATCCAAATTGTGCAATGAGCTTCAAATTTAAAAAGGATAACAACTTTTCAAATTTAGAATTATTTAGATATCTAAGAGAGAAAAAGGACAATTTTTAGCTAATTTTAGGCAAAAAATGCTAGAATCCGAGTATTTTCATTTGACTATTATATACCTTCGCTATAAACGCCCTTTCATTGAAAGATCTTATGTTAGCAGTATTTAAAACAGGTGGTAAGCAATATTCTGTAAAGGCTGGCCAAATACTTAAAGTTGAAAAACTTGAAGGTAAGAAGGGTGATAATGTTTCCTTCAAAGATGTCCTTGCCGTTTCAGAAAATGCCCAAAATACAATAGGTGCTCCTTTAGTTGATGGAGCTGTTGTTGAGGCTAAAATTTTAGATCAAATTAGAGATAAAAAAATTATTGTTTTTAAAAAAAGAAAAAGACAAAATTATCGATCAACTCAAGGTCATAGACAATACTTAACTGTCTTAAAAATTGAGTCTATCTCTCTTGGTGGAAAAAAATCTGCTACTACTAAAAAAGAAGCAGAAACTGCTGAACCTACAAAAAAAGCTGCACCTAAGAAAAAAGCTGCACCTAAGAAAGCAGTAACAAAGAAAACAACTGTTAAGAAAACAGTTAAGAAAAAAACTACAACACCAAAGGAAGATAAATAATGGCTACAAAAAAAGCAGGTGGTAGTTCACGTAACGGTCGCGACTCGATAGGTCGTCGTTTAGGTGTAAAAAAATTTGGTGGTGAAAAAGTTATTTCTGGGAATATTATTGTACGTCAGAGAGGTACTAAATTTCACCCTGGAGATAATGTAGGTATAGGAAAAGATCATACTATTTTCGCTACAATTGATGGTAAGGTTACATTTAAAAAGACTCGTATTAGAACATACGTATCAGTAGTACCCGCATAATTAATAGAAAATTAATTTCTATTTTTTCCAATGAAATTTCTTGATCAAGCAAAGATATATGTTGCATCCGGTAAAGGTGGAAAGGGATGTGTAAGTTTTAGAAGAGAAAAATATATCGAGTATGGTGGACCAAATGGGGGTGATGGTGGAAAAGGTGGAGATGTTGTTTTTGTAACTGATCAAAATTTAAATACACTTATAGATTATCGATATCAACAGCACTTTAAAGCAAAAAAAGGTCAAGATGGTATGGGTAAAAATAAAACTGGGTCTAATGGTGAAGATGTTGTTATCAAAGTACCTCCTGGAACTGAAATTCATAATGAAGATAAATCTGTTTTACTTGCAGAATTATTAGAAAATAATCAAAAGTATATTTTTTTAAAAGGTGGTAAAGGCGGCCTTGGTAATTCACATTTTAAATCCTCAACTAATCAAGCTCCAAGACAATTTACTAATGGAGAGTCTTTGGAAGAAAGATGGATATGGTTATCATTGAAGTTATTTGCTGATGTAGGTGTAATTGGATTACCAAATGCTGGCAAATCAACTTTCTTATCAACAATATCTAACGCGCAACCAAAAGTTGCTGATTATCCATTTACAACTCTTCATCCAGTTCTCGGAGTCATAAAAAAATTTGATAGAGAGATTGTGATTGCTGATATTCCAGGATTAATAGAGGGGGCGCATGAAGGTAAAGGACTTGGAGATAAATTTTTAGCGCATATTGAGAGATGCAAAATTCTTCTTCATTTAATAGATAGTTCAGATCCGAATTGGAAAGAGAATTATATTATTGTAAGAAAAGAACTAGAAAAGTATGGTCAAAATCTTGATCAAAAAGAAGAGGTTGTGGCACTGAGTAAACAGGATTTGAATCCTGAAAAAACAACAAAAATTGTTACTGAAATGACAGAATTAAGTACTAATAAAAAGTTTGCGATTTCCAGTTTTAATAACAATGGTATTGAAAATTTGACTAATTATTTATTTGAAAAATGTGCAAGTGATGATGATAAATAAATATAAAAAAATTGTTGTAAAAATTGGCTCTTCATCCATCATTGACTCAAAAACAAAAAAGATAAATACAAATTGGTTAAAAAAACTTTGTAAAGATTTAGAAAAATATCACAAAGATAAAAAAATAATTATTGTTTGTTCTGGTGCCATAGCACTTGGTTCATCTTTAATCAAAAAAAACAAGATTTTAAGAAAGTTAGAAGATAAACAAGCTGCTGCTTCTGTAGGTCAAATTGAATTAGCTCATCAATGGAGACTTCATTTAAAGAAACACAGAATCAATATTGCTCAAGTTCTAATTACTCTTGAAGATAGTGAGGTAAGAAGAAGATATTTAAATGCCAGAAAGACAATTAACACTCTACTTAACAATAAAGTTATTCCAGTGGTTAATGAAAACGATACAGTTGCCACTGAAGAAATTAGATATGGGGACAATGACAGGTTAGCTGCAAGAGTTGCTCAAATGGTTGATGCTGATTTATTAATACTTCTAAGTGATGTTGATGGATTGTATGATAAAAATCCTAAAAAAAATAAAGATGCAAAAAAGATTAATGAAATTAGTGTCATTAACAAAAATATTGAAAAAATGGCTAATTCCCAAACCTCGATACTAGGTAGTGGAGGCATGACTACTAAAATTGCTGCTGCAAAAATATGCATGAATAATGGCTGTGACACTTTAATTACTGATAGTGAAAAAAATCAACCTCTATCTTCAATTACTAAAGAAAATTCTTCCATATTTTTAGCAAATAAAAATCCATCATCATCACGTAAACAGTGGTTGTTAAATCATTTACATCCATCTGGTTTTATTAAGATTGATAATGGTGCCAACCAAGCTATTAAAAATAATAAAAGTCTTTTGCCAGCTGGGGTGACTGAGGTTGGAGGAAAATTTAGTAGAGGAGATGTAATAAGTGTATATTTTCCTAAAAAGGAAAAAATTGCTATTGGAATTTCAGCCTATGACATAAATGAAGTCAAAAAAATTATTGGTAAAAAAAGCAAAGAAATTCCAAGTATCTTAGGATATGAAGGAAGGGATGAAATCATTCACAAAGATGATTTAGTAAAAATAATTTCATGAATTTTAAAGAAATAATAAATGAAATCGGCAGTAAAGCCAACAAAGCATCTATAAAATTAAGAACGCTCAATGCTGATAAGAAAAAAATAGCTTATGCATATCTTGAAGAAAATATTAAAAATAAAGCAAAGGATATTTTAAAGGCAAACGAAATTGATATTGAAAATGCAACTAATAATAATTTAGCAAAACCTCTAATAAATAGATTAAAACTTAATGAAGACGCAATTACAGGCATTATTAAAAGTATTGCTGAAATTAAAAATCAAGAGGATCCTATAGGTAAGATTTTAGAAGAATGGTCACAGCCTAATGGTTTACAGTTTTCAAAAATATCAGTTCCACTAGGAGTATTGGGAGTAATATATGAGTCTAGACCAAATGTAACCGTTGATGCATCATGTCTTGCTTTAAAATCAAATAATGCTCTAATTCTAAGGGGTGGCAGTGATAGCTTTGAAACATCTAAGGAATTAATTAAGATTATAACAATGTCATTTAAAGAAGCTCAACTTCCAAATGACATAATTCAAATGATTCCCACAACAGATAGAGAGGCGGTTGATTGTTTATTAGCGATGGATAACTACGTAAATGTTATCATTCCAAGAGGTGGAAAAAATTTAATAAAAAAAATAAATGACAAAAGTAGAATACCTGTAATCAAACATCTAGAAGGTCTTTGTCATATCTATGTAGATAAGGAGGCTAATTTAGATATTGCTAAAAAAATTATTTTTAATAGTAAATTAAGAAGACCAGAAATATGTGGTGCTGCTGAGACCCTACTAATAGATAACACCATTAAAGATAAAGCTCTTGGATTAATTAAACCTTTATATGATGCAGGATGTATAATTAGAGGAGATAATTTTATTAAATCGCTCGATCCTAAGTTTGAAATGGCTACTAATACAGATTGGTCAACAGAGTATTTAGATAAGATAATAAGTGTGAAGATTGTTGATGGTGTGAAGGGCGCAATAGAGCACATAAATGATTATTCTTCTAATCATACAGAGTCAATTATTACAGAGAATGAAAAAACTTTTTCTGATTTTTACAATAACATTGATAGTGCAATAATATTAAAAAATGCATCTACACAATTTGCTGATGGCGGAGAATTTGGCTTTGGAGCTGAGATTGGTATTTCAACAGACAAACTTCATGTGCGTGGACCTGTTGGGGCTAAACATTTGACAACTTTTAAATACATTGTTCATGGAAATGGACAATCAAGGAATTAAATGAAAAATATTGGTCTACTTGGTGGTTCTTTTGACCCTCCTCATAAAGGGCACCTTTATATATCCCTGGAAGCAAAAAAAATATTAAAACTTGATGAAATTTGGTGGCTTGTTACGCCACAAAACCCACTTAAAATTAATCAACCAGCAAGCTACTCTGAACGAGTTAAAAATTGTAAAATATTAACAAAAAATAAACCAATTAAAATTAAAGAAATAGAAAAAAAAATTAACTCTCAATTTTCATATCAAACAATCAAATATTTAAATAACCATTATAAATATATCAAATTTTTTTGGCTTATGGGGGCTGATAATTTAATTAATTTTCATCAATGGCAAAACGCCCATAGAATTTTTAATGAAATCCCTATTGTAGTATTTAGAAGATATGGGTATAATCAACAAGCATTGAAAAGTTACATATCAAATTTGTATAAAAACTTTAGACTCAAAAACAAAAATATTCATATTGATAATTTCAACCAACTACCTGCTTGGACTATTATTCAAAATAAAGAAATTAGAATATCCTCTACTGAAATAAGAAAACAAAGAGAATTATTGAGGCCTAAAGATTAGTACTTCATCAACATTAACAGATACAATTTATAGCATTCTTGATGATGCAAAAACAGAAGATATCAAAATTATTGATTTAAGAAAAAAATCTTCTGTAGCGGACTATTTTATTATTTCTACATGCCGCTCTACAAGACATGCAGATGCAACAGCTGATGAACTATCAAAAAAATTAAAAAAATTAGGACTTAAAAGTCCAACACCAGAGGGTAGACCTAAATGTGATTGGGTGATTGTTGATGCTGGTTCTGTTATTGTTCATTTATTTAAAAAGGAAACTCGAGAAATTTATAATTTAGAACAATTGTGGGAAATTAACTTTGAATCTGAAAAAAATAAACTAGCTAATTAGAAGGTAAAACAAATGAAATTTATTATAAGAAATTTATTATTTCTATCTATTCTATTTGGATCTTCTGCATCTTTTAGCGCTTCCAAAAATAAAGAAACATATGAATACCTTGATCTGTTTGGAAAAGTATTTGATAGAGTTCGTTCTGAGTACGTCGAAGAAGTAACCGATCAAGAATTAATTGAAAAGGCAATAGATGGCATGTTGACTGGTCTTGACCCTCATTCCGGATACATGAATGAAGAAGTATGGCAAGAAATGCAAATGGATACTCAGGGAAAATTTGGGGGGTTAGGAATTGAAATAACCATGGAAGAAGGTTTCGTAAAAGTTATTTCTCCTATTGAAGACAGCCCCGCATACGAAGCAGGAATTTTAGCAGGAGATTTTATCATTCAAATTGATGATACGCCTGTCTTTGGTTTAACACTTAATGAATCAGTTGAATTAATGCGCGGTGAAAAAGGCAAGGCAGTAAAGTTGACAATTTCTAGGGAAGGTGTGGAGCCCTTCGAAGTTACTGTTGTAAGAGACATTATAAAAATACAATCTGTTAAACACGAAGTATACAATGATATTGGGTATCTAAGAATTACTTCTTTTACTGAGCAAACAGAAGAAGGATTGTTAAAATCTATAAATACAATTCAAAAAGAAAATGAAGACATAAATGGTTATGTTCTCGATTTGCGATCAAATCCAGGAGGCTTACTTAATCAGGCAGTGAAAATTACGGATATTTTTTTAAAGCGTGGTGAAATAGTTTCAACTAGAGGTAGAGAAACAAAAGATATAAGAAGATATAGAGCAAAAAATAAAGATCTTACTAATGGCAAACCCATTGTAGTTATTATAAATGGTGGTTCTGCATCTGCCTCTGAAATAGTTGCAGGAGCGCTACAAGATCACCGGCGAGCAATAGTAATAGGTACACAATCTTTTGGTAAAGGATCAGTTCAAACAATTATACCCTTTCAAAGATCTAACTCAGATAATATTTCTGGAATAAGATTAACAACTGCAAGGTATTACACTCCTTCGGGTGAGTCAATTCAAGGGAAAGGAATTACTCCTGACATTGTTATAGAGCAAGGTGAATTTGAGTCATTTGACTTTAAAAGATATTCTGAGTCTGATTTAAAAGACTCTTTAGATAAGGAAGATAATAACTCTAATAATAAAGAAGAAGACAATGTTGAATTAAGTGAGAAAGAAGAGAGGCTGGCAAGGGACTATCAGCTTAGAAGAGCATTAGACTTAATTCGAGGTTTAAGTTTATTCGAAGAGTCTTTTGAAGAGTAATATGACAAATCAGTATAGAAAATGTGTTGGGATGATGATTTTAAATGCTGAAAACAAGATACTTGTTGGAAGACGTTTAGATCACCCAAGTGGTTATTGGCAAATGCCTCAGGGTGGCATTGATGATAATGAAAAGCCTGAAGAAGCAGTTTGGCGAGAAATGATGGAAGAAATTGGGACCAATAATGCTGATTTACATAAAATTTCTTCACAATGGATTAATTATGAAATTCCAGAGGAGACCTTAAAACACCTTCCATGGGGAAAAACTTATATTGGTCAGACTCAAAAATGGTTTATTTTTAATTTTACTGGAAATGATGAAGACATAAATGTTGAAACACAAAATCCAGAATTTAGTGAATGGAAGTGGATAGAACATTCAGAACTTATAGAAAATGCTGTCCCTTTTAAAAGAAAAGTTTATGAGACTGTTTTGGCTGAATTTGAAGATAAGTTTAATTAAATAAAATTCAAACATCAAAGTTTCCTTTAATCATAAACGTTAGATAAAAGATCTACATTGCCTCCCATTGCAACCACATTATTTGATATGCTATATTCATAACAAAATTTCTTTAGATATTCAGGACCTCCAGCTTTAGGTCCTGTTCCTGATTTATTGTGTCCACCAAATGGTTGTGAGCCTACAACAGCTCCAACAATGTTTCTATTTATATACGTGTTACCTACACTAGTATTTTTAATTACAGTGTTAATTACTTTATCAATTCTACTATGAATTCCTATTGTTAAACCGTAATTAAGAGAATTGATTTGATTACATAACTCAACAATTTTTTTTGAATCAAAAGAAAGAACATGAAGCACAGGTCCAAATATTTCTTCTTTAACCTCGCTGATTTGATTTATTTCTACAATTGTGGGATTTACAAAAAAACCATCAATGTTACTTAAATATTTTGATTGATATTTTTTGTAAAACTTTTTATATAATGGTTAATTTTGTCTTTTGCCTCTTCATCAATAACCGGTCCGATGTCGGTAGAAATTATTTCTGGGCTTGATACAGATAGCGTGTCAACAGCGCCTTTGAGCATAGATAATGTTTTCTTATAAACATTTTCTTCAATACATAATATCCGACAAGCAGAACATCGCTGACCTGCGCTATTAAATGCAGAATTTATTACATCCTCTACGACGTGTTCTGTAAGTGCTGAACTGTCAGCAATTAGGCAATTTAAACCGCCAGTTTCAGCTATTAAATTAATTAAATCATCTCTTTCATAAAGTTGTTTTTGTATAATCTTTGCTGTTTCTAGAGATCCTGTAAAAACAACATTTTGTAAATTTTTATGAGAAAATATTTGTGGACCTATTGTTTCTCCTCTACCTAAAATAAGAGCAGCAGCATTACTTGGAAGTCCTGCGCTTAAAAGGAGTTTGAAGATTACATAACTGAGATTAGAAGTTTGTTCAGCAGGTTTAATAAATGTAACATTACCACAAACTAATGAAGCGATCATTTGTCCAACAAAAATAGCAATGGGGAAATTCCATGGACTGATTACACAAGTCAAACCTCTGGCTTTTAGTTTATAGATATTTTTTTCTCCAGTTGGTCCTGGCAAATTTTTTTCCTCAAAAGTTTTTTCAGCCTCAACTGCATAATATCTGCAAAAATCAATTGCTTCCCTGATATCTGCAATAGAGTCGTGTATAGTTTTACCAGCTTCTTTAACACAACAGGATACAAGTAAATGATAATTACTCTCAAGTAGATTAGCAAATTTATTGACTATATTAATTCTTTTACCAATTGAACTGTTCTTCCATTCATTTTGATATAGATTTAGACTTTCTAATGCTTCATTGATAATATTATTATCAGCATAGTTCACGTGACCAAGAATTTTTTTCTTATTATATGGCGATATGATTTGTTCTGTTAATGAAGATTTTTTATCAACACCATTAACGACAGAGGAAGGCTGTACATTAATTATATCTTGTAAATTACCAAATAATTCTAGGTTTTTTTCTTCAGTTAAATCAACACCAATTGAGTTTTTTCTATCTGGAAAAATGTTTTCTGGCTTAACAATTTTATTATTATGAATATTTTGTAATCTTGTTAAGGGAGATTGGAGTAGGGTTTTTTCATCAGTATTTTTTTTATTTAACTGATGGATAAATGATGTATTTGCACCATTTTCCAAAAGACGTCTAACTAAATATGGTAATAGATCATTGTAACCTCCTACAGGAGCATAGACTCTACAAGAAAAATTATCTTCGTTACTAAAATGGGTATATATTTCATCTCCCATACCATGTAATTTTTGGAACTCATGTGTTTTGTTTTTAAATAATTGCTGCACATAAGCTATTGTAAAAGCATTATGAGTTGCAAATTGTGGAAATATATTATTTGAGGCTGCTAAAATATGTGCACATTTTAAATAAGATAAATCCGTAATAAACTTTTTAGTAAAAACAGGATAATTATCCAAACCTTTTTCTTGTGCAAGTTTTATTTCGGTATCCCAATAGGCGCCTTTTACAAGTCGTACATTCATTTTTTTATTTAGTGAAATTAATTTTTTATCTAGCCACTCTAAAACAAAAATAGCTCGTTGTTGGTAAGCTTGAACAGCAATACCAAAACCTGAATAGGTATTATCAATCAAATTACTATTCAAAATATCTTCGACTAAAAAGAGAGATACATTAAGACGATCTGCTTCCTCAGCATCAAAACAGACATCCACATTAAACTTTTTTGCAAGTTCGATTAACTCAAATAATTTTGGCAATAATTCTTTTTTAAGTAATTCTAATTTAGCTCTTTCATATCGAGGATGCAAAGCGGATAATTTTATTGAAATACTATGTTTTTTTTCTGAGGATGAATCGCCTATAACTTTAATAGCATTTTTATAATTCTCAAAATATTTATCGGCATCTTCATAAGTTCTAGCACCTTCTCCAAGCATATCAAACGAATAAGCATATATTGAGTCTTCAAGTTTTTTTGAGAGTTTTGATGCTCTTTTAATATCTTTTTCAAAGATAAATTGTTTAGCTAAAATATTAATTGATTGTTTTATTACTGAACGTAAAACAGGTTTACTAATGTTCTTTACAGCAGACATGAAAATATCAGCTTCTTTCAGTTCTCCCTGCTTCAAAATTTTTCCCGTCATTAAAAATGCAATAGAGGAGATATTTACAAAAATATTATTGTCATTTTTTATATGTTCTTTCCATTGACCGGTTGGGATCTTATCTTCAATTAAATCATTAATTGTTTTGTTATCAGGAATTCTTAATAGCGCTTCAGCTAAACACATTAACACAATTCCTTCAGAACTTGACAGATCGTATTCATGCATTAATTTTTCAAACGCATTATATGAATTGTAACTCCTAGCGGACTTGATTATCTTTTTTGCACTAGCTTCTATTTCTGTTTCATTAATTTGAAGATAATTAGAGACATCTGGGACTAAAAAATCATTTGTCAAAGATGCTTGATCTGTAAATTTGTTATTGAATATATCTTTCAGTTCCATAAATTTTTAATAGTTTACAATAGTTTTATCCAAAATTTTTACTGTAGATTATTTTAATTTAGAAAATTTTATTAGTAATTAATTATTATTCAGTATAAAATACCTCAATATTAAATTTTTACATGAATAATTATTATGATCGATAAAATTGATGAAGAAATTCTCAGGATTCTTGCTAAAAATGGCCGTATCAAACTTAGTGACCTAGCAAAAAAGGTAAATTTATCTATATCGCCATGTCAGGCACGCTTAAAAAAACTTGAAGATAAAAAATATATACTTGGCTACCATGCTAGAGTAAATTTTGAACAACTTCAGAAAGCTCATATTGCTTTTGTTCAAGTTGTTTTATCTGACACGCGAGCAAACGCTCTAGAAAATTTTAATAGAGAAGTTAGTAAATTAGAAAGTATAGAACAATGTCATATGATAGCTGGAAGTTTTGATTATTTACTTAAAGTAAGGACAAAAAACATTTCACAATACAGAACTATACTTGCTGAAAAAATATCTTCATTACCAAACGTAGCCTCTACCTCTACATTTGTTTCAATGGAAACGGTTAAGGATTAATATTAAAGAGGTTTATATTCAACGTCATATTTAAAATATTTAGGACCAACTAAATCAATTGCTTCTTTAGATCTCCAAATTGGATCACATGGGAGACCTAACACATTAACAGCAAGTCCATATTTCATTGCCTCTGTTGTTACAGGTTCTCCAGTATTAGCATCAAATAAACAAATCAAATCTGGTGTTGTAGCTAAAACTGTTTCTCCCTCCATTGCAATCAAAAATTCATTTTGAAAATCAAGCTTGGCACTTCTTCCAATAAAATCACCTATTCCCTCTAATTTTACAACACCTCTTGTAAAACCTTCACCAGCAGTTCTTTCAACATCTCTTACTCTAGCTTGAAACAAATGTTTGCCATGAAGTTCTTTTGCTAGAATTTGATACGCATTAAATGAATGTTCCTTAACTACATTTCCAATATAATGGATCAAAGATAAACTGTTTTTAATTAAATATTTTTTACAATCTTTAGCGGTTACTGGATACAAACTCACCATTGCAGAACCACCCATTTGAATTGTTAATGCTCTGGCAAGCTTTTCAGTCCATTGATTACTAATTGTATCAAATGTGGCACCATTACCTTTGTCATCAATCATTGCCATTGGTGTAGCTGTAATCCCTCCTAATGTGAATGAGACCATTTGTAATTCTGGAAATGCTCTTCCCATTGCATCACCATCAACTATTGGTAAACCTAATTTAGCTGCAGCAACAAAAGGAATGGTAGAATTTAATCCTCCAGCTTCAATACACAAAATGGCAGATACTTTTTTTTGCATCAATTTTTCCATCATTGAAACAAGTTGAGTGAACTCATTGCCCGATGGAAATTTTTCCATCATTACTGTTGGTGCACCCATCATCGCGATTGGTAGGATTAATTCATCATCATTAAGTGATTCAACTTCAATCACCTTAACTGGTTCAGCTTTTTCAAGAATTTGATTAGTCATTAACCTCCCCACATAAGGGTCACCTCCCCCTCCTGAACCAAGAACAGCTCCACCTATTGCAATAGCTTCCAAATTATCTTTATCAACTGAAATAATTTTTTGCATAAGATTATTTATTCTCCATTTTAAGATCACCTACTACAGTAACATTGATTAATAAATTATTTCCTGGCAAATAAGATAAGGGCATATCTGATACTGCCAACACATTAATTGTATTTGGATCAGCATTTCTATCTACAGCAAGTTTTGTTGCTTCATCTGTAACCTGCTTTATAGCACTTTCCCTATCTAATTTATCATCAATCAATATAACTTTTGATACTTGTCCACTAACCTGAGCTATAGCCGCTCCTACTGCATTTGCTAAATCATTGTGGGGTGGTTTTATAACATTCAAACCATCGATTTTATTATCAAGCATAACACTTCCTCCCCCTACGGCAATAACAGGTATTTTTTCACTTGATGTTCTTGCTCTTGCAACTTTGTCTTCAACCATTTGATCCATTAGATGAATTATATCTTTTTTATTATTTATTTCAGGAGCTTGTGTTGTACCTATTGTACATCTTCCATAAGAAACTGCTACATCACTAGCTGTCAGTACATCACCTCCAAATACTTTAGCTTTATTAGTTAATTCATGCCCAACTGATTGAGGACCTACTGAAGGTTTTTCAATATCAATGATAGATCCTCCTCCTAACCCAAAGCTTATTACATCTGGCATAGAAAAATTTGTTCTTACATCTGCTACTGTAACAGAGGTACCTGCTTGTCTGGGAAATCCATCTTTTACTTCTCCTACATCAGTAGTAGTGCCTCCTACATCTACAACAAGTGCATTTTTTTCTTTAGATAAAAAAGCTGCACCTCTCATTGAGTTAGTAGGACCACAAGCAAAAGTCAGAACAGGCAATTCAATTACCTCAGAAGACTGAATTAAAGTGCCATCATTTCTTGTAAAAAACATTGAACAATTAAATTGCATTTTCTTACGAAGTTCTTCAAATGATTCTACAACTTCTTTTGCAAGTGGTTTTAAAGTTGCGTTTATTAATGCAGCATTTTCTCTCTCTAATAGTCCCATTCCTCCAATATTTTTACTTAGAGAAATGTTTGTGTTTGGTGAGTTTTCTTTTATGATATCAAATGCTTCTTGCTCCATGTCACCTCTGACTGTTGCAAAAACTGAGCTGATAGCAATTTGATCACAACCTAATTTTTTTAATTCATCTAATGCATTAATAATTTCTTTTTTATCTAATTTTGAAATCTCACTTCCGTCCATTTCAAAGCCACCTTTAACTAGCTGAAAGTTTCCATTCATAGACTCAACTAATTCTTTTGGCCAATCTGCAAAAGGTAAAATAGATCCACCGGATGGTAAACAAATTCTAATTAATCCAGTTTTTGCCAATTTATTTCTTTGAACAATAGCATTTACAAAATGGGTTGTGCCTATGATTAGCGCTTTAACATCTTTAGACTCAGTTTTAGCTTCATTGAGAGCTGCATTAATAGCATTTTCTACACCTGATAAAATATCTTTAGTTGTGGGGCTTTTAGCACCACCTAAAAATTTTTCTGATTGCATTACTACTGCATCAGTATTTGTTCCTCCAACATCAACCCCTATTCTTATCATAACTAATATTTATACATACATTTAATAAAGTTAAACATTTTTTCTCTGTGACCAAGAGTCTAGTGCAACAGCAATTACAATTACTAATCCTAAAATTATTCTTTGCCATAATGGATCAACTTGTAAAAGGTTAAAGCCATTATTCATAAAAGCTAAAAAGAAAGCCGCAGCAACAGTACGCCAAATTGCACCCTTGCCTCCCATAATAGAAGTTCCTCCTACAATTACTGCGGTTAAAACTGCAAAAACGAAACTGAAATCATCAGAAGGTTGTGCTGATATTGATCTAGAAGAATTAACAATACCTGCCAAAGCTGC
>CACJNL010000010.1 GCA_902594815.1 uncultured Alphaproteobacteria bacterium | reverse complement strand
GTCAACATCATGATAGGCGCCATCAGTTAACGTTGCCTTAAAATCTATACAAGGGAAACCTGCCATAACCCCCGTTTGTTGTTGAGCAATCAATCCTTTCTCAACACCAGGTATTAATTCTGTAGGAATGTTTCCACCTTTTATTTTATTTATAAACTCATATCCGCTACCAGGTTCCCCAGGCTCAAAAGTAATTTTTACTCTTGCAAATTGACCTGCACCACCTGACTGTTTTTTATGAGTATAATCAACGTCATAAGGAGCAGAAATAGTTTCTCTGTAAGCTACTTGAGGTGCGCCTACATTAGCTTCAACTTTAAACTCTCTTTTCATTCTATCGACAAGTATTTCCAAATGAAGCTCACCCATACCTTTAATGATTGTTTGACCACTTTCATGATCAGTAGTGACTCTAAAGCTAGGATCCTCTTGAGCTAATCTTCCTAAAGCGGTTCCCATTTTTTCATGGTCAGCTTTTGTTTTTGGCTCAACTGCTACTTCAATTACTGGATCAGGAAAATCCATTTTTTCAAGCACAATTGGTTCAGTTGAAGAACACAGTGTTTCCCCAGTGGTTACGTCTTTCAGTCCAACTAAAGCAACAATATCACCTGCATTAGCTGTTTTAATTTCTTCTCTATTATTTGCATGCATTAATAGCATTCTACCTATGTTTTCCTTTTTGCCAGAAGTAGAGTTTAGAACAGTATCTTTAGTGTTGATAGTTCCAGAATAAATTCTAGTAAATGTTAAGCTTCCAACAAATGGGTCTGTCATAATTTTGAATGCTAAAGCGCTAAAAGGTTCATTATCATCACATTTTCTAGTTAGTTCTTTTTGATCATCATCAACTGAAACACCACGAACATTATCAACATCGATTGGTGAAGGCATATAATCTATAACGGCATCGAGCAATGGTTGAACACCTTTGTTTTTAAATGCAGAACCAGTCAAAACAGGGACAAAAGATCCATTTATAGTTCCTTTACGGATGCATTTTTTTAAATCATCAATAGATGGTTCATTTCCCTCTAGATATGCCTCCATTATAGAATCATTTTCCTCAACTACTTTTTCGATTAATTTTTCTCTATACTTACTAGCTTGATCTTTTAATTCATCTGGAATATCTGTGATATCGAACTTAGCGCCAAGACTCTCATCATGCCATATAATTGCTTTATTAGAAACTAAGTCAACAACTCCCTTTAGATCGCTTTCAATACCAATTGGAAGCTGCAATACAAGTGGATAAGAGCCTAACCTTTCGGTAATCATATCAACGCACATAAAAAAATTTGCACCTGTTCTATCTAGTTTATTTATGAAACACATTCTTGGCACTTTATACTTATCAGCTTGACGCCATACAGTTTCTGATTGAGGCTCTACTCCTGCTACACCATCAAATACAGCAACAGCTCCATCAAGAACTTTTAATGATCTTTCAACTTCAATAGTGAAATCAACGTGCCCTGGTGTGTCGATAATATTAATTCTATGATCGTTCCAGAAACAAGTTGTAGCAGCTGAGGTAATTGTAATTCCTCTTTCTTGTTCTTGTTCCATCCAGTCCATAGTTGCCGCCCCATCATGAACTTCACCAATTTTGTGAGATTTTCCAGTATAGTATAATATTCTTTCAGTTGTTGTTGTTTTACCAGCATCAATATGAGCCATAATACCTATATTTCTATATTTTTCTAAGCTATGAGTTCTGGACATTTTCTACCACCTAAAATGAGAAAAGGCTCTATTTGCTTCAGCCATTTTATGAGTTTCTTCTCTTTTTTTTACTGAGTTACCTTTGTTATTAAAAGCATCAAAAATTTCGTTTGCTACCCTTTCTCGCATTGTTTTTTCATTTCTTTTGATAGCTGAATCAACTATCCATTTCATTGCTAATGCTTGTGCTCTTCTTGGTCTTACCTCCATTGGTACTTGATAAGTTGCACCTCCAACTCTTCTTGATCTTACTTCAAGACTTGGTTTGACATTATTAAGAGCCTCATGAAAGAAATCAATTGGGCTTTTATCTGTTTTTGTTGATAAAATATCAAAAGCGCCATAAACAATTTTTTCTGAAGCAGATTTTTTACCATCTATCATTATTCTGTTCATAAATTTTGTCAGCACGATATCTTTAAATTTATGATCAGGAATTACTATTCTTTTCTCTGCAGCTCTTCTTCTAGACATAACTATTTAGGTTTTTTTGCGCCATATAATGAGCGTCTTTGTTTACGAGCACTAACACCTTGAGTGTCGAGTGTACCTCTTAGAATATGATACCTTACGCCAGGAAGATCTTTTACCCTTCCACCCCTTAGAAGTACAACTGAATGTTCTTGAAGGTTATGTCCCTCCCCAGGAATGTAGGCTGATACCTCTTGACCGTTTGTAAGTTTTACCCTAGCTACCTTACGAAGAGCAGAGTTAGGTTTTTTTGGAGTTGTTGTATAAACTCTTGTGCATACACCCCTTTTTTGAGGGCAGGCAGAAAGAGCTGGAACTTTGTTCCTTTTTTTTTGAACTTTTCTACCTTTTCTGACAAGTTGATTTATAGTCGGCATATTTTTCCCTGTTAAGCGTTTGGAATTAATTTTCCACCACCATTAACAAAAAGTAGCAGGTCTTTATTAATTGAATAGATTAAAGTCAAGAAATATATGCAGATTATTGAGAAATTTCAGAGTTTTCTCTCAAATTATTTCTCTGTTCTAAAATCTCTTGATCTCTAGTCTTGGCTACTTTTTCATACTCAGTTGTCATTTTACCAGTTCCAGCAGGAATTAAACGGCCAACAATCACATTTTCCTTTAGACCTGTTAAATTATCAATTTTTCCTACAGTTGCAGCATCAGTTAAAACTTTGGTTGTTTCTTGGAAAGATGCAGCTGAGATAAATGATGAAGTTTGTAAACTAGCCTTAGTTATGCCCAATAGAACAGGTTCAGCAATAATAGGTTTTTTTCCTTTAGAGATTAATATTTTGTTTATTTTTAATAAATCTCTTTTTTGTATTTGCTCTCCGACTATTAAAGATGAGTCACCCGGATCTTTGATAAGAACTTTTTGCAACATTTGTCTGGCAATTGTCTCAATATGTTTGTCGTTAATGTAAACACCTTGAAGTTTATATACAGCCTGAACTTCTTTAACTAAGTACCTCGCTAACTCTTCAACACCCAGAATACGCAATATATCATGAGGTACAGGAGTTCCTTCGACTAATATATCGCCTTTCTTTACGAAATCACCCTCTTGAACATTTAAGTATTTCGATCTAGGTATTAATATTTCGAAATTATTTTCACCATCAACACTTGAAATTACTAACCTTCTTTTGTTTTTATAATCTTTACCAAAAGATATTTTTCCATCAATCTCACACATAATTGCTGGGTCCTTTGGTTTTCTTGCTTCAAATAATTCAGCAACTCTTGGAAGTCCTCCTGTAATATCTTTAGTTTTTGATGACTCCTTTGGTATTCTTGCAAGAACTTGACCGGCAGAAACTTCTTGACCATCTTCAACACTAAGAATTGAGTCAATAGACATAGGATAATTAATTATATTTTCATCCACATTTTTTTCTTCATCAAGAGAATTGTTAATATTTATAGCGGGTTTAAAATTTTTAGATTTAGGATTCTGACTCCAATCAATTACAATTTTACTTGAAATTCCTGTGGTGTCATCAATTGACTCTCTAAAAGATATACCCTGTTTAAGATCGACATATTTAATGAAACCATCTTTTTCAGCTATAATAGGAAGAGTATAAGGATCCCACTCAGCCAAAAGATCATTAACGTTAACTTTTTGATTTTCATTAACTAATAATTTTGATCCAAAGGGAACATTGAAAGAAAATTTTTCTTGATTATCAACAAATATTTTAATTTTTGCATTTCTACTTAAGATGATTTTATTTTCAATTTTGTCGACAATTAGTCGTAAATTTTCAAACTTTACATCGCCTTGAATAGGTGCAACTGCATTTGATTGTTCAACAGAAGAACTTGCAGCACCTCCTATATGAAAAGTTCTCATCGTTAATTGAGTTCCTGGTTCACCAATTGATTGGGCTGCAATGATTCCTACTGCTTCTCCCATATTAACTTCAGTGCCCCTCGCTAAATCTCTTCCATAGCATTTTGCACATATTCCATCTTCAGTTTCACAAGTAAGAACAGATCTAATTTTCATTGATCTAATTCCTAAACTTTTTATTTCATCAAGATGTTTTTCTTCAATAATATCTCCAGCTTTAATTAAAATATGATTTTTTAAATCTAGAATATCATTAGCAGGTGTACGTCCCAGAATTCTCTCAGATAATGGAGAGGTAATGTTTCCAGACTCAACTATTTCTTCAACAATAACACCTTTTTGAGTACCACAATCTAATTCTCTTATAACTGCATCTTGAGCAACATCAACTAATCTTCTAGTCAAGTATCCACTGCTTGCAGTTTTAAGAGCTGTATCTGCAAGTCCCTTCCTTGCTCCGTGTGTAGATGTAAAATATTCTAAAACCGACAAGCCTTCCTTAAAGTTTGATTTTATGGGATTTTCAATAATTTCTCCTGACGGTTTAGCCATTAAACCTCTCATACCTGCTAACTGCTTTAATTGAGCAGCAGAACCCCTAGCTCCTGAGTGAGCCATCATATAAACTGAATTAATTGGTTTATCGTCGTCTGGATTTGAAATAACATCAAGCATTTTATCAGCTACCTTATTTGTACATTCTGACCATGCATCAACAACTTTGTTATATTTTTCTCCCTGAGTAATAAGTCCATCCTGATATTGATTTTCATATTCTTGAACCTTTGATTGTGTTTCATCAAGGAGTTTTTGCTTTTCATCTGGAATAATGAGATCATCTTTTCCAAATGATATACCCGCTATAGCAGCGTACTTGAAACCTATTTGCATCACACTATCAGCAAAAAGAACAGTCTCTTTTTGACCACAAAATCTATAAACAGTATCGATTAAGTTACTAACTTCTTTTTTTGTAAGGACTTTATTGATTAAACTGAAATCAATTTTTTCATTTTTGGGAAGAGAGTCAGCTAACAACATCCTTCCTGCAGTAGTTTCAACTTTTGAATATGAACCATCAAAGTTTTTAAACCTTACATAAATTTTTGTATGCAAAGTTATTTCTTTTACCTCAATTGCTTTTAATATCTCATTAGTGTCAATAAACTTTTTGCCTTCGCCCTTTTGATTGTCGCGCATAATTGATAAATAATATATTCCTAAAACAATATCTTGAGACGGCACAATAATTGGTTTTCCACTTGATGGAGAAAGTATATTGTTAGTGCTCATCATAAGAACTCTAGCCTCTAGTTGAGCTTCAAGACTCAAAGGTACATGCACTGCCATTTGATCTCCATCAAAATCAGCATTAAAAGCTGTACATACTAATGGGTGCAACTGAATAGATTTACCTTCGATTAAAACAGGCTCAAAAGCTTGTATGCCCAGTCTGTGTAAAGTTGGAGCTCTATTAAGTAGAACTGGATGTTCTCTTATGACCTCTTCTAATATGTCCCAAACTCTTGGATCTTCTTTTTCAACAAGTTTTTTTGCTGCTTTTATCGTGTTGGCCCAACCATAAATATCTAGTTTATGAAAAATAAATGGCTTAAATAATTCTAATGCCATTTTTTTAGGAATTCCACACTGATGCAATTTCAAATTTGGACCTACAACAATAACTGACCTGCCTGAATAATCTACTCTTTTACCTAAAAGGTTTTGTCTAAATCTTCCCTGTTTTCCTTTCAGCATGTCAGATAAAGATTTTAATGGACGCTTATTAGTTGAAGTTATGACTCTTCCCCTTCTACCATTATCAAATAATGCATCAACAGACTCTTGAAGCATTCTTTTTTCGTTCCTAATTATTATATCAGGCGCTCTTAAATCAATTAACCTTTTTAATCTATTATTCCTGTTAATGACTCTTCGGTAAAGATCATTTAGGTCGCTGGTTGCAAATCTACCACCATCCAATGGTACAAGAGGTCTTAATTCAGGAGGAATAACAGGTAGTACCCTCATAATCATCCATTCAGGCTTATTTTTTGATAATATAAAAGACTCTAGTAATTTTAATCTCTTTGTAAGTTTTGTTTTTTTTAATTCTGACTTAGTTTCTAGAAGTTCATTTTTTGTTTGATTAAAATCCGCCTCAAGATCAATGTTTAAAAGCATTTGCTCGATAGCTTCTGCTCCTATAGCTGCGCTGAACGAATCTTCACCATATTCATCTTGGTAGTCAATGTATTGATCCTCTGAAATGATATCTCCTTTTTTTAAGTCAGTCAAACCGGGTTCAACAACTATAAACTGCTCGAAATACAATACTTTATCTAAATTTTTTATTGTCATATCCAACAAAGTAGCAATTCTACTAGGAAGAGATTTCATAAACCAAATGTGTGAAACAGGTGCTGCAAGCTCTATATGTCCCATTCTATCACGTCTAACTTTTGATAAAGTTACTTCTACACCACATTTTTCACAAATTATGCCCCTGAATTTCATTCTTTTATATTTTCCACAAAGACATTCGTAGTCTTTTACAGGGCCAAATATTCTAGAGCAAAACAACCCATCTTTTTCAGGTTTAAAAGTTCTATAATTAATTGTTTCGGGTTTTTTTATTTCACCAAATGACCATGATCTTATGTCATCTGCACTTGCAATTGAAATTTTAAGGCTATTAAAATTTTGGACGCCTAAACTTTGGCTAAAAATACTCATCAATTCTTTATTCATTGTCTGCCACCATAGATTCTATTTTATTCAATTCCTCAGAATTAGTCTCTTTAAATTCTAGATTCAAACCTAAAGATCTTAATTCTTTAACCATAACATTGAATGACTCAGGTGTACCTGACTCAAAATTGTTATCACCCTTAACGATTGACTCATACACTTTTGTTCTACCTGCAACATCATCGGATTTAATAGTAAGAATTTCTTGAAGAGTATAGGCTGCTCCATATGCCTCTAAAGCCCAAACTTCCATTTCTCCAAATCTTTGACCACCAAATTGTGCCTTACCTCCAAGGGGCTGTTGCGTAACAAGACTGTAAGGGCCAATAGATCTTGCATGAATTTTTTCATCAACTAAATGATGCAGCTTAAGCATATAAACATAACCCACAGTGACTGGTCTCTCAAATTTTTCACCTGTTATGCCGTCATAAAGAATTTCCTGACCTGAAGTAGATACACCTGATTGTTCAAGTAATGAAGTAATATCTTTTTCCTTAGCACCATCGAAAACAGGAGTTGCAAATGGAACTCCCTCTTTTAAATTTTCTGCTAGTTCTAGTAACTGATCATCGTTCATTTTATTAATCTTTTCTTTATGATTAATTTGCTCATAAATATTTAGAAGTTTATTTTTAAGATCATTAGTATGACCTTCAGTCTTCATCTTTGTGATCATTTCAGATACTTGTCTACCAAGGGATGCGGAAGCCCAACCTAAATGCGTTTCTAAAATTTGTCCTATATTCATCCTACTAGGAACACCCAATGGATTTAACACAATGTCAACAGGTCTACCATCTTCAAGATATGGCATATCTTCAACGGGACAAATTTTTGAAATAACACCCTTATTGCCATGTCTTCCAGCCATTTTATCACCTGGCTGGAGTTTTCTTTTAACTGCAATAAACACTTTAATTAGTTTCAAAACACCAGGTAAAAGTTCATCACCACTTTGTATTTTATCGATTTTATTTTCAAACTTTTGATTTATGTTTCCTAATTGATTTTCATAATTTTTTATCAATGACTCAACTTGTGATGTTGTTTTTTCCTCTTCAATATTAATTTTTATTAAATCATTAACACTTAATAAATCAAGCTGATCAAAAGAAAGTTTTGTATTTTTTTCAAAACCATTTAAGCCAGATAAATACGTTTTTCCTATTAAAATTTCCTTTAGGTGGTTTCCAAAACTTTTACTCAAAATTTCTAATTCATCTTCTTTATCTCTTGAAATCATTTCTATTTGAGAATTTTCTATACTTATAGCTCTCTCGTCTTTTTCAATCCCTCTTCTAGAAAAAACTCTTATTTCAACAACAGTGCCTTTTACTCCAGGTGGTACTCGAAGGCTGGTATCTTTAACATCTGCAGCTTTTTCTCCAAAGATAGCTCTTAAAAGTTTTTCTTCTGGAGTCATAGGCGATTCTCCCTTAGGAGTAACTTTGCCAACAAGTATATCTCCAGAGGTTACCTCTGCACCAATATAAACTATTCCAGTTTCATCAAGATTAATAAGCATTTCCTCACTTGCATTAGGAATATCTCTAGTAATATCTTCAGGACCTAATTTAGTATCTCTTGCCATAACTTCAAACTCTTCAACATGAATAGAAGTAAAGACATCGTCTTGAACAACTTTTTCTGATATTAAAATTGAGTCTTCAAAATTGTATCCATTCCACGGCATAAATGCTACTAATACATTTCTTCCAAGAGCTAATTCTCCCAAATCAGTAGCAGGTCCGTCTGCAATAACTTGATTTTTTTCAACTTTATCACCTACACTTACCAAAGGTCTTTGATTTATACACGTATTCTGATTAGATCTTTGAAATTTTAACAAATTATAAATATCTATTTTATTTAAAGATGTATCCTTTTTGTCTGTTACCCTTATTACTATTCTATTAGCATCAAGCTGATCAACAATACCCTCTCTCTTCGCAACAACTGTCGAGCCACTGTCTTTAGCAACAGTGTATTCCATTCCAGTTCCAACTAAAGGAGCTTTGGGTTTTATTAATGGTACTGCTTGCCTCATCATATTCGATCCCATTAGCGCTCTGTTAGCATCATCATTTTCAAGAAACGGGATTAACGAAGAAGCAACTGAAACTAATTGTTGTGGTGAGACATCCATTAAATCAATTGCAGCAACAGGAGCATTAATAAATTCTCCATTTTTTCTAGAGCTTACTACTTCACTTAGGAATGTTCCCTTATCATCAACTTCAGAGTTGGCTTGGGCAATTACAAAATCTTCTTCGTTTATAGCACTTAAATAAATTACTTTATCAGTGACTTTGCCATTGTTAACTATTCTGTAAGGTGTTTCAATAAATCCATAATGATTAATTCTTGAATATGATGCAAGGCTGTTAATTAATCCGATATTTGCACCTTCTGGAGTTTCAATTGGACATATTCTTCCATAGTGAGTTTGATGAACATCTCTTACCTCAAAGCCAGCTCTTTCCCTATTTAAACCACCTGGTCCTAAAGCTGAAACCCTTCTCTTGTGAGTGATCTCACTCAATGGGTTTGTTTGATCCATAAATTGACTTAGCTGACTAGTTCCAAAAAATTCTTTTATTGAGGCTGCAACAGGTTTGGCATTTATTATATCTTGAGGCATAATATTATCAACCTCAAGTGAACTTAAACGTTCTTTAATTGCTCTGTCCATTTTTAATAATCCGACACGATACTGGTTTTCAAGGAGTTCGCCTACAGACCTTACTCTTCTATTAGCAAGGTGATCAATATCATCTATATCTCCTTTTCCATCAATAAGATCATGCATGTGCTTAACAACATCAATGATGTCTGTTTTATCCAGAATTCGCTGTGTGATATCAGTAGATTTTTTAAACTTTGAATTTATTTTTAACCTTCCAACGGATGATAAATCGTATCGATCTTTGTTAAAAAATAAGTTGTTAAATAAAAGTTCAGCGGTTTCAATTGTTGGTGGCTCACCTGGTCTTAGAATTTTAAATATTTCAAATAAAGCTTCTTCTCTAGATCTAGCTTTGTCTAACTGCAAGGAGCTTCTTATATAAGATCCAATCTCAATGTTATCAATTTTTAATATATCAATTTTTTTTGTATTGTTATTTTCCAAAAAACTCAAAAAATCTTCATCAATTTCAAATCCTGCTTCATAATAAATTTTACCAGATTTTTCATCTATAATATCAGAAGCAATATACATGCCTAAAAGTGAGTTATCATGCATACAAAAGTTTTGACCTACTTTATTTTCTAATTCTCTTATATGCTTTTGGTTGACTTTTGTGCCCTTAGAAACAAGTATTTTACCATTTTTATGATCCAACAAATCATAGTTTAAAATTTTTGCTTTATAAAAAGACGGACTAATTTTAAATTTCCATCCATGCTCATCTTTTTTTAATTGAATATTCTCATAAAAAGTTGCAAGAATTTCCTCAGAAGTCATTCCAAGTATTTTTTTTGGGTCAGGGTCAATTTTATTTTTCTGACACTCATTCAAATAAATCTCAGATCTTGAACTTAAAAGACATTTAAGTAATGTAGAAACTGGAAATTTTCTTTTTCTATCAATTCTTGCATGAATATTATTTTTTGCATCATGCTCGAAGTCAAGCCAGGAGCCTCGATATGGGATTATTCTAGCATTAAATAAATATTTTCCACTAGTATGGGTTTTGCCATAATCATGATCAAAAAACACACCAGGAGATCTATGCATTTGACTAACCACAACTCTTTCAGTTCCATTAACTACAAATGTAGCATCTTTAGTCATGAGTGGAATATCTCCCATGTAAACTTCTTGTTCTTTTATGTCTCGAACAGATTTCGTGCCAGCAATTTCATCTATATCCCAAATAATTAATCTAAAATTAACCAATAGAGGTGCACCATAAGTCATTCCTCTTTGTGAACATTCATCAACATCATATTTTGGAATACCTATGTCAAAGCTTACGTAATCAACTGTAGCTCTTTCAGTATAATCATTAATCGGAAATACAGATTTAAATATAGCATGAAGACCAGTATCTTCTTTTTTTTCAGGATCGACTTTTAATTGTAAAAAATTATCATATGATCTTTTTTGAACCTCAACTAAGTTTGGAAGTGAAGTAACTAGTGGAATTTTTCCAAAAGATTTTCTAATTTTTTTGGAATTAATATAGTCTAAACTCATGCATATACCCTTTTTTAAAAAAGTTAATTAAGACCTCCAATAATGGAGATCTTAAAATAAATTATTTTAACTCAACTTTTGCTCCAGCTGCCTCAAGAGCTTTTTTCATCTCTTCTGCTTCAGCTTTAGCAACACCCTGTTTTAGGGGCTTTGGCGCTCCTTCAACTAAATCTTTAGCTTCTTTGAGACCTAGAGCAGTAATTGTTCTAACTTCCTTGATTACTGCAATTTTATTTGATCCAGCTTCAGCAAGAACAACATCAAATTCAGATTTTTCTTCTGCTGCTGCCTCACCTCCTCCAGCTCCTGGGGCAGTGGCAACTGCTACGGGTGCTGCAGCTGATACACCCCATTTTTCTTCAAGCAACTTGCTTAATTCTGCTGCTTCAAGGACTGTTAGTGACGATAAATCATCTACAATTTTATTTAAATCAGCCATTTCTATCTCCTCTTAAACCTAGTTAGACTCTTCAAGTTTCTTACTTTGAGCACTCATCATTCTTGCCATTTTACCTGCAGGCTCTTTTACAATTGATGCAATTTTTTGAGCTGGTGCCGATAAAAGGCCAACAATCTTACCTCTTAATTCATCCATAGATGGTAAAGTTGCAAGAAAATTTATTTTATTATTATCTATTTTCTCTCCATCAAAGCCTCCACCAATTATTTTGAAATTCTCAAATTTCTTTTCAAAATTAACAGCAACTTTTGCTGGAGCTACTGGATCATCTGAATACGCAATTGCGGTAGGACCTGTAAATAAATCAGCAATATTTTTGAAATGGGTGCCTTCCAAAGCAAGTTTAGTGAGTCTGTTCTTTGTTACTTTAAATTTTGCACCATTATCCCTCATCTCTTTTCTTAACTGCTCAGCTTCATCAACAGTAATACCAGAATAATGAGCGACAATAACTGAAGAAGAAGAATTAAATTCCTCTTTAAGTTTTTCTACAAAATCTTTTTTTTCAGAACGGTTCACTTTTACCTCGGTTTATTATTTAGGTTTAACCCTAAAATTAGCTGTCTAAAGTTTGCTCATCAAACTTAGACAAGCCTGTCAAGAAGCTAATCAATGGACTCGCTTCAGTCTGTGCAGGTTATTAAGCTTACGCCCCTGCAGTCTTTGACAGGTGATAGCTTTTTTTAAAGCTATCTGTTGAATTAGTTAACGCAGACTTGCTATGTTAATTTCTAATCCAACTCCCATAGTTGAAGCTATGGTAACTTTTTTTATAAATGACCCTTTTACTGTCTCAGGTTTACTCTTGTTTATTGAAGAATAAAAAAACTTTAGGTTTTCTAGTAGATCATTTTCATCAAAACTCATTTTTCCAATTCCTGCGTGAACAATACCACCTTTGTCATTTTTAAATTTAACTTGACCAGCTTTGGCGTTCTTTACAGCATTAGCAATATCTGGTGTTACTGTTCCAAGCTTAGGGTTTGGCATTAAACCCTTTGGGCCTAATATTTTTGCAACTTTTCCAACAGATGGCATCATATCTGGAGAAGCAATAAGAAGATCAAAAGATATCTTTCCTGATGAAATTGATTCAATTAAGTCATTTTCCCCAACTAAATCTGCACCTGCATCTTTGGCTTTTTTTTGATTATCGCTTTTAGTTAAAACTGCTACAATAACAGATTTTCCGGTACCTTTTGGCAAACTTGTCATTCCTCTGATGCCCTGATCAGTTTTATTTGAATCTATGCCTAAGCTTATTGCAACTTCTAATGTCTCGTCAAATTTAGCATATTTATTTTCTTTTAATATTTTAATTGCTTCAATTGGCTCATAAGATTTAGAAACATCAATTGATTCTAATAATTTTTTATTGTTCTTCGTGATCTTCATATTATTTTAAAACCTCCATGCCCATTGAAACAGCTGAACCTTTAACCATGTTAACAGCACCTTCAAGATTGACAGCATTTAAGTCCTGCATTTTATCTTTTGCAATTTTTTCAATATCTGCCATTGTAACTTTTCCAACCATTGTTCTGCCTGGTGTTGAATTACCTTTTTTAATTTTAGCAGCTTTTTTCAAGTAGTAACTTACTGGGGGAAGTTTTGTTACAAAATCAAAAGACCTATCTTTATATGCAGTAATCACCACGGGTATAGGGGCACCTTTTTCTAAATCTTTAGTTTTGTCATTAAAAGCTTTGCAAAAATCCATAATATTTAAGCCTCTTTGACCAAGTGCTGGACCCACTGGAGGAGAAGGGTTTGCTCCACCTGCAGGTATTTGAAGCTTAATTAATCCTAGTACTTCTTTTGCCATATTAACTCCTAATTCTACGCCTTCTCAACTTGTGAATACTCTAAATCTACTGGTGTAGATCTGCCAAATATAGAAACTGCAACTCTTAATCTAGCTTTTTCTTCGTCAATTTGCTCAATTTCCCCGTTAAAAGATGCAAAAGGTCCATCGATAACTTTAACCTGTTCACCAATATCATACATAACTGCTGGTCTTGACTTTTCAACACCATCTATTACCTGCTCTGAAATCCTTTTTGCTTCAGCATTACTAATGGGAACTGGTTTACCTTTATTACCTAAAAAACCTGATAATTTTGGGGTATTCTTAATAATATGCCATGTGTCATCATTCAGATTCATTTTGATCAGTATGTAACCAGGAAAAATTTTTCTTTCGGTATTTATTCGAACTCCTCTTTTTACTTCAACAATATTTTGGGTTGGAACAGAAACTTCTTCTATATGATCAGCAATACCAAGTTTGTTGGCTTGATCAATTATACTGTCTGCTACCTTTTTTTCATAGCCTGAGTAAGCATGAAGAACATACCATCTACACTTTATCATCTTATAAACCTGAACCTATTTCTATTATTTTTTTTATTGAAAACGACCACACTTGATCACTCAAAAGAAAAAAAAGGGAAAATAAAAAAATAAGCAAAATAACAATCAATGAAGAAATAAATGTATCCCTTCTAGTTGGCCAAGTAACCTTTTGTAATTCCTGTCTTACTTGCCTTACAAAAAGAGCGGGTGATGTTTTTTTATTATCCATATTTTTCTATCCAAATAGTGGCAGGAGTGGCAGGACTTGAACCCGCAGCCCCCGGTTTTGGAGACCGGTGCTCTACCAGTTGAGCTACACTCCTAACATTTTGAAATAGCTAAAACTAGTAGAGCGGTCTCAAATACCTATTCAATAATTTCAGCTACGACTCCAGCACCAACAGTTCTACCACCTTCTCTGATTGCAAATTTCAAACCTTTATCCATTGCAATTGGAGATAATAAGGTAACTTCCATTGCGATGTTATCTCCTGGCATAACCATTTCAGTTCCTTCAGGAAGTTTAATGGTACCAGTAACATCTGTTGTTCTAAAGTAAAACTGCGGTCTATAATTCGAAAAGAATGGAGTGTGTCTTCCACCTTCTTCTTTTTTTAGAACATAAGCTTCTGCTTTAAATTTTGTATGAGGTTTAATTGAACCTGGTTTAGCAAGAACTTGACCACGCTCAACTTCTTCTCTCTTGGTTCCTCTGAGCAATACACCTACGTTATCGCCAGCCTCACCTGAGTCTAAGAGTTTTCTGAACATTTCTACGCCAGTACATGTAGTTTTTTGTGCGTCTCTTATACCTAGGATTTCAATTTCTTCGCCTACCTTGATTTGACCTTGCTCAATACGACCTGTAACAACAGTTCCTCTACCAGAAATTGAAAAAACATCTTCTACTGGCATAAGGAATGGCTGATCAATTGGTCTAGAAGGTTGTGGTATAGACTCATCGACAGCTTTCATAAGCTCAATAATTGAATTTTTACCTATTTCATCATCTCTGCCTTCTAAGGCAGCAAGAGCAGAACCCTTGATGATTGGGATAGTATCACCTGGGAACTCGTATGAAGTAAGAAGCTCTCTAATTTCCATTTCGACCAAATCGATCAATTCTTTATCATCAACTTGATCAACTTTATTCATGTAAACCACGAGGGCTGGGACACCAACTTGTCTTGCTAAAAGAATATGTTCTCTAGTTTGAGGCATAGGTCCATCAGCAGCATTAACAACAAGAATACCACCGTCCATCTGCGCAGCACCAGTAATCATATTTTTTACGTAATCTGCGTGACCAGGACAATCTACGTGTGCATAGTGTCTTGCTTCTGTTTCATATTCTACGTGAGCTGTTGAAATTGTAATTCCACGCTCTCTCTCCTCAGGAGCTTTGTCTATGTTTGCATAATCAGTAAATTCTGCTCCACCAGCTTCTGCCAAAACTTTTGTTATTGCAGCAGTTAAAGTAGTTTTACCATGATCAACATGTCCAACGGTACCGATATTACAATGCGGTTTATTTCTTTCAAATTTTGCTTTAGCCATTTTTTTTACCCCAGTATTAAAATATTCATTTTGGAGCGGGTGAAGGGAATCGAACCCTCGTAGCCAGCTTGGAAGGCTGGAGCTTTACCACTAAGCTACACCCGCTTTATAACCGACTCACTCACTCAACACTTTTATCCTACTCTCCATTTATGGTGGAGGGGGTAGGATTCGAACCTACGTACGCTCACGCGGGCGGATTTACAGTCCGCTGCCTTTAACCACTCGACCACCCCTCCAGATTTGAAGAAAATGGCACATACTAATTAATTAGTATGATTGTCAATCTAAAACAACTAACTTTCCACCTCAAGATACATAAGTTCTTAAAAGCGCGCCCCTTTTAGACAAAAAATTAGATTTTGTATATATCTAGATTGTATTTAAATAACAAATCTGTGATAAAGCAAAATGTCAAAAAAAAGGTATCAAAAACCTCACAATACAGGGAAAATCCAGATAATTTATGGCATCCATGCTGTAAGAGCTGCGCTTTTAAATAGTAAAAGAGCGCATGAGGAGCTCTACATTACTGAAAATAATAAGCAAATCGGAGAAAATTTAAGATCAAAAGTGCAAAAAATATCAATTCTAGATCACAAAGAATTTAAAAAACTGCACGGGGAAATAAAATCTAATCAAGGAATAGTTTTAAGAACCAATGATTTTGAAAGGCCGAGTCTTCAACAATTCTTAAAAAATGAAGATAAAAAGGATAAATCAATTTTATTAGCATTAGATCAAATTACAGATCCTCAAAATATAGGATCGATAATGCGTTCATGCGTCTTATTTAATTGCGCAGGAATAATAGTTGCAAAAGATAATGCTCCAGATCTCACTTCCTCATTATACAAAGCTGCATCAGGAGCAGCAGAGGTTGTAAATTATTTTAAAGTTACCAACTTAAAGAGAAGTATCTCGGAATTAAAAAAGTATGGTTATTGGGTCTATGGGTTTGACTCTTCCAATAATAGTAAATCAGTAAAATTTAATTTTTCAAAAAAATCTATTTTGGTTTTTGGTTCAGAGGGAAAAGGTATGAGAGATCTAGTAAAAAAAGAATGTGATGAAATAATTCAATTAAAAATGCAAAAAAATGCAGACTATATGATTGACAGTTTAAATGTTTCAAATGCAGCTTCAATTGCTCTTTACGAATTTTTTAAATCTTAATTTCAATTTTTGATAAATGGTGCCGCGTGTCGGAATCGAACTGACCACCTGATGATTACAAATCAACTGCTCTACCAAATGAGCTAACGCGGCACTAGAAAGCCATTTACAATTAATTTAAAATTTCGACAAGTGATTTATGTTTTAAATTCCAGGAATATATGGAACACCGTCACCTTTTGCTTTTTCATTAATTTCATTCAAAGTTGAACAAGCTGTTAAAGGCACAGTTATTAAAAACAATATTAGTATTAATTTTCTCATATTTTTAATTTATCTTTTCTATTTTTGCTGCGCAATACTTAAATTCTGGAATTTTTCCATATGGATCAAGTGCTGGATTTGTGAGTAAATTTGCTGCTGCTTCATTATAACAAAATGGAATAAATATAACACCTTCAGGAATAGCCCTATCTTCTCTTACTCTAATTTTAACCGAACCTCTTCTTGTGGATACTCTTATTTCATCACCTGGTCTCATATTATTTTTTAAAATTTCATTTGGTGATATTGAAACTGTTGCCTCTGGTTCTATTGCATCTAGGTTTGATGCTTTTCTAGTCATTGCCCCAGTATGCCAATGTTCAAGCTGCCTTCCTGTCGTTAATATTAATGCAAACTCATCATCAGGTAATTCATTAGGAGATGTGACACTTGCAGGAACAAATTTACCTCTGCCACTTTCATTTGGAAATTTATCACCAAAAACAATTTCGTCTCCAGGAGTAGTTGGTGACTTACTTGGATACGTTACAGAGTTTTCATCCTCAAGCCTATCCCACGATATATTATTTAGAGAAGGCATGGTTTTACACATCTCATCATATATTTCTTTAGGATTTTTGTAGTCCCAATTTAAACCCAGTCTTTTACCAAGTTCATTTGTAATCCACCAATCCTCTTTAGCGTTACCAGGAGCATCGAGAGCCTTTCGTCCCATTTGCACTTGTCTGTTAGTATTAGTTACAGTACCATTTTTTTCAGGCCATGCTGATGCAGGAAAGATAACATCAGCGTACGTAGTGGTTTCTGTTAAAAATATATCTTGCACAACTAAGTGATCTAACATTTGTAATGCTTCTCTTGCATGATTTAAGTCAGGATCCGACATTGCTGGATTTTCACCAAGTATGTACATGCCCTTTATTGTTTTTTCATGAATTGCATCCATAATTTCAACTACGGTTAAACCTTTTTTATCATCTAGAGATGTGTTCCAAAAATTCTCAAAAAATTCTTTTTTTTCATCTTTTTCAACTAATTGATAATCTGGGTACATCATTGGAATTAACCCAGCATCTGATGCACCTTGGACATTATTTTGTCCTCTTAGTGGATGCAGTCCTGATCCTCTTCTGCCTACATTACCAGTCATCAGTGCAAGAGAAATAAGACATCTCGCATTATCAGTTCCGTGAACATGTTGAGAAACTCCCATACCCCAAAAAATAATACCTTTATTAGTTTGAGCAAATAATCTTGCGACCTCACGTATCATATCAGCATCAATTCCTGTTTGATCTTGCATTAATTCTGGAGGATAATTTTTCAAATGTTTTTGTAATTCGTCAAAACCTGATGTTTGCTTTTTTATGTATTCCTCATTAAATAAATTTTCTTCTATAATAACATTCATAATAGAATTAAGTAGGGCAACGTCTGATCCCGGTTTAAATTGCAACATATGAGTAGCATGTTTTTTTAGAGCATGACCTCTTGGGTCCATTACAATTAATTTAGATCCATTTTTAGCAGCATTTTTAAAGAAAGTTGCAGCAACTGGATGATTTTCAGTAGGATTTGCTCCAATAACAATGATAACATCAGAATGCTGAACCTCATAAAAAGGTGCAGTAACTGCTCCTGAACCTATTGTTTCTAATAATGCTGCTACTGAAGAGGCATGACAAAGACGTGTGCAGTGATCTACATTATTTGTATTAAAACCAGTCCTTATCAGTTTTTGAAAGAGATATGCTTCTTCATTAGAGCATTTCGCAGATCCAAAACCAGCTAAATTGCTTTTACCATTTCTCTTCTTTTTAATTTCTACAAAGCCATTTGCAGCATAATCTAGAGCTTCTTCCCATGTAGCTTCTCTGAAGTATTCGTGCATATTAGAAAAATTAATACTAGGATGTAAGTCTTTTTCTTTTCCTTTAATTCTAATTAATGGTTTGGTAAGTCTTTCTGGATTACTAACATAATCAAAACCAAATCTACCCTTTACACAAAGTCTGTTTTTATTTGCAGGTCCATCAATTCCGTTGACGTATTTAATATCATTGTCTTTAACATTATATTCTATCTGACAGCCTACTCCACAATAAGGACAAACACTGTTAACTTTTTTTTCAACATTGCTATGACCAACTCCTTTATTATCTACTATACTAGAAGGCATCAAAGCGCCCGTCGGACAAGCTTGGACACACTCACCACAAGCAACACAGGTGCTGTCACCCATAGGATCGTCAAAATCAAAAACTATTTTTGAGCTTTCTCCTCTATATGCCATTCCAATAACATCATTAACTTGAACCTCTCTACAAGCTCTAACACAAAGATTACATTGAATACATGCATCTAAATTAACAGCCATACTTGGGTGTGAACTATCAGCTTGGCACGGAGTTTTTTTTGGAAAGCGGCTCTCTTTAATTTCAACTTTATCAGCCCAATTCCAAAAATCAGAATTACTATCATGAGCTATTTCTCTCTCTGGTTGATCTGCTAAAAGTAATTCGAAAACTAACTCTCTTGATTTTTTAGCCTTGTCAGAATTTGTTCTAACCTTCATATCAGGAGTTGGTTTTCTTATACATGACGCAGCCAAAACCCTCTCCCCATCAATCTCAACCATACAGGCTCTACAATTTCCATCAGCTCTATAGCCAGGTTTATTGGAATAACACAGATGAGGTATTTCAGTGCCTAATCTATTCGCAGCTTGCCAAATTGTTTCATCTTGATCTGCTTGAACTTGCTTATCATTAAGATAAAAACTAACTTTTTTATCAGTCATATGAAATCTCGTTTGCAAAATATTTTAATACAGAATTTAGTGGATTAGTTGCAGCCTGACCTAAACCACAAATCGAAGCTTGTGCCATGACTTCAGATAAATCACTTAATTTTTGCTTATTCCAAATATTTTCTTTCATAAGTTTAACAGTTTTTTCTGTTCCAACTCTACATGGAGTGCACTGACCGCAACTCTCCTCCTCAAAAAATTTTAATAAATTTAGAGCAACATCTTTCATGCTATCCTTATCAGACAAAACGACAATGGCGGCAGAACCTAAAAAACATCCAAGGTCAGCCAACTCTTTAGAGCCATAATCAAGGGGAATATTATTCATCTCAGCCGGCAATATTCCGCCAGAAGCTCCCCCTGGTAGGTATCCTTTAAATATATGACCATCCTGCATTCCTTCACAATATTCATCAATCAATTGTTGAATTGTAATTCCAGCAGGGGCAACTTTTACACCTGGATTTTTAACTCGCCCTGAAACAGAAAAACTATGGAATCCCTTGTTCCCATTTAGTCCTTTATCAGCAAACCATTTGGATCCTTTTTCTAAAATATCACGAACCCAAAAAAGTGTTTCTAAGTTATTAGTGAGTGTTGGTTTGCCAAATAAACCAACTTCTGCAACGTATGGGGGTCTATGTCGTGGTAGACCCCTCTTGCCTTCAATACTTTCAATCATTGCAGACTCTTCTCCGCAAATATAAGCTCCAGCGCCTCGTCTTAAAATAAAGTGTCCTTTTGATACAATTTTTTTATTTTCTAAATTAAGAATTTCATCAATTAGAATTTTAATCACAGAAGGATATTCGTCTCTCATATAAATATATACATTTGATGCTTTAAGAAATAATGATGCGATGAGAGCGCCCTCTAAAAATCTATGAGGGTCTCTTTCAAGATAAGTTCTATCTTTAAATGTACCTGGCTCACCTTCATCTCCATTAACTGCTACATATTTTTTACCATTATATTTTGAAACAATTTCCCATTTCATTCCTGTTGGAAAACCCGCTCCACCTTTGCCCTTTAACCCACTATCTTTTAAAGTTTCTATAATATGATTATCAGATATTTCACCATTACGAATTTGATTTACGATATTATATCCTCCATTTTTTTTATATTCATCTAATGAAATATAATTTGGAACTACCACTTCAAATCTATTATCTTGAATTGCTTTTTCAACTTTAGATGCAGAAGCATTGTCAACATAATTTTTACCAACACAAACAGTTGGGGCAACATCACATCTTCCCATACATGGACCGGGCACAACTTTAATATTTTTATTTTCCGAAGATTTTAAATCTGAGAGTAATTTTTGTGCACCAAATAATTCACAAGTCAAACTTTCACAAACTCTTACAACTTTTATTGGTTCAAAAGTGTCTGAGTTTTTTACTATATTAAAATGTGCATAAAATGTCGCTACCTCATAAATTTCTGAGAGAGGTAAATTAGTAATTGTAGATAAAGCTACAAGATGTTTATCATATAACACCCCAAAATTATCTTGTAATAAGTGTAAATATTCTATTAGTTCGTCTCTTTTAAAATTTATTCCACGCAAAAGGTTTGAAACTTCTTTATAAAAACTATTTTCTACTTGCCTACCTTTTGGCTTCCATCTTCTCTTCTTTTTTTTTAAAGAGCTGTCAGTTTGAGAAATAAATTTATCCATTTAAATTGAATTATTAATATATATTTTGTATCAGATTAAAATGAAAGATTCAGTTGAAAATGATGAAATAATCCTTGATACGAGCGGTACAGAATGTCCCATCCCAGTATTGAAAGCAAGAAAACTTGCTCAGGATTTAAAAAATGGTGACATAATTAAAGTTGTAGCAACTGACCCTCTAGCAAAAGCTGACTTTGAACATTATTGCGCACAATCAGGTTTTGATTTTCTTGAAAGTTATAATGAAGGTGAAAAAGTAATAATAAGATATAAATTTTATAATATTAGTTAAATAACTTATCAAAATCGTAATAATCAAAAATATCACCTTTCTTGATTGAGCTGACGTGTTCTGGTATTTCAACTATACCATCTGAATATGAAATGGATGAAATCATACCTGAGCCTTGTTTAGGATGCTTAACAATGACATATTCATTGTTAATAAATTTTTTTGACACCCTTAGCCACTCAAGTCTTTTTGTTTTTTTTATCATTGAAAAATTTGTTTTTAATTTTTCAGCACTTATTTTTTTTAAAGGTGCTCCCAATAATTTTAAAATTAATGGTTTAACAATAAAAGCATAAAGTAATTGAACCGATACTGGGTTGCCTGGTAAACAAACAATATAAGTATTTTGAATCTTTCCAACTGCTATTGGTCTTCCCGGTTTTATCGCAGCTCGCCAAAAAAAAATTTTACCGTTATTCTCTAAGGCTTTCACGAGATGATCTTCATCTCCAACAGATGCACCACCTGTAGTAATTATCATATTAAATTTAGAAATATTTTTTAATAAATTATTCTCAACTTTTTTATAATTATCTGATAAATTTCCTAAAAATCTTTTAGATATATAATTTTTATTTAAAAGTGAGTTTAGTAAAAAAAAGTTTGAATTATTAATTTTTGATTTTGTAAGTTTTGTTGTAGGTTTAACAAGCTCATTTCCACTTGTAAAAAAACCAACTTTTATTTTTGAATATACTTTTACTTTATTGTAGCCAATAGCAGCAATTAAGTTTAGGTTTTTGACATCTATCTTTGATCCTTTTTTTAATACCAATTTACCTTTAGAAATATCTTCTCCTTTGTGCCTACAGTTTTCACCATAGTTAGGTATTTTTAAAAGTTTAAGTTTATTATTTTCTAATTTTATATTTTCTTGCATCACAACAGTATTTGAATTCAATGGCATTTTTGCCCCTGTAAAAATTCTAACCACTTCCCCTTTATTTATTTTTACCTCTTTTGAATCTCCAGCCGCAATTCTTGTTTTAGAAATTATTTTTTGACTATTATTTAAATCATACTTTAATATTGCATATCCATCCACTGCAGAATTTTTAAAAGGCGGTAAATTAATTTTAGAGTAGATATTTTCTGCTAAAATTTTATCTTCTGCATTTAACAAATTTATCAATTCAATTTGTTTTACTAAAATTGATTGTTTTTTAACAAAACTTATAATTTGTTTTAAGTAAAGAGGTTTTTTATTCATAAAAATTTATTTATAATAAATTCAGTTAAACTCTCAACATCATTCCTCATAAATAAAGGTATATTAGATTTTGTTTTCCGATCAGCAACAATAGCAACTACATTTTTGATTTCATTATTAACGATTTTTGAGTTTTGACCTATTATTTCAATTTTAGGGTGATTTTCATTTTTAAAACCTTCAACTATTACAAGATCTACATCAATAAATTCTCTCAACAATTCGTTTAGTTTTTTTTCAGTTTTATTATTATTTTCTATAATTTTTGCCCAACGCTTAGAAGAACTGATTATAACTTCGCTTGCACCTGATTGACGATGCTTGAAACTATCAGTTCCTGGTTTATCAATATCAAAATCGTGATGAGCATGTTTGATTGTACCCACCTTGTAACCTTTTTTAACCAATAAATTTATTATCTCTGTTACAAAAAAAGTTTTACCAACATCTTTCCAACCTACAATACCAACTACTTTTGTCATATTTTTCTTTTATTCAAAATATATACCAGTGAATAAATTAAAACTGTTAAAAGAATTAATACTATACCAAGGGCCATTGCGTATTCTAAATTTCCCATTCTTGTCTCTAAAGAAATTGCGGTTGTCATTACTCTGGTAAAATGATTAATATTTCCCCCCACAATCATTACTGCGCCAACTTCTGATATAGCCCTTCCAAATGCTGAGAGAAGAGCTGTTATTACAAGAAAATAACTATGCTTAGAGATAATAAATAATACTCCAAAAAAGGTCATATTGATAGAACGTAGTTGATCTTTGTATTCTCGCCAATTTTGATCAAAAATCTCGTGAGATAACGAAGTTACAATTGGAAAAATAATAATTATTTGAGCTACAATCATTGCAGTTGGAGAGTAAAGCAATTGAAGAACGCCTAGCGGACCTCCAGAGGCGAACATAAAATAGACAATTAAACCAACAACAACTGGAGGGATTCCCATCAATGAATTCAAAATTATTAGAATAAAATTTTTTAAAAAAAAATTTTTTATAGCTAGATAGTACCCAATAAGTAGGCCGAATATTGAAGCGAAAATCAGAGCTGTAATACTTACATATAATGACAAAAGTATAATTTCCCACAGATCCCTATCTAATGAAAAGATTAAAACTAAAGATTTAGTGAAAATTTCTATAATGTTCATATAAAGTTGTTATCAGAATATATTATGAAGAAAAAAATTAAATATTTAGTTGCTCCAAATCCCAAAGATAAGAAGCTTACAGAAGAAATTACTGGTTTTGATGAAAGTTTTAAAAGAATAAAAACTAAGGTTATTATCGAAAAAGATCTAACAATCTATTTAAATAATCAAGAAATTGTAACTCTTATGACTGTAGGTGATCACCCGAAGTATCTTGCCGTTGGATATTTACTAAATCAAAATATGTTAAAATTTAACGATCAGATTAAAAAAGTTGATTATGACGCTGAATTAAAAGTCGTTGTTGTGAGAACATTAAGAAAAACTAATTATGAAAGTAAACTAAAAAGAAAAGTTACCACGAGTGGGTGCGCTATTGGTACAGTTTTTGGTGATGTTTATGATGAGATTTTAAAAACTAAAATTAAATCAAAAAAGAAAATTATGCATTCATGGATTTATGAAATATCCAAGAAAATTAATTTAACTCCAAGTTTATATTTAGAAGCAGGTGCTATTCATGGATGTGCAATTATTCATAATAACAATCCGATTATTTATATGGAGGATGTTGGGCGTCATAATGCAGTTGATAAAATTGCTGGATATATGTTTTTAAAAAAAATCACTGGAACGAATAAAATATTTTACACAACTGGAAGATTAACAAGTGAAATGGTTATTAAAACTGTAAAAATGAAAATTCCTATATTAATATCAAGATCTGGATTTACATCTTGGGGTGTTGAGCTAGCAAAAAAAACTAATCTTACACTCATTGGAAGAGCAAAGGGTAAAAAATATTTAGTATTATCAGGCGAGAAGAGAATTGATTATAGATAAATCGAAAACACATTTAGTAATTCTTGCAGGAGGACAATCTAAACGATTTGGAGGAGGTTTTAAAACTTTACATAAATTTAATAATGCTTCTCTTTTAAAAAGAATTTTAGATAATTTTAAAAATTTAAATATTGAAATTGCATTAAATATAAATTCTGATGAAAAAGATTTTTTTGATACAGGTCTAAATTTAATTAAAGATCAAACAGAAAACTTTCAAGGTCCACTTGCGGGAATATACTCCTCGATAAAATGGATGGTGCAAAATAATAAAAATATTGAATGGGTGCTTACAACTCCATCAGATACTCCTTTTTTATTTGAAAAAATAATCAACAAATTCTTCGAAACTGATTTTAACGAAAAATCAAAGATAATTTTAGCTAAAAGTGCTGATAAAATTCATCCAGTCATAGGTCTATGGCATGTTTCATTACTAAATAGACTCGGTCATTTTCTTGAAAAAAAAGATAGAAAAATTATGAATTGGGTAAATATGCAAAATTATGAAATTTTGAATTTTGAGAACGAAAATTATTTTTTTAATATTAATACTAGATCTGATTTAGAGGAAGCAACTAAAATTGAGAACTCATTAAAAATTCAATAATTTTCTGGATAATCTTAATAATAAGAATATAAATTAATATTAGAAATAATGTCAATTTATCTTCCCATTGCTGAAATTAATATAAATATTTTCTTAATTGTATTTATAGGTATGCTCGTAGGAGCTCTTTCAGGCTTATTCGGAGTCGGTGGGGGGTTTTTAATGACTCCTCTATTAATATTTCTTGGCATACCACCAGTTGTAGCAGTTGGATCTGAAGCTCCTCACGTATTGGCATCAAGTGTATCTGGTGTAATTGCACACTGGCGAAAAAAAAATGTAGATTTCAAGATGGGTTTTTTTCTATTATCAGGGGGTTTGGTAGGCTCAACTGTAGGCGTCAATTTATTTAAACTACTAAAGACTTATGGACAAATTGATATTGTAATTCAGTTTTTATTTATAATTTTTCTTGGTTTTATTGGAATGTCAATGGCTTTTGAGAGTGCTAAAACTACTATTAAAAACTATAGAACAACATCGGCAATTAGAACAAAACTTCATCAACACTCTTGGATACACGGTCTTCCTTTTAAGCTAAGATTCCATCGCTCAAAATTATACATATCTGCAATACCCCCAATTTTGATTGGTTTCTTTGTTGGTGTTCTATCAGCAATGATGGGTGTAGGCGGAGGTTTCATCATGATACCTGCAATGGTTTACATATTAGGAATGTCAACAAATGTTGTTGTAGGAACTTCATTGTTTCAAATCATTTTTGTAACAGCTAACTCAACTTTCTTTCAATCATATCTCAATCAAACAGTTGATATTGTATTATCTGCTTTAATGATTCTTGGTGGTGTTATTGGAGCTCAAATAGGTGTTAGAATAGGTACAAAACTAAAAGCCGAATATTTACGAGGCATTCTAGCAATTTTAGTTTTACTTGTTTGTGCAAAAATTTTGACAGATTTGATTCTTACGCCTTCTGATTTATTTTCAACATCACTAATTTAATGAATCCATTTAAAAATCAAAAAGAAATTGTAAAAACTTCACCGCGAGTAAGTGATGAAATAAAGCAAACCACCTGTTACATGTGTGCTTGCAGATGTGGGATTGATGTACACATGTTAGATAATCAAATTCGATACATTGAGGGTAACAAGAATCATCCTACAAATAAAGGAGTTCTTTGCGCAAAAGGCTCAGCGGGAATTATGCAGCAAAATTCTCCCGCTAAGTTATCCAAACCTCTTCTAAGAATTGGTGAGAGAGGCAAGGGAGAATTTAAAGAAATTGAGTGGGATGAAGCTATGCAAATAGCAACAACTTGGTTATCTGATATTAGAAATACAGATCCTAAAAAACTTGCCTTTTTTACTGGAAGAGATCAAAGCCAATCATTAACTGGTTGGTGGGCTAATCAATTTGGAACTTGCAATTTTGCTGCCCACGGAGGATTTTGTTCTGTTAACATGGCAGCAGCAGGACTTTATACAATTGGAGGGTCATTTTGGGAATTTGGTGAGGTCGATTGGGATCATACTAAATATTTTATTTTATTTGGATGTGCTGAAGATCATGACTCCAACCCAATAAAAATGGGTTTGGGTAAATTAAAATCAAAGGTTGATAGTAAATTTGTTTCTGTGAATCCTGTAAAGACAGGCTATTCGGCTATTGCTGATGAGTGGATAGGTATACGGCCAGGCACTGATGGTTTATTTGTTCATAGTTTAATTTACGAGTTATTAAAATCTAATAAAGTAGATTGGAAGTACTTAAGCAAATATACGAATGCTAATTGGCTGGTCTATAATAATCCTGGGAATAAAAAACATGGTTTATTTGCAAGAGATGAAAATAATCTTCCAGTTGTATACTGTAAAAATACTAAAATTGTTTCCTCTGATATAGAAAATACAAACTCTGCTTTTTTTGGAAAATATAAATATAATAATGTTGAGGTGATTCCTTCCTTTGAGTTTTTATCAAAGGAATATTTACATCCAAAATACAAACCAGACAATATTTCCAAACTAATTGATATTGATGCAAAAGTAATAAAAAAAATTGCTGCAGAAATAGCTGAAACTGCTTTTGAAAAAGAAATAGAAATCAAAGTTGATTGGGAAGATCATAATGGAAAAAAACACTCATCTTTTAAGGGAAGACCAGTTTCAATGCATGCTATGAGAGGTATTTCTGCTCATTCGAATGGATTTAATACATGTAAATTAATTCACATTCTTCAAACTTTAATTGGATCTATAGATGTACCAGGGGGGTTTAGGTACAAAGCGCCGTATCCAAAACATGTAGTACCTGGACCAAAGCCTGCAGGTAAAATAGTAAAGCCTAACACTCCAATTGGAGGAATGCCATTAGGGTTTCCAACATCTCCTGAAGATCTTCTGACCGATGAAGATGAAAAACCACTAAGAATTGATAAAGCATACAGTTGGGAAAATCCATTATCTGCACATGGTTTAATGCATATGGTCATTAACAATGCTTGGAAGGGTGACCCATATAAAATTGATGTTCTTTTTATGTATATGGCAAATATGGCATGGAATTCATCAATGAATACCGAGGAGACAATTAAAAAATTAACCGACAAAGACGAAGAAACTGGAGAGTATAAAATTCCTAAAATTATTTATAGTGATGCATATTATTCTGAAACGGTTCCTTATGCAGACCTTGTATTACCTGATACAACATATTTAGAGAGATGGGATTGTATATCTCTCTTGGATAGGCCCATTAGTTCTGCAGATAGTGCAGCCGATGCAATTCGACAACCAATTATAGAGCCAACAAGAGATGTAAAACCATTTCAGGACGTACTAATTGATCTTGGAGCAAGGTTGGGACTTCCAAGTTTTGTAAATGAAGATATGTCGCCAAAATATCCAAATGGATACAGTGATTATATTGTTAATCACGAAAGACAACCTGGCATAGGACCCTTGGCGGGTTGGAGAGGAAACGGAAATCAGTTTGGGAAAGGTGAAGTAAATAAAAATCAACTTGAAGAGTATATTCAAAATGGATGTTTTCATAATCATGAATTTAATGACAATCAAAAATATTATAAATTCACAAATAAGCATTATTTAAATTTCGCTCATGAAATGGGATGGATAAATAAAAAAGAACCTATTGTTATACAAATGTATAGTGAAGAAATGCAAAAATTTAAACTCGCAGGTGAAGGTTATGGAGATAAAATTCCACCTGATCATTTAAAAGATAGGATCGCAAAATATTTTAATCCTGTACCAACCTGGTATCAACCATTTGAAGAAAAGATCAATAAAGAAAAGGGCAAAAGTTTTGATCTTTATGCGGTAACTCAAAGACCACCTCATATGTATCATTCATGGGGTTCACAAAATGCATGGTTAAGACAAATTACTAACCTTAATTATCTCTATATAAGTGAGTACATAGCTCAAGAAAATAATCTCAAAAATCTAGATTGGGTATGGCTAGAGAGCTTTAGTAGTAAAATAAAAGTTCAATGTCGTGTTATGAAAGGCGTAAACAAGAATACTGTTTGGACATGGAATGCAATTGGAAAAAGAAAAGGTGCTTGGAATTTAAGTCCAGGAGCTCCTGAATCAAATAAGGGTTTTTTATTAAATCATCTCATTTCAGATGTGTTGCCTAATGAAGGTAATAGAAATTCACAGTTATCAAACTCAGACCCTATTACAGGTCAGGCTGCGTGGTACGATTTAAAAGTAAAAATATACAAATGTAAGGATGAAGAAATAGATGGTAAAATTTACCCTAATTTCGACACCATAAAAAATAAATCTCGAAAAAATATGTATATTAGTGATTATGGCAAACAGTTCACAAAAGAATTTAAAGATAATAATTTAACTTTAAATCAAGAATATATAGGAAATAGTAAAAACATAAAATGACATCTTTACCTGCAAAACAAAATAAAAAACTTGGACTTGTAATTGATTTAGATATTTGCGTTGGCTGTCATGCTTGTGCAGTAAATTGTAAAGAATGGAATACTTCAGGTCATTCATCGCCTCTACATGATATTGATCCTTACGGAGATGATCCTACTGGAGTATGGTTTAATAGAATTCATACTTTTGAAGTAGAGTCTGAAATTAATGGAAGTAAAACAGTTCATTTTCCTAAAAGTTGCTTGCATTGTAGTGATGCTCCTTGTGTTACAGTATGTCCAACTGGCGCCTCATACAAAAGAGAGGAAGATGGAATAGTTCTAGTAAACCCTGAAACATGCATAGGTTGTAAATTATGTTCATGGTCTTGCCCTTACGGTGCAAGAGAATATGATGAAGAGGCCGGTATAATGAAAAAATGTACATTATGTGTAGATAAAATTTATAATGAAAATATCCCTGAAAGTGATCGAGTACCAGCATGTGTTTCTACATGTCCAGCAGGTGCCAGAAGTTTTGGAGATTTAGGTGATGAAAACTCTGATATATTCAAACTCGTAGAAGAGAGAAATGGATATGATTTGATGCCTGAGCAAGATTGCTTGCCAACAAATAAATATTTACCCCCAAGAGAAAAAAATAATCAATTTAAAAATGATGCACTTAATTCCATAACTAATGATAATGATTTTTCTTTTGATACTTGGAAAGAAATTGTTGAAGATGCATCCAAGTAAATCAATAATTTTTTTTACTGTCATGTCAGGTACTGGTTATGGAATAATTATTTGTCTATCATTTTTAGCGTTAATTGCAGAAATAAACTTTAATTATGGTTTTAAATTATCACTTATTTTAATTAGTTTTTTATTTATCACCCTCGGCCTATTATCCTCTACTCTTCATTTAGGTCATCCTGAAAGAGCATGGAGATCATTTAGTCAATGGAGATCTTCTTGGTTATCAAGAGAAGGTTTGGCTGCAGTTTTGACATACATACCTCTAATGTTATTTTATTTATTATGGTTTCTTGAAATGGATATATTTAAATATTTTCTTTATAGCGCTTCAATTTTGTCTGTGATTACAATTTACTGTACGGGGCAAATGTATGCGAGTTTAAAAACTGTACCTGCTTGGAACAATGTGTATGTCACTCCAATCTATTTAATTAATGGGCTATCTATTGGCTCTTTGAGTATTTATTGCCTAACACGTTTCTACGAGTCTGAAATTCAACATTTATATCAATTTACTCTACTAAGTTTAGCTTTATGCTTAATGTTAAAAATTATTTATTGGTTTCACATTAGAACTAAGTCCACTAGCTCTATTAACACAGCCATTGGATTAGGAAAAGATAATAAGGTATCGTCTTTTGAAGGGCCTCACACTGGAAGAAATTTTTTAACGACTGAGATGATTAATAAAATAAAAAAAGAAAAAGCAAATTTTTTAAGATTATGCTTTATCATTCTTTCTTGCATCTTACCTATTTATATGATTGTTCAAGAAGCAACGCTAATAATCGATGCTTTTATATTAAAATTATCTTTTTTTATTACTTTAGTTTTTGCTCTAATTGGAATGCTGATTGAAAGATACTTATTTTTTATCCAAGCAAAACATGTTGTCAGTTTATATTATGGAGAAAATAAAGTTTAAAATGATTAGCAAAAAGTGTCTATTAATCATATTTTTTGTTACAACATTTTTCGTTAAAATAGTTTCAGCTGAAGCATACTTTGACCTTTCAGAAAATAATATTAAAATCGAAACAGATTTCAATGGAAAAGAAATAATTATATTTGGTATATTATATGAAGACCAAGACACCCTTATAACTATTAAAGGCCCTGAAAAAAATGCATTAATCCAAAAAAAAGAGAGAATTTTAGGTTTTTGGTTTAACACTAAGCAAATCACTTACAACAAAATACCTAGTATTTTTTTTATAGCATCATCTGGAAATCTAAAAGATATTCTTCCTATGTCCACAATAATAAAAGAAGAGCTTAGTTTTGATTTATTGCTAGAAAATAAACTATCAAAAAGAAATTTTATCTCAGACATTTCTCTTGATGATTGGAAAAATAACTTCGTTAGAATAAAAAAAGATAAGAGCTTATTTAAGGAATACAATGTAGAAAAAATAGAGAACAAACTTTTTCAAACAAGAGTGTTTTTTCCAGCTGAGTCAATTCCAGGAGAGTACTTAGTTAACGTGTATCAAATAAAAAATAATGTTATTTTAAATAAAAAAGAAAAAATTATTACTCTAAAAAAATCAGGGATTGGAAGTCAGATATATGATTTTGCACACAAGAATGCTGCAGCTTATGGTTTGTTTGCAATCATATTTGCTATATTATCTGGTTTTCTAGCCGCTACATTATTTAGGAGGTCTTAATGAATGATAATCGATATATATTAGTTATTGCTGATGAGTCACCAGAGATGGAAATTGCTCTAGAATATGCATGTGCCAGATCAAAAAAAACAAGTCGTAAAATAATTATTGCGACATTTATAGAGCCCTTAGATGTTTTAACAACTCAAGGTGTAACGGAAATAATGAAAAATGAAGCTAGGGAAGAAGCAGAAAAAATTCTCCAAAAAGCAGCGAGTTATGTTAAAGAAAAAACAGGCGAAATGCCTGCATTAGCAGTGCGAGAGGGAGAGACCATCACAGAACTAAAAAAACTTATTGATGAAGAAAAAAATATTAACGTCTTAGTTTTAGCAGCAAACTCTGATCCAAAGAGCAAAGAATCAAATGTCATTATAAACTCTTTGGTTAGTCAAGAAATAACAAATCTGAGAGTACCTGTTATGATTGTTCCTGGCAACTTTTCAAAAGATCATATTGCTTTAATAACATAGATGTCAGAAATAATAGCTGAAAAATTAATTGACATAGAGTCTGTAAAATTTTCTTTTGAAAATCATTTTACTCTAACTTCAGGCTTGAAATCTCCTGTTTATGTAGATTGTCGTAAAATTATTTCATTTTTAGATGAAAGAGAATTCATTATGAATGAGGCTCTAAATTATTTTGAAAAAAACAAAATTAAATTTGATTTAGTCGCCGGAGGTGAAACCGCAGGTATTCCTTATGCTGCTATAATTTCTGAAAAAATTAAAAAGCCAATGGTTTATATAAGAAAAAAACCAAAAGGATTTGGTCAAAACCAACAAATCGAGGGACATTTTAAAGAAAAAGAAAAGGCTATTTTAATTGAAGATTTGGCTACTGACGGGGGAAGTAAAGTTGTATTTGTTGAAGCTATGAGAAAAGCTGGATTAATAGTAAATGATATTTTTGTAATCTTTTATTACGATATCTTTAATTTAGAAAACTCTGTGTTATCAAAATTAAATGTTAATATTCATTCTCTTTGTACATGGAAAGACATTATATCGGTCATAGAAAAGAAAAATTCTTATAAAGAAAATGATATAAAAAACTTAAAAAAATTCCTATCTAATCCAGATGATTGGAGAAAAGATAATGCCTGATATAATTTTAGTAAGTGGTGGATTTGATCCTATCCACAGTGGACATATTAAATTAATCAATGAAGCAAATAAATATGGTGATGTAGTTGTGTTATTAAATTCTGATCAGTGGTTAAGAAATAAAAAAGGGAAAGAATTTCTTCCATTTGCTGAAAGAAAAATAATTATGCAAAATTTAAAAGGTGTGCTCGATGTAATTGAGTTTGATGATAGTGATAGAACTTGTGTTGATGGAATAAAAAAAGCAAAATCAATCTACAAAGACAGTATAATTAAATTTGCAAATGGCGGCGATAGAAATGACAACACTACACCTGGACCTGAACAAGAATTTTGTAATAAAAATGATATTGAAACACTATTTGGTATTGGTGGAGACAACAAATCAAATTCTAGTTCATGGATCTTGAAAAAATGGAAAGAAAAATAATTAGGGGTATAACTTTTTAGTTACCCATATATTATCAGTATTAGTATATATTATTCGATCATGAACTCTGTAAGGCATCTCTTGCCAAAACTCAATTAAACGGGGAATTACTAAATAACCATTCCAATGTGTTGGACGTGGGATATCTTTATCTTTGAATTTCTTTTCAAACTTTTCTATACTGTCTAAAAGCTCTTCTCTAGAAGACAAGTCTGCACTTTGATTAGAAGACCAAGCCCCAATTTGACTTCCTCTGGGTCGAGATTTGAAATATGAATCCGCAATACTGTCGCTTACAATATTTGCATTTCCCTCTATTCTTATTTGTCTATTTTGCGTTTTCCAATGGAAATTAAGAGCGACATTGTTATTTATCTGTATTGAAGTGCCTTTTTTACTATTTGAGTTTGTGTAAAAAACAAAACCATTTTGGTCATATGATTTTAAAAGAACGACCCTTGAAGATGGTTGATTGTTATAGACTGTAGATAAGGTCATGGCATTTGGATCATTTATCTCTGTTTCACAAGCTAAATCATACCACTTTTTAAATAATTCAAATGGATCCTTTATTTGTTCAATTAAATCTTTGTGCTTTAACATTTTCGATATTTTAAGTATTAAGATTAATATAATCTTTAAAATAATAAAAAATAGGTATTAAATGTTAATGCAAGGAAAAAAAGGGTTAATCATGGGGGTGGCTAACGATAGGTCAATTGCCTGGGGAATAGCAAAGTCATTAGCTGATAATGGGGCTTCTATTGCTCTTACGTATCAAGGTGAAGCGCTTAAGAAAAGAGTGGAACCGCTAGCACAATCAATAAATTCAGACATTTTAATACCTTGCGATGTTGCAGATTCACTAAGTATGGAAAACGTTTTTAAAACTCTTAAGGAAAAATGGGGCCAACTTGATTTCTTAGTTCATGGCATTGGTTTTTCAAATAAAGATGAACTAAGAGGTAAATATTACAATACGACATCAGAAAATTTTAATCAAACGATGCATATTTCATGCTACTCTTTCACTGAAGCTTGTAGATTAGCTGAACCTTTAATGAATGAGGGAGGCTCTATTTTAACTTTAACGTATTACGGAGCAGAACAAGTAATGCCTCACTATAATGTTATGGGTGTTGCGAAAGCAGCTTTAGAAGCTAGTGTTAGATACTTAGCGGTTGATCTAGGTGAAAAAAATGTAAGAGTTAACGCTATAAGTGCTGGTCCCATTAAAACTTTAGCAGCTTCAGGAATTGGAGATTTTAGATTCATTTTAAAATGGAATGAATTAAATGCACCATTAAAAAGAAATGTTAATCAAACTGATGTAGGCAACTCTGCATTATATCTTTTGAGTGATTTAGGAAGTGCTGTAACTGGAGAAATACAGCATGTTGACTGTGGTTATCATACTGTTGGAATGGTAGCTGTGGATGAAGCTGATAAAGTATCAGATTTATTAAGTGAATTTAATAATAAATAATGTCATCTAATTCAATTGGAAAAATTTTCTCATTTTCAACGTGGGGGGAAAGTCACGGTAAAGCAATAGGCTGTTTAATTGATGGTGTTCCTTCAAATATTGAACTTAATGAAAAAGACATACAGCCATATCTTGATCTTAGAAAACCTGGACAATCAAAGTATACCACTCAACGAAAAGAAGATGATAAAGTAGAAATTTTATCAGGAGTGTTTGAGGGCAAAACAACAGGTCATCCAATATCATTAATTATTTATAACAATGACCAAAGATCAAAAGATTACTCAGATATAAAAGATAAATTCCGACCTGGTCATGCTGATTTTACATATTGGAAAAAATATGGCATCAGAGATTACAGAGGTGGAGGAAGATCTAGTGCTAGAGAAACTGCAATGCGAGTTGCAGCTGGGGCTGTTGCAAGAAAAGTAATCTGGAAAAAAATTGATAATAAAGTTAAAATCACGGGCGCACTTATTCAAATTGGTAAATCAAAAATTAATTATGATAATTGGAATGAAGGCAATATTCATAAAAATGATTTTTTCTGCCCAGATGAAAAAATTATACCTATATGGCAAGATCTTATTACTCAAGCTAGAAAAGATGGTTCATCATTAGGAGCAATAATTGAAGTTCGAGCATCTGGCATACCAGCAGGACTAGGAGAACCAATTTATGATAAACTAGACTCAGATATCGCGAAAGCGCTAATGACAATAAATGCAGTTAAAGGTGTAGAAATAGGAAATGGCTTTGGTAGCGTAAATGAGAATGGAAAAACAAATGTAGACGAGATGAGCATCAAAGATGGAAAGCCTGCATTTCTAAGTAATAACAATGGAGGAATACTTGGAGGTATTAGTTCTGGACAAGATATAATATGCCGTTTTGTTGTAAAGCCAACAAGTTCAATTTCAACTGAAAGAAAAACAATAGATATTAATTTACAAGAAACAACAATTTCAACTAAAGGCCGTCACGATCCATGTGTTGGCATAAGAGCTGTTCCTGTCGGTGAAGCAATGATTGCGACGACAATCGCAGATCATATTCTTCGTTTCTTATAAACACCTTGCAGTAAGCAAAAACTCCTTATTTCCTTTAGGTCCTGTAATTGGACTTTCAATAATTTTAAGTACTTCACAATTGCATTCATTCTCAAACCAGTTTTGAATCTCATTACAAATTCTAAGATGAACTTCTGAGTCCTTAACTACACCTTTTTTTGTTTCATTTTTTTTTGATTCAAATTGTGGTTTAATTAGAACAATAATAACACTATTTTTTTTTAAAAAATTTAAACACGGTAAAATAACTTTTTTAAGACTAATAAAACTAACATCACAAACTAACAATTCTATAGACTCAGTTATTAAATCTGTTGTTAAATATCGAGCATTTGTTTTTTCTATATTTATAATTTCTTTCATTTTTTTTAATTTTTCATGCAGTTGATTTGTTCCAACATCTACAGCAAATACTTTCTTTGCATTTCGCTTAATTAATGCTTCAGTGAATCCTCCAGTAGATGCTCCAATATCCATGCAGGTTTTATTATCTACTTTAATATTATTTTCATCCAAAGCTTTGATTAATTTGTATGCTCCTCTAGAGACCCATTCTGGCCCTATATCTTTTATTTTTATATTAGCATCAGGTTTTATATTGTAGCCACTTTTATTAATTACTTCACCTTCAACAAAAACTTGACCCGCCATAATCATAGCCTGAGCTTTGGATTTTGACTCAGCCAACTTCCTGTCAAAAAGTATTTGGTCTAGGCGAATTTTACTCAAAATCAATTTTTAATATTTTTATTATAATTTTGAAAATTAATTACATTATCTTCATAAATTTTTAGTATCTTTTTACTAATAGAGTCAGCATCCATACCAATTTCAGAATATTGATCATCAGAAGATTGATGGTCAACAAATTTATCAGGAAAAAAGATATTATTTACTTTTGTTGATGTGAGTTTAATTCTCTTGTTATGAATATAATTTAAAACACTTGCACTAAAACCACCACTTGATCCTTCTTCAATAGTTAATAAATATTTATGATTATCTAAAAGTAGATCTAATAAATCTGTGTCTATAGGTTTTGCAAACCTAGCATCAGCTAAAGTAGGGTTAATTCCTCTGATATTAAGTATTTTTATTGCTTCATGGCAACTTTGCAATCTTGAACCTAGGTTTAACACCGCAACATCATTACCTTCATTAAGAATAACTCCTTTTCCAATTTCAACTGGTTCAGTATCTTTATCGCTATTAGATAATTCACCGGTACCTCTTGGATATCTAAAGGCTGAGGGTCTATCATTAATAAACAAAGTAGTATTTATCATTCTAATTAGCTCATTTTGATTGCTAGGAGCCATAATTATAAAGTTCGGTAATGTAGATAAAAACGCTATATCAAAAGACCCTGCATGTGTTGGACCATCTGCACCAACTTGTCCAGCTCGGTCAATCGCAAATCGCACAGGGAGATTTTGAAGAGCAACATCATGTACTATTTGATCATAAGCACGTTGTAAAAATGTAGAGTAAATAGCAACATATGGTTTAAATCCTTCTGTAGCAAGGCCAGCGGCCATTGTTACGGCATGTTGTTCAGCAATCCCAACATCAAACAACCGTGAAGGATGTTGAGAATTAAAAATGTCAAGTCCCGTTCCACTCATCATAGCTGCAGTAATAGCGACAATTTTTTCATCTTTTAAAGCTGCATTTGACAATGTTTCTCCAAATACAGATGAATAAGATTTTTTATTAGATGAACTCAGAGATTGACCTGTTTTTAGATCAAACTTATTTACACCATGGAATTTATCATCAGATTTTTCTGCTGGCTCATAACCCTTTCCTTTTTTAGTTACACAATGAAGGAATATAGGTTTTTCAATTGATAAATTTTTAATATTTTCCAATACAGGTACCAATGTTTTAATATCATGTCCATCAATTGGGCCTAAGTAATAAAAACCTAGCTCCTCAAACAACGTACCCCCAGTAACTAAACTTTTTGAAAATTCTTCAGCTTTGTATAAAGTTTTGGATACTGAATTTGATAATTTAGATGATATTTTTTTTAACAAAGTTCTAACATTTGTATATTGTTTAGAAGAAAGCAATTTTGTTAAGTAATTACTCATTGCACCTACAGGCCTGTCAATAGACATTTCGTTATCATTCAAAATTACTATTATCTGTTTGTTGCTAGCACCCACATTATTCAGTGCTTCATACGCCATACCGGCACTAAGAGCTCCGTCACCAATAACACAAATAATTTTAGCATCATCATTGTTTAAATCCTTAGCAACTTTCATACCCATTCCAGCAGAAATGGATGTAGAACTATGCGCAGTTCCAAAAGGGTCATATTCACTTTCACTTCTTTTTACAAAACCGTACAAGCCATTTTTTTGTCTTAAAGTTTCAATCTTATGCTTTCTACCAGTTAAAATTTTATGAGGATAGGACTGGTGTCCAACATCCCAAATCAATCTATCTCTAGGAGTGTTAAAAACATAGTGCAATGCTATTGTTAGCTCAACCACACCTAAGCCAGCACCTAAATGACCTCCAGTTTTAGAGACAGTTTCAATTGTTTTATCCCTAAGTTCAGTTGATAAGTTTTCCAGATCAACTATAGATAGTTTTCTCATATCGGAAGGAAAATTAATCTTATCTAAATGCTTATAATTCATTTTCTAAAAATCTTCTTTTGAAATCTTATTATCTTCTATTTTTATTTTTTTAATTTGCATTTCAATATCTTGAAGTTTTCTGTCACAAATTTTTTTAATTTTCATACCCTCTTCGTAAAGCTTAACTGACTCTTCTAAGCCAATCTCTCCAGATTCCAGTTTATCAACAATACTTTCAAGTTTTTGTAAATTTGACTCAAAACTATTTTCTTTATCTTTACCCATATTATCTTCCTATTTTTGATACAATCTTATTATTTTTTAAATTATACATAATTAAATATAACTGGTCATTATCAGAAATAACTATCAGTAAATTATTTTGGTCAATAATTTTGATATCTTTAATATTTTCAGAACTTTTAAGATTTAATGAAAAATTTAATACATCATTATTAGAAATTTTTTGATTATTTGAAATTTTAGAATAGAAACCATATAACAATAGAGCAAAACATATAACAATTAAAACGGCTAAAAATATAACTACAAATTTCAGAAATTTATTGCTCATGAATAAAACCTATACTCACAAAGTAAAAATAAATAAAGAGCTAAGTTCAATTCGTTTAGATAAGATCCTAACAAAAAAACTTGAAAAACTCTCACGTATGCAAATTAAAACATTAATCAAAAGCGGAAATGTAAATTTAAACGGTTTTCCAATACTAGATCCATCTTATTTGGTAAGAGAAAATGATAATTTTGAAATTACTATCATTAAAACTAAAGAAATAAAATATTTAGCTGAAGATATAGAGTTAAATATTATTTATGAAGATGATGATTTAATAGTAATTGATAAACAAGCAGGAATTGTAACTCATCCTGCTCCTGGTAATGAAACTGGAACATTAGTTCAAGCTTTATTGTATCATGTTAAAAATAAACTAAGTGATATTAATGGTAGCAAAAGACCAGGTATTGTTCATCGATTAGATAAAAATACAAGTGGAGTAATGGTAATTGCAAAAAATAATTTCACTCACATCAATTTAGCTGATCAATTTAAGCATCATACAATTTCCAGAAAGTATCAAGCAATTACATGGGGAGTGCCCACAAATCAAACTGTAGAGGGATACATAGAGAGGCATAAAATAAATAGAAAAAAAATGAGTTTAAATAATAAACAAAATGGAAAATTTTCAAAAACTGAAATTAAATTGATTAAATCATTTGAAAATTCTTCTCTGATTGAATGTTCATTACACACTGGAAGAACACATCAGATTAGATTACATCTAACATCAATTAATTCTCCAATAGTTGGAGATGAAATTTATGGGAAAAATAAAACTAGTAAGTATGGTTTAGATAAAAAAAATTTTAATAAATTTTTAATTTTGAAAAATTTTCAACGTCAAGCTTTACACGCTGTTCATTTAGGTTTTTTTCATCCAACATTGAAAAAAGAAATGCAATTTAACTCCAAATTACCAGAAGATATGAAGAATTTACTTGATTTATTATTAAAATATTAATTTAAAAATTATAATATGTTATAGGGCAACTATGCAATTACCTGTACTTTCATCTGAGGGAAATTTAGCAATTTATTTACAAGAGATAAAAAAATTTCCAATTCTAACCGCTGAAGAAGAATATATGTTAGCAAAAAGATACAAAGAACATGGTGATACGGAAGCTGCACATAAACTAGTGACAAGTCATTTACGTTTAGTTGCTAAAATTGCTATGGGATACCGTGGTTATGGATTGCCAGTCACTGATCTTATTTCAGAAGGAAATGTTGGTATCATGCAAGCTGTAAAAAAATTCGATCCAGAGAGGGGCTTTAGACTTGCTACTTATGCAATGTGGTGGATTAGAGCTCAAATTCAAGAATATGTTTTACATAGTTGGTCATTAGTGAAAATTGGGACTACCGCAGCTCAAAAAAAATTATTTTTTAATTTAAAAAAACTAAAAAACCAACTTAGCTCAATTGACTCGGGAGATTTATCTCCAGAAAATGCAAGAGAAATTGCAACTCGCCTAAATGTAAAGGAAGGTGAAGTATTAGATATGAATAATAGATTGTTTTCAGGAGATCAATCATTAAATGTTCAAGTGGGTGATGAAGGAGATACTGAATGGCAAGATATGCTTGTAGACTCAAATGAGACTCATGATGATCAAATAGCTAATAAAGATGAGTTAAAATATCGAAAGAAAATATTTGAGCAAGCTATAGAAATTTTAAATGAAAGAGAAAAAGAAATTATTACATTAAGAAAATTACAAGACAAACCTGTAAAATTAGAAGAGTTAAGTAAAAAATTTAATATCAGTCGTGAAAGAGTAAGGCAAATTGAAGAAAAAGCGTTTGAAAAACTGCAAAAACAAGTCTCAACTATTACTCAATAAATTATTTCTATCAATGGTATGAATTCTATCAGGTCCTGTAGAAATAATTGATATGCTTTTTTCAATGGTTTTTTCCAAAAAATTTATATAATTTTGAGCATTTTTAGGAAGATCATCCCAGCTAGTTAGTCCATAAGTTGAAGATTGCCATCCTGGCAAAGTTTCATATATTGGAAATAAATTTTTTTGAATTTTTTCATCAAATGGAAGATAATCGTATTTTTTATTTCCATCATCATACCCAATGCAAACCCTTATCTCTTTTAAATCATCTAAAACATCAAGTTTTGTTAAAACTATGTTGTTGATACCATTAATTGCTATTGATTGTTTTACTAGAACACTATCAAACCATCCACATCTCCGTCTTCTTTTAGTTACTGTTCCATACTCTTGTCCCTTTTCTACAAAATGATTACCTATTTCATCATTTAGTTCAGTAGCAAAAGGACCAGAGCCAACTCTAGTTGTATAAGCTTTTGTTATACCTAGTATATTATGATTTTCTTTTATACCAAAACCAGTGCCCGAAAAAATTTGACCCGAAGACGTATTTGAAGAAGTTACATATGGATAAGTACCAAAGTCTATATCTAATAATGAACCTTGAGCTCCCTCAAATAAAATAAACTTGTTTTGCTTTCCTGCATCATTAATTAACTTCCATACTGGTGAGCTAAATATTGAAATTTGTTCTGATATTTCAACTAAATCATTAAAAGTTTTTTCATAATCAGCAATTTTTTTAAACTGATCAAGTCTAGGCTTATGAAAATCATATAGATTTTGAATTTTTAATTTTAGATTTTTTAAATCATTTAAATCACAAAGCCTTATAGCTCTTCTTCCAACTTTATCTTCATAAGCAGGGCCGATTCCTTTTTTTGTTGTTCCTATTAATTTATCACCCCTAGACTCTTCATTAACTTCATCAATTAATTTATGAATTGGTAAAATTAAGCATACGTTTTCAGCAATAAATAAATTATTTGTATCTATAAGAATATTTTGCTCTCTGAGGTTAGCTATCTCTCTAATTAAGGCCCATGGATCTAAGACTACTCCATTTCCGATTAAACATTTTTTATTTCTAATAATACCTGATGGTAGCAGATTAAGTTTATAAACATTTTTATCAACTTTAATGGTGTGGCCAGCGTTATTACCACCTTGAAACCTTGCAACAAGATCAGCTTTAGAAGATAGCCAATCTACTATCTTTCCTTTACCTTCATCCCCCCATTGAGTTCCAACGATTGTATAAAACATTATATTCTTTTTATCTTTTTATTTATGTAAATGTGTGTGCAAAAGTGTTTTTTAGCGATTTTTGTTATATCAGAAATATCTCCAAAAAAAGTAAAAACGATATAATTTTTATTAATTAAGCTCTTTTTGATTTTATCGTTAATATCAAAAGGAACTAATATCTTTTTTGACTTATTTTCAAATGAAGAAGCTCTTAGAACTGTGTCCATAAAACAAGTAAATCCAACTGCAGACTCTTGTTTATTTTTAGTTTTTATTTTGTAGCGACCACCACTCGCCACTTCTCCTCGGACATTTCTTGCAAAAAAAGTAAATTTTATACCGTCGTGATAATTTTTCTTATCAAATTCTGTGAGGTCCAAAAATATTTGATCCCCATTATGCAGATTTAAAAATTTAGCTATTTTAGTAATATTTTGTATTTCTTTTTTTACATAATCAGAAATTAGTATCGTATTAATTTTTTTTTCCAGATCATTAAAATTTCCAGTGAAATTGAAAAGATTTTCTAAAAATAGTCTGTCATTTTTGTCATTAATTAGATTTAGGGAGTTTTTCTTGTCTTTATGTTTAATAAAAGTTTTCAACATCTTTAATTTTTTTACATCTTTAATTTTACTGAAAATTTCATCCAAAAATACTTTTGAGTTCAACTCAAGAGTTATATTTTTTATGCCAATATCCCTTAAAGATTTATATGCTAAACTTATAACTTCAATATCCGCAAGTATTGACTCTGAGCCAATTATTTCCGAACCAACTTGCAAAAACTGTCTTTCGGGTCTTAGCATGGTTCCTTGTTTACGGACTACTTCACCATAATAGCATAGCTTTACAGGTCTTGGTTTACTCTTAAATCTTGATGAAGCTATTCTAATAATTTGAGGAGTAATATCATCCCTTATAAATAACTGAGGTTCCTTTTTTTTGGTTGCAATTAAAAAACTATTACTACTTATCTTTTCATAAAATTCCAACAAAGGAGTTTTTACTAAATCAAATCCATTTTTAACAAAAATATCAATTATTTTATTTTTATACTCATGCTCAACATTTGTGTTAAAATCAACATGATCTTTAAATCCTGCAGGAATTAATTTATTATTTTCCAAGTTTTGTCCGAATGTTTTTTTCTATATTTTTTGCGGTTGTATTAACTTTACTTAAATCATTGCCTTCAACAAGTATTCTTATTATAGGTTCTGTGCCAGATAACCTAATTAACAATCTCATATTTTTATCTTTTAATTTTTTTTTGTTAATATTTTTAATAAAATTAATAGTATTTTTTGATATTTTTTTATACGGTATGTTAATTTTGATTTGAGGAGAATTTTCATATAAATTGAAAATTGTACTTGTAGATTTCTTTAATTTAGAAATGATTTCCGTAACTTTCAGAGCAGCTAAAATACCATCGCCGGTTTTTGAATAATCAGATAAAATTATATGACCAGATTGCTCTCCTCCTAGAAGAGAATTATATTTTTGCATTTCTTTAATTACATTAATATCCCCTACTGAAGAGCGTTTTAAATTTACTTTAAATTTATTTAAAATATAATTTTCTAATCCTATATTTGACATAACTGTTGTAACGATTGGGTATTTTAATTTACTTTTATTAAATTTAATTAAATGTTTAGCAAACAATGCAATAATTTTATCACCGTCAATTTCATTTCCTTTTTCATCAACAATAATTAATCTATCCCCATCTCCATCAAAAGCAAAGCCTATATCCGCCCTTTCATCAACTACTTTTTTAGATAATGCATTTGTGTTTACTGCACCACAGTTATAATTAATATTTTTTCCATTGGGTTTGTCGTTGATAGAAATAACTTCATGACCTAGTTCCCAAAAAATATTTGGAGCTATTTCATAAGTTGCCCCATTGCCACAATCTAAAACTATTTTTAATTTTTTTTGTTTAATTTTCTTGTCTAATTTACTTTTTAAAAATTCAGAGTATCTTCCTGATGCATCCTCAAGTCTAATTGCTTTTCCAGTGTTTGAATTACTATTAATAATTTTTGCATATTTTTTTTTATTTAAAACAATATTTTCAATTTTTTTTTCTAATATGGAACTTATTTTGTACCCATCTGAATTAAAAAACTTTAAACCATTATACTCGTAAGTATTATGAGAAGCTGTGATCATTACTCCAATATCTGCCCTTAATGTGTTCATTAGATGTGGCACTGCAGGTGTAGGTAATGGTCCTACTAAGATTACCTCCATACCCATCGAGATAAAACCAGCGGTTATAAGAGGCTCATATAGATATCCAGAGAGCCTTGTATCTTTACAGATAATAACCCTTGAATTCTTCTTTTGGTTTGATTTTAATAAATATCCAACAGTTTTGGAAATTTTTAATGTAGTCTCAGCTGAAAGTGGCTCTTCATTTACTAGACATCTTATGCCATCGGTACCAAATATTTTGCCCATAAATCCTTTTATTGAAAATATTCAATAAAATAAAGATATATGATTTATTTAATTTGGTTGAGGGGCAGTAGCACCGCCTGATTTTGGAACTGATGTTTTAGGGGTTGGAGATACAGGAGAGCTATCATCAAAATCATCACGAGATGGCTTTATCCCTCTAATCAAATCTTTAATTTCATCACCACTCAATGTTTCATATTCTAATAAACCTTTAGCAACTGTGTGCAGTTCTTCAATATTATCCTTCAATATTTTTCTGCAAACTCTATCAGCTTCATCAGCTAACTCTCTAACCTCATCATCTATAATTTTTGCTGTTGAGTCTGACAGATTTTTTGATTGTGCTACTGAATGACCTAAAAATACTTCTTCGCTATCATTATTATATCTAAGATTCCCAAGCTTTGCACTCATTCCCCACTCGGTTATCATTTTTCTTGCAAGGTTTGTAACCATTTGAATGTCACTTGCAGCTCCGTTCGTAACCTTGTCTTTACCAAAAATCATTTCTTCAGCAATTCTACCACCAGTTGCAATTACCAAATGCGCTTTCATTTGATCGACTCTCATCGATAGCTGATCTCTCTCGGGAAGTCTCATAACCATTCCAAGAGCTCTACCTCTAGGTATAATTGTAGCTTTATGAATAGGGTCAGATGCTGGAGAGTGAAGTGTTGCAACTGCATGACCAGCTTCATGATAAGCTGTTAATTTTTTTTCATCTTCTGACATAACCATTGACCTTCTTTCAGATCCCATCATTACTTTGTCTTTTGCATTTTCAAAATCTTCTAATGTCACCATTCTTTTATTTTTTCTTGCTGCTAATAAAGCCGCTTCGTTAACAAGATTTGCTAAATCGGCTCCAGAAAAACCAGGAGTGCCTCTTGCAATAACTTTTGAATCAAATTTTGGAGATACCTTTATTTTTTTAATATGTACCTTAAGTATTTTGTCTCTTCCTATGATATCTGGATTAGAAACAGTAATCTGTCTGTCAAATCTACCAGGTCTTAGAAGTGCAGGATCAAGAACATCAGGTCTGTTAGTTGCTGCAACAATAATCACACCGGCATTTGCTTCAAAACCATCCATCTCTACAAGTAGTTGGTTTAAAGTTTGCTCTCTTTCATCGTTACCACCACCTAAGCCAGCGCCTCTATGCCTGCCAACTGCATCAATTTCATCAATAAAAATGATACAAGGTGCATTTTTCTTTCCTTGCTCAAACATATCTCTTACTCTACTTGCTCCAACACCTACAAACATTTCAACAAAGTCTGAACCTGAAATTGAGAAAAATGGAACATTTGCCTCTCCTGCAATTGCTCTAGCTAAAAGAGTTTTACCAGTGCCTGGAGGCCCAACTAGTAGAGCACCAGTGGGTATCTTTCCACCTAATCTTGAGAATTTTTTTGGATCTTTTAAAAACTCTACAACTTCTTCGAGTTCTTGTTTTGCTTCATCAATTCCTGCAACATCATCAAATGTAACTTTTCCAATCGCTTCGTTCAAAAGTTTTGCTTTAGATTTACCAAAACCCATTGCCTTTCCTCCCCCAGATTGCATTTGCCTCATGAAGAAAATCCAAACTCCAATTAATAAAAGCATTGGAAACCAAGAGAGAAGAACACTTAAAATTGGATGCATTGACCTCTCAGCTGGCTCAGCTATTATTTTAACACCTGATTGATTTAATTTATCGACTAGATCTGGGTAATTTGGTGAATATGTAGAAAAAGATCTTCCATCTTCAAAAAAACCTGAAACATTGTTTCCAACTATTTTAACTTCTGAAATATTTCCATTATCAGCTGCTATTAAGAAATCAGAAAAAGATATTTCTCTTGACTGATTTGTTGATGAGCTGTTTTGGAACAAATTGAAAAGAGCAATTAATAAAATTCCAATGATTATCCATAAGATAATGTTTTTGCTAAAATTTTTCATTAATACTTACTAAATAGGAATTAAAAGTAAAAACACAATAGTTTTTGAGCTATTTTTTAGAAAATACCAGAAAATTGTCTTTTTTCACTATTGATATACTTTTTAAATTAAAATTCTTAAAATTAGATTTTTTAATTTCATCCATAAAAATAGCAATTTTTGCACTTCTTACTCTAAAGTTTTGCAAAGAAAAATATTTTAAACCAATCAATATTATTCGCTCAACAATCAAATTATCTAGTTTTAGAAGTTTGTTTATGTTGATTTTTAATTTATTTGATGCAGCATAACTTAAAGTATCTAAAAAATATGACCAAATCATATGTCTATAAAATGGCATTTCTTTTTTTATTGCTAAAAAATCATATCTTATAAGCTTTCGATAGTTCTCGCTTTCTAAAAAATTTCTCACCTTAACTCTAGTGTAATTTAAGTCTTTATTAGATGGATCATTCAAATAAACTAAGTTGTTTTTTTTGTTATAAGTAAGGATTGATTTTTTTTGTATTTTAAGAAGGGGCCTCAAAAGTTGAATTTGATTAAAATAGGAAAGTTCTTCCATAGATCCCAATCCCTCGAAGTTACTTCCATTAATTTTCCTTATTAAATAAGTTTCAATGTTATCATCATAATGATGACCCAAGAATAGATGTAAAATTTTTTTTCTTTTACAAAAATTTATTAGACCATTAAGTCTATTATTTCTTGCTTGTGACATATTTTTTTTTGTAAGATTGTTTCTTTGAGCTCTTAAAATTACAGAATTAATGTTTAAATTTTTTAATATTTTTCTAACCTCAAAAGATTCATTTTTTGAATTATCTCTAATTCTGTGGTCAAATATTATTGCAGTCAGTTTACCATTTCTAAGCTTAATCCATTTCTTAATTAAAAAAACAAGCGCTATACTGTCTGGCCCTCCAGAGACTCCTACGGCAACATGTGGATTTCTCTCAAAACAATTTAACTTTTTTAAAATAGAAAAAAATTTTTCATCATTTAATGACATTAATTTTCATTTTTACATTGAAGGTCGTTATTAATTTTTTCAGGATCAGAGGCAAACTTGCTTTCTTTGTAATTTTTATTTAGTATTTCTAATGTTTTACAAGCCTCAGATAGTTTATTCATCTCTTTAAGTGATTTTGACAATTCATAATACATTTCGGCAGCTTTTATACTTTTTGGAAATTTTTGAACACCTTCACCAAATACAATTGCTGCTTTTCTATAATTTTTTTCAAATTGATAAATTTTTCCCAACCAAAAATGTGCAGATCCAGATAACTGATTGTCTGGAAATTTTTCAATAAATTTTTCTAGACTAATCTTAGAATTCTCATATTTTTTTTTCATCATTTCATCTAATGCTAGTTGAAATTGTTCCTCAGCAGACAAATTATCTAATTCATTATTTTGAACTGGCTCCTCTATCTGTTTAGATACTGATTCATTTTCACTAATAATTTGAGATTGATTGTCTGATAAAACTAGTTTGCCAAGAGTATTTTCTTCTTTTACAACTTCCAAAGTATTGGTTTCATTTTTAGTTGATGAATTAGTATTTATTGTCAAATTATTATTTTTTATTTCATCCAAACTTGAGTTAAATTCTGTTTCGATTTTATTAATAAAATTTGATAAATCATCTAACTTGAATATAATTTCCTCAAATTGAAGAGTTAAATTTTTGATATCTTTTTCTAAATCATAAATTCTTAAATCAATTGAAGCAAATCTCTCTACATCTTGATCATTATTTTGATCATTATTGTTTGAGTTTATATTTTTTGGATCAAACGACCTATTAAAAACTGCTTTATTTAAATCATTTATTTCTTGAGTTATTCGATCAAGCTGCTGTTTAACGGTAAGAGCATCTTCACTCCGTAATTGATAGGAGCTGAAGTTTACAAATATTAAAATAATTAAAAATAAAATCAGTTTCATTTAATAATATTATTATTTTTCTTTTAGACAAAAATAAGGCGCTATAATATTATAGCGCCATTATAAGAAAATTAATTAGTTTACTATTGTAACAGATCTTCTATTTTGTGCCCATGCACCATCATTAGAACCAACAACAGCAGGTCTTTCTTTGCCGTAAGATATGGTTGAGACTCTGTCTGATGAAATTCCAAGACTGATAAGATAATTTTTTACAGCTTGAGCTCTTTTTTCACCTAGTGCAAGGTTATATTCTCTGGTGCCTCTCTCATCGCAGTGACCTTCAATTATAACAGAGACATCAGAGTATTGTTTTAACCAAGCAACTTGATCTTGAAGAAGTTCTTGAGCATCTGAGTCTAATTCAGAACTATCATAGTTAAAGAAAACTCTATCTCCAACATTAACAATTAGATCTTCTTGTGATCCAGGCTCTATTGATGCTGAGTCAACACTAGAAGTTTCTGTAGTTGTAGTTTCGCTTGAAGAAGACACATCAGAGGATGACGAAGATGATCCTGATCCAGATGAATCTGCTGTATCTTTTGGAGTTGTTGAACAAGCTGCTAAAAAAAATACTAAAGTCGCGCTTGCAAGTAATTTTATTATCATACAAAAAATCTCCCGATGTGTAATATCCTTAAAATGTTATGCTTTAATTAACATTTTTTTAGCTAATTCATATATTTTTTTTAAAAAAAAATCATGATTTTACCTTAAATCAATGCATTAAAGGAGACCATGCAGGGTCTGAACCACCTAAAGGAGTAATGATTTTTCTCTCATTATAGCCAGTCAAATCTATTGAGTACAAATTTGACCCCCCTCCTGCTCCATCTGAAGATGTGCGTTCTTCTTTGAAGTACATTAAATACCTACCATTTGGAGACCAAGTAGGTCCTTCAACGTGAAATGATTTTGCAATCATCCTTTCGTTTGACCCATCAATTTCCATAACACCTATATAAAATTGCCCCCCCTCTTGCTTTGTAAAAGCTATCATATCTCCTCTAGGAGACCAGACAGGTGTATAATAGCTACCTCTTTCTCTACTTATTCTTTTGAGATTGTTTCCGTCATTGTCCACGATGTATAAGTGTCTTCTTCCTGTCCTGTCAGAATTAAAAACAATCTTTTTTCCATCTGGAGAAAAACTTCCTGAAACATCAATTGATGAATTGTTTGTTATTCTTTTGGAGACTCTGGTTTGAAGATCAAGAATGTAAATCTCAGAATTTCCAACATCAGGATCAGAATAGGACATTACAATTTTACTTCCATCTGGAGAAAAACGAGGAGCAAAAGTCATTCCAGGAAATTCACCTACTATTTCTTGTTGTCCTGTTTCTATATCAAAAATAAAAACCCTTGGGCTGTTTGCTTTTACATAAGACATAAATGTAATTTTTTGTGAATTAGGAGAAAATCGTGGAGTTAAAACTAGGTAAGACCCATCTGTTAAAAATCGATGATTAGCTTGATCTTGATCCATAATTGCTAATCTTTTTTGTCTATTGTCTTTTGGACCAGTTTCGGCAACATACACTATTCTTGTGTCAAAAAAACCACCTTCACCTGTAATACGTTGAAATATTGCATCAGAAATAATATGCGCAACACGTCTCCAATTTTTTTTACTAGTTTGATACTTCTTACCAACTATTTGTTTTTGTGCAAAAACATCAAATAATCTAAATTCAACGGAAATATTATCACCATCAGTTTCAATTTTTCCAGCCACCAAATGCTGAGCTTTAATTACTTTCCAATCTTCAAATCGAGGTTGGCTTGACAGTGACTCAGATGATTGAATAAAAGCCTTTTGATCAATTGGAATAAACAAACCTGATCTTTCGAGATTATCAGAAATTACAGAAGAAATATTTTTACCAATTTTTTCCAATGCGGAGACTTGAGAGAATAAATCAGTTACTGCAATTGGTGTTGGTTTTACTGTGCCTTGACTAAGTGTTAATTCCAGGCTGTAAACATTGAATGTTATTAAGCTGAATAATATTGAGAGTAGATATTTCATCTTATTTATAATTAATTTTTTATCCAACTATAATCAATTGTTATCTTCAAATCTTTCCACGACTCATATTTATTAAGAGGCAATTTAAGTTTTGAACAAAGCGGGTTATATAGGGTTGCCACTGCACTTTCTGTAATTGCTTCATAATAAGGATTACTATTACTTATATTTGTGGCAATAATTTGTACAGTATCTTTTCTTACATTGGCCTCTCTGTCAATTTTGGCACTAATTTTTACCATTTCATCCCCTACTATTTGAGTTCCAGCTCTAGGATTAAAGCAACTTCTTAACTGCTGAAGCACAAGATCCATTTCAGAAATTGACACCTCTAAATTATTTTTTTGGTTTTCATCTTTTTCTATATTCTCTTCTTCATCAATATTTTCATTATCTTCAATAGTATTTGCAATGTCTTCATTTCTCAGGTCTTTAAGCATAGTAGCTAGATTAAAATCTGGTTCTGGTTTTTCTATTGGTTTTGGCTTGTCTATTATTTTTTTTTCAACTTTTTTTACATCTGGTTTTGGCTTGTCTATTATTTTTTTTTCAACTTTTTTTACATCTGGTTTTGTTTTATTTTCAATTTTTAAATCACTTTCTTGTTTAACTTCCTCTTGAATCTTTGGTTTAAGCTTTGGTTTTATTTTGTTCTCTTTAATAGTTTCTATTTTTTCAGTAACAAGATTGTCTTTCTCTTTGGGCTGTATTTTTTCATTTTTGTTTAATGATATCTTTTTTTGCTCTGGTATTTGAGGCAAGATATTATTATCAGGCTCATTCGCATTTACTTTTATATTTTTCTTAGGCTTTTCTCTTAACTCTACTTTTTGAATTTCAGTATTTTGTGACGAGCTAAACTTTTTTTGTTTTATTTTTTTAATTTCTTTACTTTCAACTTCAATGTTTTCTTTTTTGGGAGTTAGAGAAGTAACATCGGAAATATTTAATATTTCAATCGGTATGACTTGAGGTATTGGAATTGTTTTTGGTTTAAAAAAATCTGGAAGACCGACAGCAAATAATAGAATTGATAAGTGAAGCAAAAGAGAGAAATAAATTCCAAGATGAGTTGGTTGAGAATTCTCTATGAAATTATACGTCTTATAATATAAAGACTGCATATTTATTTAATTATCAGATGGGTTTTGTGTAACAAGTGCCACCTTCACATATCCTGCCGAATTTACCAAAGACATAATTTCCATTATTCTTCCGTAAGCTACAACCCTATCTCCCCGTACATAAATTCTGGCCTCTTTATTTAACTCAGTTATTGCATTTAATCTTGGAATTAAATTTTCAACCTCAACTTTAGACTCGCCCAAATATATTTCACCGCCTATCTTAACAGTAATTTCAAGAGGGTCCTTCTGATCAGTAAGAGCGGAAGCTTTAACTTTTGGAAGATCGACTGGAATTCCAACGGTTAGTAAAGGGGCTGTAACCATAAAAACTATCAATAAAACCAACATAACATCAACAAAAGGAGTGACATTGATCTCACTCATTTGTGAGTATCTTTTGCGTTTTTTTGATGAATTATTACCGAGATTAATCAATTTATTTTTTCTCTAATTGTCTAAAAAAAATAGTAGTGAATTCATCCATGAACGTTTCTAGTGAAACAAAATATTTAGATAAATCGTTAGAAATTTTATTATAAGCAACTACGGCAGGTATAGCTACAAACAGTCCAAGTGCGGTAGCAAATAATGCCTCAGCAATACCAGGTGCTACAACAGACAGATTTGTATTTTGTGCTACGGCTATTGATTTAAAACTATTCATAATTCCCCAAACAGTTCCAAATAATCCTATGAAAGGAGCGGTGGAGCCAGAAGTTGCTAAAAATGTTAAATTCTTCTCTACAATTTCACTTTCTTTGTTGAAGGTAACAACCATTGAACGTTGCATGCGATCTTTAAGAGATTCTAGATTTGTATTTATTTGTCCATCGTTAGTAGACTTTGTTTTTTTCCATTCTGATATTGCTGCACAAAATATTTTAGATTTTGGATCTAATTTATTAAAGTTGAGAGTCTCATACAAATCTTCAAAAGAGTTTCCAGACCAAAAGATCTCCTCAAACTCTTTTTCCATCTGCTTTAACTGTCTCAACCTTAAAAGTTTAGAAACAATGATAGTCCAAGAGTAAATTGAAGCTAAAATCAAAACTATAATAACAGATTTCACTACAAGATCTGCCGCCATAAATAATGCAAACATCGAAAAGTCTACGTTTTCTGCGGCAATATTATTTATTGTGTTAACGTCTTCCATTACTCATTATCCTTAATTTTTTTTAAATCATCGCTGTGAACCATAATCCAAAAACCAGGTCTATTTTTTTCACATAATGCGATTACAGGGGTTTTGCCTTCATCCTTTGCGAGTTTTGCAGTATCGTCCCAAAGTGACACAGCCGTATGTTTGGCTCTTAATTTACATTCTATGAAAAGCTCGTCATGAATTACATCGGCGCGTGTAACTTTTCCATTACCACCGCTTAAAGGTGTTCTTTTACCTTTGAAGTAATTTGCAACATCTCTTTCTCTCTTTTTCCAAGCTTTATCAGGCATAATTTTCCTTTCGCTATACCGTCAACGTATTTAATACATCATCACTAACATCAAAATTTGATGATACTGCTTGCACATCTTCGTTCTCTTCCAATATATTTAATAATTTAAATAATGACTCAGCTTTATCTTTTGAAATGGATATCTCATTTTCACTTTTCCAAACAAGTCCTGTAAAATTAGTAGGTCCAAATTTTTCAATAATTTTTTGATTTAGTTGATGTAAATTTTTTTGATTACAGTAAATGTTATATTCGTCTTCATTAATTTCATAATCTTCAGATCCATTTTCAACTATAAAATCGAAAAGTTCTTCTTCATTAATGTCATTTTTATTTAATGTTATACTTCCAAGTCTTTTGAAACCAAAACTGACACTACCAGTCTCACCAAGATTACCCCCATATTTACTAAAACTAGATCTTACTTCGGCTGCAGTTCTATTTTTATTATTTGTCAGCGCTTCGACAATTATTGCAACTCCATCAGGTCCATAACCCTCATATCTAACTTCTTCGTAATTACTATCTGGGTCATTGCCCTCACCTTTTTTAATTGCTCTTTCAATATTTTCCTTAGGCATATTGAGTGATTTTGCAGAGCCAACTGCAGAACGAAGTCTAATATTTTTCTCTGGATCTGGACCTCCTTCTTTTACTGCTACAGAAATTTCTCTACCTAATCTAGAAAATATTTTAGCACGCTTCTTGTCCTGCGCACCTTTTCGGTGCATAATATTTTTAAACTTGGAATGACCTGCCATAATTCGTTATAAATATGTTGTTCGTTGTCAGTAAAGTAATTTAAATAAAACTATAATGTGGCATATATATGTAATTTTTTAAATTTGAAAAGGCACTATTTTCTTAGATAATCCAGTACTATTGTCAGTTTCGATGAATGTTCCGCATATAGTTATCTTATCTCCTGCAGGAACAAATCTGCCCTCTGATCTATAGCCTTTAATAAATCCATGAATTGGATTTTCTTTTTCCATACCTATTACTGAATTATAATCGCCTGTCATACCTACATCAGTTTGATAAGCGGTTCCTGCATCTAAAATTCTTGAATCAGAAGTTGGCACATGAGTATGAGTTCCAAGAATAGCTGATACTTTACCATCAAAATAATGACCATAAGCATTCTTTTCAGATGTCGCTTCTCCGTGCATATCAATTAAAATTGCATTACAAGTAACTCCAAGTTTTTCTCTTTGCAAAAAATTTTTTGTTACACTAAATGGATCATCCAAAGACAGTCCCATAAACAATCTCAACATAATTTGAATAATTACAATTTTTTTGTCATTTGCTAATGTTAGTTCATAGAATCCTTTGCCAGGAACTCCACTTGGATAGTTCAAAGCCCTAATGATTTTCGGACACTCTTCAATATATGACAACATTTCTTTTTGATCCCAAGCATGATTTCCCAAAGTTATTACA
>CACJNL010000009.1 GCA_902594815.1 uncultured Alphaproteobacteria bacterium | reverse complement strand
TATGATTTTAAAAAAATTTATTCCTCAATCTTTATTAGGAAGATCAATTATCATAATTTTTGTTCCAATAATTGCTCTAGTTCTAATTACCTCAATTATCTTTTATCAAACTTCTTGGAATATTATTTCAAAAAGGCTTACACAGTCAGTAGTTGCGGATATAAATGTAATTGTTAAACTTATTGAAAAAGACCTAGAATTTGAAGCTATACAAATAGCAAGAGAAGATTTTAAGATGGAAATTAGAATTAAAGAAAACGAAAACATAGTTAATAACTTTACTAAAAAACAAAGAGGAATTTTATCAAATAGATTAAGACAAGCTCTTGCAGAATTAGATATTCCTTTTTTTTATGATCTTAGTAATATTGATGAAGGAGTTGAAATAATTTTACAAATCAAAGAAAATCAATATTTATTTATAAAAGTTGATAAAGATAGACTCTATAGCGAAACAGCTTTTGTATTTTTATTATGGATGATATTTGCTTCAATCCTTTTGCTTTTATTTTCATATTTTTTTATGAATAAGCAAATAAGACCGCTTAAAAGACTTGCTATTATAGCAGAGACATTTGGAAGGGGTTTAGACGCTCCTGAGTTAAAAACAGCGGGCGCATCAGAGATAAAACAGTCAGCTAATGCATTTAATCAAATGAGAACAAGAATAAAAAGATTTTTAAAACAGCGAACTGATATGTTAGCTGGTGTTAGTCATGATCTTCGGACACCTTTAACCAGAATGAAACTTCAATTATCCCTTTTAAAAGATGAAAAAGCCAAAAAAGAATTGGAATTAGATATAAATGAAATGACTGCCATGCTCGATAGCTATGTTAGTTTTGTAAGATCAGAAGCGCCAGAACCAATTGAGAATATTAACATCAATAAATTATTACAAGACATTATTAAAAATATTGATTTAAATAAGTATAAATTAAAATTTTTAGAAAAGAATATAATTAAAACTTCAGGAAGACCAATACAATTAAAGAGAGCTATTCAAAACATTATTGATAATTCCTTGAGATACTCTGATGAGCTATATATTGAAATCTTCTCTAATGAAGATGGTTGTATTTTGATGATAGAGGATAATGGTCCTGGTATTCCTGATAAAAATTACGAAGATGTGTTCAAGCCATTCTTCTCTTTAGATCCTTCAAGAAATAAACTTAAAGGAGAGAGTGGATTAGGGTTATCTATAACAAGAGATATCATAAGATCTCATGGTGGAGATATAAAATTATCAAAATCAAATTATGGAGGTCTTAAATCACAAATAGAGCTTCCAATTTAATATAGCTTTCCACCATTAGGAACTGATTTGTTTGGTTCCACAAGAATAGGTTCATTATGATCATCAGGAAATCCGAGGACTAAAACTTCAGAAATTAAATTTCCAATCTGTTTTGGTTCAAAATTTACTACCGCAGCAACTTGTCTTTTAATTAAATCATTTGATTTATAATTTTTGGTAAGTTGAGCGGAACTTTTTTTAATTCCTATTTCTTCTCCAAAATCAATTTCTAAAATAATAGAAGGTTTTTTAAGCTTATAATTCTCTTGAGCTGATAAGATTGTACCAACTCTAATATCTAAATTTTCAAATTCTTTATAAGTAATGATATTTGTCACTTAATAAATTTACTAAATTTTTCTGCTTGATCCAAATTTTTATCGAGTGCAGTCATTGTTTTCTCTAATGACAAAGTCTTATCGTCAATCCATGAATAAAATGTTGCAAAATAAACAAAAAAAAGTCCTTTTAGTCTAATTGAACCCTTCAAACCGTTTACATTAAATTTGGCTAATTCAGCAGTTACTATCATGCTCTCTAAAAAAGATGGGAATAGTTTTAATAATTTATTAGGGGATTTTTTTAGTGCTTCAAAAATTTTAATGAAAGAAATTCTGTTCTCTTGCAAGATATCAAATCTCGCCATCAAAACCTCAAACAGCATATCTTTTGTTGAAGAGTTTTCTATATTTTTTGTTTTGTCAATTAAAATCATATCAACGTACCGGTTAAGATTTCTTAATAAATCAGTTTTAGATTTGATAAATTTTTGTTTTTTATTTTTTTTTTCAATTACATCATCTAAAGTTAATGTATTCCAAGACTTTTTATGCAGTTTTTTTAACGTATGCACAGCAATTTTTTTTTCTATATCAATCATTAATTTTTTTTACCTAATAGTTTTGCTCTATTATATGCTGATATATAGGTTTTAAATATTATTTTATCTATATTATTATTTTGTAAATTTTTTATACCAGCTTCTGTTGTTCCACCTTTCACCGCAATTTCTTTTGCTAATTCATTTGGTTCTTTTCTAGTTTCTTGAATTAGTAAAATTGATCCTAGCATGGTTGAGGAAATTAAATCACGGGATTGGCTTTTAGAAAACCCAAGTTTTTGAGCAGCTTTTTCAAAGGCGTGAATTAAAGTGAAGATATAACCAGGTCCACTTCCTGAAACAGCGGTTGCTTTATCAATTTGATTTTCACTTTTTAACCATACTGTTTTACCAACTTGAAGGAAAAGCTCATTTAATTTTTTTTTATTATTTAAGCTTAAGTTACTTCTTGAAACAAAACATGATATGCCATTTCTAATTAAGGCAGGCATATTTGGCATTATTCTTACAAATTGATTAGTGTTTTTGATTCTTTTTTTAAAAAAATTTATTTTCTTTCCAGCAATGATACTTCCAATTAGGGCATTTTTCTTTAATTCAAAATTTTCATATTCGTTTAAAACATCATTAGCATTTTGAGGCTTAACTGCAAAAATAATTATATCAAATGTTTTCATATCTTTTTGATTGGGAGTTTTTTTCAAGATATTAATTTTTTTACTTTTAAATTGTTTTTTTAATTTTATAAAATTGTATGGATCTACTACTGTAAAAGAATATGCCTTAAGATTTAACCAAGACATTAATAATGCAGTACCCATATGCCCACATCCAATTAGCAAAATTTTACTCATAAATTATTATTAATTATACTTTTTAAAAAAAATATGTAGTTTTTTAGGCAGATCCAAGTACTTCGAAATTAGTAAATAACAAGGACTCTGATGGTTCAATTTCATCGAATAAAACTTGTTGAAATGATGGGTAATATTTTTCACATTCATAAATTGCGATATCAACTAAGTTTTCTAATTTTTTATGTAAAAAATCACTGTCAGCATTAGATAATATTGTATGACGGAATGCTGGAATACCATTCTTACTGGTTATATCAAAATGACCTAACCATAGCTTTTCATTGATTAAACCAATTAATTCGTAAGCTTTAATAATCTTGGTCTGTGGAAATTTAAGATCAAAAGTTATCGTAAAACTTATAGCTCTTATGTTTTCTGACCAAGTAAAATATAATCGATATTGACACCATTTTGACGAAATATCAGCCACCAACTCATACTCATCAGCTCTGCTGAAACTCCATTTTTTTTCGTAAATCACTTCCTCAACTATATCTATTGGATTTAATGGTAAATTTTCAATATCCATACTTCATCTAGTGTATTAATTTTTTAGAGTACTAGATGTAGTCTTACTAAATTAACAAGACGTTTCGCAAGCTAAATAAATAAAATGCTCAAAAAAATGTGAATAATTGCTAGTTTTTAGCCTTTTTTTTTCTAGAAATTGTTTTTTTCTTTTTTACCAGTGTTTTTTTTCTAGATTTTTTAATTTTTTCATTATCGATAATTGATTTTTGCACCAATCTTTTTAATGCCTCAAACTCATCTCTTTTGACAAGACTCATTCTATTGATAACCTTGTTAACTCTAAGTGAAACCATTGTTTCAATTTCTTTTCTTAAACTTGAAAAGGTACTCATTGCATCAACAGCTATTTTTGATAAGTCTGATAAAATTTTGCTTTTATTAACCATAATGTAATAACCTATTTAAAATATAATGATTATTATTCAACCTTCAATAGATCCAATACTTATATCTTTAGGTTTTTTAGATATACGTTGGTACAGTCTTTCTTATATTTTTACTTTTATCTTTGGGTCTATACTAATTAAGAAACTCAATAAAAAATCTTTAAACAACCTGTCAGACATTCAAATTGATAAATTTTTTGTATGGGCAGTTTTAGGAGTAATTATTGGAGGAAGGGTAGGTTATGTTCTTTTTTATCAATTACAATTATTTTTCCTAGACCCATTATATATTTTCCAGATTTGGGAAGGAGGAATGTCTTTTCATGGGGGTTTAATTGGCATGATATCTGCGATTTATATATTCGCTAAACAGAATAATCTTAGTTTTTTTTATCTATCAGATTTAGTATCTATAGTGGCACCTATAGGATTATTTTTAGGAAGAATTTCTAATTTTATAAATACAGAGTTGTATGGAAGAGTAACTGACTTTCCTTTTGCGTTTATTTATCCCTTGATTGATAATAATCCAAGACATCCATCACAGTTATATGAAGCATTCTTTGAAGGAGTAGTTTTATTTATAATTTTGTATTTAATTTTTATAAAAAATTCAAAAAAATACTCTGCTGGAATTATAAGTGCGTATTTTCTTATTTTGTATTCAATCTTTAGGTTTTTAATTGAATTTTTAAGAGAACCTGATTTACATTTAGGATTGTTTTTAAATTATTTTTCCATGGGTCAAATTTTATGTATTCCAATCCTCTTTGCAGGAATATTGATTTTATTTCGTAGATGAAAATTGATGATTTGATTATTTCCCAAATAACAAAAAAAGGGAGAATTAATGTTGATGAATTTATTGAACTTTGTCAATTTAGTAATGATGGTTACTACATCAATTATGACCCTATTGGTCAAAAAAACGATTTTATAACATCGCCAGAAATATCTCAAATGTTTGGAGAAATCATAGGAGCATATTTAATAAATTTTTGGGAAAAAAATATTCAAAGAGAATTTAATTTAGTCGAGTTAGGCCCAGGAAAAGGAACTTTAATTGAGGACATCATCCGTACAGCGAAGATAAATAAAGATTTTCTTAATTCAATAAAACTTTTTTTAATTGAAAAAAATGAGTCTTTGATTGAAAATCAAAAGGAGAGATTTTCGAAATTAAATATTAAAAATATAACTTGGCTTAAAGACTTTGATATAAAAGATAAAAAACCCTTAATAGTTTTTTCCAATGAATTCTTTGATTGTTTTCCCATCAGGCAATTTTTTAAAAAACATCAATGGTATGAGAAATTTATAAAATACAATAGTTCACAAAAAATATTTCATTTTGAAGCTGAACAAATAAATGATCCAAAGTTTTTGCGAATATTAGCAAAATATAACAATGTTAAAATAGCTGAAATTTCGAATTCAAGAAGGAATTATTTTAACAAAGTTTGCAGGTCTATAAAAAACAATAAAGGGGTTTTTTTAACAATAGACTATGGGTACAAGATACTACCTAAAAATTTCTCACTACAGACTATCCATAAACATAAAAAAACCCACTTGTTTGAAAATCTTGGAAATCAAGATATTACAGCTCATGTTGATTTTGATGAATTAATTACAGTTGCAAATGACAACAGTTTAAAATTAGAATTATTTAGCAATCAAAGAGAATTTTTATTAGGTTATGGCCTAAAAGAAAGGAAGGAGCAGTTACAAAAAAATAAAGATCAGATAGTTTCAAAAAAAATAGAATTAGAGTATGAGAGACTTGTGGACAATTCTCAAATGGGAGATATTTTTAAAGTTTTAATTACATCATGTCTTTAATTAAAAATTATCATATTATCAAAAAAGCTAAAGTCACCCATGGGTTTTTTACCAGACTTAATGGTTTCTCAAAAAATGACTTTAGATCACTTAACTGTAGTATTTCTAATGGTGATAATAAAAAATTAGTTCTTAAAAACAGACAAAAGGCTCTAAAAAATTTGGGGTTACAAAATAAAAAATTAATCTTAATCAGTCAAATACACTCTTCTAAAGTAGTTCTAATTAATAATTCTAATATCAATAAAAAAATTGAAGCTGATGGAATGATGACATCATTAAATAATATAGTTTTGGGCGTTTTAACTGCAGATTGTGCGCCTATTTTTATTTATGATAATAAAAATAGGTTTGTTTGCTGTTTACACTCAGGTTGGAAAGGTACGCTTAAAAATATTTCTAAAAAAGCTGTAAATTTGTTTCGTAAACATAAAATTAATTTAAAAAATATTACAGCTATTGTTGGACCTTGCTTAAATAAAAAAAATTATGAAGTTGATATAAGTTTTGAAAAAAAATTTATTAAAAAGAATAAAAATTATTCAAAATTTTTTACTAAAAAAAATATGAATAAATCTTTTTTTAATCTTAGGGGTTTAATAAATTACCAGCTTAAAGAGTTAGGTATAAAAAATATTCACAATATAAATCTTGATACTTATGCACACGAAAGACTATTTTTTAGCTATAGAAGAGCTAAACATCAAAATGAAAAAACTACAGGAAGACTTATTAACTTAATCTCTCTGACTTAATTCTTGAACTATTTTTATACTTATATATTGATGAAAAACATTAATGAAAATTATTGCAGGCAACAGTAATCAGAGTTTAGCAGAAGCAATTTGCGCCTATAATGGTGTATCATTAGCTGATACATCGCTAAGAAGATTTGCTGATAGAGAAATATTTGTAGAAATTAATGAAAATATCAGAGGGGAAGATGTCTTTATTATTCAATCAACATCTCACCCTGCAAACGATCACCTAATGGAGTTATTAATTACAATAGATGCTGCCAAAAGAGGTTCAGCAAAAAGAATAACTGCTGTCATTCCTTATTATGGATATGCTAGACAAGATAGAAAAACAGGTCCTAGGACTCCAATAACGGCAAAACTTGTTGCAAACTTAATTACTTCAGCTGGAGCTGACAGAGTATTAACCATGGATTTACACGCAGGTCAAATTCAGGGGTTTTTTGATATTCCTCTAGATAATATTTTTTCTGCTCCACCAATAATCAAAGATATGAAAGAAAAATTTTCCAATGAGAGTAATCTAGTGATCGCATCTCCAGATGTTGGTGGTGTCGTTAGAGCAAGAGCTTTTGCAAAAAGAATGAACGCTGGACTAGCTATAGCTGACAAAAGAAGAGAAAAAGCTGGTGAGTCTGAAGTTATGAATATTATTGGGGATGTAAAAGACAAAACATGTATTTTACTGGACGATATTGCTGACTCTGCTGGAACACTTTGTAATGCAGCAAAAGCCCTTAAGGATAGTGGCGCTAAAGAAATATACTCATATATTGCTCATGGGGTCTTATCTGGTGAAGCTCTAAAAAGAATTGAAAACTCTGCTATCAAGGAATTAGTTCTGACTGACAGCATAGAAGCATCAAATGATGTAAAAAATACAAAAAATATTAGACATATTAGCATTGCTCCTTTAATGGGGGAGGCCATAAAAAGGATCAACAGTGATTCTTCTGTTTCGGCTCTTTTTGATTAAAAATTAAAATAAATTAATATGGAAAAATATAAAGTTATTGAAAGGTCTAAAGATACTGGCTCTACGTTTTCATTACTTAGCAAAGGTATGGTTCCTGGAATTGTTTATGGCAAAGGAACTGAACCTACTAAAATTGCTTTTGAAAATAAGATTCTCCAGAAGCTGATGCACACAGGATCTTTTTACTCTACAATTTTAGATATTGATATTGAGGGAAAATCGGAAAAGGTTCTTCCTAAACAATTACAGTATCATCCAGTAACTGATAAACTAATTCATTTTGATTTTTTAAGAGTTCAAAACGATACAAAAGTAACTGTTGAGGTACCTGTAGAATTTTTGAATCAAGAAACTTGCCCAGGTCTTAAAAAAGGTGGAGTTCTAAACTTGGTTAGACGTGAAGTTGAACTTAATTGTAATGCAAATAATATTCCTGATAAATTGCAGTTTGACCTCATAGTGAGTGAAATTGGTGACTCAATTAAAATAAGCAATATTGATCTTCCAGAGGGTGTTAAACCTACTATTACAGACAGAGACTTTGTTATAGCTACTTTGGTCCCTCCAACTGTAGAAGTTGAGACAAAACCAGAAAAGGCTGAAGAAGAAGCTGGCGAAGAGTCTAAAGAAGAAAAATCTGAAGATAAAAAAGAAGATAAAAAAGAAGATAACAAAGAAGACTCTAAAGAAGAATCTAAGTAAAATACTTTATAATTAATTATGTTTTTAATATGTGGTCTGGGAAATCCAGGTAAAGAATATATTGATACAAGACATAACATTGGTTTTGCCTTAATTGATAAACTTGTTAGTTTTTATAATTTTATTTCATATAAAAAAGATTCAAAAAAAGAAATTTTTAAAGGTGTTATTAATAATAATTCTTGCTTTCTATTGAAGCCTTTAAATTTCATGAATTTATCTGGACAGCCAATAAGAGAAGTAATGAATTTTTATAAAATTGAAAAAAATAGAATATTTATAGTCCACGATGATTTAGACCTAGAGTTAGGGAAGGTAAAAGTAAAAGTAGGTGGAGGTAATGGTGGTCATAATGGTCTTTCAAATATTGATGAAATGATTGGAAATGATTACTATAGAATTCGCATTGGTATTGATCATCCTGGAGAAAAGCATCTCGTTTCAAATTATGTACTAAATAAGTTTAATGAAACTGAAAAAGATATAATTAACAAACAACTAAATAATATTACACAAAACTTTGAACTTGTTTTAAGTGATACAGGTCTTTTTTTAACAAAACTATCAGAGAACAAATAATGGGTTTTAAATGCGGTATTATTGGTTTGCCAAATGTTGGAAAATCAACTTTATTTAACGCTCTTACTGAGTCCAATAAAGCTGAGGCGGCAAATTATCCATTTGCTACTATTGAACCTAACGTAGGAAGAGTCGCTGTTCCTGATGAAAGATTAAAAATACTTGGCGAAATAGGAAAAAGCGAAAAAATAATTCCCTCCTATATGGATTTTGTTGATATTGCTGGACTTGTTCAAGGTGCCTCCAAGGGAGAAGGATTAGGTAATAAATTTTTAGGTCATATAAGAGAAGTTGATGCAATTGCACATGTTGTTCGATGTTTTGAGGATGAAAACATTACTCATGTATCAAGCACGATTGATCCTCTTAATGATATTGAAACAATTAATACAGAGCTTCAATTAGCAGATATTGAAACGTTAGAAACAAAAAAAAATTCTCTAGAAAAAAAATCTAAACAAGGTGATAAAATTATCAAAAATCAAATCGAGATAATTGACAAACTCTTGAACAATTTAAGTGGTATCAATAATTTGAATAAAGATGAATATTCTGAAGAAGATAATTTATTTATCAAAACATTGAACTTAATTACAACTAAACCAATGTTATATATCTGTAATGTTGATGAAAACTCTGTTCAAAATGGAAATGAATTATCTAATAAAGTAAATGAGTACGCTTTAAAAAATAATCACAATTCTGTTATTGTTTCTGCGTCAATTGAATCTCAAATTGCTGAATTAGAAGATAATGAAGAAAAGCTTGAGATGATTAAAGAAATGGGCCTTAATAGTACGACTTTAACAAAAGTAATTACAAGTGGTTATGATCTACTTAATTTGATTAATTATTTTACCTGCGGACCCAAAGAAACACGTTCATGGACAATTAATAAAAACACTCTAGCTCCACAGGCCGCAGGGAAAATACACAGTGACTTTGAAAAAGGTTTTATCAGAGCAGAAACTGTTGCTTATCATGACTTCATAAAATTCAAAGGTGAAGCAGGCAGCAGAGATGCAGGAAAACTAAGGCAGGAGGGTAAGGATTATATTGTAAAAAACGGCGATGTAATGCACTTTCTCTTTAATGTTTAGTGCACTTCCCTCCATAATCTATTTTTTGCCAAATACACTACTGTGCCAAGGACTAAGAAAAATAAAATAACTTTGATACCTAAATTCTTTCTTACCTCAAGCTCAGGCTCAGCTGACCATTTTAAAAACGTAACAACATCTTCAGATAATTGAGCAGCATTATTGTCTGTTCCATCATCATAATCCACACTACCATCGTAAATTGGTGCAGGCATAGCAATTTGATTACCATCCATCCATTTATTATAATACATGCCATCGCCCACTTCTATTTCCTCAGGAGCATCTTCATAACCCATTAATAAATTATATATATAGTCTTCACCGTATCTTCTAGCCTTTGTGATAACGCTTAGGTCAGGTGGATAAGCACCATTGTTATTAGCTCTTGCTTCATTATCATTTAGATAAGGATTAACAAATCTATCTGCAGGACGCGCCGGTCTTTCAAACATCTCACCTTCATCATTAGGGCCGTCTAAGACATCATGCTCAGCTGCAATAGCTTTTACTTGCGCTTCAGAAAATCCTATGTCCAAAAGATCTCTATAGTAGAGCAATTTCATTGAATGGCATCCGGCACAAACTTCTCTATAAACCTTAAAACCTCGTTGCAATGCAGCTCTATCAAAGGTTCCTGTTATACCGTTGAATGACCATTCATGTTTTGGCATAGATCCTTTATTTGATTCAGCAGCATGAACGTTAAATGTAAAAATTAGAGTTAAAATTAATATTAATATTTTTATCATCTAATGAATTTCTTTTTGACTAGCAGGTAATGGTGACTCTTTACCACCACCTAAATAAACATCACTTATACTTGCAGGAAGTGTCTTTGGTTTTTCAATCCATCCAACAAATGGAGTAATAATGAGGAAGAAACCAAAATAATATACCAGCCCAACTCTTGCAATTATAAGATATAAACCTTCAGCAGGTAACATTCCAACATAACCAAGAACAAAAAAGTTTACAAAAAATAGCATCATGAACCATTTGTACATTGGTCTAAAATTACAACTTCTGACTTTTGATGTATCTAACCATGGAAGCACAAAAAGAATTGCAATTGCGCCAAACATTAATGCCACCCCACCTAACTTATCAGGTACAGCTCGCAAAATTGCATAGAATGGAGCTAAATACCAATTTGGAACAATGTGAGCAGGAGTGACTAAAGGGTCAGCTGGTATATAATTATCAACTTCTGCCATTAAGTTTGGCCCAAAAAATATCACTGCCGAAATAAGCACACCAAATACACAAACAGCAATCGTGTCTTTAATTAGCATGTATGGAAAAAAGTTTACAGTATCATTTTTGGATCTAATATCTATCCCTGCAGGATTGTTTGATCCATGAACGTGGACCGCCGCCACATGTAAGCCAACAACACCAAAAATCACAAAAGGAAGGACATAGTGGAGAGCAAAAAATCTATTTAAGGTAGCATTGCCAACAGTATAATCACCAAGTAACCAAGTCTTTAATCCTTCTCCTATGAATGGAATCGCGCTAAATAAATTTGTGATTACCGTAGCACCCCAGTAAGACATTTGTCCCCACGGAAGTGTGTATCCGAGAAATGAAGTTGCCATCATCAAAAGATATATAAATACACCTAAAATCCAATTCAGTTCTCTTGGATATTTATAGGAACCATAATACATGCCTCTCACAATATGAATGTAAACGATAATAAAGAAAAATGCTGCTCCGTTTGAATGAATATATCTTAATAGCCATCCATAGTTAACATCTCTCATGATTCTCTCAACACTATCAAAAGCCATTTCAGTATGTGGGGTATAGTTCATCGCAAGAAAAATTCCGCTAACAATCATTGTAACTAATGTAATTGTTGCTAAGGCTCCAAAGCTCCAAAAATAATTACAGTTTTTTGGCATTGGATAATCGCCATACTCTTTTTCAAAATAAGAAATTATTGGAAGTCGAAATTCGATCCAATTTAAAACAGGATTTTTATATTTTCTAGGTTCTGAATTACCACTCATATGTTCTAACCAATCTTAATCGTTGTGTCGTTTAAAAAGGAATAAGGAGGTACTGCAAGATTTTCAGGAGCAGGTCCTTTTCTTATTCTACCAGATGTATCATAGTGTGATCCGTGGCATGGACAATACCAGCCGTTGTATTCACCTTTTGAGTCAGTTAATTTTTGTCCAAGTGGAACACAACCTAAGTGGGTACATACTCCAACAAGCACTAACCACTCATCTTTTTTTACACGGTCAACATCTTCCTCAGGATCTTTTAAATCAGACATGTTGACAGTTTTTGCTTCATCTATTTCATCTTTTGTTCTTTTACGAATGAATACAGGCTTTCCTCGCCATTTAACTGTAATACTTTGCCCCTCTTCTATTTGACTTACATCAACCTCAGTAGTCCCCAGCGCTATTGTATCCTCTGCAGGATTCATACTTTTCAAGAAAGGCCAAATGAATGCAGCTGTTCCAACTGCGCCGATTGTAACAGTACTTAATTGTAGAAAGTCTCTTCTTTTATTGTTGGAATTTTCTGCCATAAATTGATTTTCTCTTATAGCTTAAATTCGAAAAAAAATACCAAATTATGTGTGCCAGCGTGACGCAATCATAAAAATAATGTAGACAAGAAAGCATGAGAATTGCTCTTTATCAACCTGACATACCTCAAAATGCTGGCAATATTTTTCGTCTAGGTGCATGCTTAGGTGTTCCGGTAGATATTATTGAGCCAACAGGCTTTATTTTTGATGACAAAAAATTCAAAAGAAGCGCAATGGACTATATAAATCACATCGAATACAAAAAGCATATTGATTGGCAGCATTTTTACAATTGGACAAAAAAAAATAAATTTCGATTAATATTGATGACAACCAAGGTTAGTCAAAGCTTCTATAAATTTGAATTTCACTCCTCTGATATTCTTTTATTTGGAAGGGAAAGCGCTGGCGTGCCGGAAGAGATTCATAAGTTAGTTGATCACCGATTAACTATACCTATGAAAGAAGGGGTTCGATCAATTAACTTAAGTAGTTCTGTAGCATTAGTTATTGGGGAGGGTCTTCGACAAACTAATAAAATTAACTAAGCGTTCCCATTTTGCCATTCTGGTAATCTAACATTGCTTGTTTCATGTCCCCTTCCGTATTTGTCACAAAAGGCCCATACCTAACAACAGGTTCATTTAGAGGCTCACCAGCTAAAACTAAGTAAGATCCATTGGGAGAAATGGATGTTAAATTAATCATATCAGATGACTGATCAAAATAAATCATCTGCCCGTTTCTAGCAATTTGATTGTCCTCATGAAACTTTAACTCTCCGTCTATTACATAAACCATTGCTGTTTGATTTTCAGGGATATTTACATCTATCAAGCTTGGTGTAGCAAACTGAACATCAAAGATTGAAACTGGGGAATATGTTTGGACAGCTGAAGAAATATTTTTAACTTTACCAACCAATACTTTTATTAAAACATCATTACCATCATCTATTGTAGGGATGTCATTTTTTTTAATATGTTGATACGATGGTTTTACTTTTTTATTTTTTTGAGGTAGGTTTACCCAAATCTGTAAACCCTGCATTACTCCCCCACTATTTTTAAATTTATCTGTCACTAATTCTGAATGAATGAGACCTGAACCTGTTGTCATCCATTGAATGTCTCCAGTTTCAATAGCCGCTTGACCACCCCATGAATCTTTATGTTCAACTTCCCCACCTAATAAATATGTTATCGCTTCAAAACCACAGTGAGGATGGGCAGGTACACCCGTTGCTCCTCCTGGCTCATAATTTATTGGTCCGAAGTGATCAAATAAAAGAAATGGATCATTTTCTCTCATTTCAGGAACAGGAAAAGCTCTTGTTACAGGAATGCCATCCCCTTCAAAAGTCTTCATACAATCTTTGATAGCAACAATTTTTCTCATCATGCTCAAATAGTAGTTAATTTTTGCTTTTCAATTTATAATCCTATCAATTCTATTAAGACATTTCTCTAAACCTAAATTATAATTAGTTTTGATAAAATGTTCTTTTAAAATTTCAACCCACTTGAATTTATCATGTGATCGAAAGAAACAGTTCAATGGAAAAGGCATATTAAACATCTTTAAGACTTCTTGACGTATGACGTCATTTGTTAAAACAACTAAAGACTCATGAATATATTTTTCAACAAATGACTGCGTTGTATTATCTATGTCAGGTTGATCAAATAAACCCAGAAAACGAAAGTATCTGTATATTCTAAGATAATCTTCTTTTATTCTATCTTCAATTTCACCAATAAATTTTATTTTCTTTTGCTTTAAATCTTTTTCGCCATTGTAAAAATCATATACTGTCAGATCAATACCAAGATATAGCGCATTGAATGTAAAATCTCTTCTTGCAGCGTCTTTTTTCCAATCTTTAGTATATAAAACGGAAGTATGCCTTCCAAGCTGATTAATATCTTCTCTTAATGTAGTAATTTGAATTTTTTTATTATTTAGATAAGCAATAATAGATCCATATCGTAACGCATAGTCATCGTATTCAATATTGTGCTTCTTTAGTAAATCCAATACTTCATCTGGTTCAAGAGGAGTTGCTGAGTCTATATCTTTTACGTCTCTATCAATTAAAGCATCTCTTATACTTCCACCTACCAAGCGAATTTCAGATTTGTAATTATGAAAAATTGAAAATAAGTATTTGATAGTTTCCTGATTAAGTAAATTGGTTATTTTATCAGTGTTCATCTCTAGCTATTTTTCTAAAACAAATTATATTACATGATTGATGTCGACGTTTTCAAAAGAAAATACTAATGAAATTTTCGAGGATATTATAAGAAATTTGTCTCGTGGTGTAAAAGATAGAAAGCACGACTTTCATACTCCAGTCTTTTCTAATATCAATAATCAAAATAGTATTGAATCAAGAGTTGTCGTTTTGAGAGATTTTGATGTTGAAAATATGATTTTAAATTTTCATACAGATTATAGATCTCCTAAAGTAGAAGATCTTACAAAAAATGAAAATTCTTTATTTGTATTTTATGATTACAAGCTAAAAGTTCAACTTCGTATTAAAACGATTTCAATTATTAATAATCAAAATTTACTTACTGAGGAGAAGTGGAATAAAACAAAATTATTCAGCAGGAAGTGCTATTTGACAAAAAAAGCACCTAGCACTCCTACAAATATTCCAGAAGATGGCATCGATATTAGTCTTCAAGGAAAAGAACCGTCCAGGGAAGAGAGTGAAAAGGGTTATAAAAACTTCACTGTTGTACAAAACAAAATAAAAGAAATAGATTGGTTATATTTAGAAGCAAGTGGGCACAGAAGATTAAAAATTACTTTTAAGCAAAATATTAAAAACTTTGAATGGTTAATACCTTAGTACAAAACAAAGTTATCAATAATTCTTATTTTATTCACATAGAATGCTAAGAATAATCTAGAATGTAAATTTGTTTTAGAAATTTCTAAATTATTCTCCTCTCTTACTTCACAATAATCAATTTTAGAAATTCCAATGCTTTGTAATTCTTTTTTTATATTTTCTAAAATTTTAGTATCAAATGAATTTATTAAATCTGATAAATGCTTATCAATGATTTGAGCACACCTATCGAATTGAGTTTTTTCTTTTATATTTAATTTATTGTATCGTGACGATAAGCTCATCCCATTCAAACCTCTAATGGATGAACATTTCACCAAATTTACTTTTAATTTATTTTGAATAATTAGTTTCTCTACTATTTTTAATTGCTGAAAATCTTTTTCTCCAAAAAAAACATTTGATGGTTTCATAATGTCTAGCAACAAGTTGACAACTGTAGTTACCCCATCAAAATGACCTGGTCTAAACGCATCACACAAAATATCTCTATATTCAAAAATAGTTTTTTTTGTTTCAAGACCATTGGGATACATTTCATTTATGTTTGGGGCAAAAATAATTTCACAATTATTTTTTGATAACAATTTTACGTCTTGATCAAAGGTATTAGGATAATTTTCAAAATCTTTAATATCATTAAATTGGGTGGGGTTAATAAATACACTAACCACATTTATGCCCTCAAATTTATTTGCCTCTTTTAAAAGAGATAAATGACCCTCATGTATGTTACCCATTGTGGGAATAAGATTAATTTTTGAATTATTTTTCTCTAAATCAGACAATATTTCATTAATTTCTGATATTTTTTTGACTAATTGCATGTTTTTTTGACTATCTATTTGACTTATATACGATCAATTCGTAATAGGTCCGAAAAATTAAATAAAAATGAAAAGAACTTATCAACCAAGCAAATTAATAAGAAAACGCAGACATGGTTTTCGTGCTCGAATGGCAACAAAGGCTGGGAGGCAGATCATAAATCGTCGTCGTGCAAAAGGAAGAGCTCAGCTTAGCGCTTAATCTGGCCATATGGCCCCTCAATTATTTACTATAAAAAAAAGAGCTACATTTGTCCATATTCGCGACAAAGGTGTTTTCATTCGAAGTAAAAATATTAATGTGCAAAAATTATTAAATCAAGAATTAGATGGGAAAATTGGAGTTGGTTACACGGCAACAAAAAGAATTGGAAATGCCGTTAAAAGAAATAAAGCCAAAAGGATTATGAGAGAATTAGCAAAAAAAATATTGATAAAAGGTAAAACAAATTCGTATTATGTGTTAATAGCCAAATTATCAATTTTAGATACCAAGTTTAAAACCTTATTGGAAGAGATGGAGAGTATTATTCATGTTAAATAAAGTTGCAACCTTTCCCTTACTTATACTTATACGTGGATATCAATTAATAATATCACCATTATTAGGTTCAAATTGTCGTTTCATGCCTACTTGTTCTGAGTACGCTATGGAGTCATTGAGATCACATGGATTAATAAAAGGAATTTATTTAACAGTTAAAAGAATTGGAAAATGTCACCCATGGGGTGGTCATGGCTACGATCCCATACCAACAAAAAAGGTAGAAAATAAATGAACGAACAAAAAAACTTATTTTTAGCAATAGCTATTTCAATTGCCATTATTGTTTTATTTCAATTTATTTTTCCAACTCCAATAACGGAACCAGTTCAAAATGCAGACAATGAAATTTTAGCACCTGCTGCGTCGATTGATAATCAAAAAATAGATGTAGTTGAAATCGTAAAGCCAAAAGAAGATATTCTCTCTGTTGATCAAAGAGTAAAAATTAACACACCTTCTTTAACAGGGTCAATTAATTTAAAAGGTGCATTATTAGATGATTTAACACTCTCCAATTACAAAGTCAGCCTGGATGAAGAGTCAGATAATATTGACCTATTATCACCTGATGGAACTGCTAACCCCTATTATATTGAGCTGGGGTGGAAATCTCTTGGGAATCAAAATATTCAACTTCCTAACTTGGAAACTGTTTGGAACACGGACTCATTAAATCTCTCACCAGGCAATCAAGTAAACTTAAGTTGGGTTAGTAATGAAAATAATACATTTATAATTAACATTTCTGTTGATGAAAATTATATGTTTTCAATAACTCAGAAGGTTATTAACAACAGTTCGAAAGAAATTGAAATATATCCCTACAGATTAATCAAAAGAATAAATACACCAAAGACAATTAATTTTTTTATTTTGCATGAAGGTTTAATTAGCCTTGTAGGTGATGAACTTCTTGAAAAAAATTATGATGATTTATTAGATGATTGTTCGGCAAGTATGCCTGTTAAAGATGAGTTCTGCGATGCAAAAGGGCAAGGGGGTTGGTTAGGATTTACTGATAAATATTGGATGTCAGTGTTAATTCCAGATCCAAATGAACCTATCAATGTTAATTATCGTCATGGAAATAATGGAAGGGATAATTATAGAACTGGATATGTTGGGCAAATTTTCAAAATTGCTCCTGGTGAGTCAATTCAATATGATGGTAAATTATTTGCGGGAGCAAAAAAATTAGATATTTTAAGTAACTATGACAAAACACTATCAATTCCTCGTTTTACTGATGCTATTGATTGGGGTTGGTTTGCCTTTTTAACAAAACCAGTTTCTTATTCAATTAATTGGTTTTTTGGTTACGTTGGAAATTTTGGTTTAGCAATAATTGCTTTTACAATCTTAATGCGATTGATTCTTTTTCCTTTGGCACACGCTTCTTTTAAATCAATGGCTAAAATGAAAAAACTTCAGCCAGAGATGCAAAGACTTAAAGAAACTTATCCAAATGATCGTCAAAAAATGCAGCAAGAATTAATGGCGCTTTATAAAAGAGAAGGAGCTAATCCTGTTGCTGGTTGTTTGCCTATATTAGTTCAAATTCCAATCTTTTTCTCATTGTACAAAGTTCTTTTTGTAACTATTGAAATGTATCATGCTCCATTCTATGGGTGGATTCATGATTTATCAGCACCTGATCCACTTGGTATATTAATACTTTTTGGTTTAGTCCCCTGGGATGTCCCACCTATTTTATCCATAGTAAATATCGGGATTCTCCCAATAATTATGGGCTTAACAATGTGGTTGCAACAAAAATTAAATCCAGCACCAACAGACCCAACTCAGGCCAAAATATTTGCTTTACTCCCTTTTGTATTTACCTTTGTTTTAGCAGGTTTTGCAGCCGGATTAGTTTTGTATTGGTCTGTAAACAACATACTCTCGATAGCGCAACAATGGTTCATTCAAAGAAAAATACTCGCTAAAAATGAGTAATGGAAGTAAATCTCTAAAAAATTTTTTTAATTCAAATAAATTTATTGGATCATTTCAATCGTACAAAGATATTAAAAAAATTAAAACTATTAATGATTGTTGTTTTGTTGGCAGATCAAACGTTGGAAAGTCAAGCATGATTAATGCAGTTACTAAAACAAAAAATCTAGCAAAAACAAGCAAAACTCCAGGCAGGACTCAATCTATAAATATTTTTATGATCAATGAAAATATCAATCTTGTAGATTTACCGGGTTATGGTTACGCCAAGGTGTCAAAAGTAATGAGAGATAATCTTGGCATTTTAATTGAAGAATATATTATGAACCAATTAAATTTAATACATGCTTATGTATTAATTGATGCCAAAGTAGGCGTAAAAAATAGTGATATTGATATGTTTGATTTAATTAGTGAGGCGGAAAAAAATTTTTCAATAGTATTTACAAAAATTGATAAATGTTCAAAGTCTTATTTATCAAATCTAGAAAATTCAATGCAAAGTTTAATGAAGTCTTATAAAAAATATTTTAATAATTTTTTTTTTACAAGTACAAAAAAAAATGAAGGAATAATAAATATTCAAAAAGATATTTATACTTTATCAAAACAAAAATGAAATTTGATTTTTTATCAGAAAGCGACCAAGCTTATTTTATCCATAAAGCCTCAACATTAGTTGAAGCATTGCCTTTTATAAGGGAACACAGTGGAGATACAATTGTAATCAAATATGGTGGCCATGCAATGGGAGATCCTAAGCTCGCTAAAAGCTTTGCAAGAGATATTGGTCTAATGAAAGAAGTTGGAATATATCCAATTGTTGTTCATGGAGGAGGACCTCAAATTGCAGACAGATTAAAAACTAAAAATATTACGTCTCAATTTATTGAGGGTTTAAGAGTTACTGATATTGAAACAGTAAAAGTGGTGGAAGATGTATTAGGAAATGAAATTAATGGAGAGATTGTCAGAGCAATCAGTGACTCAGGTGGAAAAGCAATTGGCTTAAGTGGTAATAAAAATAATCTTTTAACTGCAACAAAACTAAAAGTAGAAGTTAAAGATTCTGACTCTAACATTGAAAAACTAGTAGATATTGGATTTGTTGGACAACCAATAGATGTGAATATCAACTTAATTAGAGAGCATATTAATTTAGGAGAAATTCCTGTAATTGCTCCACTTGGTATCGATGAAGAGGGTAACTCTTATAATATCAATGCTGATACAGCTGCAGGATTTATCGCTGGAAAGTTAAAAGCTAGCAAGTTATTGCTTTTAACAGATGTTGCCGGCGTATTGGATAAAGATAAAAAATTAATCCCTTCCTTAAAAATTGAAGATGCCATAAGCATAATGGAAGAAGATTTTGTCGTTGGTGGTATGAAACCTAAAATTAAAACGTGTATTGATGCTATGAAAAGTGGAGTAACTAAATCAACAATTCTAGATGGTAGAATTCCTCATTCATTAGTATTAGAATTATTTACTGAACATGGTATTGGAACACAAATTTATTCTTAAAATATGACTAATCTGAACAAGAAAATAAATACCTGGATTTTTGATCTTGATAACACTCTTTATTCTGCTGATAGTGGAATATTTCAACAAGTTCATGATTTGATGGGTAAATTTGTATCAAGTCATCTAGACATAGATATTGAAGAGGCAAAGATAATACAAAAAAATTATTATAAACAGCATGGTACAACGCTAAGAGGTATGATGGATAATCATGGGGTTGATCCTGATCATTTTCTAGCTGAAGTACATAAGCTTGACTATTCTATTGTTGGACCAAATCACAAACTTAATGAAGAGTTAAAAAAACTTCAAGGAAGAAAAATTATCTATACCAATGCAAATATGCAGCATGCTCTTGATGTTTTAGAAAGAATAGAATTATCAAATTTTTTTGATGAAATTTATGATATTAAAATGGCAAATTATATACCAAAGCCAGAATTAGCTCCTTATGAACAAATGATTGCACAATTTGATATAGAAACAAAAAGTTCCGCAATGTTTGATGATATTGCAAAAAATCTTGTTCCTGCCAAAAACGTTGGTTTTACATCTGTTTGGATTGATGCTGGGTACGAAAATTTTAGTGATGACATCAACGCATCAAAACAATATCTTGATCATGAAACAACAAATATTACAGAATTTTTAGAAGATGTTAACAAAGGAAAAATATGAGTGAATTAAAAAAAATTATAGAGCAAGCTTTTGAACAACGAGATAAAATTAGTTTTAATACCAAAGGTGAGATTCGAGATTCAGTTGAAGAAACACTGAGTCAACTTGATGTAGGAAAAATACGTGTTTGTGAAAAAATTGATGATGAATGGACAGTTAATCAATGGATAAAAAAAGCTATACTTCTAAGCTTTCGATTAAATGACAATGAAATAGTCAAAGCATCACATGCTACTTGGTATGATAAAGTTCCAAGTAAAACTGCTAACTGGACAAAAGACGATCATGAAAGGGCTGGTTTTAGATATGTTCCAGATGCTGTTGTAAGAAAATCTGCTTTTATTGCAAAAGGAGTAATTTTGATGCCATCTTTTGTGAACTTAGGCGCATATGTTGATGAAGGTACAATGATTGATACTTGGGCAACCGTTGGTTCTTGCGCACAAATTGGTAAAAATTGCCACATATCTGGAGGTGCCGGGATTGGAGGAGTATTAGAACCGCTTCAAGCAAATCCAGTTATTATAGAAGACAATTGTTTCATAGGAGCGAGAAGTGAGGTGGCTGAAGGAGTTATCGTTGGAGAAGGTTCAGTTCTGTCAATGGGAGTTTTTATTGGCGCATCAACAAAAATTATTGATAGAGCAAGTGGAGAAATTCATATGGGTAAAGTTCCCCCATATTCTGTTATTGTTCCTGGAACAGTTCCTGGAAAGAAGTTGCCTGATGGTTCTGAGGGTCCAGGATTATATTGTGCAGTTATAGTAAAAAGAGTGGATGAAAGAACAAGATCTAAGACTTCAATTAACGATCTACTCCGTGATTAATGACTGAAATCAATTTCAACGCTATTAAACTTACACAAGCATTAGTTAAATGTCGCAGTATTACACCAGAGGATGACGGAGCATTACTTGTGGTCCAAGATCACTTGAGCTCTCTTGGTTTTAATTGCACTCCCTTATCCTTTTCTGGAAATGGATCTTATGAGGTAAAAAATTTATTTGCAACTATTGGGAGTGAGGGTCCTCATTTAGCTTTTGCAGGTCACACAGATGTAGTTCCTCCTGGTAATGAAAGTTCATGGAAGCATCCTCCTTTTGGAGCAATTATAGAAAATGATAAACTGTTTGGACGAGGCACAGAAGATATGAAAAGTAACATAGCATGCTTTATATCAGCTGCTGAACAATTTTTGAAAAATAATGGTGGAGACTTTGGTGGTAAGTTGTCATTTATAATAACAGGCGATGAAGAAGGAGAAGCCATCAATGGAACGCCGCAAATTATGGAGTGGACAAAAAAAAATAACATTAAAATTGACCATTGTTTAGTTGGAGAACCTACGTCAAACTCTAGTATAGGAGATAAGGTTAAAATAGGCAGAAGAGGATCTATTAATTTTTTTTTAACGGTAAAGGGTATCCAAGGTCATACAGCTAATGGTCACAGAGCTGAGAATCCTGTACATTATTTAACTAAACTCTTATCAAATATTTTAGAGAAGCCTCTTGATGAAGGTAACGAATTTTTTTTACCAACCAGTATACAAATTCCAACCTTTGATGTTGGTAATACTGCTCACAACGTAATTCCAGAGTTTGCAAAAGCTACAATAAATATTCGTTTCAATGATCTGCATACAGCAGAGACTCTTATTGAATGGATTGATGATAAAATAGAAACTGTTTTTACTAATAAGATAAAAGCAACTTGTAAAGTACGTCATGAAATCAGTGCGCGATCATTTTTAAATAAACCAGGTCAATTAAGTAAAATTATATCTAAATCAATTTCTCAAGCTACTGGAAGAAATGAAGACCCAGAGCTTGCCACTGATGGAGGAACATCCGATGCACGATTTATTAAAAATTATTGTGAAGTTATTGAGCTTGGTATTAGGAATCAAACCCTACACCAAATTGATGAGTTTGTTTATTTAGATGATCTAAATGAATTAACAAAGATATATTATCAAATTTTAGAAAACTATTTCAAAAATAATTAATATCCATTTTTTATTTTTACATCACTTTTAATTTTTCCTTTTGTTCTAAATTGCTCAAATTTTGAAAAAATATAATTAATTGATGAGTCTACATCAGTAATAGCAGCAACATGAGGAGTTACTGTAATGTTTTGATTTTTCCAAAGTTTACTATTTTTTGGTAATGGCTCTTTTTTAAAAACATCTAGAGAAGCAAAAAAATAATTATTTTGTTTAATATGTTTTAATAAATCCATTTCATTTAATGAAGACCCTCTGCCAATATTAATTAGTAGAGATTTTTTTTTCATTTGATTAAGAAAAGATTTGTTTATTAAATCTCTCGTTTCTTTAGTTGCGGGTAGTACAGAGACTATAATATCTGATAATTTTAAAAAGGTTTTTAAGGAATTTTTATAATATATTGGTATTGAATATTTTGCTGCTGAAATAGTATTTTTATAGCCAATCACATTATAATCTAATGATTTTAATTTATTTGCTATAAATTTACCTAAATATCCAACCCCTAAAACACCAATGGTCAGATCCTTATTTAAAGAGGTATGTCTTTCATCAAGCCATATATTTTTTTGTTGAGCCTTATTGTATTCAGTAAGTTTTAATTGATAAATCAAAATTTGGGCTAGTACATGATTCAACATACGTGATCGCATATTTGAGTCTTGGATTCTAATTATTGGTGTATTTTTGTAACTTGGTAATTTAAGAATATGATCTACCCCAGCACCTAAAGAAAAAATAATTTTTAAATTTTTTAATTTCTTCAAAATTTTATCAGGTAAATTCCATATCAAAGCTACTTCTATTTTATCTAAAGGTACATTTTGATCTAAAGTAAAAATTTTATGAGAAAAAAATTTTTTTCTTAATGATTTTAAAAATTCATCTTGATTAGCAAATGATGCATGGAAAAGAATATTCATTAATTTTTTCTATCAATATTATCAACTATATGAAGATATTTTTTTATCACATCTGCCCACTTGTAATTACTTTCAGCTCTAATTTTTGCATTTTGACCAAGTTTTTTAGTTTTTGTTTTATCAGAGATTAGGTGTCTCAATGCTGAATACACATCATCAATTTTAGATAAAATTAAACCCGTTTCCTCATGAATAACAGCTTCAGGTGTCCCCCCAATATTTGATGCTATAGATGGAATCCCATAAAAAGCTGCCTCGATATACGCTATGCCAAAACCCTCAATTGACCGATTGTTTGTCTCATCAATTGTAGGCATAATCATTACATCAGTTTTTTTAAATAAATAATTTTTTTCATTATTATTTATATTGCCTACAAAAAGAACATTTTGCTCAATGTTAGTTCTGTGAACAATATTTTTTAAATTTGATAACTCCTCTCCTGAGCCCGCGATAACATAAAGAATATTTGGATACTCATTTTTGAGTTTTGCTATTGCTGATAAAATAAACGAATGTCCTTTTCTTTTTTCCAATCTTGCTAAAGTTACTATTATTGGGCTACCATTTACTTTCTGCAAAGTTTCATCTGGTAAATTTACATTGTTCTGCGCGCCAGGGTGAATGCAAGTAATATATTGATTTGTAATCCCAGTTCTCATAACTAAATCTTTTGTATAGTTAGAGTTGCAAACTATATGAGAAACCTTATTCAAGGTAGTAATTAATCTTTTTTTATAAGCGGAATTTTTAGGTATAATTTCATTACCATGAGCAAGACAAATTGAGTAAATCGATTTTTTGTTTAATACATTAATACATAATTCAAAACTTTTCCAACTATCTCCAAAAATACAGGTTATGTTTTTTGTTTCTAAATATTTTTTTAAATTAAATATTTTTTTTTGTCTGCGTAAGAATTTAATGCCGCCAAATCTTTTTACGGTAATATTTTTATTTACCCTGGAGTCATATTCATGATCTCCAGATTTATCATGCTGATCAGCTAAGACCAACACTTCATATTTTTTACTCAATTCTATTGATAAATTTTCAATTAGATTTTCTATACCTCCAACCCTTGGAGGGAAGCATTGTGTTAAAACAATAATCATTTAAGAATGATTATCTTGAATTAAAGATTAAGGGTATAGTTATTTTTTGCATAAAATCATTTTTTGAAAAATATAATATTTTTTTAATCCGAATAATAAAGAGAATATATATGCATAATATGCATACACTATATGTATTTAACTTGTTTGATTTGCATATTAAAATTCCTATATAATAGGCCGAAAGGAACATAATGTACAAAAATATACTTACTTTTATAAATTCTACTTACAAAGCTATAAATGATTATGGTTTTGATAATGTTGATCCTCAGTTAGTTAAATATTTCAGAACGGAATACGGAAAAGACTGGCGATCAGCCCTAACTGAACACTTATACGAAAAGGATAGAAGCAATGATAAAAAAGCTGCTTAATAATTTTTTAAGATCATTTACTTTTGATCATGATCGCGAAAAAATTGAACAATATCTCGCTCAATCTACTAACACATATGACTTAGAGCAAAGAATGCGAGAACTTGATCAAAAGGGTAAATATAACCAATTTTATATTTAACTTTTACTGGAGTTAGAGAGGCGAAGTTACGTTTTGTAACCAAAGCTTCTCCTCTGCAGTAAGAAATATTGATAGTTTATCAAAAACTGTTTGATGATAACTATTTAACCATTCCACATCATTTGAATTTAATAACGAAGGTTCAATAAGATCCTTGTCAATTGGAGCCCAGGATATATTTTCAAAATTAAGCAAGTTTTCGTTCTCTTCCTTCACTATAAGAATGTTTTCAATACGGATTCCATATTCTCCCTCTTTATAAAAACCTGGCTCATTTGATAAAATCATTCCAGGTAGTAAATCTACACTAGGAAACATATTTTTTTTAGATATTCGTTGAGGAGCCTCATGTACACTCAAGAAACTTCCAATTCCATGCCCAGTACCATGATCATAATCACACCCAATTTCTTGTAGGCTTGCTCTTGCTAAGTAATCAATATCTGTACCTTTTGTCTGTTTTGGAAAAGTATGCGTAGAGAGACTTATGTGCCCTTTTAAAACTCGAGTAAACATTTCTTTCTGCTTTTTTGTTGCTTCTCCTAAAATAACAGTTCTTGTTATATCAGTGGTGCCATCGTAATATTGTCCTCCAGAGTCAAATAAATAAATAGTATTCTCTTTAAGAGGGATAGGATTGTTTTTATCATATCTATAATGAGGAAGAGCAGCATTTTTTCCAATAGCAGATATTGTATCAAAAGAGATGGAATGAAATAGATCATTTAAATTACGAAATGAAAATAATTTATCAGCTGCGGAAACTTCAGTTTCATTTTCAATATTTGGATGATTTTTTAACCAATATAAAAATTTTGTCACACTCGCACCATCTCTGACATGAGCATTTCTTGCACCTTCAAGCTCAACTGCATTCTTTGTTGCTTTTGGGAAAAGGCATGGGTTTTCAAGATGAGAAGGAAGACATTTTTTTTTAGTTGCTAAATCATAAAAAAAATATGAAGAATTTTTATAATCAAATCCAATTTTTGATTGCGGTTTTAAATGATTAAATACTTGTTTGATATTTTCTATTGGCTCGATGTTGATGTGTTTGGAAAGTCTTTCTTTCAAAATAGGCTGGACCATATCAACCTTTGAATATAGTACCGGTTTTTCTTTTTGAGATATTAATAGATACGCAAAAGCTAAAGGTGTGTTTAGAATATCACTGCCCCTTAAGTTCAATAACCAGGCTATGGAGTCTAAACTTGATAAAAAATATGCATCTAAGTTATTTTTTTCTAAAGTTTCGATAACATGTTCAAGTTTCTTTGAAGACTCGGTACCTGCAAAATTTTTAGGATGATCAAAAACAAAACCATAATTACGATTTGGCTTATTATCCCATAATTGATCAATTAAATTATCTTCTGTGAAATATAATCTAGTTTCATTTTTAGACATCAAATCTACATATTTTAGGGTTTCTTCAACAGAGTGCAATCTTGGATCAAGCGCAACACATTCATTTTTTATAAAATACTCACTTAATTTTTTTGAAAAATCATTAAGATGCTCTAGAGAAATTTGACTGGTATCTACCTGTTCTTTTGCTTGAAATGTATACCTACCATCAACATAAAGGCTTGCTGAATTTTGACGAATTATAGCTCTACCTGCGGAGCCAGAAAAATCGGTAGCCCATCGCAATCTCTCAGAATCTGAGGAAATGTATTCATTTAGAAATTCATCAGTTTTATTGATAATTAGGGTATTGACATTTTTTTCCTTCAATAGATTTTGAATTTTTTTTATTTTTAAATTACTCATAAATTGGCAAACATATCTAAATCAATATTACCTCCTGATATCATAACAACAACAGTTTTATTTTTCATATCAATTTTTTTGGTAAGTGCTGCTGTTGCAGCTACTGCACCTCCAGGTTCAATAATTATTTTTAAATGTTCAGCAAAAAATTTAATTGAACTCTTAACCTCATCATCCCTTACAACTAATCCATTTTTCAGATTTTGAAGATTAATAGGGAAAGTAAGTTTGCCTGGTTCAGGGGTTATAATAGCATCACAAATTGAGGAGTGTCCCTGCTCATTTGCTAATATTTGTAAACTATTAAGAGATTTTTTTGTATCATCAAAACCATAAGGCTCTACCGAGTATGACTCGATATTTTTAAATTTATATTTTAAGTAAGTTGATGTTCCAGCTATAAGACCTCCACCTCCACAACAACATAGATAAATATCAGGTACAATATTATATTCCTTAAGCTGATCAAAAATTTCTAGGCCAGCAGTACCCTGACCAGCAATTACATCAAGATCATCATAAGGACGTATCAATGTTCTGTTTTCATCTTTAGAAATTTTTTCACCAATTTTTTCTCTAGATTGTGTTGAGGGATCGTAAAGAATAACCTCAGCTTTATATTTTTTTGTATTTTCCATTTTTATTTTTGGAGCGTTGTTAGGCATAATTATTTTACAACTAATTTGATTTTGAAGTGATGCATAAGCAACCGCTTGTGCATGGTTACCAGAAGAGTAAGCTACTACACCATTTCTTTTATCATCTTCGCCTAATTTAGAAATTTTATGTGTTGCTCCTCTGAACTTAAAGGAGCCAGTTGTCTGAAGATTTTCTAGTTTGAAAAAAATTTTGGCGTCAAATTTTTTATTAATAAAGTCATTTGATATTAGTGGTGTTTTAATAATTTTATTTTTAATTTTACTATAGGCATCATCTATATTTTTGTATGAAAAATTCATATAAGAGGTAATATTTAATTTAACTTAAATCCAATTAACTGAATTAGCAACATCTGCTAAAAATGATTTTCTCTTTGCATCAGAAACAAAAGGTACGGCAAAATACCTTCTATAATTTATCTTTGTAATTCCACAGATATGAAAGACTCCTCTTTTCAATCTTCTAATTGGAAGATTTAAAAAAAAGGTTGTTATAGCTAATCTTGGTGAGCCATAAGTACAAAATATTATTGCTTTTTTATTTTTTAAGTTACCTAGTGGATAACCGTAATTTCCAATTAATTTTTTAAAAGTAAAGGCCCAAGGTGGGGCTAAAACTTTATCAATCCAACCCTCTAAGATCGCTGGCATTCTGAAATTCCAAATTGGAGCAATCAGAACAATAACATCAGATTTTTCAATACGTTTACGATGATCGAGAACTACATTATCTGGTTCTTGTCCAAAAAAAACAGGATCAAATTTTTCTTTATATAGGTCAACTAAATCAACTGTATGACCGTCCTCTTTTGCTTTTTTTATAAATGTATCCTTAATTGAAGAGTTAAAAGATTTCTCATCATAGTGAGAATAAACAATAAATATTTTAGACATAATTAAAGCATTGTAATTGAATTATTGGAAAAAAAATATAATTAAATATTTATGAGTGAACAAAATATTACTTCTCCATGTATTAGCATCTGCAAAACAGATCCTATTAGTGGTTTTTGCTATGGATGTGCTAGATCAAGTGATGATAAAAAAGCTTGGAAAGATGAAAATACAACAAATGAATGGAAGTTGAAAAATCTTGATTTATTAAGAAGCCGTTTGAATGGATGGCATTTAGAAGCTTTTAATGAGTCCTATAAATCTAAGCAAGAAAGTGGGCTATCATTGATCAAAAAAAAATTGTTGGAGTCTCGTAATAATTAAATAAACAAGTTTTATTTTTAATAATCAATTTTTTTTAAGTATAGGCCATTTGCAGGTGCTGTTTGACCAGCGGCTTGTCTATTCTTAGAATTTATAATATCTAATATGGATCTATTTATATTTTCCTTAGCAATATCTACTAAGGTGCCAACCATAATTCTTACTTGCGAATGAAGGAAGGATTTTGCTACAACTTCAATAAATATAATCTCGTTTTTAATATTGATAATTATATCATCAATAGTTCTTATACTGCTTTTTGATTGGCAATGTGCAGAACGAAAAGCATTTAAATCGTGTTTACCAAGAAATGAAGTAGCTTCATTTTGCATTTTTTTTGTATCTAAAATTTTATATACACACCATGCACGACTTGCATCTATTGTTAATGGAGACCTTCTATTAATTATCTTATATACATAATATCTTTTCTTCGCTGAAAATCTTGCATGAAAATCATTATCTACTTCCTCTGCTTTCAAAACTGAGATCATTAGAGGTCGTAAATGTTGATTTAAACCATCTCTAATTACGTCTGTAGAAATTTTTTTTGAAATTGAAAAAGAAGCAACCTGTCCATAAGCATGAACACCTGCATCAGTTCTACCTGCTCCGTAGACAACAACTTTTTCACCAGACAGTTTAAACAATGAATTCTGGAGTGCCGATTGTATTGAAAGGCCATTTGCTTGTTGTTGCCAACCAACAAAATTAGTACCATCATATTCAACAGTAATCTTGTAATTATTCATTTATTTTATCATTAACCGTAAACGCAAAACCTTGAATGAAATCTTTTATCTCAACTGCTTTTTTTCCTTCACGCTGTATAAGAGTGGGAAGTATACTTCCATCATTGCATGCTAACATAAATTTATTATTTAATATTGTAGATTGCTGACCTTTATCATTTTTCTTTACAGCTCTTAAAATTTTAATTCTCTCGCCTCTATAGACAAACCATGAACCTGGTTTTGGTCCATGAGCTCGTATATGATTATAAACTTCATTGGTAGAATTATTAAAATTTATTTTTCTATCAACAGATTTGAACTTCTTCGCGTATGTCACTTTATTCAAGTCCTGTTTTTTAGATAAAGTTTTGTTTTCAAAAATTTTAGGTAAAACTCTAAGCATTGTTTGTTTACCTAAATTTGTAAGGGCCACTGTCAATTCATCACTATACATATCTGCACTTATATTTAAGCTTTCTTGATGAAGAATATCTCCAGCATCAAGTTTAGGTGAAATTTTTATAACACTTATGCCAGTTTTTGCATCACCAGCTAGCATAGTATGTTCTATTGGTGCCGCCCCTCTCCATCTCGGAAGTAAAGATACATGGATATTGATGCATCCAAATTTTGGTATATCAAGCAGTTGAGATGGTAAAATAATACCATAGGCAACGACAATAATTATATCAGGATCAAGACTGTTAATTTGTTCTATTGCTTTGGCATCTATAGAACTTGGATAAAAGGTTTCTAAATTATTTTTTTTTGCAATTTGATGAACAGGGCTTTCTTCAATATTCATGCCTCTATTTTTTTTTCTGGGTGGTTGTGTAAATACACCAACTATATTGATACTATTATCAAGTAAGTACTGTAAATGTTGCGCAGCTATATCCGGCGTGCCCATAAAGATTATTTTTTTATCATTCATTAATTTTTAAATTTTTGTAATTTTTTTACTTTTTTAATTAAGATATTTTTTTTTAAAGATGATAGATAATCAACAAATAATTTTCCCGATAAATGATCTATCTCATGTTGAAGTATTCTTGCTTCATATCCATCAATTTCTCTTTTAATTAATTTTTCATTTTCATCTGTGTACTCGACAATTATTTGTTTTGGTCTTTCAACATCTGCATATTGTTCAGGCAAAGATAAGCACCCCTCTTCCATAATAGTTTTTTCTTCTGAATATTCTGTAATTGAAGGATTAAATAAAATATAATTTGCTTTTTTGTTATTTTCTTTATCCTCAAAATTTATTGTAACAATTTGCTTTAATATTCCAACTTGATTGGCTGCTAACCCTACCCCTGGTGCCTTGATCATTGTATTCATCATTTGATGGGCAATATTAATATCTTCTTTTGTAATTTTGGTAAGTTTTTGGGCTTTCAAGCGCAAAACTTCATTAGGAACTAAGAGTATTTCCATTAATTATTAGACTAATTTTTTTCGTGATTGGAATGCTGTATTTAGAGTATTCTCATCTAGATAATGCACTTCCCCGCCAATAGGTATTCCTTGTGCTAATCTTGTTACTGTCAAATTTTTAAACGACTCTAGTTTGTCTGCAATAACATGTGTAGTAGTTTGACCTTCCATAGTAGTACTTAAAGCAAGAATTACTTCTGTAATTTCATTTTGCTCAATTCTTTTAACAAGTTTTGTAATTGTCAGTTCTTCCATACCTATTCCATTTATAGCTGATAAAGATCCACCTAATACATGATACAATCCACGATAAAAACCCGTTCTTTCAAATGTCCATAAATCTGATACATCTTCAATTATACAAATGGATTTTTGATCTCTATTTGCACTTGAACAAATATTACATGGATTGGTCATATCAACATTTCCACATGCTGAGCATTCACTTATAAGTTTATGAGAAGATTCTAATGTTTGAATCAAAGGCAACAATGAACGATCCTTATTTTTTAATAAATACAAAGCAATTCTCTGGGCTGACCGTCTTCCTAAACCAGGCAATTTAGAAATATCGGCTATTAATTTTTCTATTGCAGATCCTTCCATTATTTAAAAAGGCAACTTCATGCCAGGAGGTAAAGGCAAACCTCCAGTCACAGATTTCATCTCTTCTTGAGCAGCCACTTCACCTTTTTGTTTAGCGTCATTAATGGCAGCGACAATTAAATCTTCTGTTATCTCTTTGTCTTCAGGTTTTAATAAACTATCATCAAGATTAATTCTTTTAATCTCACCTTTGGCAGTAGCAATAACTTTTACTACGCCACCTCCTGAGACTCCTTCAACCTCAATTGAATTCAGCTTTTCCTGTGCGTCAGCCATTTTTTTCTGAAGCTGCTGCGCTTGTTTCATCATATTGCCTATATTAACCATTATACCTCCTTATGATTTTCTGCCTCAAATTCATCAACTGTTTCATCAACAGTATCTGTAATATCAGTAATAGAATGAATACTCAAACCTGGAAGAGCTTCTAAAATTTTTTTAACCTCAGGATGATTTTTCATTTTTTTTATTTCATTTTGTTGATCGATAATATCTTCTTCGCTTAAAGTACTTCCAATATTGCTATCTGAAGAGTGGATTTGCCATATTCTGCCAGTCCATTTAGAAATTAGCTTAGCGATGTTCCTATTGAAGTTTTGATCTCGTATTAATTTATTATTTATGACTACTTCACCTTCTTTAAATGATATCAGTTTAACGGAGTTGTATAGCTGGGTATGCAATAAAGCTTCTCTTTTTTTATAAAAAAGATCAACAAATTGTCTAAAATTAGTAATTTTAATAATAGACGATGCAGTAGTATCATTATTTATGGTGTTGATGTCTGTATTTAAATCAACTTCTTTTTTAATTTCCTGATTTTTTGAAATTAATTGAGCATCTTCATTGTTTTTATTTGGAATTTCTTTTTTAGTACCTTCAGGATTAGGATTACTACTTATATATATAAGTCTTATAATTATCATTTCTCCAAGCTGAAAAAGATGAAACCCATGTTGTAACTCTTGAAAGCCTTTAAAAAGAACCTGCCACATGACACCAAGTGAGTTCATTGATAATTGTTTAGAAAAATAGTCACCTCTTACTCTTTCAATTTCAGGTATTGAAATGTCTTTTTTAATATCTGGAGAAATTTTAATTTGAGTAATAGAATGAACAGCGTTTAATAATTCTTCAAAGATCATCAAAATATCCGCCCCAGAATTATATAAATCTCTGAAAATAATAAGTGACTCCGATGCTTTTCCTTTGCTTATGGATTCAAGAAGGTCATATATCTTTCCTCTGTCAGCAAGTCCCAACATATTTGTAACAGTCTCAGCTGTAACGTTTTTACTGTTATTTATAACTGCTTGATCTAGTAAACTTATAGAGTCCCTAACAGACCCATCACCGGCTCTTACCAATAATGCTATAGCATCATCATCAATTTTTACTTTCTCTAGTTCTGAAATTTTTTTAAGATGCTTTCCTAAATTTTCAGAGTCAACTCTTTTCAAATCAAAACGTTGGCATCTCGATAAAATTGTTACTGGTATTTTTTTTACCTCTGTTGTAGCAAAAATGAATTTAACATGTTCAGGTGGTTCCTCTAGAGTTTTTAAAAGGGCATTAAATGCACTTTTAGAGAGCATATGAACCTCATCTATAATAAAAATTTTAAAAGTACTATTTACAGGTTTATATTTTACGTTATCAATAATTTCACGCACATCATCAACACCTGTTTTACTCGCAGCATCCATTTCAATAACATCTAAATTGTGATCTGATCTAATTGATTGACATGAATCACAATTTCCACAAGGTTCACAACTGGACTCTTTTCTATTTTCACAGTTCAAGCTCATTGCAATTAATCTTGCCGTTGTTGTTTTACCAACTCCCCGAACACCAGTTAAAAGATAAGCATTTGCAATTCTGTTAGTTGTTATGGCATTTGTCAAAATTTGAACCAAAGTTTCTTGTCCAATTAAATCACCAAATGTTTGAGGTCTGTACTTTCTGGCAAGAACTTTATATTCTGTATTTACTGTCATAATTTTCAAGGAAGGTTATAAGACCCGAATAGACCTGGTACAGCTGCTTCTTTTCAGACCTGACTGGATTAACAAGATATCCGCCCTCAAACCTTCCATCTCCACTATACCATTAAAGGATAAAAAAATAACTTGTGAATTATCTTTTATGTTTATTTTTTTCTAAAATCTGACTTTTTATAAACACCCAAAACTTTTATTTCTTTACAAAAAAATTTCATTTCCTCCAACGCCAACTTTACTGAATGATCACCTGGATGTCCTTCAAAATCTATATAAAATTGAGCTACATCAAAACCTTGAGGATGAATATAGCTTTCTAATTTCGTGATATTAACTCCATTACTTGCAAAACCTCCCAGACATTTATAAAGGGATGCAGGTATACTTCTCACTACAAAAACTAAGGTGGTTAATAGATCATTTTCATCAGATTTTATTTCATTTGTTTGTTTTGACATAATTAAAAATCTTGTCACATTATTTTGAGAATCTTGAAAATTTTTTTCAAGTATTTCTAAGTTATAAATTTCTGCAGCAAGTTCAGATGCTATTGCAGCATCTTCTTTACTTTGTAATTTTGATATTTTTTTTGCTGATCCTGCAGTGTCTGCAGCAACAATCATTTCTTTGTTTAGATTAAGTATTTTGTTCCTGCATTGTGCAATTCCTTGCTCATGACTATGAATTCTTTTAATGTCATTAATATTTGTACCTGGAATTGCCATGAGGTTGTGTCTAACTTCAAGGAAGTACTCCCCTATTATTTGTAATTCTGAATCAGGAATTAACCTTTGTGTATCTGCAACTCTTCCTGCTTGAGAGTTTTCTATCGGAACTAGAGCTATATCTGCCTTAGCATCTCTAACACAAGCAAACATCTCTTCAAATGTTGCACAAGGAACGCTTGTGGCATTTGGAAAAACATTTTTACCCGCTTGCTCGCTATAAGCTCCATTTACGCCTTGAAAGGCAAAATTTTTAATTTGCTTCATTGTTATTTATAATGATTTTTTCTATTAACATTAAATCTTCCAATGCATCTACACTAATTGGAATGTTTTCTACATAGGTTATTCCTATTTTAATACCTGCATCAAGTGCTCTCAATTGCTCTAATTTTTTCGTAATTTCGTTATTTGAAGGCTGCATAGACACAAAGTTATGCAGAGCATCCGGTTTAAAGCTATATATTCCAACATGCTGATATATATTTTCAACTTGGTTATTTGACTCTTTATAAAAATCAATAGACTCTCCAACTGATTGTGTTTTGTTCCAATTTATTTTAACTTTAGTAATATTTGAATTTTCCCTCTCTTTACTCGAAATATCAGTAGCAATTGTACCTATCACATAACCGTGTATTAAAGGTTCATTCACACTCTTTAATACAAGAGGATCTATTAATGGCATATCTCCTTGCAGATTGATTATGCTTTCATAATCATTTTTGTTTTCGAGTGAACTATATGCTTCAAAAATTCGATCAGTTCCCGATGGATGATTTGGATCTGTCATAATTGCTTTGCCACCTTTTGACGATATTAAATCAAACACTTCATTTTCACAGCAAGCAACAAATACATCTCCAATTTTTGACTTGATTCCCTGTCTCCAAACTCTCTCTATCATAGGGATTCCGGCAATTTTGGCCATTGGTTTATTTGGAAAACGTCGAGATGCCATTCTTGCTGGAATTATAATTGCTGATTTCATAAATTATGCGACAATTAAGCAGTATTTAATATTTTATTGAGCGTTTTCATTTCTATTCATTTCAAAAAAAATCTATATAGATGTCTTACACATGTCTGGACTTGAAGTTAACAAAATTTTGGCTTCCATCATATTAGCAATACTTGTTGTAACAGTTATTGGGCATCTTGGAGATATTATTATTGATGTGGAACATCATGAAATGAAAGAAACTGCTTATAAAATAGATGTACCTGATACTGGCGAAACTGAGTCTGGTGTTGCTCCCAAAGAAGAAATTATAGAACCAATTTCTTTACTATTAGCTAGTGCTTCACTTGAAAAAGGTGAGAAATTATTTAAAAAATGTAGTGCCTGTCATAATTATGAAAAAGACAGTGCCAATAAAGTTGGTCCTAATTTATGGAATCTCATTAACAGACCAAAAGCTAATGTAGAAGGCTTTGCTTATTCAAAAGCATTAGCTGAATATGGTGGTGACTGGGGTTATGAAGAATTAGCAGAATTTTTATACAAACCAAAAAAATATATCAAAGGTACTAAAATGAATTTTGCGGGTCTTAAAAAGGTTGAAGATAGAGCGAACTTGGTACTATTTTTAAGAGAACATTCGGACTCAACTGTCCCTCTTCCTTAATTGTTAAATGAATAATTCCTTTCAGGAATATATAAACTTTGCGAATAAACTTGCTGATGAAGCAACTATTACTTCCATGCAATATTTTAGAACATCTCTTGATATTGATAATAAAAGTGATGAAAGCCCCGTTACTATTGCTGATAAAAATACAGAATTAAAAATAAGATCAATAATAGAAAAAGAATATCCTGATCATGGTATTTTAGGTGAAGAGTTTGATAGCATTAATCCAGGTGCTGAATTTATATGGGTTATAGATCCAATTGATGGAACTAGAAGCTATATTGCAGGACATAAAGATTTTGGAAACTTAATTTCCTTAACGCAAAATAAAAAACCAATTATTGGTATTATTAATTGTCCCGCTCACAAGGAAAGATGGATTGGGGTCAAAAATCAGAACTCTACTATTAATAACCAAACTGCAAAAACATCTAATGTTACAAAAATTGAAAATGCTTATCTTTTCACTTCAGGTTTATATTTTGATGAACCGCACTTAAGAAAAGCTGTAGAGAAGATTACTAATACTGTCAGATATTACCGTTATGGCGGTGATTGTTATATGTATGGAATGCTCGCATCAGGATTAATTGATATAGTGATTGAAGATACTCTTAAAGCTCATGATTATATGGCCTTAGTCAATGTAATTGAAGGAGCTGGAGGAAAAATTACAGATAAATATGGTAAAGAAATAACCACAGATTCACAAGGAAGTGTTGTAGCTTCAGCAAATGAAAAGCTTCATTCCCAATTAATTTCTATAATTAACGAATAAATTTAATTTAAATTTTAATTAAAGTAATTATATTAATCATATGAAAACTTTACTCACAGCTATTACCGTCTTTATTTTATTAATTGCTCAAAACCTATTAGCAAAAACTAATATATCTCATGCTATCGCCATGCATGGTGAACCAAAATATGATCAAAATTTTATAAGTGTTGAATACGTAAGCGATAATGCGGAAAAGGGAGGGAAGATAGTTAGAAGTGCTATTGGAACTTATGATACATTTAATCCTTTTACGCTTAAAGGTACTTCTGCAGCTGGCATAGGGTTATTATATGAGTCGTTAACAGTTGGTTCTAGTGATGAAGCTTTTACGGAATACGGACTTTTAGCTAAAAGTATTGAATGGCCTGATGATCGATCCTGGGTAACATTTACTTTGAGAGATGAAGCAAAATGGCATGACGGAAAAAAAATAACAAGCGATGATATTGTTTGGACATTCAATACACTAATGGAAAAAGGGCATCCATTTTATAAATATTATTATGGGGATGTAAGTGAAGTTATTAAAATAAATGAAAATAAAGTTAAATTTGAATTTTCAACGAACACCAATAAAGAATTGGTTCTCATTGTTGGACAGTTGCCAGTATTACCTAAACACTATTGGGAAAATAAAAATTTTGAAGAAACAACACTTGATGTTCCAATAGGAAGTGGCCCTTATAAAGTTAAATCTTTTGATGCAGGTCGATCAATTACCTATGAACTAGACATGAATTATTGGGGTTTTGAAAACAATATTGTCCCTATTAAAGTTGGAAAAGATAACATGGGTAGTATTCGTTATGATTATTATAAAGACAGAGGCGTTGAAAGAGAAGCTTTCAAATCTGGTGAAATAGATTTTTTCTCTGAAAATACTTCAAAGGAATGGGCAACTGGTTATGATATTGATGCGGTCACTGAGGGGTTAATAAAAAAAGAACTTATACCTCATGAAAATCCTCAGGGAATGCAGGCTTTTGCCTTTAACACTCGTAAAGATATTTTTGCCGATAAAAGAGTAAGAAAAGCCCTTTCTTTTGCATTTGATTTTGAGTGGACCAATAAAAATTTATTTTATGGTGCGTATAAAAGGACTGATAGTTTTTTTGAAAATTCTGAGCTCGCATCATCAGGACTACCATCTCAAGAAGAACTAGCATATTTAAATCCATATATTGATCAACTTCCTAAGGAAATATTTAGTGAAGAATACAGTAATCCTAAAACAGATGGATCTGGATTTATACGAAATGAATTACAAGAAGCTACCAAACTTCTACAAAAGGCTGGATGGAAGCTTAGGGATGGTAAATTAGAGAACACAAATGGAGAACCTTTTGAATTTGAAATTTTATTAGTATCCCCTGCTTTTGAGAGAATAGTTCTGCCATTTATTGATAATTTAGAAAAATTAGGAATCACTGCTTCTTTGAGAACAATTGATAGTTCTCAGTATCAAAAAAGAATTGAAAGTTTTGATTTTGATATGGTTGTATTTACTTTTTCACAAAGCTTATCACCAGGAAACGAACAAAGAAATTTCTGGAGTTCTGGAGCTGCGGATACAAATGGCTCACGTAATATTATTGGTATCAAGAATAATGTAGTTGATTTGCTAATTGAAAACCTTATCAATGCCAAAGACAGGGAAGACCTTATTACAATCAGTAGAGCTTTAGATAGAGTATTATTATGGAATTATTATGTGATTCCTCAATGGCATATTTCAGCCTACAGAGTATTGTATTGGGATATGTTTGACCAACCAAAACAAAAACCTAAATACTCTCTTGGATTTGATACTTGGTGGATTAATCAAAATAAATTCAATTTTATTAATTCTCAAAGATCAACGAACTAATAAGTTAAAAACTTAATATAAATAATATAAAACCATTTAAATGGGTGCTTATTTAGTAAGGCGTATTCTCCTAATATTTCCAACACTCTTTGGAATAATGTTAATTAATTTTGCTGTCATTCAGATTGTTCCTGGTGGTCCCGTAGAACAAATGATTGCGCAAATGACTGGAACTGCTGTTGAGTCAACAGCTCGCTTTTCTGGGGGAAGTGAAGGGGAGCTAAGTTCAAATTTTGATGCATCAAGTTTTGATAATGGGGACTCAAAATACAGAGGAGCTCAAGGTCTTGACCCAGATATTATAAAAGAAATTGAAATCATGTATGGCATGGACAAACCTGCTCATGAACGTTTTTTTAAAATGTTAAAAAGTTATATATCTTTTGATTTTGGAGAAAGTTTCTTTCGTGATCAAAAAGTAACATCACTAGTTTTAGATAAAATGCCCGTATCAATATCTCTTGGCTTATGGACAACATTACTGGTGTATTTAATATCTATTCCACTTGGCATAAGAAAAGCAATCAAAGATGGTTCACGTTTTGATATCATTTCGAGTAGTATTGTTACAATTGGGTATGCAATACCAAATTTTCTGTTTGCGGTTATTCTAATAGTATTTTTTGCAGGAGGTCGTTTTTATGATATCTTTCCTTTGAGAGGTTTATTTTCAGAAAATTTTGATGAATTATCTCTTGTGTCAAAAATTATAGATTACTTTTGGCATCTAGTATTACCTTTGACAGCAATGATAGTGAGTGGTTTTGCAGGACTAACGTTTTTAACAAAGAATTCATTTATCGATCAGATAAATCAGCAGTATGTAATGACTGCAAGAGCTAAAGGATTATCAGAAAGAAAAGTTCTTTACGGTCATGTATTCAGAAATGCTATGTTAATAGTAATTGCTGGTTTTCCATCAGCTTTTATTGGAATATTATTCTCTAGCTCTTTATTTATTGAAGTAATATTTTCATTGGATGGTTTAGGTTTGCTAGGGTATGAGGCTGCTCTCACAAGAGATTATCCTGTAATATTTGCGACGCTATATTTCTTTTCATTACTAGGACTAATAATGGGTATCATAGGAGATTTTATGTATTCGATTATAGATCCAAGAATTGATTTTGAGTCTCGAGAATGAAAAAATTATCCCCATTAAATCAAAGGCGATTAGATAATTTTGTGTCTAATAAAAGAGGCCTATATTCTTTTTGGATTTTTTTTATCTTATTCATTATTTCCTTATTTGCTGATTTCATAGCAAATGAAAAACCACTCTTAGTAAAATATCAAAGTAAATTTTATTATCCTATTTTACAGTCATACTCAGAAACAACTTTTGGTGGTGATTTTGAAACTGAAGCTGACTACAGAGATCCATTTGTAAAAAATTTAATTAACGAGTCTGGTTGGATGATAATGCCAATTATTCCATATAAATATAACACAATAATACGTGACATTGATAGACCGGCACCTTCACCACCAAGCAAAAAAAACTGGCTTGGAACTGATGATCAAGCAAGAGACGTTTTATCAAGACTCATCTATGGCTTTAGGATATCAATTCTATTTGGATTTACACTTACTTTTTTTTCCATGATAATCGGTGTCTCAGCTGGTGCAATACAAGGATATTTTGGTGGTAAAACAGATCTCTTCTTTCAAAGATTTATGGAAATATGGTCAGCAGTGCCAACTTTATATGTTTTAATTATTCTAGCTAGTGTAATTCAACCAAATTTTTGGTGGCTACTTATAATATTATTACTTTTTAGCTGGATGGGATACGTCGGAGTAGTTAGGGCAGAATTTTTGAGAGCTAGAAACTTTGATTATATTAGAGCTGCAAAAGCACTAGGTGTTAGTACATCAAAAATTATATTTAGACACATGATACCAAATGCAACAGTTGCAACTGTTACGTTTTTACCCTTCAGCTTAAGTGCTTCAGTTACAGCTTTATCAGGTTTAGATTTTTTAGGTTTTGGACTACCTCCTGGATCTGCATCACTGGGCGAAATGGTAAATCAAGGCAGAAATAATTTACAAGCACCTTGGCTTGGGTTGACTAGTTTTTTTACGTTAGGATTAATGCTTGGTCTTTTAGTCTTTATTGGAGAAGCTGTAAGGGATGCCTTAGATCCAAGAAAGACTTTCAAATAAAATGAATAATATTGTTTCAATAAAAAACTTAACAATCAGTTTTAAGAATAACGCCCAGGTAGTTAACGATGTAAATCTAGAAATACCAAAAGGCAAAACTGTTGCAATTGTTGGTGAGTCAGGATCAGGAAAAACCTTATCTGCTTTAAGTATTTTAAGATTATTGCCAAGTGGTTCAAAAATTGATCAAGGAAAAATAATATTTAATGAGAAAGATATACTTAAACTTCCTGTAAAAGAAATTGAAAAAATTAGAGGGAATGAAATTTCAACTATTTTTCAAGAACCTATGTCAAGTTTAAATCCTTTACATAAAATTGATAAACAAATTAAAGAAGTTATAACAACCCACAGAGAAATTAGTTCTCAAGAACTTAATCAAACAGTTCTTAGATTGTTAAAAGAAGTGAACTTAGAGGATTTGGTAACTCGGCCTAATATATACTCATACGAATTATCAGGTGGGCAGCGACAAAGAGTAATGATTGCGATGAGTATAGCTAATAATCCTGATTTATTAATAGCTGATGAACCAACCACCGCTTTAGATGTTACAGTTCAACTTCAAATTTTAGAACTTTTAAAAAAAATTCAAGAAAAAAGAAAAATGTCAATCCTATTTATTAGTCATGATTTAGGAGTAGTGAATAAAATAGCAGATTATGTTTATGTTATGAAAGATGGAAGAATTATTGAACACGGAAATAAAAAAGAAATATTTGAAACTCCAAAAGATACTTATACAAAAGAGTTAGTAGGTTATAAAAATTTAGTAAAAACATCTAATTATAATAAAGAATTAGAAATATTAAATATTCAAAAACTAAAAGTATGGTACCCAATTAAAAAAGGTATTTTTAAAAGAACTGTAGATTATGTAAAAGCTATTGATGATATTAATTTCAATTTAGTTGAAAAAGAAACATTAGGAATAGTTGGGGAGTCTGGATCAGGCAAAACTTCCCTTGTTTTGGCAATACTGAAATTAATTTCATCGTCAGGAAAAATAAATTTTAAAGATATTGATTTAAATCAAATTAAAAAAAATCAATTAAAGAATATTAGAAAAGATATACAAATAGTGTTTCAGGATCCATTTTCTTCTTTGAGCCCTAGAATGAATGTGTATGAAATATTATCAGAGGGCATAGATGTTCATTTTCCTTCACTTTTGGAAATTGAAAAAAAAGAAATGATAAAAAACATATTAAGTGAAACAGGTATGAATTTTGAGAGAGATCATAATAAATTTCCTCATGAATTTTCAGGAGGACAAAGACAGAGAATTGCAATATCTCGAGCATTAATCCTTAAACCTAAAGTGTTGATTCTAGATGAGCCAACTTCAGCTTTAGATATCACTATCCAAAATCAAATATTGAATTTATTAAAAAATTTGCAAGAAAAATATTCTTTGAGTTATATTTTTATTAGTCATGATATGAATGTAATAAGATCTGTATCGGATAAAGTTCTGGTTTTGAAATCAGGTAAATTAGTTGAGTATGATATTGCGGAGTCAATTTTTCAAAATCCTAGAAATGAATATACAAAAAATTTAATCCGATCAGTAATTTAGTTTATGGTTGAGAGAGAGGGATTCTAACCCTCGATAGTATTGCTACTATACACGCTTTCCAAACGTGCTCATTAAAAACAAAGTTATGGGTTTCTAAGAAAAATTAAACATTAAAATATAAATACTGGGTGCGCTAGTGCAACCTATGTGCTACCACAAAATTATTCACGAGGCACCAATGGATACATATCAAAATTTTGTTCATCAAAGAATTTTAATCGATTAGGTATAGTTTTTAAAATTATTTCTGCATTTCGATCAGAAATTCTATCTAAGCGATAGCGCACAGCTATCCATGCTACTATACTTTCAGCAACATCTTCACTTTTTGGATATTTTTTTGCGTATCCAGAAATATATTCTTTATCTTTTTTTGCAGCTTTGTACCATTGAGATTTATTAATTACACCTCCCCAATCCCAATCAAGCGAAGTATGACCAGCTTCATGAATAAATGTCTCTTCAAGGATTTTTTTTGAAACATATTCTACGCTCCTCCCGATATGAATAAGTAGGTTTTGATTGCCACCGCCATAGTCATTATTTCCTTTGTGAATCCAAATGGTTTTGACATTAGTAAGTAAAAAATTTGGAAGCCGTCCAATTACTTTAGAATATGTAAGAGCTTCTTCAAGAGCATTTTCATAATTTTTAAACTCGGGATTAACTTGAATTTCAATTGTTCTATCTTCGTAAATTGCATTAAATAAAAAAACTTTTTTTGTTATCCAACGCCCTCCTTTTCTTCGATCAAACATTTCACGATGATCTTGACCAACATAAATTAATTCTTGAAATGTTGTTGGGTCGTTAGAATTAATAATATCAGGAAAATCAAATATTGTACCCCAATAGGGTGGTTTAGCATATGAATTTGAAAAAGAATAAAAAACTAATACAAAAAAGATAAGTAATTTTGACATCACAATTATTCTACCATCAATCAAAAGAAATGTTGATCAGAAATAAGCGTTAAATTGCTACCTATGTGCTTCCAAATAAATTCTGAGTATTTTTCATTAAAGAAAAAATCTTAATTTATGGCGGAAAGAGAGGGATTCGAACCCTCGATAGTATTGCTACTATACACGCTTTCCAAGCGTGCTGATTAAATAAAAAGTTTAGGGTTTCCGAGGAAAAATAAAGGTGAAAATGTAAATATCTTGTGTGCTCGCACATCGTAAGTGAATTGAGAAATTTAATTAAAAGGAAATTTAATAGCCCCTTTTTGATTTGTGATTTTACAAGTTGGAAAAAGTGAAGGGTGATCATCATAAAGCTTTTTCTTACAATTGCTTTGCTGAACATCAAAATCACTTCCTGACATAAAAGATCTTGTTCCTGTAGGTGAACACGAATCAATCATTTCTGTTCTTCCTGTCCATCTATAAATCTCCGACTGTATCCATTCTTTTTGTGTTTGAAGTAATTGAAGAAATTCGTACATATATTTTCCATCACCCGCTCCATTACCATGTAGTCCATGAACAACATATTTACCACATTCTTTAAAAATAACAGGGCTACCCGATGTGTCGAAAACCATAGGTGGATTATTTGTACCATCATGTTTTATAGTTTGTCTTGAACAAGGGGTTTTTTTAGATCCCCATATTCTTCCATTAAGCAAATGATCATCATAGAACCTTCCTTTGTTCATTTCACTGTTTCCAGGAACAACTATGTGAAGAGCCTTTGTATTCATTTCTGGTAAATTATTTGCAATTGGTATGGGAGTAATTTTAATATTTTGACCCTTTGTGCATTTTTTACAATTCCGATCGACATGCGCTACTATTATATCGTAGCCTGGAGGCCAACCGGTAGCTCTTGCTGATATGTCTAATACTTTTGCAATGATGATTTTTTCCTTAGGATAATTTTTTCCATCCACAACATACATATTTTTTTTATGATGGTACCAATCTGTATTTTTTTTTGTAGCTGCTTCTGCACCGCAAGAATATGTTTTTCTTCTGTCTGGTTCAAAACCTAAAATGTGTGCTGAACTTAATATAATATCATCCTCAATAAAGGTAACATTAGATCCCCACATATCTTCACCCTGTGCCATTCTGGCTTGAAAAGTATAATCATCATTAATATCTAATGTGCCACAATCTTTTTCACATTTTAAAACATGAGGCTCAGCTAAAGATTCAAACGCTATCAAAAAAATAAATAACGCCAAAAAAGATGTCAGTTTTTTCATTATGATTTAATTCTACCACAATATCGATATGGGATTAAGATGAAAAATAGGCTTGTGAGTGCGCCTTATGTGTGCCCAAAATTTGAACACTTTTTAAAGGTAAAAGTTTGCAACAAAGGAATTTAATATGATTGATTATATATTTTACTGGTGTGTAGATTTTTTAGCAAACTTAGCAAAACTTACTGGGACGACTTATGAACTGATTAATATTTTAATATTTATTATTGGATATCCGGTATTTGTCTTAATTCTTTTCGGGATAATTTATTGGCAATATAGAGAAATAAAAAAATTGAGATAAAATAATTAATTTAATTAATTTCTTTATCTCTAAGATAAATATGAAAGAAAATTACTGATAAAAGACAAGCACCCGCATCACCAAATGATATCATGCTTATCTCTTGTCCATACGAAGGGGCTATTAAAAAAATAGCCATTACATAAAGTAAGGTTATTGACCAAGGGAATATTGAAACATAAAAAAAATTAAAACTTTTATAAATTTTTGAAATTATAAAACCACAGATTAATCCACCAATTACACCGCCAATTAACATAAATAAAATATCTGAAATGAAATTAATAATCCACGAAATCCATAACAAATCAAAAGTTTTAATAATAGGTGTTAGTAAAGAACCAATTATATTGCCAATAAATTGACCAATAAAAATTAAGGGAAGATATAAAATTGAAACCAATAAGCTTATGAATTTTGTTTTCATTAAAAGTAGTTAAAAATAATATAAAAGATAGCAATCAATATTATTGAACCAAAAAGACCTGGTATAAGAATACTCATGATTGCTGCAAGAGGCATAATATAAAACAAATGAAAAGGAGAAATTGAAAGTGTAAATACTGCAGCTATAGATAACCACCACCAGATGACAGCAAGCATATTTGATCTAGTTCTAAATCTTTCTTGAAACATACCAAGGGTCCACCCGAGAGCAAAAAACATAACAACTATCCACGCTATAATATTTAAACTCATATAAAGTTAAACCTTCTTTCGGTTAATATAAAAAAAATAAATTGTAACTATATTTATTACAGTCCAAATTATTTTTTCATATAAATATACGGGAATAATTGGGTTATATAAAATTGCAAAAAAACCAAAAATCCAAGTATTGGTTACCTCTTTAGATTTGTAAAAATTATAAGCAAAATAAACTGAGCTACCACAGATAATTATTCGCGTTAGTGTATAAAAACCAATTGGCATAGGTAGGATAGCAAGACATAAAGTAATTATAGGCGCCACCCAAAAAATATCTTTTTGTTTAAAATTATCAAACATAAATATCTTTCCTTACAGAATCATACACAAAAAGTAATTAAAAATATAACTTCATGTGTGCCATATGTGTGCCAAAAATTAATTTTAGTAAAATAGAGTTAAAAGAAATATTATTATTTATGGCGGAGAGAGAGGGATTCGAACCCTCGATAGTATTGCTACTATACACGCTTTCCAAGCGTGCTGATTAAACCACTCTCACATCTCTCCATTAAAAATTTAATTTTCATTCATCTTTAAAGCATTCAGAAAAGCATTCTGAGGAATATCAACTTTTCCAAATTGTCTCATTCTTTTTTTTCCCTTTTTTTGCTTATCCAAAAGTTTATTTTTACGCGTTACATCTCCACCATATAATTTTTGAGTAACATCTTTTCTAAATGAAGCAACTGTTTCTCTTGCAATAATTTTTCCACCTATTGCAGCTTGAATAGCTACTTTAAACTGTTGTCTTGGAATTAGATCTTTAAGACGTTCACATAGTGCTCTTCCTCGTTGCTGAGATCTATCTCTGTGAACAATTAAAGATAACGCGTCGACAGGGTCACCATTAATCATAATGCTTACCTTCACTAAATCATTTACTTCGTAACCAATTAATTCATAATCAAAACTTGCATATCCTTTTGTAATTGATTTTAATCGATCATAAAAATCAAAAACTACTTCATTCAGTGGAAGTTTGTATTCTACCATTGCTCGCGTGCCAGCATAATTTAGATTAATTTGAATACCTCTTTTAGATGTACATAATTCCAAGACTGCTCCCAGGTATTCATCTGGTACAATAATCGTCGCTTTTATCCATGGCTCTTCTATAGACTCAACTCGAACGGGATCAGGCATATCTGTTGGATTGTGAAGATCAACCACTGATCTATCTTTCATGTTAATTTTATAAACTACTGACGGTGCTGTGGTTACAAGCTCAAGATTAAATTCTAAATCAAATCTATCTCTAATAATTTCTAGGTGAAGTAAGCCTAAAAAACCACACCGAAAACCATAACCTAGTGCAGGACTAACTTCTGGTTCATATGAAAAACTTGAGTCATTTAAAGCAAGCTTAACCATACTGTCTCGCAAATGCTCATAATCATCAGAGTCAACTGGAAACATACCACAAAAAACAACTGGTTGAGATGGTTTGAATCCGGGTAGTGCTTCAGTTGTTGGACTCTTTTCCTCAGTTATTGTGTCACCAACCTTACAATCAGACACACTTTTAATTCCAGAATTAATGAATCCAATTTCTCCTGGACCAAGCGTATCAACTTCAGTTGGCTTAGGGGAGAAGATACCTACTCTATCAATAGTATGTGTAGCTCCAGCAGCCATAAATCTTATTTTTTGATTTTTTTTTAGTTGACCATTTATAACTCTTACTAAAACGATTACTCCAAGATAGCTATCGTACCAACTATCAACAAGCATACATTTAAGAGGCTCATCTAATTCTCCTTTTGGAGAAGGTAATTTTGCTACTATCTTTTCTAGTAATTCCTCAACACCTTGCCCTGTTTTAGCTGATACCAAAGATGCATCAGAAGAGTCTATACCTAGAACATCCTCTATCTGATCTTTAATTTTTTCAGGCTCAGATGAAGGCAGATCTGCCTTATTCAATACTGGTAAAATTTCATGATCATTGTTAATTGCTTGATACGCATTAGCAAGTGTTTGTGCTTCAACACCTTGAGTAGAGTCCACTATTAATAAAGAGCTCTCACAAGCAGCCAAAGATCTAGATACTTCATATGAAAAATCTACGTGTCCTGGGGTATCCATAATGTTTAGAATATATTGCTTACCATCCTTTGCCGTATAGTTTAGTCGAACTGTTTGTGCCTTAATTGTAATTCCACGTTCCCTCTCCAATTCCATAGAATCCAGAACTTGCTCTTTCATTTCTCTATCTGTTAATCCTCCACAAAATTGTATTAATCTATCAGCTAATGTTGATTTACCATGATCTATATGCGCAACTATAGAAAAATTCCTTATACTTGATAGATCTTTCATTACTTTCTTAATGATGCTGAAAAGTTAGTGATAACTGTATCTATAATTTGATTTGATATATTTTCTATCTCTTCATCATTAAAAGTTTTTTCAATTGGCTGTAACAAAACTCTTATGGCAATGCTTTTTAAATCAGTATTTATTTTTTCGCCCTCATAAACATCAAAAATTGATACCTTTTCAATAATTTTCTTATCTATTTTTTTTATTTTATTGATTATATCATTTGCTTTTACTGAATTTGGAAATAAAAAAGCAAAATCTCTCTCTACCATCTGGTAAGGATTATTATCGAAAGCAGAAATTGTTGAAGTCTTTTTTGCCAAAAATTGGGCTAATGTGTCTGTGAAAATTTCAAAAGCAACAACTGAGTTATTAATATCAAGAGATTTTAGTAATATTGGATTCAGATCACCAAAATTTGCAATTATATTTTTTCCAATTCGCAACGATGATGATTTACCAGGATGAAAAACCTTATTATCTATATTTTCATAAAGAAGGTTATCTATAGGTACATTTAAAGATTTTAAAATTCGCATAAGATCTGATTTAATGGCAAAAACATCAAAATTTTGATTTACAGAATTCCAATTTCCTCCGTTAATCTTTCCATATCCTATTGCTGTTGCAACATTAGTTTGTTTGTTTTCTATAGCTGCATCAAATATTGGGCCAACTTCAAATAGTTTGCCATTATTAACAACTTTCGATTTATTTAAATTAATTGCATTCAACAAATTTGGAATATTAGATGGTCGCATCACACTTAAATCAGCACTAATGGGATTTTTTATTTCTATTAGATCTCCAGAAACCAACTTTGCAGCTTTTTCATCCATAAAAGACCATGTCACTGCTTCAAGATAACCTTGATTAGCAATTATTCTCTTAATTTTATAAAAGGACTTTAACTCTGAACTTAATACTTGTTTCTTATTAAGTTTGTCACTTACATCTGTAAGAGGTATTTCATCAAAACCATATATTCTCAAAATTTCTTCAACAATATCTGCTTCTCCCTCAATATCAGGTCTAAAACTTGGAACCGTTATTTCAAAAATATTATTTTTCTCAACGATATTAAAACCTAAAGACTCTAAAATAGATTTTTGTTTATCATTGTTGATTTCTAAGCCTCCAAGAGACTTAACTTTGCTTGTATTAAAAGTTATTTTAGACTGTTTATTATCTAAAACTTTAGTTTTAACAGTATCACTTACTTCGCCACCACATAAATCAGTAATCATATTCGTTGCGGCATCTACTCCCCATTCTATTGATGTTGAATCTATTCCTCTCTCAAATCTGTATCTAGCATCGCTTTGAAGTTTCAGGTGTCTTCCAGTTTTAGTAACAGAAATAGGATCAAATAATGCCACTTCCAAAAAAACATTTTTGGTGTCGAGACTGCATCCACTATCAAAACCTCCCATCACACCACCAATGCCATGAAGTTGTTTATTATCTGAAATTACAATCATATCTGAAGTGCACTCTCTTTTTTCATCATCGAGAGTTAAACAAGTTTCATTTTTTTTTGCAAAACGCATTTTAAGATTACCTTCAATTTTATCTGCATCATACACATGTAATGGTCTTCCTAAATCATAGGTAATGTAATTAGTAATATCAACTAATGCAGAGATTGGCCTTAACCCAATCGCTTTTAATCTTTGCTGAAGCCATAACGGGCTCTCTTTATTGGTAACATTTTTAAAATACCTTCCGGCAACACCTGGGCAGAGATACTCTTCATCACCACCAAACTCTTTTTCCCATTTAATAGGACTTTCGAATGTTCCTGGAATACTTTTGATTAGCACATTTTCTTTTAATGTTCCTAATCCTGCTGCCGCTAAATCTCTAGCAATTCCTCTGATAGATAAGCAGTCACCTCTATTTGGAGTAATATTTATTTCTATGACTGGATCGTCAAGATTGAATACTTCGATAAATTTCTCGCCAAGTTTATATTTTACATCAACTTCTATGATCCCATCGTGCTCATCTGATATTCCCATCTCTCTCTCAGAAACAAGCATCCCACAAGATTCTACTCCCCTTATTTTAGATTTTTTTAATTTAACTCCTGTCCCTGGAATAAAACTATTTTCTGGAGCAAAGATACCTTTCATACCTGTACGCGCATTTGGTGCTCCACAGACTACTTGAAATGTTCCATCAATAGTTTTAACACTACAAACTTTAAGTCTGTCTGCATCCGGATGCTGTTCTGCTTTTAAAATCTCAGCAACTGTAAAATCATTAAAAGTTTTTGATTTATCTTCAACATTTTCTATTTCCAAACCAATATTTGTAAGTGTTTCAACAATTGTATTTAAATCTCTTGAGGTCTCTAGATGATCTTTGAGCCAATTCAGTGTAAATTTCATCTTAGCGTTAAACCTCTGCTCTATTCCTTAGATCCAGTGGGGAAAAACCATAATGATCTAACCACTTAATATTAACATCAAACAAACCTCGCATATCAGTGATGCCGTATTTGAGCATAGATAATCTTTCTATTCCCATTCCAAATGCAAAACCTTGATAGACAGAGGAGTCAATATTACAATTCTCTAAGACTTTGGGATTGACCATTCCACATCCTAAAATTTCCAACCAATCATCACCCTCACCAATTTTTAAAACATTATTTTTTTTTGTAAAAGCAACATCCATTTCTGCGCTTGGTTCAGTGAAGGGAAAATAACTGGGTCTAAATCGATATTTTAAATTATCAATTTCAAAAAACTCTTTTAAGAAAGTAATCAGGGTAGATTTTAGATCTGCCATGGTTGCATCTTTGTTGACCACTAATCCCTCCACTTGATGAAACATTGGTGTATGCGTAGAGTCTGAGTCACTCCTGTAAGTTCTTCCAGGAACAATGATTTTTATGGGAGGTTTTGTTTTCAACATTGTTCTTACTTGAACAGGACTTGTATGCGTTCTTAGTACATTATCTTCACCGTCGTTATTTTTTACATAGAAAGTATCCTGCATTTCTCGTGCAGGGTGATGAGGAGGAATGTTTAACGCAGAAAAATTATTAAAATCACTCTCAATATCTGGTCCAGCTTCTACAGAGTAATTTAAATTGCCAAAAATTTCTATAATACTAAAAATTGTTTGCGAAATAGGATGAATTTTTCCATTAGTTTTTTCTATTTGAGGTAAGGTAACATCAAGATTTTCGTTTTTTAATTTTATTTCTATTTCTGCATTTTCAATAAAAGTTTTTTGATTATCAATTGCATCTTCAATCAAAGATTTAAGTTTGTTTAATTCCTGGCCCTTAAGTTTTCTCTCATCAAAAGAGAGTTTTCCTAAAAGCTTCATTTCAGATGGAATTAAACCTTTTTTGCCAAGATACTCAAGACGTATACCTTCAACGTCTTGAAGGTTTTTACAACTTTCAATTCTTTTTTTAATATCTACAGCATCAACTGATAAAGACATATTTTTAGTATAAATTATTAAAAATTAAATACTAGCTAGCTGATTGAGCTTTTTCAACTAAAGTCTTGAATGCATCTGGTTGATTTACTGCCAATTCAGCTAAAATTTTTCTGTCAATTTCGACAGATGATTTTTTTAGACCAGCAATAAACTGAGAATAGGTCATTCCATGCATTCTTACACCTGCATTAATTCGTTGAATCCATAATCCCCTAAAATCGCTTTTTCTTTTCCGACGATCTCGGTATGCATATTGCATACCACGCTCAACTGCTTGGACGGCAACTCTAAATACATTTTTTCTTCTTCCGTAATAACCTTTAGCTCTTTTTAAAACTTTTTTATGTCTTGCTCTTGCGGTAACGCCTCTTGAAACTCTTGCCATTGTAAACTCCTATTTATTGTATGGTAGCATATGATCGACAAGCGCTGCGTCACCTGGTGACATAATTGCAGATCGTTTTGTGCTACGTATAAATTTATTTGATCTTTTGCTCATACCGTGTCTTTTTCCAGCCGGCTTGAACTTGATCTTTCCAGTTCCAGTTCTAGAGAAACGTTTTTTTAAACTACTTTTTGTTTTAAGCTTGGGCATTCTATACTCCTTGTTAAATTTACCGCTAGGCTGCCCCGCAGGCCATAGCTAGTGTAGGAGGTCTTATAGTGATATTTGTTAAAGAATCAATTAGTAAGTAGTTATTTAGCAACCTGAGGAACCAAAATCATCATAATTTGCCTACCTTCAGATTTTGGCGGAACTTCAACCTTTGCATATTCCACAACTTCTTCAGTCAATTTTTTTAAGAGATCAAAACCTAAGTTTTGATGCTCCATCTCTCTACCTCTGAATCGCATAGACACTTTTACTTTATTTCCACCACCAATAAACTTTGATAGTGCTTTCACTTTAACGTTATAATCGTGTGTATCTATTCCAGGTCGCATTTTTATTTCTTTTACTTCAATAGTTTTTTGCTTCTTTTTGGCTTCTTTTTTACTTTTTTGTTCTCTATATTTCAACTTGCCGTAATCAATTATTTTACATACGGGCGGATTAGCAGCAGGGGATACTTCAACAAGATCAAAACCCTCATCTTCGGCATGGTTCAGTGCTTCTCTAATACTTATGATACCTAATTGCTTTCCAGTACTTGAGATAACACGTACTTCACTGGCAGTTATCTGCTCATTAGTCCTAGGACCCGTATTCTTCTTTGCTCTGAAATTTACTGCCAAAACTGTTAATTTAAGTGGATTAAGCTATTGATAAATAGCATATTAATAATTGAATATTTTTTTCATATTTTCTAGAGATATAATGAAAATGAAATTAAATTCAAGGTCTGTTTTTTGAAAAAAGGTTAATTTGTAAGTAAAAATAAATGAAAATTTGTATCGAACGTAGTGATCGCATGGGTGATATGATTTTAACTCTACCAATCATTCAAGGAATAAAAGAGAAAAATCCCAATGCAAGTATTGATTTAGTAGCCTCAAAAAAAAATTTAAGAGTATGTCAATTATCTAATTTAATTAATATAACTTATGAAAAGACTAATAATTCTTCAGCTTTCAAGGAATTAACAAAGTCTATTAGGCAGCAACAATATGATTATTACTTTTCTTTTAGTCCTAGCTGGTTTGGTTTATTGCTAGGCTATTACTCACAAAGCAAATTCAAGTCAGCATTAATTTTACAATCCCGCTATAAATCAAACTTTCTTAGTAAATTTTGGCAGATCATTTTTTGTAAAATATTTTTTTCACAATCAAAAGTAGTTAATCGGTATAAGTCATTGATAGATAATCAAAATATTCATCAAACCAAAATGATGATGGACGTCATTCTTAATAGTGGGATTGATCTAAACAAAAATAACAAATCAGAGTTTACATTTAGAAATGCATTTACAATTAAAAAAGATAAAAAAGTATGTGTTATCCACCTGTCCTCAAAATGGATTAATAAATACTATGAAGAAGATAATTTTTTAGAATTATTAAAGAATATGCAAAATAAAAATTTAAGTATTTATTTAACATCTGATGAAACCACAAAAAGTAAGTTTGATAAAATTTTCACTTTTTGCTCTTCCACTGATAAATCTAGTGATCTTATCAAAAATGATAAACAAATTTTACTATGTGATAATTTTGATTTTGAAAACTGGACAAGCCTTCTTAATCAGGCAGACTATACTATCACACCTGAAAGTGGATGTACTCATATTGCTTCTCTAACAAGTGCCAAGCTTTGTGTTATTTATGATGCAGATAATTCACCAAAAAGTATCATGCGTGAGTATGCGCCGTGGAATAAAGACTATCTAGCCTTGGAAACAAACGATCTTGATCTCAATAAAAAACTATTAAATTTTTTAGAGTAACTTATTATTAAAAATAAACTCTTTTACCTCATCAACACTCAAATCTTCCATTGAATTTTTAAGAACTAAATGACTATTTTTTCTAAAACTTAAGTTTGCTTTTGTAATGGGATTATCTAAAGCAAGCCATAAAGTGTTAATATTACTAAGTGCCGCTATATGGCCAGGACCTGTATCGTTTGAAATTATAAGCTTACTTTTACAAGCAACTGAATAGATTATGTCGGGAGGTGATTTATCAATTAAATTTATAATATTGGTACAATAATTTAGTATTGGAGCAATAGCATCAGCATCATGTTTGGTGCCAACTAAACATATATAAAATCCTTTTGCTTCTAAATAAGAACAAAGTTCTTGAAACTTATTTGGTGCCCATTGTTTATATTTTCCCGATTGTGACACACCTGGAATAACCATCACCAAATTTTTATTTCCAAAACCTAGGTTATCATGATTATTCTCAAGCCAGCTAAAATTAGCATTAATCTCCTTTATACCTAATAATTGTAATTGATTGAGTAAACCTTGGGTTGGACTCTCACTTCCTTGAGAAGGAATAATATATCTTTCATGAACATTACTTCTTGATCCATTTATTTTTGCTTTAGAAAATATGTTGATAAAAAAATGATAAAGATTAGTTCTTTTTGAATTTTGTAAGTCTATAACTAAATCATATTTTCCAAATATAATTTTATTGATAAGGCCAAGTGTTGCAAAGAAACCTTTTCGATTATCAATTAGAAATTGATGAAAAATATTCATCTTTTTAAAAAAAGGAATAAATTTTTCCTCTGTGACTAAATCGATAACTGTATTGTTAAATTTTTTTTTAATAGATAAGATAGGTTCTAATGCAAAAACAATATCTCCAAGAGAGCCGTGTTTAATAACTAAAATTTTTTTAGGATTGAATTGACTCATAGAATTCTAAATATTGATTAACCATATTTTCTTTTGAAAAACTATTTTCAATAACTGTTTTTACATTCTTAAGAATTTTAATTTTTTGATCCTCTGATAAGTTTAATAAAAGATCTATTTTGTTGGGTAATTTTTCATAATCTTTCGGTATTGATTTAAAAAAATCACTCAAGTGCTCAAGTTGATTTTTTGCTCCACCAAAATTAAAAGCTATAACCGGTGTACCAGAATATAACGATTCACTTATAGTTCTTCCAAAACCCTCAGCTCTCAATGGTAGCGAAACTGATACGTCTGCAATATTAAATAATAGACGCATCTCCTCTTGATTAACATTTCCTAATATTTTGAACTTTTTATTATGATTGCTTTTGTTTATTTTTTCACGAAGTTGATTTGTATAATTTTCATTTTTAGTATCTCCAGCAAAAAGAACTAAAATATTTTCTGTAATGATTTTATTTATGACATCAACAAATTCCAACTGACCTTTCCAACGTGTAAGTCGTGCTGGAAAAAGAATAATTTTTTTTGACTTATCAATTTTATGTTTATTTAGAAAATCTTCTTTATTGTGTTTGTTAATAGGTTGGTTAAAATATTCTGTGTCAATCCCTCTATTGATGACTGATATATTTTTATTCGTAATATTATATTTTTGGATAACTGTTTCTCTTACATACTCTGATATGGCAATCAGATGATCCATTTTCGACAATCCTTTATTATACATTTTTTTAATAAAGGAATTACCGCCATAAACATTATGAAAAGTTGCAATTGTTTTAATATTATTTTTGGACATTAAATTTACCATCCAGGCAGGGCCTCTAGATCGAACATGCACTAAATTAATATTATTTACTTGAATAAATTTATTTATTTTACTCCCTATTGAAGGGTATGAAAAAAAGTTTTTACTCGATACGGGTAATTGATATACATGAACTAAATTGTCATCAAGTTCTTTAATCATTTTGCCGCCAGAGGTAATAATAAAATTCTTAATTTTTTTCTTAGCCAAAAAATTAGCAACATCTACAGTGCCTCTTTCTACACCTCCAGAATCAAGAGAGGGAACTATTTGTACAAGATTAAAGGATGACATTTTGAGTTAATATTTGTATTCTATAATATGCGTTTTTATAAAAACAAACAAAACCATAAAATTGCCTATAAATCCCTAAAAGGAAGAAGATTAGGCATTATATTTATACACGGATTGAACTCCGATATGAACGGTGGCAAAGCACTCGCCGTAGAGAGGTATGCGAGGAAAAACAAACTTAATTTTATTCGTTTTGATTGCCGAGGACATGGTAAATCCGAGGGAAAATTTGAAGATTTTACACTTTCCGATTGGAGAAAAGATCTTTTAGATATAATCGACAATGTTGCAAGAGGGCCTCAGATTCTAATCGGTAGTAGCATGGGTGGATGGTTAATGATGTTGGCTGCCAAAGCAAGACCACAAAGAATCAAGGGGTTGATTGGTCTAGCAGCAGCACCTGACTTTGGAAAAGATTTATACAACGCATTAAATAAAAAAAATAAAAAAGAAATTTCAACTAAAGGGATTACTAAATATACTTCTTATGGTTTTAGCTATTACTTAACAAAAAAATTTTTTATTGAAGCAGAAAAAAATAGAGTTCTCAAAAAAACATTTCGATTTTCAAAACCAGTGATATTAATTCATGGTTTAAAAGATAATGTTGTAAAAGAAGATGTGCCTAGAAAAATACTTAAAAAGGTAACTGGTAAAAACGTTAACATTATTTATCTCAAAGAAAGTGATCACAGACTGTCTACTGACATTGATTTAAAGATGATTACAAAAACTATTGACTTTATAAGAGGTTTTTAGAAGTATATGAAAGTTGGAATAATTGGTTGTGGAAATATTGCTGATACGTATATTAAAAACTCAAAAAAATATTTTAAAAATTTTCAAATAGTAACTTGTGCTGACAGAATCGACAAAGCTTCAAAAAATTTAGCTAATAAATACAGTATTAATCAATTAAGTGTTGAAGGATTGTTAAAAGACAAAGAAGTTGAATTAGTTATTAATTTAACAACACCTCAAGATCATTATACTGTTTCGAAATCGATACTGGAGTCAAATAAACATGCATATTCTGAAAAACCAATTTCGATTGCGTTTAGTAATGGGAAGAAATTATTAGAGCTTGCTAAAAAAAATAATGTTTATTTAGGATGTGCTCCTGATACTTTTTTAGGTGCAGGAGTTCAAACTGCAAAAAAACTTCTTGAAGATAATGCAATTGGTAAGATTCAATTAGGTAGTATTGCAATGGCTGTCCCTGGACATGAAATTTGGCATCCAAATCCTGATTTTTATTATAAATATGGTGGTGGTCCAATTTTAGACATGGGTCCTTATTATTTTACAACCCTAGTAAATCTTCTTGGACCCGTAATTTCTGTAAATAGTAAAGCAAAAACCGTACATAAGGAAAGAGTTATAGGAAGTGGTGAGAGAAAAAACCAAATAATAAAAGTTGAAATACCTACAAGTATTATTTCTCATTTAGAATTTGAAAATGGCTCAATAATTGATGCTTTTTTTTCTTTTGATGTATGGAAACATAATAAAAATCACATTGAGCTTTATGGAGATAAAGGTTCAATAAATTTGCCAGATCCTAATATGTTTGGTGGTTCACTAAAAATATGCAAATCTAAAAATGGTGTTTGGAAAACAGTTTCAACTGATAAAATGAATTTAGGTAGATATAATGATGAAATGGATACAAATACTCCTTTAGCAAATTATAGAGGAATTGGTTTGGCTGAAATGGTTGACTCTATAAAAAATAATAGAAAGAATAGATGCAATGCAGAATTAGGTTTGCATGTTTTGGATATTATGGATAGTATTTTAAAGTCAGTAAAAATGAGTAAAAAAATTAAATTAAGAAGCACATGTAAAAAACCACAATATTTATCTGAAAAAGAAAATATTCAATTTTTAAAATTATAATCAAATGAAAAAAGCACTTATAGTTTATGGTGGCTGGCCTGGACATGAACCTGAACAATGTGCAAAAATTTTAACACATATGCTAAACTCTGAGGGTTATGAGGTTAGGGTTGAAAACAAAACATCATCTTTTGCAGAAGATTATGTGCATGATATGGATTTAATAATTCCAATAGTCACAATGGCATTTCATTTTGATCCTCATGGAGAAATAAAAAAAAATGCTGTAAACAATTTAATTAAAGCTGTAATCAATGGAGCAGGACTTGCCGGTCATCACGGCGGGATGTGTGATGCTTTTCGTCAATCAATTGATTGGCAATTTCTAACGGGAGGTCAATGGGTCAGTCATCCAAATGGCATACACGATTATAGAGTTAATATTACAAAAAAAAACGATCCTATAATGAAGGATATTAATGATTTTGATTACTATTCTGAGCAATATTATTTACATGTTGATCCTTTAAATGAAGTTTTAGCAACTACTACTTTTAAAGGTGATGAGGTATGGAAATTAGAGCAAGAACCAGGATCATCAAGTGGTGATTCGTATACCACTGAATGGCTTAAAGGCGTTGAAATGCCTGTGGTTTGGAAAAGACGTATTGGTAAGGGGAGAATTTTTTATACATCTCTTGGACATTTTGCTAAAGAACTTCTTCATCCGCAAATGAATAAAATTTACCATAGAGGTTTACTCTGGGCTTCAAGATAACTTTTTTATAAAAATATCTAAAATATTTAAGATCAAAAAACTTACCTTTAATAATATAAAAACCTAAAATTACACTTATTTAGCAATAAAATACAATTTTATATATAAAATATATAAATTATTAAAAAAATAATTAATTTTGTTATTTTGCTTGTTGACTATTATTATCAGATATTATTATCTTGTATAAAAATAAAAATCAGGGAGGAATAATGAAAATTTCTAAAAGAATTTCCATACTAATTACTGCCTTAATTGTTTCTTTTTCAAGTGTGTCTTATTCAAACACATTTTATGGAGTTGGAGACTCTACTACAGGAACATACGCAGATTGGATGAAGACTGTTTATAATAGAGCAGGTATGCCTGAACTATTATCAATTCCACTAACAACTTTTGATAAAGATTATAACTTAGTGCCTATGGCAGCTGAGTCTTGGTCTCAGTCAGACGATGGATTAACTTGGACATTTAAACTAAGGGATGGTTTAGTTTGGAGTGATGGTCCAAAACTAAAAGCTAGTGATTATATTTTTGCATTAACAAGAGCAGTAACAACTGGTTTTGATTTTGGTTGGTATTATAGTTTTGCAGCTGGAATCAAAAACTGGAATGCTGTCTCAGATGGATCTAAAGATGTAAGTGAGCTTGGAATCAGAGCAGTAGATGACTTAACAATTGAAGTTACCACTGAGTCAGTTAAACCATATTTACCTGGTGTATTTTCATTATGGTTCCCTGTTGCTGAGCACGCATG
>CACJNL010000008.1 GCA_902594815.1 uncultured Alphaproteobacteria bacterium | reverse complement strand
ATCATTAATATTGCATTTAATAAGTCTTACATCTTCTGGAACTAAACTTTCATGTCCTGTTGATAAATCATCAACAACTACTGCTTCGTATTTTTTTTCTAATATTGAAAGTAAAACATGACTGCCAATATAACCAGCGCCCCCTGTTAAAAGTATTTTCATATAAACCTAGTTATAAATTAAAAACTTAACATTATACATATTCTTTACACTTTAACTATTTATGTTAATATAATGTATGATCAAATTATTAGATACTCATCAGCATTTAGTTTACAGAGATGTGGCAAGTTATAGTTGGGCAAAGGATATTCCACCACTTGCAACAGATAATTTTACAGTTGATAATTACTTAAAACTGACTGAAGGACTTGGTGTTGCTGGCACTATTTTTATGGAGACTGGGGTTGATGATCCTGATTATCAAAATGAAGCTAAATATGTGGAAAAGTTAAGACAAAATCCTAATAACGGTATTAAAGGGCTAATTGTTTCAATAAGACCAGAAGATGATAGCTTTGATAGCTGGTTTGAAGAAACGATTGGAATGAATGTATCCGGGTATAGACGTATTTTGCATGTTATGCCAGATGATACATCACAAACTGAGACATTTAGAAATAATGTTAAAAAAATTGGAAAAACTGGAAAGCCATTTGATATGTGTTACCTGCCAACGCAATTGCAGATAGCATATGATTTAGCTCATGATTGTGATGAGGTTAATTTAGTCTTAAATCATTGTGGTGTGCCATCAATTGCTGCTGGAGAAATAGATCAGTGGAGTAAAGATATAAAAAAATTATCGGAACTGCAAAATGTTATTTGCAAGTTATCAGGTTTAATGGCCTATTGTGCTCCTGGAACATCTTCTCAAGAAACGATTCAGCCATATGTTGATCATGTACTTGAATGCTTTGGTCCAAATAGAATTGTTTGGGGAAGTGATTGGCCAGTTGTTAATCTTGGTAAAGGAATTCAAGAATGGATTAAAGTTACAAATTCAATTTTGGCAAAACTATCTTCTGATGAAGCGTCAAAAATTGGAAGTTTTAACGCTGAAAGAATTTATAAAATTTCAATATAAGTAAAAATAATATAAACCATTTATTACATGAGAGTCTTAATTGTAATTATATTTTTAATATTTCCAGGGATACTAATTTCAGCTAATGCAAAAGATTTAAAGGATAAAGCTATTATTTGTAAAGAAATTAATAATGAATTTAAATCAATGTATGGTTTCAAGTTTGTTGATTTAGATCATGTTAGAGTATTAATTAAAAATTCGGACACAGTTGACGTTCTTACTGATAATATTTTACAATATAATGCAACCAAAGAAATCATCTACATTATAGGCATGGATGACAACAGTATGATAAATTATGGTTTTAATATTTTTAGAGAAAATTTAAATGTGTGGGCATTTAATGTTACAGCCTTAGAACCTTTTTTTGATGGAGATCAATGTGAGGTTTTTAATATAACTCCTCTTGAATTTAAATCTTTCTTCAAATCTGTTTTTATGGAAAACACTAAATCTTCAATAAAAAATAAGCAAATTTAAAATAAATTTAAGAACATTGATAATTTACAGGTCTTATAAATTGTTTGTTTAAATTAGCCTCAAAATTACTTAAATTGAATTTAAAAAATATACCGTTTCTTATATCTTTATCCGATAAACTTTTTTTAAAACCTTTACGTCTTATTTCAATAAATTGAGAATTTACATTATTTGAAATCAATTCAAAATCTTCAATGATACTGTTCTCATCCCAAATATAATCAATTAAATTATTAGTGTTTTCGTTAAAGATAATTTTTATCTTTGAGGGTGCTGATAATTCAAGAGGAGAGATATTTTTTATACTAGTACTTAGTTTGATACTGCAAATAATATTTTTTACTTCATTGGCAGTGATGTAATTTGAAAATAAAAGCATAGACAAAAATACACAACTGATCCATCTTTTCATTTTTACAATTTTTTTGCAGTTGATACGAGAATTTTTACTTTATTTCTTACAATATCAATAGGTACATGACCAAAGCCACATTCACTTGTAAGTAATATTCTTTCTTTTGGAAAATATTCTAAAGCTGGCTTAATTGCATTACTTATATCTTCTTCGGTTTCTATATTATCAATCCTTTGATCAATTACACCTAATGAAATTCTTCCATCAAAATTCCAACTTTTAAAAACATCCAACATTGAATAGTGAAGACTGCAATGCTCTAAATGTATTTCATTAACTTTAAGAATTTTAAATGCCTCAACCATGTCTGTATATTTTCCAAAAAAACCTCTTTTTCTATGTGCATTGCCTCCACAAACATGCAAATTAAAATCAACATTTGGAAATTTATCTATTATTTCATTTAATATTTCGGCTGCCCATATTGTTTCATCAACATTTTCTGTCCATACAGGTTCATCAAATTGAACATAGTCACACCCTTCATTAATAACTTCTTCTAACTCCTTCGTTATAACAGAAGCATACGCTTTCGCTAAAGAAATGTCGTTTGGATAAAGATCTGTTCTTTCATTCACACTAAACCTAGCTAACATATGTGGACCTGTTATTGTTTGTTTAACTCTAATGTGAGACGGGGTATTCTCTCTTGCCGTTCGCCATTTTTTTGCCAATCCAGTTTTTAAATTTTTAATTTCATCTTTGATTACGGCACATTCAATCCCAAACCCTTTTGTGCCGTGTGTTTTGCTCAAATCAACACCTTCTGTAGATCCACCTAATGAAAAATCTTTACGCTTTTTATTAACAGCATCTACGCCATCTAAACGCAACTGATAGAACCAATACATATTTTCACGATAGCCCTCACCATCAGTAATAATATCCAAACCTAGATCTGATTGTTCTTTGACAGCCCATTTAATCATTTCAAAAGACTCTTCTTCTGACACACTTGGTTTTCGCAATGTATCTTTTTGAACTTCTTTTCTCGGATAGCTACCAGTTACTGTTGTTAAAAAACTCATACCTTAATTATTTTCTCTTATATCTTCTATTAAACATCTAACACCTTCCTCAAATGATCTTGGATTAAAATCTATTTCTTTTCTTATTCTTTCGTCATTTTGATCATCAATCAAAGGTGTTGATTTCACACTCTCATCAAAAATTATTTCTGCATTAGGAATGAATTTTTTAACTGCTGATTCTAATTGATGACCATTTAAAGTTTCTGATCCAGAATTAAAGCATGAGTAATTTAGTGTTTCTTTTAATGCTAATCGAACTAGTTGTTCTGCACAATCTTCTACATATATCCAATTATCTCTATTGTTTTTTGAAAATGGCAAATATGCCGCTTGTCCCAAAGCAGGTTTAGCAGCAAAGTCTTCTGCCCAATTTATAGCTGTATTTTGTCGTCCATAGCCAAAAACAACAGAAGGCCTAGTATAAGCTATGCTGCAACCGTGTTTTTTTATATATTTTTCAGCCATGAATTCATTCAGTAATTTCATTACCCCATAAGTGTAGAAATGATTATTAATTCCTGAATAATCGTTTTCTGTAACTGCTTTGTCTCCATAAAATTCTTGATGTGCGCCGTAAACTGTTTCGCTACTAGCGAAAACTAATCGTCTTATTTTATACTTAACTATCATCTCAAACATTGATGTTGTACCAACAATATTTATTTTGCTTGCCAGTAACGGATTTTCTTCACATATACTTCCAATACCGTAGGCTAAATTTATTACACAATCTAATTTATTTTTTTTAAAGATTTGCTCTATGTTTTGATAATCCGTTATGTCTAGTTTTTGATAGCTTACCAAGTTTTTATTTTTGCCTATTTTATCGATATTTTTTTCGAGTCTGTCCTTATTTTTTTCAATATCTAAATCCGCTACAATTACAGAAATATCTCTTTTCAATAATTGAAGCACAACTCTGGCACCAATAAATCCTAATCCTCCCGTAACTAAAATGCTCATTTTAGTTTAATGTCACTATCATTTGTAGAGATCATAGTATTTATTTTTTCTTTATACGGAAATTTTTTTGATAACATGTCATTAAATTTAACACCCAAACCATGACAATTAGGCTTTGTAGTATATCCATTTGAAATATTTATTTTTTTATTTTCAAATAATTCTTTGTTGATGGGGTGATCCATAAAACAATATTCAGTAAATGCAACATTAGGTACTGTTAACCCAAAATGAATACCAGCCATTATGCTTATTGCACTACCCCAAGAGTGGATGGCAACTGGTTTATTATGTATATATGCCAAATCACAAATCCTTCTTCCTTCCGTAAAACCTGATGTTGCAATATCAAATTGCAATATGTCTAAAACATCTTCTTCTAGGTAATTTTTAAATGCTCTTGCGGTAGGTATACTTTCTGCTCCAGCAATATTTAAAGTGGTAAATTTTTTTATATCTTTATAACCTTTCAAATTTTCAACTCTAAAGGGCTCCTCTAAAAAAACTATTTCTTCTTTTTCTAATTTTTTTGCTAAATTTATTGAAACCTTAGTAGCCCAAGGGTTAGCTGCAGATCCTTGAACAGCATCTACAATGAGCTGCATTTTATTTTTAAATTTTTTGTTAAATGAATTTACCAAACTAATAACTTTGTTTGGATCAATAACACGCATTTTGTATACTCTAAAACCAATTGAATATGCTCTTTGCGCATCTTCTAAAAGTTGTTGAGAATTATCAAACAAACCATTACTTGCGTAAATACGAATTTTCTCTTTTTGAATGCCTCCTAATAATTTGTATACTGGAACCTTCATTTTTTTTCCAAGCAAGTCATACATTGCTATGTTGATTCCCCCCATTACCCCAACGCCTATTCCTTCTCTATTCCAAAAAACACTAGATCCATACATTTTCTCCCAAGCTTGATTTATATTTTCGGAGTCTGTGTTTTGCAGCAGTTTGCTAAAATGCTTTATTAATCCTTTAATTGGTTCATAGGTAAATTGACCATGAGTTATTTCTCCTAATCCATAATTATTATTACTGTCAGTTAATTTCACGACAGGAACAATCATGTTTTCAACAACACCAGCACTATATTTATAATTTAATTTTTTAGGAAAAGGATATTCTAAAAAAAATACGTCTATTTTTTTTATTTTGGACATAGACGAATAATTATTCCATATAAAATATTTGATCCATCATTACCCATGAATTGTTATCTTCATTATTTGGAAAAGGATTAAAACAATCGATCATTAATTTTGTCCATTTATCTACAATTGGAATTTTTTGCATTGCCTCCATATCTTTATTAAAATTATCTCCATCATATTCTAAATACCCAAACATAAAATCTTCTTTAAGATAAATACTATAATTTTTTACTTTGATTTTTTTTAATTCATCTAAAACTTCGGGCCAAACTTCAGCATGATTTTTAATGTAGAATTCTCTTTTTTCGTCTTTAAGCCTTACAGCCATTGCAAATCTTTGTGTCATAACGTCCTCTTTTAGCAGAAAATTAAAATTTATGAGTAAATACTATCTTCATATATGAAAATTACCATATCTTTTTGCTTTTAAAATTATAGATAGAGTGTAATATCTAATAAAAATTGGAGGAGAATATGAAATTATTCAAAAGCATTTTGACTGTAATCTCTGTTTTCTCTCTATCATTTAGTGCCTTTGCCGTTGATAAAAGTTTTCCAAACGACAAAGTAGCTATGTGGGGGGATTTTAGTGGCATTACATTAGATGTAAAATTAATTGGTGGAGCTCCTTATGATCCACTTTATGAAGTGATGATTCCTATATGGGAAGAAAAAACAGGTGGTAAGGTATCAATTCTTTCTAAAAAAAGTCACTTTGAGTTAGATAAAGAAATTAAGCAAGATATTGCAGCAGGTAATATTAGTTACTGTGTTGTTTCAAACCACACTAGTTTTGCTACTCAATATGGAGATATTTATAGAGATCTTAATGGAATTGTTCCAGGAGATTTTCTAGCTGAATTTGTTCCTTTAGTACTTGAGCACTCAACTGTTGATGGTCGTCTTGTTCAGCTGCCACAACATAGTGATGTTAGTAATCTATGGTACATAAAGAGTATCTATGAAGATGCAGATAATAAAAAAAGATTTAAAGCTGAATATGGTTATGATTTAGCACCACCAGAAACTTTAGAACAATGGAAAGAGCAGGCAATTTTCTGGTCAGATCCCCCTAATTTTTATGGAACACAATATGTTGGTAAAGAAGAAGCTATAACTGGACGTTTCTACGAGTTAGTTATTGCTGAGGGTGGAGCATTATTTGATGATGAATGGCGCCCAACATTTAATGATGAAGCTGGACAAAGAGCTCTTCAGTGGTTTGTAGATTTGTATAATGCACAAGCAGTTCCTGCTGGAGTATTAAATTATCTTTGGGATGAAACTGGTCTTGGCTTTGCAAGTGGAACTGTTGCCTTAAACCTTGATTGGGGTGGCTGGGGAGCATATTTTAATAGTGCTGATTCAAAAATTGGTGGCGATGTTGGTCTTGTAAGATTTCCAATGGGCTCAGGTGGAAAAAGAGGAGGATGGTCAGGTTCTCATACTTATTCTATCTTAAATGGTTGTCCTGAAGAAAATCTAGAGGCAGCTGCTTCATTAATATGGATTTTAACAAATCACGAAGCACAAATGCATGAAGCAAGAGGCGGTAAACTTCCGACTATGACAAGAGTTTGGGATGATATTGCAGGTGAAATGAATGCTGAAGGAAACGCATTTATGAGTGACCTTTTCTCTACATTTAAAGCTTCTATGGCAGAGGATGCATTTACTCCACCACTTATTCCTGAGTGGATTCCTTTTTCAAACATTATCTTTCCAGAGTTGCAAGCTGCAATTGTTGGAGATAAAACAGTAAAGGAAGCATTAGATGCTGCTGCTAAAGAAACTGATTATTTAATGCAAGACGCAGGTTATTACTAATCTCTTGCAAGACTACTCCTCATGAAAGTGAGGGGTAGTCAATAAATTAAATTTAATCAAAATTTACAAATGGCCGATAAAGAAAATACAATTAAAAATTATAGTCAAACTTGGCCAATGCCAAAAAAATTAAGCCCAATAATAATTATTGGTACGGGAGGAATAGTAAAGGATGCTCATCTTCCTGCTTATAAAAAAGCAGGTTTTGAAGTTAATGGATTATACGATGTTGACTCAGAAAAAGCGAAAAACCTAGCAAAAGAATTTGGAATTAATAATGTATTTGACTCTCTTGAAGAAGCATTTCAAAACAAAGACCATATTTTTGATTTAGCTCTTCCTCCAGCAAATTTATTAGAGGTAGTGGAAAAACTTCCTGAAAATATATATGCTGTTTTTCAAAAGCCTCTTGGCAGATCTTTAGAAGAGGGAAACAAAATAAGAAAAATTTGTTATCAAAAAAATATAAAAGCATGTATGAATTTTCAATTACGTTTCAGTCCAATTTCTTTACCAGTATATGAAGCGATTAAACAAAATATTTTAGGTGAATTAGTAGAGCTGGAAGTTCATGTCAATGTACACACTCCCTGGGAGTTATGGCCTTTTCTAAAAACATTAGATAGAGTCGAAGTGCCATTGCACTCAATCCACTACATTGATTGGATACGTTCTGTTCTTGGAAATCCTCAGGGGGTTTACTGCCAGTCAGTTAAGCATCCTAAGGTAAAAGAATTAGCCGATTGCAGAACTAGTGCAATTTTTAATTATGGAAATCAAATTAGATGTTGCATGACTATTAATCATACTCATAGCTTTGGAAGAAAAAACCAAGATGCATATATTCGTTTAGAGGGCACAAAAGGTGCAGCCAAAATGAAATTAGGTTTATTATTAGATTATCCAACAGGTGAACCGGAGGAACTAGAAATAATAACTGAAGGAACTGATTGGATAAAGTTTGATATTCAGGGTAAGTGGTTTCCAGATGCATTTATAGGCGTAATGGCAAATATGCAAAGATTTAAAAATGGTGAAGATTCTAAATTATTAACTTCAATTGATGACTCTATTCATACTATGGCAGTTGTTGATTCATGTGGTATCTCTAGTCAATCAGGTGGATTAAAAATAAATTACGCTGATTAATTGATGGTTAGAAAAATTTTTAGAAGTCCAGTCATGTTAATCATGCCATCTATTTTGGCTATAGGTTTTGTAATCATAATTCCACTCATATTTTCTTTCTATACAAGTTTTACATCGTATAAACTCACACGTCCTGACAGCCTTTTTAATTTTGTTGGCTTACGTAATTATGAAAGACTAATTGATAATGCAAAATTTTGGTATGCTTTTGGAAGAACTATTCTATTTTTAGCAGTTGTTCTTAACTTAGAATTATTATTTGGGTTGGGTATCGCACTATTAATAAATAAAATTACTTGGGGCCAAAGAACCTTAAGAACAATTATGATGTTTCCAATGATGTTTTCACCAATCTTAGTTGGATTTCAGTGGAAATATATTTTTAATGATAACATCGGCTTATTAAATAATTTTTTATACTTATTTGGCTATGAGTCTGCCATTCCTTGGTTGATAGATAAATATCTTGCTATGGGATCTATCATGGTAGCAGAAATTTGGGCCAATACTTCAATTTTTGCCATTCTGCTATTAGCAGGTCTATTAGGAATACCAAGAGATCCAATTGAAGCTGCAAGAGTTGATGGGTGTAATAGTTGGCAAGTATTTAAAAATATTACTTTACCATTTTTAATGCCATTTGTTTTTATAGCACTTACTATTAGATCACTAGATGTTGGAAGGGCTTATGATATTGTGCATATAATGACAGGCGGAGGTCCAGCAATGAGAACAGAGTTGCTTTGGACAATGATTGCTAGAATAGGATATAAAGATGCTAATATGGGTTTTGCAAATGCAATGTCTTATGTATCAATAATATTGTCTATTGCATTTACATATTATTTTTTTACAAAGTTAGTTGCGGCTAGAAGAGATTTGGGACAACAATAATGAAACAAATAAAAAAAATAGGATTTTGGTTATTAGTTCTTTTTCTTTTAATATTAATTTGTTTGCCTGGTATATGGATTTTTGTTAGTGCATTTCGTCCTAACCCAGAAATATTAGCCAAGCCTGCTAACTGGATTCCAGATAGATGGACACTCCATCAATTTACTCAAATGTTTAGTATTAATGGTTATGTATCGGTCCCTGCATTCAAGTATCTAATGAATTCAGTAATCATTTCATCTGTTAGCACAGTAATTGCTATTACTATAGGTATGATGGGGGGATATGCATTTGCAAGGTTTAATTTTAAAGGAAAAAATAAAATCTTTCTAAGCTTAATGTTAGCTAGGGCAGTTCCAGGAATATCATTAAGTTTACCTCTATTTATTTTATTTGCTAAGCTTGGGATAATTAATACATCTTTTGGAGTTATTCTAGTTTATGTTGCGATGAATGTTCCTTTTACAATTTGGTTAACTGATGGTTTTTTTAGGCAAATACCAAAAGAGATGTCTGAAGTTGCTAGAACAGATGGTTGTACAAGATTCCAAGCATTTTGGAATGTTGAACTACCTCTTGCTGGGCCTGGCATTGGTGCAGCCGCAATATTCGCTTTTTTATTATCTTGGAATGAATATGCGTTAGCTTCTATCATCACAAGAACTGTGCATTCCAAAACTCTACCTATAGGTATGATGGATTACTTAGATGAATTTACGATTAATTGGGCAGGTATGTGTGCAATAGCAGTAGTAATGATCATTCCTGCTTTAATATTAACATTTATTGTTCAAAAACATTTAGTTTCTGGATTAACATTTGGAGGAGTAAAAGGGTAATATGGCTAAGGTTGAATTAAAAAACTTAACAAAGAAATACGGTGACGTTGTCGCTGTTCAAAATATGGATTTAACAATTCCTCATAATGAATTTCTTGTGCTCGTTGGGCCTTCAGGATGTGGAAAATCAACAACATTGAGGATGATTGCAGGATTAGAAGAAATTTCTGGAGGTGAAATTTTTATAGGTGATCAAAAAGTTAATGAGAAAGATCCAAAAGATCGAAATGTTTCTATGGTTTTTCAAAATTATGCTCTTTATCCCCATATGACAGTTGAAGAAAATTTAGGCTTCAGTCTCAAAATAGCAAAAGTTAATCCTGATGAAATTGAATCAAAAGTACAAGACGCAGTTAATATTTTAGGTTTGGAGGATTTGAGAAAAAGAAAACCTTCTCAACTTTCTGGAGGGCAAAGACAAAGAGTAGCAATGGGTAGAGCTATTGTTCGAAGACCCGATGCTTTTTTATTTGATGAACCTCTATCTAATTTAGATGCTAAACTCAGAACGCAGATGAGAACAGAAATAAAAAAACTCCATCAAAAACTAAAAACAACAGTTATTTATGTAACACACGATCAAGTTGAAGCCATGACTTTAGCTGATCGAATTATAATAATGAAAGATGGTTTTATTGAACAAATTGGATCTCCCATAGATGTTTTTAACAATCCTGTAAATGTCTTTGTTGCAACTTTTATCGGCAGTCCCCCAATGAATATTATTGAATGCGAAATAACTAAAAGTAATGATCAGATAATGATTAAACTGGATAATGATATTCTTGTTAATTGTCCTAAAGATAAAATAGCAAAACTTGCTGACTTAAAAAAAGTTATTGTTGGTATAAGAGCAGAAGATATAGTTCCAGTAAAAAGTTTTTCTAATGAACAAAAATCACTATGGTTTTTTAACAAAGCAATTGATCTTGCTGAACCGCTTGGTACTGAGACACAACTTTTTTTTAAATTACAAAATAAAGAAATAATAAGTCGTATGTATAATCCAAGACCGGTCGATGTTGGAGAAAATATTAATTTTCAAATAGAAACAAATAAAATTCATTTTTTTAATTATGAAACAAAAAAATCAATCTAAAAGTTATAGCGCTCCTGCTCTAGAAAAAGGATTAGATATTTTAGAGTTATTATCAAATTCTGCTGAAGGTCTTAGCCAAGTAGAAATTGCAGGCAAGCTAAATAAGTCAATAAATAAAATTTACAGAATGATAACCACTTTAAGAAATAGAGAATATGTAGATTTTGATAGTGAAAAAGACGTTTACAGACTCTCTTTTAAAATTTTGAATATGACTGCAAAATTTGAACCATTTAAGACTCTTACAACAAGAGCTATTCCTGTAATGAAAGAAATTACAACAAAAGCAAATCAATCAGTGCATTTGGCAATTTATACAAGAGGAAAGATTTTAATTATCGCACAAGAGGACAGCCCTTCTTCTTTTAATTACCATGTTTCTGTTGGCGCAAGTTTTGACTTGCTTGAAACATCATCTGGTAGAGTTATATTAACTTTCCAAGATGAAAAGGAAAGAAACAGACGATTAGAAAGAAGAAGATTTTATTCCAAATTGGAAGCGACATCTAAAATTTCAGTTTCTGAATTAAAAAAAATTGAAAAACTTTTTTCAAAAAATACAATGAAAAAAATTGAAAGAAATAAATACGAATTAGTTAAGAGTTTGCAAATTAAAGGAGTTACAAATATTTCAGTTCCAATTTTTGATTATACTAATAATGCAATTGCGGCTCTTACAATACCTTTTGTAGACAGAATAATTACAAAAGGTGAGTTAAGTTTAGAGCAAGTAAAAAAATTATTAGTACGTTCAGCAGGAGTACTTTCATCAGAAATGGGATATAAACATTAGAGATGTCAGCTATAAATAATACTGAAAGATTATCAAAGTGCTATAGTTCTGTAATACATGACATCATGCGAGATGATGGTTATAAAGATTTCACTCTACCACCTAATATCAAGCCATGTAAAAACCACCATGTTTTAGCTGGACAAATTTTTACCATGGAAGGAGAGGTAGATAAATCTTTAACTCATCACGAAACTCTCTTAGCCTGGACAGGTTTTTTATCCAAAGCGCCCAATGACAAGGTAGTGATCTGTCAGCCGCATAACAATGAAGTAGCTTTGATGGGTGAATTATCTGCAGAAACACTTCAACAAAAAGGCGTCAAAGGTTACATTGTTGATGGAGGAGCAAGAGATTTAGATTTTATATTAAAAATTGATTTTCCAGTTTGGAGCAGTTTTTATACACCAAGAGATGTAGTTGGTTATTGGCATCCCACAAAATTTGAGCAACCAATAAAAATAGGCAAAACAGTTATTAACAATAATGATTATGTTTTAGCTGATATTGATGGAGTGGTAATCATTCCATCCAATATTATTGAAAGTATTTTGGTAAGAGCAGAAAAATTAATTAGTACAGAAAATTTAGTAAGAAAATCTATCCGTGAAGGCATGGACCCTCAAGAAGCGTATCTCAAGTATAGTGTTTTCTAATTATTTTTTTTCAACAAGTAATATATGCTCGGAATAGCAAACACATTTATCATTTTGATTTAATATTTCACAAGCTTCATTAACTTGACCGTATTGAGGTCTTTTAGGGTCATCTTTTTTTTCTTTAATGGTAACTTTTGTGTGAATAGTGTCTCCAATGAACACAGGGTTAGGAAAACGAAGTCTTTCAAATCCATATGTGAAAGCTCTTTTATTAACTATTGATGCAGTAAGAGCAATTCCGATTGAAAAAGTGCAACTGAATTGTGCAATTCTCTGACCAAAAGGAGTTGTTTTAGCAAATTCAGCATCAACATGGTGGGGATAAAAGTCTCCCGAATGCATTGCATGCATGACAATATCTGTTTCGGTAATAGTTCTTGCTGCTGTTATTCTTTCTGTCCCTACTTCGTAATCTTCAAAAAATTGCTCAATCTCTACCATGTTCCCTCATTATTTTTATTGAATTCAATATATTAAGATATTAGAGTAGCATAATTTTAAATATGAATAAAGATTTTAAATATAAAAATACAGTTGGAATAGAGTCTACTTATCCTAAAGATATGCCTGAAGAACACAGTAATATACCTGTTTGGAATTCAGAAAATTGGTTTTATGAAGATGTTATTATTGATCACCAAATTCGCTCACTGCGACGAACTATTTCAGAGGGTGAAGCCATGCAGTTTAATACTATGGTTTTGGATATGCATCCTTATGTAGGTGATGAACATTTTGCAAAAAATGAAGGTTTGTTTAAAAAAAGATTGGTAGCGGGTGCAATGGTCTTTTCATACGGTCTTGGTTTAGTAGCAACAAATTGTGTTAATTCTTTTAGTTATGGTTACGACCGCCTGAGGTTTATTAAACCTGTTTTCATTGGCGATACCATTTATACAATACGAAAAAATATGGAAAAAAAACCGAAATACGAAAAAATGGGTTTAGTCAGAACAAGTTATGAAGTTTTTAAAGGGGAGGGAGAGATTGTTCTCTACTGCGAACATCTCCACTCTGTTTTGTATAAAAAACCTGAAGACTTCAAAGATCTATACGAAAAAAAATGAAAACTTTAAAGGGGATGACGTGGGATCATTCAAGAGGTTATGACCCCATGATTGCAACAAGTGAAATTTTTTGTAAAAAATATAATAATCAAATTTCTATTGAATGGGATAAAAGATCATTGCAGGCATTTGCTGATCGCCCAATTGAGCAAATGGTAGACGAGTATGATTTAATGGTAATTGATTATCCACATGTAGGTGAGGTATCTGCTAAAGGCTTATTACAACAGTTTGATGTAGAGCAGTACAACGATCAATTAGATATTTTAAATGAACAATCAGTTGGACTCTCTCACCAAAGTTACAATATAGATGGTCACCAGTGGGCCTTGGCAATTGATGCTGCAACCCAAGTCTGTTGCTACAGAGAAGATTTAATTGATGATGTTCCTACTAATTGGAATGAATTGCTTGCACTAGCAAAAAACCAAAAAATTATTTGGCCCTTAAAACCTGTGCACGCGATTAGCAGCTTTTATAGCATTTATAATAACATTACGGATGAGTTTGATCCTCTAAATAAAGAATTTGTAGATAAAGAATTTGGAATACAAACGTTAAGAATGATGAAAGAAATATCTAATTGTTTAATTCAAGATTGTTTTAGTATGGATCCTATTCGTACTGCAGAAATTTTATCAGAGACTAATGATTTTTATTACGCTCCTTATACATATGGATTTTCTAATTATTCAAGAAAAGATTATAGAAAAAATATTCTTAAGTATGGCAATGTAATTGATCTAGATGGCAAAGGTCCTCACGGTACGCATTTAGGTGGAACAGGAATTGCCGTTTCAAATAGTAGCAAATATAAAGATATAGCTATAGAGTATAGTTATTGGATTGCTGGGGCAGATTGTCAACAAACTATTTTTTATGAAAGTGGTGGGCAACCTGGCAACTCTGTTGCTTGGCAGAATAAAGAAATTAATGATCATAATAACAATTTTTTTATCGCAACAAGACAGACATTAGATCAAGCATGGGTGAGACCAAGGCACAATGGTTATATGAAATTTCAAGATGAAAGTGGTAATATTATTAATGAATATCTCCAATCAAACATCCAAGAGGACACAGTAATGAATAAGTTATCATCAATGTATCTAGAGAGCTTTAACTAATATGTCTAGACCACTTGAAGGATTAACAGTTTTAGAGTTTAGTCAATTTTTATCAGGCCCTTATGCTGGGCTTCGCCTAGCAGATTTAGGTGCACGTGTTATAAAAATTGAGAGACCTGAAGTGGGAGATCTATGTAGAACTCTCTATATAAGCGATACTGATTTAGAGGGTGATAGTACACTGTTTCATGCCATCAATAGAAATAAAGAGAGTTTTGCAGCCAATTTAAAAGATCCAACAGATTTAGATTTGGTTAAGCAATTAATTAGTAAAGCAGATATTATTACTCAAAATTTTAGACCAGGTGTAATTGAAAAAATTGGTCTTGATTATGAAAATGCAAAAAAGATCAACCCTCAAATTGTGTATGGATCAATTTCGGGATACGGTGCAGAAGGTCCTTGGAAAGACTTGCCTGGTCAAGATTTATTAGCTCAATCTAGGACAGGACTTGTTTGGTTAAATGGAAATGGTGGTGAAGCACCAACTCCGATGGGCTTAGCTGTAGCTGATATGTTAGCAGGGCATTCATTGGTAGAAGGCATACTTTCTGGGGTAATAAAGAGGTATCGTACTAATCAAGGATGTCATATTCAAACAAGTTTAGTAGAAGCATTACTTGATTTTCAGTTTGAAGTTTTAACTACTTATTTTAATGATGGTTATAGAAAGCCTGTAAGAAGTAAATACAACAACGCTCATGCTTATTTATCAGCTCCATACGGAATTTATAAAACCAGTGATGGATTTGTTGCCATTGCGATGACGCCGCTACCAAAACTTGGAGAATTATTAGATTTAGATTTTTTGAAAAATTTACATGATCAAAAAACTTGGTTCACTAATAGAGATGAAATTAAAAAACAAATAGGTGATTTTGTAGTTAACAAAACATCAAAAGATATTTTAGGTGTTTTGGAACCAGCAGATATTTGGTGTGCAGAAGTTTTGGATTGGGAAAAAATGTTGAAACATGATGGCTTTAAAGTCTTAGATATGACACAAAGAATTAAAAGCACAGATGGTCTTGAAATAGAAACATTACGTTGCCCAATTAAAGTTGACGGAGAGATTTTTAAGTCAGACCGTGCCGCTCCAAAAGTGGGACAACATAATGAAAAAATTAAAAATGAAATGAGGCTTAAATGAAAATTAGTGATATTGAAATACGCGCATGTCGCCATAAAGATCCTGTCATGAAAGACTCGGAAATGCGCGATGGTAAAAAATCTGAACTAGAATTCTTAGTTATCACATTTCATACTGATGAAGGTATTTCGACATCAACTTTTGGGTTTGCAGGGCGTGGCGCCGCTATGGCGGGAGAAATTGCAAATAGTATTTTTAAGCCATTTTTTATTGGTCGTGATCCATTATTTAGAGAGAAGCATTGGCATGAGTACCGAATGGCCGATAGATGGTGGAACCATGCACCGATTTATAGTTATGGTCCTTTTGATATAAATTGCTGGGTTTTATCTGCACTTCAAGCAAATCAACCACTGTATAAATATATAGGCGCCTACAGGGATCAAGTACCAATTTATGGAAGCTCTCTCGTTTATAAAACTCCAGAGGATTACGCAAAGGAAGCGAAGGAATACAAAGATAGAGGCTTTAACGCTTATAAAATTCATCCTCCTGGGAATTATGAACTAGATTTGGAGATACATAAAGCGGTGAGAAATGCTGTGGGTGATGATTTTAAATTAATGAGTGATCCTGTAGCCCCTTATACGTTTGAGCAAGCGTTACGCTTTGGTAGAGAGTTAGAAAAATTAAATTACTATTGGTATGAGGAACCGTTATTTGATGAAAATTTTCACAACTTAAGAGAGCTCACTCGGATACTAGATATACCTATCATAGGAACTGAAGTGATTGCTAAACATCCCTATAGCGTTGCTGAATGTATTTCCACAAGAGTTGTCGATATGGTTCGGGCAGATGTTTCCTGGAGTGGAGGGATTACAGCGACAATGAAAACGGCACATTTAGCTGAGAGCTTTGGGGTGCAATGTGAAATTCATACAGCAATTTATCATCCTTTGGAATTAGTTAATCTTCATTGTTGTGCAGCTATGAAAAATTCTGAGTTTTTTGAAGTACTTGTTCCATACGAATATTTTAATTTTGGACTTAAAGAGTCAATTCAAATAATTGATGGTCAGGCTCAACTTCCTACAAAGCCAGGACTAGGGATTGATTTGGATTGGGACTTCATTGAAAACTCAACATTTAAAAAATATTAAAAGTGATAAAAATTATTAATCTGACAGTTGAGGATGTTCGCTTTCCTACATCAAAAGATTTAACAGGCTCTGATGCTATTCACACCGATCCTGATTATTCTGCTACCTATGTAACTGTATATACTTCTGATAATAGTATGAAGGGTTACGGAATTGCATTTACACTAGGTAAGGGAAATGATGTTGTTGCTGAATGTATAAAACATTTTTTTCCTATGTTGATTGGGAAGACTATAGATGAAATAGAACTAAATATTGGCAAACTGTGGTTTGAGTTTGTTGATCACAGTCAGTTACGGTGGTTGGGTCCTGAAAAAGGAGTTGTGCACATGGCTGTTGCTGCAATTTTTAATAGCTTATGGGATCTTATTGCTAAAAAAAATCAAAAACCACTTTGGAAGTTTATCGTTGATAGTGATCCTGAGACAATAATGAAATGGCTAACATTTAAATATATTGAAGATGTGCTGACTAAAGATGAGGCATTTAATATTTTACAAAATAGCCAGATACATAAAGAAAAAAGAATACAAACCATTCTAAAAGAAGGATATCCGTCATATACAACGGCTGCAGGTTGGTTGGGATATTCAAATGAAAAAATTATAGAATTATGTAATCAATATATGGCCCAAGGTTGGAAGCATTTTAAAATCAAAGTTGGTTTAGATCTTGAAGCGGATGTTAAACGACTTGAATTAATAAGGCAAACAATTGGACCAGAATGTTCGATCATGGTTGATGCTAATCAACAATGGAATGTTCAGCAATCAATTGAGCATATTAATGCTTACAAAAAATTTAATTTGTTGTTTGTTGAAGAACCAACAAGCCCTGACGATGTGTTGGGATTTGCTAAAATTAAAAAAGAAGTTGGTGATGTACGACTTGCGACAGGTGAGGCTTGTGGTGGCCGAATAATGTTTAAACAATTTCTTGAATCAGGTGCAATGAATGTTTGTCAAATTGATAGTTGTCGATTGGGAAGTATAAATGAAATTTTAACTGTTCTACTTATGGCGCATAAATTTAAAGTTCCTGTTTTTCCTCATGCTGGAGGAGTAGGTTTATGCGAATACGTTCAACATTTATGTATGGTTGATTACGTATTGATCAATGGAGAAAAAGACAACAAGGTAGTGGAGTATCAAGATAGTCTACATGAGCACTTTATCCATCCCTGCATAATAAAAGAGGGGAATTATATGCCGCCTAAAGATATTGGATACTCTATTGAAATGAAACAAAAATCTGTTAAGGACTTTACATACCCAAATGGTGAATACTGGAAAGACAATTAAATGAGACTAGAAAATAAAAAAATTATTGTCACTGCAGCTGCCCAAGGAATAGGAAGAGCGACTGCACTTAAGTTTGCAAGTGAAGGAGCAAACGTAATTGCAACTGATATCAATGAGCAAAAGTTAGAAGAAATTAAATCTCTTAACTCCAAAATCGAAATTGCAAAGTTAGATTCAACCAACAAAGAAGAAGTAGAAAATTTTTATGATAAAATTGAAAATATCGATGTTTTATTTCATGCTGTAGGTTTTGTTCACCACGGTGCACTTTTAGATTGCGATACAGATGAGTTTCATAATTCTATTAATGTTAATATTTTTTCGGCGTACTTGATGACACACACAGTATTGCCAAAAATGCTTAAAAAGAAAAAAGGCAACATAGTGATTGTATCTTCTGCAGCATCAAGTGTTAAAGGAGTTCCTAACCGTTTTATTTACACAACAACTAAAGCAGCTTTAAATGGTTTTGTTAAATCTGTTGCCGCTGATTACATCAAAGATGGAATTAGATGTAATGCAATTTTACCAGGCACAGTCGAAACACCTTCATGGGAAGGAAGAGTACAAATGGCAGATGATCCTGAACAAGCAAGAAAAGATTTTATTGCAAGACAGGCGATGGGCAGACTTGCCCAACCCGAAGAAATCGCGTCAATGGCATTATATTTGGCGAGTGATGAGTCAGATTTTGTAACGGGAACACTTAATTTAATTGATGGAGGATGGACTTTATAATGAAAACATTGAGATACAGAATTGGTGATAAAGTAAAACCTGGAATACTAGATCAGAATGAAAAAATACGCGATGCATCAAGCGTAGTATCTGATTGGGATGATCAAAATGTAACAGTTGAAAAACTCGATGAAGTTAAACAACTTGATATAAGTTCACTACCTATTGTTGAAAATCATGATGGTATTGCTCCTTGTGTGTGTAAAAAAAGTGTAGGTAAATTTATATGCATTGGTCTTAATTATTCTGATCATGCAGAAGAGACTGGAATGGAAGTTCCACCCGAACCTATAATTTTTTTCAAAGCTACTAGCGCTATTATAGGTGCTAATGATAATGTGATAATTCCAAAAAATTCTACAAAGTCAGATTGGGAAGTCGAATTGGGAGTTGTCATAGGTAAAGAAGCAAAATATATTTCAGAAGATCAGGCACAGGATCATATTTCTGGATATTGCGTGGTCAACGATTTAAGTGAAAGGGCATTTCAATTAGAGCATGCTGGACAGTGGGTTAAAGGAAAGTCATGTGATACATTTGGTCCAATAGGTCCATATTTAGTTACAAAAGATGAAGTTGCTGATCCGCAAAATTTATCTATGTGGTTGGATGTGAATGGTAAGCGTATGCAAGATGGCTCAACTAAAACAATGGTCTATGGTGTAAATTTCCTCGTTAGTTATTTGAGTAATTTTATGTCATTACAACCAGGCGATATTATTTCAACAGGAACACCTCCTGGAGTTGGTATGGGAATGAAGCCGCAGGTATTTTTAAATCCAGGTGATGAAATGAAGCTTGGCATTGAAGGTATGGGAGAGCAAGTTCAAAGAACAGTTTCTGCCTAATGTTTGGGAGCGTTAAAAAGTGCAATAATGTTAAAGATTTTCGTGCATTAGCAAAAAAAAAATTACCCAGTCCTATCTTCCATTATATAGATGGAGCTGCCGATGATGAAATAACTTACAAACGTAACACGGAAGCTTTTAATAAATGTGATTTGGTTCCCAATGTTCTATCTGGTGTTGATAAAATTGATATGTCCACAACAGTTATGGGACAAAAAATTGATATGCCTTTGTACTGTGCTCCAACGGCCTTACAGAGATTATTTCACCATGAAGGGGAAATAGGGGTTGCTAAAGCTGCAGAAAAGTTTGGCACCATGTTTGGGATTTCTTCTTTAGGTACAGCAAGCATTGAAGAAATATCAAACTTGGTATCAACACCTAAATTATTTCAATTATATGTCCATAAAGATGAAGGTCTAAACAAAGATCTGATTGATAGATGCAAAAAATCAAATTTTGAAGCCATGGCAGTTACAGTAGATACTGCTGTGGGAGGCAATAGAGAAAGAGATCTTAAAACAGGTTTCACAATACCAATGAAACTATCTTTAAGTAGTGCTATTAGTTTTGCCACTCATCCATCATGGGCTTTTAATTATTTTACTAAACCAAAATGGGAACTAAGTAATTTAAAAAATCATATTGCAGCTGGAACTAGCGTAATGACAAGTATTGGTGATTATTTTACGCAGATGTTAGATAATTCTCTTGACTGGAAAGGAGTTGAAAAAATTAATAAAGAATGGGGTAAACAATTTGCCATAAAAGGCATAATGTCTGTAGACGATGCAAAAAAAGCAATTGATGTGGGAGCAACTGCCGTCATGGTATCCAATCATGGAGGAAGACAGCTTGATGGTTCAAGATCACCATTTGATCAACTCGCTGAAATAGTAGATGCTGTCGGTGATAAAGTAGATGTTATTTGTGAAGGGGGTATCAGAAGAGGCACTCATGTTTTAAAAGCACTTTCTCTTGGGGCAAAAGCTTGCTCCGGAGGAAGAATGTATCTTTATGCACTAGCAGCAGGAGGACAAAAAGGTGTCGAAAAAACTTTATCAAATCTAAAAAATGAAATTGAAAGAGATATGAAACTAATGGGAGTATCTTCAATTGATCAACTAACAAGAAAAAATTTACGATTTAGATAAAATAAATATTTATTAATTTTAAAATTTATTCTACAATTTTTTTATGAATACGGAAATAGAGCCTGTCCATATTGGCCAAGAAGATGATATCGAAATTGGCAGTGTAGAAAATTTTGAACATGAAGAAATTGATTATGCTATATTTAGGTTAGAGTCGGGTTTTTTTGCCACTCAAGGTCATTGTGTTTGCGAAGATCAGGCGTTTTTAAGTGAGTCAAATGTTGAAGGGGAAGAGCTTGAATGCGCTAGTTGCGGTAATACTTTTAGCATTGTCTCCGGTGATCCAATAAGTGACTTGGAGCTACCATCTTTAAAAATTTATGACATTTATGAAGAAGAAGGTGATATTTATTTAAACCTTTAAATTCCAATTTCTTTTTTATTCACAATATTGTTCAAATTCAGATCATTTTTGTTTTTTAGATATTTAATAATATTTTCAGCCCCTTCAACAGCCATTCTTTTTCTGCACTCTAATGTTAAAGCAGCGTTATGAGGCGAGAGTAAAATATTAGACAATTTAAATAATTTATGATTTTCATCTGGGGGCTCTTGTTCAAAAACATCTAAACCTGCTCCATGTATCTTATTTATAGTTAATGCATCATAAAGATCGTTTTCACTGACAATACCGCCTCTAGCTGAATTAACGAGAATTACTGACTCTTTCATTAACTCAAATTCTTTTTTTGAAATAAAATTTTTCGTTTCTGTATTTAAAGGTAAATGGATAGAAATGTAATCTGCAAGTTTTATTCCTTCTATTTTGCTGATAGGATTACAACCATGTTCTTCAATAACTTTATTTTCAATAAAAGGATCAAAAACAAATATGTTTGCTTCAAAACCAATACAACGTTTGGCTACTTCTTTACCAATTCTTCCAAATCCAAAAATTAATACATTTTTTTTATAAAGTTCAAAAAAATTAGGCAAAGTTGCTTTTTCCTTAAACTTACCTTCTCTTGTTAACTTGTCAGATAAATTGATATTTTTGGTAAGGTATAAAAAACAAGTCAGCACATGCTCAGCAACACTTACAGCATTAGAAGTAGATGTGATTGCTAGAGCTATTTGGTGTTTATTTAAGTAATCAATATCTACATTATCGTATCCAACTCCGTGTCTAGAGATAATTTTAAGGTTTCGACATTTACTAAGAATGTTACTATTTAAATTGGACGTTCTTAAAAGTATAGCATCAACATCATCTAATACTTTTGCAAGATTTTGCTCATCAAAATTTGTAATCTCAAAACATTGTAAATTTTCTTTTTTTAAAAGATCCCATCCATCATTATGAATAGATCCCATAACTGCTATTTTCATTATTTTTTTATAATGTTTTTAAAAATTTAATAAATATTATTTGTAAAATAAATTATTTTAAAGAAAAGACTGTCCTATTAAATTTTTTTCATTATAAATATTTATTTAGGGAGGATCTATGAAAACTATTAAATTATCATGTTCGCACGCTTTATTTAAATATTTAATTGCACAAAAAACAATAATTGATGGAAAAAAAGTTCCTTTGTTTCCTGGTGCTTTTGGAATTTATGGACATGGTAATGTTGCTTGCATTGGTCAAGCAATGGAAGAATTTCAATCAGATCTCCCTGGATATCGAGGACATCATGAACAAAACATGGCTTTAACTGGAATTGGTTATGCAAGAGCGATGCGTCGTAAGCAAATATTTATTGCAACTTCATCGGTAGGTCCTGGTTCAACAAATATGGTAACAGCTGCAGCTGTGGCTTTGAGTAATAGACTACCTCTTCTTTTGATACCAGGTGATACTTTTTCTAGCAGATTTCCAGACCCTGTTTTACAGCAAGTAGAAAATTTTAATGCGCCCACTGAAACTCAAAACGATTCATTTAAATCTGTTTCAAGATATTTTGATCGTATTACAAGACCAGAACAAATTTTATCTTCTCTTCCACAAGCCATACAGGTGATGTTAGATCCTGCAGATTGTGGACCTGCAACAATTTCAATGTCACAAGATGTTCAAGGAGAAGTGTATGACTATCCAGAAGTTTTCTTTGAAGAAAAAGTACATGAAATCAGAAGAGTTTATCCTGACCCTAACCAAATAAAGGTTGCTGCTGAACAAATTAAACAATCAAAACAACCAATTATAATTTCTGGAGGTGGTGTACTTTATTCTGAGGCAGAAAAAGAACTGTCTGAATTTGCAAAAAAACACAATATCCCAGTAACTTCAACAGTAATGGGAATTGGATGTATGACACATGATGATCCTTATTACATAAGTGCTGTTGGATGTCTTGGAGAAGGATCTTCAAATAATTTATCAAAAGATACTGATATGGCCCTAGCTATTGGAACTAAATTAGCAGATTTTACAACTGGCTCTTGGACCAATTTTCAAAATCCTGATTTTAAACTAGTATCAATTAACACTGCTCGTTTTGATACTACTAAGCACAGAGCTTTACCTGTTGTGAGTGATGCGAAGATTGGCCTTCTTCAACTATCAGAAGCACTTGGTGATTGGAAGGCCCCGAGTAATTGGTATGAGAAAGCAGTTGAAGAGAGAAAAAAATGGGACTCTTATGTTCAAAAAGAAAGTGGCCCTACAAATCAAGAAGTTCCATCTTATGCTCATGCTGTTGGAGCTGTATATCGAAATGCTGATCCATCAGATATAGTCGTTACTGCTGCAGGAGGACTTGTTGGTGAAGTTGTGCAGATTTGGAAACCAAAACAACTAAATACTTTTGAGACAGAATGGGGTTTTAGTTGCATGGGGTATGAAATTTCAGGAGCTCTTGGAATTAAAATGGCTAAACCCGATCAAGATGTAGTCGTATTTGTCGGTGATGGATCATATCTTTTGCACAATAGCGATATTTATAGCTCTGTTTTGTACGACCAAAAGTTAATTATTGTAGTTTGTGATAACGGTGGTCACATGGTGATAAACAGATTACAACTTGCTAAAGGTGGAAAAGAATACATTTGTAATTTGAGGGCAGCCAGAGCTAAAAATTTACAATTTGTAGATTTTGAGTCACATGCAAAAAGCATGGGAGCGAATGCTGAAACAGTTAAATCGACATCGGAATTAGAGGCTGCATACAAAAGAGCTAAAAAGTCAGATAAAACATATGTAATTGTCATGGAAACTCATGGTTATGAATGGTTAGATGGAACTGCTTTTTGGGAGAGCCCAACCTTAATGGATGCAAATACTGATAGTAAAAAAGCTGCTTTAAAAGATCACATTGAAGGAAAAAATAATCAACGAAAAGGTGTTTGATCTAAAAAATACCAAATATTCCTTAATTATAGAAATTGCTATTTTTATTTGATTAAGAAAAATTGCGACATTTTAGTAAAACGTTTTATTCATTAACAAGAAATTCTAAATTACTCTTGATTTCCATGTTCTCCTGAATATTAGTAAAATGTTAATTATTAATAATTTAACTAATTAGGAGGAAATATGAAAAAATTTCTACTTTCAATCGTAGCTCTAGTATTTATTACTAGTTCTGCATTCGCTGAGAGATACGTTATGGTAACTCACGGTGAAGGTAAAGACCCTTTCTGGCCGGTAGTTCAAAAAGGTGGTGAAGATGCAGCTCGTGCAATCGGTGCTGACTTCGAATATATTTACAACCCTTCTGCTGATATGGCTGATATGGCAAGCTCAATTCAAGCTGCTGCAGCTACTCAACCAGATGGTATGGTAATTTCTCTACCAGATCCAGATGCATTAGGCCCAGCTATTAAAGCTGCTGTTGCTGCTGGTGTTCCAGTAATAACTATGAACTCTGGTTTAGAAAACTCTGCTGCACTTGGTGCACTTATGCACGTTGGTCAGCCAGAATATCTAGCTGGACAAAAAGCTGGTGAAAGAGCAAAAGCTGAAGGTGCTACTAAAGCACTTTGTATGATTCAAGAAGCATACAACACAGCTCTTGTAGACAGATGTGAAGGATACGGTGAAGCAGTTCCTATGGAATTCACTGATACTACTTCAGATCCTGCTACTATTCAAACTCGTGCTACTGCTGCTTTACAAGCGAACAGTGACATTGACGCTATCCTTTCAGTAGGACCACACGTATGTGAAGCTGTTGATAAAGCTGTAGCTGATCTAGGTATGACAGTGCATCATGCTTGCTTTGACTTAAGCCCTGCAGTTATGGACTTAATCAATGCTGGAAGAGTATCTTTCACTATCGATCAACAACAAAGATTACAGGGTTATATGCCAATTATCGTATTACACCTGTACAATAACAGTGCTGGACTTCTTCCAGGAGCTAACATCCCATCAGGACCAGGCTTCGTTGATAAGTCTAACGCTTCTTCAGTTGCTGCTCTTGCAGGAATTGACAGATAGTTTATTAGTCTAAGGGCCGATTTATCGGCCCTTTGTTTTATTTAATTATGAATACATCAACAACAAATCAACCAAGACAAGAGTCTGACCGTCAAGGTAAGAAAAAATGGTATTCTGCTATTGCTGCACGTCCTGAAATTGGACCATTTGGGGTAATGCTTTTACTTTTCTTTATGTTAGGATACTTTTCTATTCCAGAGGGACAGTTTTCTCTAAACCCATTTGCTGGAGAAGGTTTTAACGCTCTAGGTATTAGAAATAATTTCAGAGTTATTGCACAGCTTGGAATAGTTGCGCTTGGAGCAGGGATGCTAATTATTGCCGGTGAATTTGATTTATCAGTTGGATCTATGATAGGTTTTGCTGGAGGATGTATGGCGATGATACTTAAATGGGGATTTGCGGTTGTTATTCCTTATATATCTTTTGATGGAGGTTTTCATTTTGAAGGTTTAAAATTGTTTGAAATTACAAATGTTTCACCACTAACAGCTCTTTTAATTACATTATGTTTTACTCTATCTTTCGGATGGTTTCAGGGTTGGTTGATTGTTAAAAGTGGAATTGCTTCTTTTATAGTAACGCTTGGTGGATTATTTTTTTTAAGAGGTGTAACAGAAGTATCTTATAGAGCATTCAATAGGGCTCCTGATCAAACAGCAGGATCAACAACAGTAACAGAGCTTCCAGATATTAAAAACATTATAAACGTTCCAGGTCACGGAGAAATGGAAAGAGATGCAGCTAAATTGTTGCCAAATGATCAATTATTAGAAATTCTTAGTAATGCACCTGCAAGCACCGTAGCAAAATTAACCGAACAACTAACATATATTAATGAAAAAGTTGCTGCTAGTAAAACTGCTTTAGCTTCTAAAAAAATGATTGATACTTTAGAAAAATCTCTTGCAGGTGCTAAAAAATCAGGCAATGAGTCAATGGTAGAAATTTTGACAAAAAAAATTGAAGCTGGTGTTGATGTGCCTGCAGTTGCTGCAAAGGCTGTGACTGATATAGATATAGCTAAAGCATACATTGATACAATATATACTGCGAGACCTGTAGCTAACTTCTTTGGAGGTGATATTATGGAGCCAATATTTGATTGGTTGTATTTCACTGCAGATTGGAATGTTAACAATTATGGTAATATTTTTGCAAAAGGAATGTATTCATGTTTAATGATATGGTTACTTTTAGCTTTAGTTTGTTACTTTGTTCTGAGTAGAACACAAGCTGGTAACTGGATATATTCAACGGGAGGAAATCTTAGTGCGGCTCAAGCCAATGGTGTTCCAACTAATAAAGTTAAAATTTCCTTATTTATGTTTACTGCTTTCTGCGCGACTATGTTTGCTGCATGTCAAGTATTTGAGGTGAATACAGCAGATACTGCAAAAGGAAATTTAAAAGAGTTGGAAGCAATTGCTGCAGCTGTTATTGGTGGTGTTGTTCTTACAGGAGGGTTTGGAACAATACTAGGAATTATCCTAGGCACAATTATTTTTGGTATAGCAAAAGAAGCCTTCTTTTATATTCCTGGTATTGATGGATCTTTCTACAGAGTATTTCTTGGCGCAGTTCTTGTTGCTGCTGCTTTAACAAATGAGAATATTAGAAAAAGAATAATAGGTAGTATCTAATGGAAAGAAAACCTCTAATAGAAATAAAAGATTTAGTAAAAAAATTTGGATCTTTTACAGCTTTAAATGGTGTATCTTTAGACGTTTTTCCAGGTGAAGTTCATGCACTCTTAGGAGATAATGGTGCAGGAAAATCAACTTTAATTAAGGTGCTTTCAGGAGTTCACCCAATGACTAGTGGAGAAATAAAAGTTGATGGAGAAAAAGTTAATTTTGCTTCTCCTAGACAAGCATCTGATGCAGGCATTGGAACAGTCTATCAAGACTTAGCTTTAAATGCACTTACTTCAGTTACTAGAAATTTTTTTCTTGGAAGAGAAATAAAAAAAGGTCCTGGTCCATTTGGTTTAATGCAAATGGAGGAGATGGATAAAATAACTTCTAAAGAAATGTCAAAAATCGGAATAAACATATCTGACCTTAATCAACCAGTAGGAACTATGTCTGGCGGGCAAAGACAAACCTTGGCAATTGCAAGGGCAATTTATTTTGGTGCAAAAATACTCATATTAGATGAACCTACATCAGCATTAGGTCAGAAGCAGCAAATGGAAGTTTTAAAAACAATAAAAAAAGTTCAACGACTTGGAAATATTGCAATTATATTAATTACACACAACGAAATACATGCACGACTAATAGCTGATCGATATACTTTTTTAAGCTTGGGAGAAGTAATTGGTTCAGGATTATCGTCAGAGCTTGGCGGTGAAGATGTTAAGAGGTTGATGGCAGGGGGCGCAGAAATTGGTGACCTTGCTAAAGAATTAGAACTCTAATTTTTTATTTTCTTTTATTTTTTTTGGTTTACACTTTCTTCAATGAAAAAGTTTTCTAAAGATAATTACGAGACTGACGAAGCATTAGATGAACTGATGCAAGGTTCAGGTGTAATAGTTTTTTCTGATGTTTTTAGTTTGGAAGATATTAATTTAGCAAGAGAGATCGTCAATCACTTTGCAGATACACAAGATCAAAAAGAGTCACATTTTAATGCTGAAGCTGAAGCTTCTGGAAAAATTCAACTACAACAAAGGGTGTGGAATTTATTTGGTAAAGGAGATGTGTTTTCAAAATTAATTTCTGATGATCTTATTTTTATTCTTATGTCCAAATTATTAGGTAATGAGTTCTTTTGTGGGTCGTATTGTGCAAGCAGATTATTACCTGGATCACCTGGTCAAGAACTACATCTAGATTACCCTTATTGGGATTTTTATAAAACTGAAACTTTTCCAATGGGGTTAAACAGCTCATTTGCCCAAAATTGCCAAGCCACAATCCCTTTAGATATTTGCTCAGAAAAGTCTGGAGCGACTGCATACATTCCCGGATCACAAAAAAAACTTCACTATCCAAATCAAAATGATGATTTTTCTAATAAGCAACAAATGATTGCAGAACCTGGTGATCTAGTTTTTTTTAATGGTAATTGCTGGCATGGAGCATCTCCAAATAATTCTGACCATCAAAGAGCTGCATTATTAATTGAGTTCCTTCCAAAATATATAAAGCCAGTTGAAGATTTAGTTACATATCTAAATGATGAATTTAAAAAAAATGCAGATGATAGAGTCCGACAACTATTAGGTTTAAATTATGAATATCCAAAAATTATGGATGTAAGTACAAAGCAGAATAACATTGGTATTGGTTATAAAGCTAAATAATCACTATGTTTTTAAAGCTATTTTCTCTATAGATATTGTAAATTAATTTAGAAATACATGAAAAACGTTGGATTAATTGGATGTGGCAATATTGCAGAAACATATTTTCGTGCGCAAGATTATTTTAATAATATAAAATTTGTAGCCTGTGCAGATAAGTTTCAAGAGGTATCAAAAAAATGTGCAGATCAATATAATATTAAATCATTAACAGTTGATGAAATATTAAAAGATACTAACGTTGATGTAATTCTCAATTTGACCATACCTCAGGCTCACTTTGAAATATCAAAGCTAGCTTTGGAGTATGGTAAACACGTCTATAGCGAAAAACCAATGTCTATAAAATATGATGAAGCACATGAGTTATTAAATTTAGCTAAAGAGAAAAACTTATATATAGGTAATGCCCCAGATACTTTTTTAGGTGGTGGTGGGCAAGTTGCAAGAAAGTTTGTTGATGACGGTGATATAGGTAAAGTTATGACAGGTAATTTCATTTTTGCTTTTCCTGGAGTTCAAGAATTTCATCCTAATCCTGAGTCATGGTTTCAATCTGGGGGCGGCCCAGTGATAGATATGGGACCTTACTTTTTTACCACTTTAGTTAATCTTTTAGGGCCTGTAAAAAATGTTCGCTCAAGAGGAAAAAAATTTGCTGATCAAAGAGAATATTTAGTTGGACCAAAAAAAGGTAAATCATTTAATGTGGATATATCAACCTCCGTAATGTTAGATATTGAATTTGCTAATGAAGCTATAATTCAGGGCTTCATTTCTTTTGATGTCCAAAACCATGCTAGAAATCATATGGAGTTATACGGAACAAAAGGGTCACTTGTTGTTCCAGATCCTAACATGTTTGGAGGACCTGTTTTATTATCACGAGAGCTTGGATCTGAGTGGCAAGAATTTTCTGTTGAAGATAAATATTTAGGAAAAACAAATATTATTAATCACAGCGGACGAAGTAATGAAGCTCCAAAGCAATCGAATTATCGAGGAGTAGGTTTATCTGAAATGATTTATTCAATTGAGAATAATATTCAACACCGATGTAATGGTAATTTAGCGTTACATGTTCTCGATATTATAGAATCAACTATCATTGCTTCAGAAACAAAAAAAGAAGTAAGCTTAAGATCAACTTGCGATCAACCAAAACCGTTATTAGAAGAACAAATAAAATTATTAATTAAAAATGATTGATATTAATAACATAGATCAAATCATTAAAGATGAAAAAGAAATATTAAGAAGTAAATCAAAAGATTATAAAGAGAATTTTTCAAAAATAGAAAAATTTATTGAATCAGAAATATTACAAATAGAAAGCTTAAAAAAAAATAAACAAAATATTATTCCTGAAATAAATTTTAGAGACCTCTCGTCTAACTTATCAGATTTTAAAAATGAGATAAATAAAAGAGGCTGTGTAATAATAAAAGATGTGTTTGATGATAGTTTGATTCACCAAATGAATAAAGATTTGGAATCATATATTGAGGAAAATAATTATTATGAAGATCAAAAGAAAAAATCAAATATTGATCAATATTTCAGTGATCTTCAATCAGGTAAACCTCAAATATTTGGATTATATTGGTCAAAAACTCAAGTAAATATTCGTCAATCAAAAGAATTAGATGTTGTAAAAAAATGGTTAAATAGCCTCTGGACTCATGAGCACAATGGTGAAACTATTTTTGATCCCAATAATGAATTAGTTTATGCAGATAGAGTTAGAAGAAGAGAGCCTGGTGACAAAACTCTTGGCTTATCACCTCATTGTGATGCAGGTTCAGTGGAGCGCTGGATTGATAAAGGTTATCAAGATGTTTACAAAGATATATTTGCAGATAACTTTGCAAAATATGATCCATTCAATGCTGCTTACAGAAATAAAACGCAAGAAATAGAGTCTCCAGCAGTTAGTCATGTGTTTAGAACATTTCAAGGTTGGGTGGCGCTAACGGCACAAGGACCAGGAGACGGAACTCTACAATTAATACCTATAGCAAAGTCTATGGCATTTATTTTAACAAGAGCATTAATGGATGATATCGGTGAAACTGATTTATGTGGTTCAAAACCTGCAAGAGCCTTATCTGTTAATCCAACTTACCATTCAATGCTTTTAAGAGGACTTGTTTCAATTCCAAAAATGAATGCCGGTGATACAGTTTGGTGGCATCCAGACGTAGTTCATGCAGTCGAGGATCATCACTTAGGAAATGGTTACTCAAATGTAGTGTATGTTGGTTCAACACCATATTGTAAAAAAAATTTAGCATACGCTAAAAAGCAATCTCAAAAATTTTTAGAGGGAAAAAGTCCACCTGATTTTGCAGCTGAAGATTATGAAGTTTCTTATAAAAACAGAGCTACTGTTGATGATCTAACCCCTCTGGGTAAAAAACAATTAGCCTTATAAACTACCAACTACCTGTATTTTCCATTGATACCCAAGGTTCTTGTAATGGAAGACTCTCCCCCTCTTGTAAAATCTCTATAGAAATTCCATCTGGAGATCGCACAAATGCCATGTGACCATCTCTTGGAGGTCTATTAATTGTAACACCACTTTGCATTAGTTTTTCACAGACTTCATAGATATTTTTTACACTGTATGCCAAATGCCCAAAATTTCTTCCACCTGAATATTCTTCTGGATCCCAATTGTAGGTTAACTCAAGAAGACCAGTTTTTTCATCACTATTTTCTGCTGCTAAAAAAATTAAAGTAAATTTCCCTTTTTCACTCTCCCGTCGACGCACTTCTTTTAATCCAAGTTTATTGCAATAAAAATCAAGTGACTCTTCTATATTTTTTACTCTAACCATTGTGTGTAAATATTTCATTTTTTAATCCTCTAATAAATTAACTAATTGTACTTTAAATTACATAGTGTACTTTTATAAATATGAAAACAGTTTTCTTACCCTTTGATTCTCTAAATAGAAGAATGTTAAATTCTTATGGAGCTAGATATTTAAATATTTCAAATTTTAATAAGCTAGCTAAAAAAATAATTCAATTTAATAATCATAGTATAGATAAGGAGAAAAGATGAGTACTTATTTTAAAAAAATAAATGAAGTAAACTATGAGGGTCCGGAAAGCGACAATCCTCTAAGTTTTAAATATTATGATGAAAATAAACAAGTGTTGGGTAAAACAATGAAGGAGCAACTTCGTTTTGCAACTTGCTATTGGCATACTTTCACTTGGCCCGGACTTGATCCATTTGGAGGAACTACTTTTGACAGACCATGGATGTCTGGTTCTGACCCACTTAAAATGGCTGAAACAAAACTAGATGTGGCCTTTGATTTTTTTACAAAAATAAAAACTCCTTTTTTCTGTTTTCATGACAGAGATATTTCTCCAGAGGGGACATCTTATAAAGAAACTCAAAAAAACTTTCTCCATATTGTTGATTTAATGGAATCAAAAATGGAGTCTACTAATGTTAAACTTTTATGGGGAACAGCAAATGCTTTTTCACATAAAAGATATATGAGTGGTGCATCAACAAACCCTGATCCTGAAGTTTTTGCTTACAAAGCAGCTCAGGTAAAAGATTGTATGGATGCAACAAAGCGATTAGGTGGTAGTAATTATGTTCTGTGGGGTGGAAGAGAAGGCTATGAAACTATTCTTAACACCAATATGGGATTAGAAATTGATAACCTAAAACGGTTTCTTGAGCTTGTCGTTAATTATAAGCATAAAATTGGTTTTGATGGTCAAATTTTACTTGAACCGAAACCACATGAGCCCACTAAACATCAATATGATTTTGACTCAGCATCTTGCTTAGCATTTTTGCGAAAAGCTGGATTAGAAAAAGAAATTAAATTAAATATTGAAGCTAATCATGCAACTTTATCTGGCCATAGTTTTGAACATGAAATTGCTTATGCAATTTCTAATAATGCACTTGGAAGTTTAGATATTAATAGAGGTGATACTTTACTAGGCTGGGATACTGATCAATTCCCTAATAGTGTGCCAGAATTAATACTTCCTTTTTATCATATATTTTCTAATGGAGGGATTGGTAATGGAGGGCTAAACTTTGATGCAAAAATCCGAAGGCAATCAATAGACCCTGAAGATTTATTTTATGCTCATATTGGAGGAATGGATGTTTGCGCTAGAACACTTTTAGCAGTTGAAAAAATGATCAACGATAAAAAACTCTCTAATTATGTTGCACAAAGATATGAGGGTTGGCAAAAAGATCTTGGGCAATTTATCCATGATAAAAGTACTTCTCTTGATGCGATTCATCAAAAAGTCATTGATGACAAGATTGAGCCTGAGCCAAGATCTGGTAATCAAGAGTATTTAGAAAATATTTTAAACAAGTACTTATAGTTCAAATTTTAAATCTAGTTTATAGGTGTATTTATATACTTATAAACTAAAGTGAAATTACATAATTTAAATACAAGGAAAAATTTTAAAATAAAAAACCTGTGTTTGTGCATCGGTAATTTTGATGGTGTTCATCTAGGCCATCAACATTTGATAAAAAAAATTATTAAAAATGCAAAGTTAAATCAATTAAGATCAGCTATATTAACTTTCGTTCCGCATCCAAAAATATATTTTAATAGGACTAGTGATAATTTTAACATCATCATGAATGATGATAAAAAAAATTTATTACATTTATTAGGAGTTGAACACTATATTGAATATAAATTTAACAAATTATTATCAAGTTTAAATCCTAAAAGTTTTATTGAAAAAATTTTAGTTGAACAATTGCATGTGAAAAAAATAGTAGTTGGAAAAGATTTTCGATTTGGCAAAGATAGAGAAGGAGATACAACACTATTAAAAAAACTGTCTCAAAAATTTGGCTATAAATTGTCGATTATAGGTGATGTAAAAAACAAGACAACTAATACTAAATTTTCCTCTTCAACTATCAGAAAAAACATACATCAAGGATCATTTGAAAAAGTGACACAGGCACTTGGGCGTAATTGGTTTATGGAAGGCAAAATTATAAAGGGTAATCAAAAAGCAAGACTAATAAATTTCCCTACGGCAAATATGAAACCAGGAAATCATATTTTGCCAAAAAAAGGGGTGTATTGTGTTAATGTTAAATTAAGAGGTAATTTGTATAAAGGGGTTGCTAATTTTGGAGAACGACCAACAGTAAATGGAGTAAATTTACTTTTAGAAACACATATATTTGAATTTAATAAAGATATTTATGGTAAAGAATTGACTGTTGAATTTCTAACATTTATTAGACCAGAAAAAAAGTTTAAGGACTTTAAATCGCTAACGAATCAAATTAAAAAAGACGTAATTAAAGCAAAAAAATATCATAAAATTTAATGGAATATAAAGATACCATCTTCTTGCCCAAATCATCTTTTGAAATGAGAGGGAATTTACCTCTCAAGGAACCTAAAATTCTTGAGCAATGGGATAAAGAAAAAATATTTTATAAATTAAGAGAAAAATCAAAAGGAAGAGAGAAATTTGTTCTTCATGACGGACCTCCTTACGCTAATGGTCATATTCACATGGGGACAGCACTAAACAAAATACTAAAAGATGTAATTGTTAGAACACAGCAAATGGCTGGCAAAGACTCTATATATGTTCCAGGATGGGATTGTCACGGCCTTCCAATTGAGTGGAAAATCGAGGAAAGTTATAGAAAAAAAGGTAAAAATAAAGATGATGTTCCAGTTGTGCAGTTCAGGCAAGAGTGCAGAGAATTTGCAGAAAAATGGATAGATATTCAAAAAAAAGAATTTAGAAGATTAGGTGTAGAGGGAGATTGGTCTAATCCATATCTTACGATGTCTAATGAAGCAGAAGCCCAAATCGTTCGAGAGCTTGGAAAATTTCTAATTGATGAGAGTCTTTACAAAGGTGCTAAGCCGGTTCTATGGTCTGTAGTTGAAAAAACAGCATTAGCAGATGCCGAGGTTGAATATGAAGATCATACGTCTAATACAATTTATGTAAAATTTCTGATCACTAGGGCCGGTGATAAAGACTTAGAGGGATCAAATATTGTTATTTGGACAACAACTCCATGGACCATTCCTGGTAATAGAGCTTTGGCATTTGGTTCTGATTTAAAATACTCACTAATTGAAGTTAAAAAAACTACGGAGGAGTCTCTCGCTATAATTGGAGAAAAACTTATTTTAGCAAAAGATTTGGTGAAACAAGTTTGTGATGAAATAGGAATTGAGGACCATAAAGAAATTAAAGAATTTAATGGTAATAATTTATCTGATTGTGAATGTGAGCATCCATTTAAAAAAATCGGGTATGATTTTGTTGTAAAACCATTTCATGGTGACTTTGTTAATTTAGAGCAAGGTACGGGCATAGTACACATTGCTCCAGGGCATGGTGACGATGATTATAATTTAGGTATTAAAAACGGTGTCGATATTATTCAGACAGTTCAGGATGACGGAAAGTATAATAATCATGCAAAGGGATTTGAAGGTGAGCACATTTATAAAGTGGATGGTAAAATTTCAGATAAGTTAAATGAGCTTACAAAATTATTATTTAAAGGAACGCTGCGTCATAGCTATCCACACTCTTGGAGGTCCAAGGCTCCATTAATTTATAGAAATACACCTCAGTGGTTTATTTCGATGGAAAAAAATCATTTAAGAGATACGGCCTTAAAATCAATTGATGAAACTATTTTCTATCCAGCTCAAGGTCAAACGCGTCTTCGCTCTATGATAGAAACTAGACCCGACTGGTGCATTTCAAGACAGAGAGTTTGGGGAGTTCCTCTACCTTTGTTTGTTAGTAAAGAAACTGGTCAACCACTTCGAGACCAAGAAGTTATTGATCGAATTGCAGATATTTATGAAAAAGAGGGAAGTGATACATGGTTTACTGAAAACCCTCAGAGATTTCTTGGAGATAAATATTCAATCGATGATTTTGAGCAAGTTAAAGATGTTGTAGAAGTTTGGTTTGACAGTGGTTCTACACATGCATTTTGTTTAGAAAAAAGGGAAGATCTTAAATGGCCTGCCTCAATGTATCTAGAGGGTAGTGACCAACATCGTGGTTGGTTTCACTCATCATTGCTAGAGTCCTCAGGAACAAGAGGTAGGGCCCCATATGAAAGCGTATTAACCCATGGATTTGTTGTAGATGGCAAAGGAAGAAAAATGTCTAAATCTCTAGGTAATGTTATTTCACCAGATGATATTTTAAAAAAATATGGCGTAGATATTTTAAGGTTGTGGGTAGTGGCTTCAGATTATTATGATGATCTAAAATTAGATAATGCAATTTTACAAGCTCAGACAGATTCTTATAGAAGAATTAGAAATACCTTTAGATATATTATAGGTAATCTTGATGGTTTTGATAGTAGCGAAAAAATTGATGAAAGTGAGTTTCCTGATTTAGAGAAATATATTCTTCACCGATTATGGGAAATTGATGGAATTATCACTGACTGCGTAAAAAACTTTAACTTTCATTTAATGTTTACAACTTTACTAAATTTTTGCTCTAATGATCTTTCGGCATTCTATTTTGATATTAGAAAAGATGTTATCTACTGTGATGGAGATAAATCCAAGATAAGAAGATCTGCAAGAACTCTTTTAGAGATAATCTTTAATTATTTAGTTCGATGGCTAGCCCCTTCATTATCGTTTACAACTGAAGAAGCCTGGAAAGCTATGGGAAATCAAACAAGTATTCATTTAGAGGACTTTTTAAATACTCCAGCAAAATATGAAAATTTAGAAATTAATGAAAATTGGAAACTTATAAAACAAATTAGAAAAGTGATCACAGGGGCTCTAGAAATAAAAAGAGCTGAAAAATTAATTGGTTCGAGTTTAGAGGCACATGTTGATATTTATGTTGAGAGTGAAACATTAGAAAAAATTAAAAACTATCCTTTGGATGAGATAAGTATTACTTCATCATTTTCATTGCATGTCTTAACTAATGATTCTCAGGGTTTTTCTTTAGAAGATGTTGCTGATGTTAAAATTGCTGTTTCAAAAACAAACGGACAAAAGTGTCAAAGATGTTGGAAATATAAAGAACAGCTAATACGTAATGAAATATGCGAGCGTTGCGATAATGCCATTGCATGAGTTAAAAAATTTGCGAACAATTTTAATTTTTGTATTTTTAATATTGCTTGATTTATATTCCAAATATTTGGTTTTTAATAATATTGACTTGTATCAATTTATTAAAATAACTCCTTTTTTTGATATTACACACATTCATAATTTTGGAGTTTCTTTTGGATTATTTTCTGGAACAATTTCACCTCTATATTTAATTATAATTGGTTTATTGGTTGTGTCTTTTATTATTTTTCTTCTAGTAAATGCTCAAGACAAATTAGAGCAGTGGGGATTATTTATTATAATATGTGGAGCGTTAGCAAATATTATTGATAGATTAATGAATGGCTATGTAATAGATTTCATTTACTTACATATAAATCAATATTATTGGCCTGCATTTAATTTTGCTGATATTTATATCTCAATTGGTATAATAATGATATTATTGAACGTCTTAAGAAAAATAAAAAAACAATAAATGAAAAACATATTAATTATAGTCTTATTCTCTTCATTATTTATAGTCTCATGCTCTAAAGTGAGAGAGAGTGCAGGAGTAAACAGAAAAAGTATGGATGAGTTTGCTGTTATTGAAAACCCTCCTCTTGTAATTCCTCCAGATTTTAATCTTTTACCACCAGATCAATTAGAAGAGAAAAATCTAGAAAATGAAGAAAGAGAATTAGCTAAAGAGATACTTTTTGGATTGGAAGATGATACAAATACTAATAACTTAGAATTATCAACTATGGAAAATATATTGAACCAAAGTAACGCCAAGGGAATAGATAACAGTATAAGAGAAGAGATTGATGAACAGTTTGCATCTGAAAAAAAATCAACCTCTAAATCTTGGGATAATGAAATGGAGATATTAGATTCTATAACGGAGTCAGAAAGATTAAGAAATGAGCTTTTAAATGACGAGCTTAAATCAAACAAAGTAATTCCAACTGTAAAAGATAAAAGCAAAAAAAAGAAAAGATTTTTCTTTTTTTAATTAAATGAAAATAGATTTTACAAATATAAATTTTGAGGATGAGGTTCAGCATGATCTCAATATTAATGATCTTAATTTTAAAATAAAAAATGTTTGCAATAATCTTCCTGCATTAAATATCGCAAAGAATTCTGAGTTATTAAATCTAACCATAGAAAAGACTGAGTCATTCACACAACATAAAAAAAAATTTTTAGTTTTTGGAACAGGAGGATCTAATCTTGGTGCTAGAGCTCTTGTAAATATTTTAGTTGATCAACCAGATAATATATTATTTTTTGATAATATTGATCCATTGTTTTTTCAAAGTCAAATTCTTAAATTGGATTTTGCAACAACCGGATTTATAGTAATTTCAAAATCAGGTACTACACCTGAAACTCTCTCTCAACTAGGGACTATCGTAAATATTGCTAATGAAAAAAATATTTTAAATACTTTGTATAACAATATGATGGTTATTACTGAATTTAAAGACTCTCCATTATTCAATATTGCTAAAAAAAATAATTGTCTTCTTTTAGAACATCAAGATGATATTGGGGGCCGTTATTCTGTGTTTTCTAATGTGGGTATGGTACCAGCAATTATCGCTGGATTAAATGTTAAAAAAATACATGAGGGTGTAGTTAAACTTTTGAATAAAAATGATTTTAATAATGCTTTTAAGTTTGCTCAAATGTTTAAGTATTCTGTTTCGAATAATTTTTCTTCCAGTGTTTTAATGACTTATTCTGATGGACTTAATTATTTTGGAAAATGGTATCTACAATTATGGGCAGAAAGTATTGGAAAACAGAATAGAGGAGTTACTGCTTTGCATGCTACGGGGACTACTGATCAACATAGCCAACTCCAATTATATTTAGATGGACCAAAAGATAAATTTTTTACTATCATAAAAAGTAATTACAAAAACAAAGGTTTGCTGATTGATTCACAATTAATGAAAGATGAATCGATTGATTATTTAGTGAATAAAAAAATGGGAGATTTGATGCATGCTGAACAAGATGCTACGATCGATACTTTTAAACTTAATGGGTTTAAGTTCCGAGAAATATTTATTGAATCAATAGATGAAGAAAACATCGGTATGTTGATGGCAAACAGCATTATTGAAACAATTGCTGCTTGTATATATTTTGATGTAGATCCTTTTGATCAACCAGCTGTAGAACAAGGCAAAGTATTAACAAAAAAATATTTAAGTTAATTTAAAAATAATAATTTAGTTTTCCCGTATATTCTTTCTTTCCAAACAACCAAACCTTCTGGAATTTTAATCTGTTGATTCTTTTCAATTTCAATAACAATAACAGTATCATTTAGTTTAATTTTATTTTTTATAATTTTTAATAAAATTTGATTTATATTTTCTTTATTATACGGAGGATCAATAAAAATTATTGACGGCTCTACATCAAACTCTCTTTCAATTCCAATTTCTGCCATTTTAAATATAATTTCATATTCATTAAGTTTACAAATTTTATCACAATTACGTTTTAGGATCTTAAAGACACTTTCATCATCTTCAATAAAATATGATTTCTTTATTCCTCTTGAAACTGCTTCTAATCCGATTAAACCCGAACCAGCAAAGATATCAATTATCGATTTATCTTTATAGATATTTATTGAATGTTGCATGGAATAGCTTTCTAATATTGAAAAAATTGCTTCTCTTTTAAGAGCAGATGTCGGTCGCACCAGTTTGCTTGGAACTTCTATCTTGGTTCTTTTATATTTTCCTGCAATAATGTTAGGCATTAGTTTTAATATTTATTTCTTCTATTTGCCCTTCTTTTAGATGTCCTAACTTGTAGGGCCCGTATTGGATTCTTATTAATTTTACAATGTGCCATGAGAAATGTTTACAAATATTTCTTATCTCTCTATTTTTTCCCTCTTTAAGTTTTGCAATTAACCAAGTAAAATTTTTGTTGGACTTGTCAATTTTAATTTTTATTTTTTTATAAAAAATCCCTTCTATTTTGATACCATTATTAATTTGTTCTAAATTTTTTACATCAATTTGACCTCTAAGACACACTCTGTAAATTCTTTCGTAACCTTTAGCTGGAAGTTCTAATTTTCTCGCAAAATCTCCATTATTAGTTAATAAAAGAAGTCCCTCGCTCATAAAATCTAATCGTCCTATACTAATTGTTCTTGGGAAGTTCTTTGGTATTAAATCAAAAATTTTTTTTCTATTATGCTCGTCTTTTGTTGAACATATATATTTTATTGGTTTATATATTTTCCATAATTTGATTGTGTGATTTAATTTAATAATTTTTTTTCCAACAGTAATTTTATCTTTTTCAGTCACCGTATCACTTGGGTGCACACATAATTGATCATTTATTTTTACTAATCTATCTTCAATGAGTTTTTCAGCATCTCGTCTGGAACAATAACCGGCATTTGCTATGTATTTTGCTATTCTAATTTTACTTTGCATAAGAAACAAAATCTTCAATTATTGCTGAGTCAGCATTTGTAATTAAAAATTCAGGGTGCCATTGGAGCCCAATACACCAAGGATGATTAATATGCTCTATTCCTTCGATTATGCCATCTTGAGCTATTGCACACGGTACAAAATCCTTACCAAGTTTATTTACTGATTGATGATGAGCGCTGTTAACTTCTATATTTTCACTATTTATAATTTTATAAAGCTTTGAGCTTTTTATAATTTGTATTGTATGACTAACCTCATTACGTGGATTTTCTTGTTCATGAGAAATAGAAGTTTGGATCGAATTATTAATATCTTGAATTAAACTTCCACCACATGCAACATTCATTAGCTGTTGACCGCCACAAATCCCCAGAATAGGTTTTGTTGTTTCAAGAAATTTTTGAAAAATATCTATTTCAAATTTAGTTCTTTTGTCCTTAATATTTCGTGAGCCACTATCATTTTCTGAATATAGCTTTGGATTAATATCAAAGTTGCCTCCTGTAATAACTAATCCATCTAAGATTTTGAGTAGAGAGCTATTAATTGTGGTCTCATGAAATAATGGAAAAGGGATGGCGCCATATTTATATAAACATGATAAGTAATTTTCTCGAATTGCATACCAGGGAAATTTAGAGTATCCACCGCTATTTTCAAAATCTAGAGTAATCCCTATGATTGGACTTTTCATATAATGATAATATAATTTTATTTTAATTTTTACTATCATGAACATAAATTTTTTTATGAACGAAGCTATTAATCAAGCTCAGCTTGCTTTTGAAAAAGATGAAGTACCTATTGGAGGAATATTAGTTGATATTGTAACAAATGAAATTATTGCGAAAAGTTTTAACAGGGTTAATGAAGAAAAAAGTGCTATTTATCATTGTGAGATAAACTTAATTATAAATGCATGTAAAAAATTATCATCCAAATATCTGAATAACTTGGTAATGTTTGTGACGTTGGAACCTTGTTTAATGTGTGCATCAGCAATCAAAGAAGCGCATATAAAAAAATTATACTTTGGAGCATATGATGAAAAAAAAGGAGGAATAGAAACAAATAAATTATTTTCAAATGTTAAACATACTTTCAAAACTGAAGTGTATGGTGGTATTATGGAAAAAGAATGCAATGCTTTACTTAAAAAATTTTTTAAAAAAATACGATAATGAATGTAAAATTTAATATTCCTGAATACGGTGTTACACAAATTAATAAAGCACTCAAGGAGGTTATAGAAGATAATTTTAATTATGTTCGAGTAAAAGGTGAGATATCAGAAATACGAGAGGCCACAAAAGGTCAAATTTACATTACTCTTAAAGATGAAACATCAATTCTGAGTGCTGTTGTGTGGGAGCAAAAAAAGAGATCACTTACGTTTGAGCCTGAGACTGGAATGGAAGTAATTTTAACGGGAAGAATTACAACTTGGTCAAAATTTAAAACTACTTATCAGTTAGATGTTGATAAAATTGAAATAGCAGGAGAAGGAGCATTATTAAAAATAATAGAAGAAAGAAAAAAAAGACTTATTGAAAAAGGGTATTTTGATAATGAATATAAAAAGCAAATTCCTTATCTTCCATCAAGAATAGGGGTGATTACTTCTCCAAGTGGATCGGTCATTCATGATATTATTAATAGAATTTCTGATCGATTTAAAACCCATTTGGATTTATGGCCAGTTGCAGTTCAAGGTGCTGAGGCATCTAATAATATCATTGACGCAATTAATGGATTTAATGAATTTACAAAGGATAAACCTGAAGTAATTATTATTGCTAGAGGAGGAGGTAGTACTGAAGATCTAATGGCTTTTAATGACGAAAAATTAGCAGAAATTGTTTTTAAATCTAACATACCGATTATTTCGGCGATTGGTCACGAAACGGACACAACGATTATTGATTTTGTGTCAGATTTAAGGGCATCAACCCCAACTGCAGCTGCTGAGTTAGTTGTTCCCGTTCGTTCTGAACTTGTTAGCACTGTTGAAGTTTTGACTCAAAGATTAAATTATAGCATTGAAAATCATTTACGACAAAATTTAACAAATATTCAAAAATTAATTTCTTATCTTAAAACTCCTGCCGAGATAATTGATTCATTTAAAAATAGATTAGCTTTTCTGAGTACTGGTTTTAGTAGAATTATCAAAAACAATTTTCAAATAGCTGTTAAAGACCTGTATTTGTTATCCAATAACTTGAAAATCTCCAATGACCTATTAAAATTTAATAAATCAAATCTTAAAACTTGCTCACAAAATTTAGAATTATTGTTAAAAAGAGAATTTAAAATAAGTATAGGAAAATATCAAAATTTAATAAGATTACTTGAAACAAACTCAATCCATTCAAATTTAAATAAGGGTTATTCTATTTTATCAAAAGATAAAAAAATAATAAATGACTCAAAGTTAATCAAGGATAATGATACGCTCAGCGCTACACTAAAAGACAGAACAATTAAAATAAAAATTAAAAAAATTAATTAAATCTTTTGTGTTGCCAAAACCAGTTTTCTGGGTTTTCTTTAATCCATCGTTCTACAATAGAATTTATTTCTAACATTTTTGCATTATCACTAACACTATCTTCATTATGATTAAGAGGGTGTTCAAATGTTATTTCTAGAGTATTATCAGGTAAACGTATGTTTTTCATGGGAATAATTTTTAAATTATATTTTCGCGCTATTTTTAAAAAACCAGTTTGAGTTTTCACGTCTTTACCAAAAAAATTTATTAGGGTTCCAGCTGAGTCTTTTTGATCAACTAATAAAAATATATTTTTTTTATTTATTACTCCCTCTAAAATTTCTTTTGCACTTTTTTTCCCTTTTGGAGTGTAAAAACTATTGTTTGTTTTTAGCGCTTTGGTTCTTTTTTTAAAAATATAATTATCAAAATAATTGTTATTAATATGTCTGTAAATGGCTCCAACCTTGAAACCATATTTATCTAATATGGGAACACAAATTTCCCAATTTCCTGAGTGAATACCAAAAAAAATTACTGGTTCATTGGTTCTTTTAATAATTTTAAGTTTATCTAAACCTAAAATTTTAATCTTATCTTTATCATCTACAAGTTTGTTTAAATAACTGAGCTCATAGAGGTTTTTACCTAAATTTTTCCAACTATTATTTATAATATTATCAATTTGTTTATCGTTGAAATTTGTAAATACATGTTTGCAATTGTTTTTGGCTATTTTGTTATATTTAGATAGTCTTCCTAAAAACATAAAACTATAGCTAAAAATGTTAGAAGATATTTTCTTTGGAAAACAACTAAGCAATAAAAAGATTAATTTAAAAAGAAAAAATTCAATTACGTTTCTAAACGGAAGTAAAAATTTCATTAATTATCAATTTTATTTTCAATTAAATTAGTTAATATTTCTAATAATAATTTTTCATCATCAAAATTTATGAAACCATCTATAGTTTTTACAAGTGATCTAAACGATTTTGGTATTCTGACAATATCCTTTTTGGTCGTTACTAGAATTGATTTATGTTTATTTGCTATTTCTGCTAAATTAAGTAAATCATTTTCACTATAAATATGATGATCTGAATAACTGATTTCATCAACAATATTTGCTTTAACTAATTTTAATGAATTAAAAAATTTTTCTGGATAAGCAATTCCAGCAAAAGCAGTGATCTTCTGTCCTTTTAACATTAAATCGTCTTCTTTTATTTTAAAGCTTGCTCCAATCATCGGTATATGTTTTGGAATTTTATTTTTAACAGAATCAGAAATTTCACCAATAGTAATTACTAAGTTAGTTCTAGATAGACCTCTTTTTATGCTTTCTCTTAAAGGTCCGGCAGGTATTACTCGTTTATTTCCAAATCCCTGTTCTCCATTAATAACGACAATTGAAAAATCTTTTTGAAGTGTTGGATTCTGAAAACCATCATCCATCACAATACAATTAGCTCCTTGTTCTTTTGCTAATTTAAATGATCTATTTCGATCAAGCCCAATCCAGGTAGGAGCTATTTCTGATAAAAGTAAAGGTTCATCCCCAACACTATTTGGGGAGTGCCAATCTTTAACTAAAGTATTATTTTTTTCTAAACCACCATATCCTTTTGAGACAAAATGTGGATTGTACCCAGCTTTTTTAAGCATATTTCCAATTTTGAGTGCCACAGGTGTTTTGCCTGCTCCACCAATAACAATATTCCCAACACAGATTATGGGTAGATTCGCTTTTCTTTCTTTACTTACTAAGTTACGTATTTTTGTGCCCAGTCTAAAAACTAAGGAGAGTGGATATAATGAATTTGATAGAAAGCTATCCTGATTATAATACCAAAATTTTGGTGCTTTAAGCATTTTTTTCCAATCTATTATTTAATAATTCTAACAATTTATCCTCTTGAAAGAAAACAGTATTTGAAAAAGTAATGGCATTTTTTTTTAAGTTCTCAACTAAATTTTTGTTCTCAATTAAATTTATTACCTTTGTTTCAAATTCTTCGACTTCATTAACCATTATACAAGCATTTTTTGCTACCATGTCTTCATATAGATTTTGCCAATTAAAGACATTAGATCCAGTAATAATTGCACAGTTTGCCGTAGCAGCTTCAATTGGATTATGCCCTCCTTTTTTTAGGAGAGAGCCTCCTAAAAAAACAATATCACTTATGTTAAAAAATTGCTCCATTTTACCAAAACTATCTAGTATTAAGAATCTACAATCTAAATTTTTAAATTTACTGTAATACTCAACATCAAGTTTTTTATCTTGAAGTAATTTATAAATAAGTTTTGATCTATTTGGATGTCTAGGTGCTATAATAAAGTTTACAATCTGATATTTTTTACTAATCTTTTCTAGTGATGAAATAATTAAACCTTCTTCATTTTCGTGTGTACTAGCAATCATAATATTTAATTTTTCTGTCTTTTCTAGTTTTGTATAAGAGGTATTTTTTTTTGTGAGCTTTAAGTTACCTAAATACTCAACATTTACATTAGTGAGTTTTGTTATACGCTCTAAATCATTTTTACTTTGTGCGTAAATGGAAAAAAAGGTTTTTGTGATAAATTTATAATATGAAGAAAAGAATTTCCATTTTTTAAAAGATTTAGGAGAAATTCTTGCATTTAAAAAAATTGACGAAATATTTTTTTCACGTAATCTTACAATTGTGTTAGGCCAGATATCAGACTCAATCCAAACTACTAATTTAGGTTTCCAGAAATTTAAAAACTTATTAATCCAAGGAACCACATCAAAGGGAGCATATTGATGAATAATTTTTTCACCATAGTTTTCTAATGCATAATCAGCTGCAGTTTTCGTTGTTGTTGTAATAAGTAAACTATAATTTTTATAGAAACTATTAATTAAAAAATCACAGGATTTAAATTCTCCAACACTAGAAGCATGAATCCAAATAACATCTTTTTTTAAAATTTGTTTAAAATTTGTATAACCAAATCTTTCTTTATATCTATCAGTATCTTCTTTTTTTCTTATTAATCTTAGATAAGTATTAAGATAAACAAGTGGCATTAAGAGAAATGAGATAAACTTATAAAAATTATGCATTTATTTCTGTTTGAGCCTTTTCTTCACAAATATTAATTTCATTTTCTAATTTAATCTTCAATTCTTCTATTTCTTTTTCATTACAGTTTTTTGGAACATAAATTGAATTTCCCCACACAAAAGCACATTTTGCAAAAGGTTTTGTGACCAAGAATGAGTCCCATGAATTTAATTTTTTAAATTTTGAGGAAGCAAAACCAATAGGAATTATGGGTACCTGAGATGTTTTTGCAATTTTGATAATTCCATCAGAAACTTTTTGATTTGGACCTCTTGGACCATCCGGGGTAACTCCAATGCATTTTGAATTTTTAAGTAGTTTAAATATTGGCTTAAGAGTAATTGATTTATCCTTTGAAGAAGTAGGAATATTATTTAACCCAAAATATTTACCAACTATTGCACCAAATCTTCCATCACTATGACCAGAAGCTAAAATATTTATTCTGGAGTCAGACTTCCAACAAAAACTAATCATCATTAATTGATTGTGCCAAAAAGCTAATATGAAAGGTTTGTTATTTTTCCAATAAAAATTAGGAGATTGTATATTTTTATCTAATATTACAGAGGTTAATCTTACAAACTTTATATATAAAGCACATACTAAAGCCAATAAATGTTGAACAATTAAGTTTTTAATAATTTTTTTTTTAATGCTCATTTGCATTTTCTTGCAATTGTAATTTTTTATAAACTGCAGAATTTTTTAATAAAAATTCATGACTTCCCTTACTCTCAATACTGCCTTTTTCTAAAGTAAAAATTACATCTGCATTTTGTATAGTGCTTAATCTATGTGCAATTATAATTGTTGTTTTATCTTTCATTAATTCATCAAGTGCTAATTGAATTTCTTTTTCTGTTAAATTATCTAACGATGATGTAGCTTCATCCATAATTAGTATAGGGGCATTTTTAATTAAGGCTCTAGCAATTGCAATTCTCTGTCTTTGTCCTCCTGATAGCTTAATGCCACTTTCTCCAACAACCGTATTCAATTTGCCTGGCAATTGATTAGCAAATTTACTTACACCAGAAATTTCAGCAATATCTTCTATTTCCTTATCAGAGGAAGACATGTTTCCATATCTGATATTGTCCAAGATGCTCTCATTGAATAAAAGAGTTTCCTGGGTAATAAGAGAGATATTTTCTCTTAAGTCAAATAGCGATAATGATTTTATATCTTTTTGATCTATACTAATCTCACCACTATAATTATCATAAAATCTTAATAACAAATTAATTAAAGTCGACTTTCCGCTACCAGACAAACCAACAAAAGCTGCTTTTTCACCGCACTCTATTGATAAATTGATATTATTTAAAACCTTTTGTTCAGTGTATGAAAAGTTTACATCATTAAATTTTATATTTCCTTTTAAATTGATATTTTTACTACTTTCATGTTTTTCTGATTTTTCTAGAGAGGTATCAAGTAGTAAAAAAATTCTTTCTGCACTTGCAAGACCCTCTTGAACACTTATATTTAAATTACCTAGAGCTTTAACAGGTTGATATGCTAATAAAAGACTGACCAAAAAACTCATAAACTGACCTGTGGTCATACTCTCATTAAGAACAAAAACTCCTCCAGCGTAAATGGATACGGCTACTGCTAAACTTCCTATAAATTCCATAAGAGGGCTTAGTCTGTTACTAACAAATGCTGAACGTATAAAAAACTTTTTAATAAAATTGATTGTAGTAAAAGCTCTTTTTTTCTCATATTCTTCTCTATTATAAGCTTTGACTTGACGAATACCTTTTATACTTTCTGACAAAACATTAGAAAATTTAGCAATTTCATTTTGTATTTCATATGTAATTTTTCTAATACTTTTACCAATTTTTTTTATTGGCCAAATTGCTAAAGGAAATGCAAAAAATGCAAAAAGTGTTAAAGACCAACTTTGATAAAACATATTACCTAACAAAAAAACTATAACCAAAATATCTTTAATCACTGCTGTTACAGATTTTACTATTGCTAATCTTAAATAGTAAGTATCATTGATTAACCTCGAAATTAAATTTCCAGATTTAGAGTCGTTAAAATAATTTAAATTAAGATACATTAATTTTTCAAACATTTGTGTTTGAAGTTTTGCAATCACAGAGTGGGCAACCTTACTCATTTGGAACGAATGGGTGTAGGTAGCTAATCCTTTGCAAAGTGTTACTAAAATTATTGCAATAGGAATTAAGAATAACATTTCTTTGTTTCCTTTAATTAAAACCTCATCCAATGCTGGCTGAACTAACCATGCGTGTAAACCGGTTGCCCCAGCTGAGATTATCATCATTATTAGTGCAAAGAAAATTGTAAATTTGTGGCTTAACAAATAATTATTTATTAGACGTGAAATAACAGAATTTTTATTTACGCTAAGATTTTTCATTTTTTTAAAAACTAAGTAAATATAGGAAAATCATAACACCAAAAGTATTATTTTGGCGAAATATTTTTCCTGAGTTACTCTCCGATTTATGGTCCCATCTTAATAAATTAAAAAAAATGAAGATAATTATGATTATTAAAAAAAACATCGTAACTAATTTATTAGTCTTAAGAAAAGACAAATATCCAATAAGTAAAAACATTAATGTATAGGAAGTGAGAACTAAATACTTTCCCTTGTTCCTAAACAAAACTGCTGTTGATTTTACTTTGTTTTTTATATCATCTTTTAAGTCTTGAAATGCATAAATTGTATCATAGCCTATAGTCCAAAAAATACATGCTAAATAAAATATAAAAAATTCTTTAGTTATTGTTCCAAAAAATTCAACAGAGCAAATAATAATTCCCCAATTAAAAACTATACCTAGAAATAATTGAGGCCAAAAAGTTATTCTTTTCATAAATGGGTACATCACAATAAGAGGTGCACAAACTAACCCAGTCAAAATAGTCTCGAATTTAAATTGTAATAAAATTAGAAGTCCTATTGCTAAAAGTATAATCAAAAAAATGATCGCATGGAAATTTGAAATTTTTTTTGCAGCAATTGGTCTTAGTGCCGTTCGCTCAATTTTGGAGTCAATGTTTTGGTCTACTAAATCATTAATAATACATCCTGCACTTCTCATAATAACTGCGCCAAACAAGAATAAGAGGTAATAGTTAATTAAAGTGTGCTGAGGTAGATTGATGTATGCAAGAGAAAACCAGCATGGCCATAATAATAGCATAAAACCAATAGGTTTGTTAAATCTAATTAATTCTAAATAATTATTTATTTTTTCAGGAAATATTTTATCCATCTTGATATAAAGATTATAGTAAAATTATTAATAAACTATTGTTATGCAAAAGTCTAAAACCCGATTGTTTATCGAAAAGCAAATTTCTCAAAATTTGATGATTTACATCAAAGAAAAGCAACTTCATTTTCTTAAAAATGTATTAAGAGTCAAATTAGATGATGTTATCAGTATTTTTGATGGTAATTCTGGTGAGTGGAATGCAAAAATTATTTCAATCTCAAAGGAAAAAATTGCTCTTAAAGTTCTAAAAAAAATAAAAGAGTTTGAGACTCAACCAGATATTTGGCTCATTTTTGCACCCATCAAACTTTTTCGACTAAATATTACTATACAAAAAGCAGTAGAATTAGGTGTATCAAGATTTGTTCCTTGCAAGACTGAATATTCTAATTTTGAAAAATTAAATTATAAAAATCTAGAGTTAAATGCAATCGAAGCCTCTCAGCAATGTGAGAGACTGGACGTCCCAAAAATTGAAAAAATTATTAATTTTAAATCCTTATTAGACAGCTTTCCAAGTGACCGTGCTCTTGTTTTTTGTGATGAATCTGAGACAAGTCTTCCCTCGATTTATGAAGAGGTTAAATCTAAAGTTTCAAATTATTCAAAATGGGCAGTTATAATTGGTCCTGAAGGTGGTTTTAGTGAAAAAGAAAAAAACCAACTTATGAATGAAGAAAATGTTTTACGTGTTAGCCTTGGAAAAAGAATTTTAAGGTCTGATACCGCTGCAATTTCTTCTCTTTTCTGTATCCAATCCTTAATCGATAAGCGACATCCTGTCCTAAAATAAAGACAATATTATAGGCTTAAACTACTGCTAAATTAAAAAAATAGTATATATACATTCAAAAATGAAACTTATCATATCATCAATCTTTTTACTTATAAGTATACCAGCATTTGCGAACGGTATAACTGACTGGCAGCTTGGTTTTCAAGAGCCAGCTAGCGGTGTTATGCAAAATATATTCGATCTTCATAACTTTGTATTGATTATGATGACTGCAATAACAATTTTTGTTCTCATTTTGCTAATTTATGTAGCTATTCGATTTAGAAAGAGTGCTAACCCTAACCCATCAAAAAGAAGCCACAACGCACTTCTTGAAACACTATGGACGGCAATTCCTGTTTTAATACTCATTGTAATGGCGGTACCATCTTTCAAATTAGTATATGAGCAAGATGTTATTCCTGAAGTTGATATGACCATTAAAGTTATAGGGCATCAATGGTATTGGGAATACCAGTACCCTGAACATGATGATCTGTCTTTTGAAAGTTACTTGGTTCCTGATGAGGATTTACAAGAGGGACAGCCAAGATTGTTAACAGTTGATAATAGACTAGTTTTACCCGTTAATAAAAATATTCACGTACTTGTAACAGCAGGAGATGTCTTACATAGTTTTGCAATGCCCGCACTTGGAGTTAAAAAAGATGCAGTGCCAGGAAGACTTAATGAGACTTGGATGAGAATAGATAGACCAGGAATTTACAGAGGTCAATGTTCTGAGATTTGTGGAACTGGTCATGGATATATGCCTATAGTTATTGAGGCGTTAAGTGAAAATGATTTTTATGCTTGGCTAAATGAAGCCAAAAATGAATTTGCTACATTAAACAACAGAACAATTGCATTATCGAAATAGGAGAAAAATATGAGTTACGGAGAATCAGTTAGTCACGATCACGATCATCACGATCACAAACCGGGCTTTATAAAACGCTGGTTTTTTTCAACTAATCATAAAGATATTGGAACTTTATATATAATATTTGCCCTAATTGCTGGTTTAATCGGAGGGTTCTTTTCTCTTCTTATGAGAGCTGAATTAGCTGCACCAGGTTTGGATGTTGTTGCTGATGGTCAAGCATGGAATGTTATCATTACTGCTCACGGACTTCTTATGGTGTTCTTCGTTGTTATGCCTGCCTTAATTGGCGGATTTGGTAACTGGTTTGTACCTATTATGATCGGTGCACCTGATATGGCCTTTCCTCGAATGAATAATTTTAGCTTTTGGGTTCTCGTGCCAGCTTTAGTTCTTTTAGTTGTGTCTGCAACAATAGGCACTGGGGCCGGAACTGGTTGGACCATATATCCACCACTTTCAAACAAACTTGGTCATGCGGGTCCTTCTGTTGACATGGCAATATTCGCATTACATTTAGCAGGAGCCTCTTCAATACTAGGAGCTGTCAATTTTATAACCACAATTCTAAATATGAGAACTCCTGGAATGACCATTCACAAAATGCCTTTATTTGTGTGGGCTATGTTAATTACAGCTTTCTTATTATTACTAGCAGTACCTGTTTTAGCTGGCGCTATCACAATGCTTTTAACTGACAGAAACTTTGGTACTACATTTTTTAATCCTGCAGGTGGGGGCGATCCAGTTTTGTTTCAACATCTATTCTGGTTCTTCGGTCACCCTGAAGTTTACATCATGATACTTCCTGCCTTTGGTATTGTTAGCCAAGTTATTTCTACTTTCTCAAGAAAACCAATATTTGGCTATATTGGTATGGTTTATGCAATGGTATCAATTGGTTTTATTGGTTTTATTGTTTGGGCGCATCATATGTTTACTGTAGGCATGAGTGCAGATTTAAGAGCCTATTTTATGTTGGCAACAATAATTATCGCTGTCCCAACGGGAATAAAAATATTTAGTTGGATTGCAACAATGTGGGGTGGTTCACTTACTTTCGAAACACCTATGTTGTTTGCGATTGGATTTGTATTTTTATTTACATTAGGTGGGGTGACAGGAGTAATTTTGGCAAACGCTGGAATTGATACAGTCATGCATGATACATATTATGTTGTCGCTCACTTTCATTATGTATTAAGTATGGGTGCTATGTTTGGTATTTTTGCTGGAATATACTACTGGTTCGGTAAAATGACTGGAAAGCAGTACAATGAATTCTTTGGTAAACTTCACTTTTGGCTTTTCTTTATTGGAGTCAACGTAACATTCTTCCCACAGCACTTTTTAGGTTTAGCAGGAATGCCAAGACGTATACCTGACTATCCAGATGCATACGCTGGATGGAATTTAGTTTCTTCTTATGGTTCATACTTATCTTTTGGTGCTACATTAATTTTCTTCTTTGCAATTGTTTATGCTTTATTCTTTGGAAAAAAAGCTGAAGCTAATCCATGGGGAGAAGGTGCTGATACATTAGAGTGGACTTTATCATCTCCACCTCCATTCCACCAATTTGAAACTTTACCAGAGTTTAAAGAATAAATTTGGTGAACAACACACCTTCAGCAGTTACTTATAGTGAAAATATTTTTGTAAAAAAATTACAAGGATACTTTTATTTAATGAAACCAAGGGTAATGATCCTTGTTATCTTTACTGCTTTTGTTGGTATGATGCTAGCTCCTGAAACTATAATGCCTATAAATTATTTCTATGTTTTACTAGCAGTGACTTTAGGAGCAGGTTCATCAGCTGCAATCAATATGTGGTTTGATGAAGACATAGATAAAAGTATGGAGAGAACAAAAACAAGACCTATACCTCTTGGAATAATATCAAAAAATGAAGCTTTAATTTTTGGAATTTTAACAGGCATTTTATCTTTATTTGTAATGTATAATGCAAGTAACACTCTTGCAACAGGTTTGCTTTTGTTCACAATTTTATTTTATGTAATCATTTATACTTTTTGGTTAAAGCGCAGCACATCATTAAATATAGTAATAGGTGGTGCTGCCGGAGCAATCCCTCCTATTATTGGTTGGGCAGCTGTTATTCCTGAAATAAGTTATTTACCAATTGTGATGTTTTTGATTATATTTTTTTGGACCCCACCTCACTTTTGGGCATTATCAGTTTATAGATTTAATGATTATGAAAAAGTAAAAGTGCCTATGTTACCTAATGTCAAAAGTATTGCTGATACAAAAAATCAAATTGTTTATTATACAATCCTTTTAATAATATTAAGTTACACTCCTTTGTATAGCAATCTTATTGGCTATCTCTATTTGTTTATAGCAAGTGTCCTAAATTTTGTTTTAATCAGAAGTGCATTTAAATTAAAAAAATCAGTTGAGTTAAAAGATCAACCAAATGCAGAAGGTTTAAGATTTTTTGCACTAACAATATTTTATTTATTTAGTTTATTTAGCGCTCTTTTAATCGATAATTTAATTTTATTATGAAGAAACCAAAGAAGAAGAATTTTATTACTTTGTTAATTTTACTTGCTATTGTTGCCTTTTTTTACTTATGGACAATGTATAAGGCCAACATACTTGGGGTGTAAGTGACATCACAACAGCGTACTGTAATTATTTTATTCACAATAGTTTTTTTAATGATTGTACTTGTTGCCTTTTCAGTACCATTATATAATTTATTTTGTCGAGTAACTGGATATGGAGGAACAACTAGTTTTTCTGAGAACATTTCAACAATTACCCTTGATCAAGAAATTAAGCTTCAATTTAATGCTGATGTAAATGATAGTATAAATTGGTCATTTGAAGCACCTCAAGACATTGATTTTAAAATAGGTGAAAACAAATTAGTTGAATATCAAGCTACAAATCTTTCTAGTGAAACCACTTCAGGCACTGCGACATTTAATGTCCTTCCTGAAAAGGTTGGTCCTTACTTTATTAAGACACAATGTTTTTGTTTTGAAAAACAAACACTTGAGCCAAATCAGTCAGTAAAAATGCCTGTAGTTTTTTACATTGATCCAGCAATTACTGATGACCCTGGCATGGCAGATATTGATACGATAACATTGTCATATACGTTTTTTAAATATATAGAGTAGTTAATTTTATGAGTGAAAATTCTTCTGTAGGACAAAAACATCCCTATCATTTAGTTGATCCAAGCCCACTTCCGTTTCTGTCTTCTATAGCTGGATTAGCAATGGCTGCTGGACTAGTGTTCTACATGCATTACGACACCAAATGGTTACTAATACTTGGTACAATAGGTTTATTAACAGTAATGTTTTTGTGGTGGAGAGATGTTGTAAAAGAGTCGACTTTTCAACAAGCTCATACTCCCGTTGTTGAGCTTGGTTTGCGATACGGAATGGCATTATTTATTGCATCTGAAGTTATGTTCTTTGTTGCATTTTTCTGGGCTTTTTTTGATGCGAGTCTTACACCTAAACTTCCAATTGAGGAGTTTGTTGAGACGTATGATACAAATGGAGCTGTTGGAGTTTGGCCTCCTGAAGGCATCAAAACATTTGATCCATTAGATATTCCTTTCTTGAATACACTCATATTATTAATGTCCGGAACTACATGTACATGGGCTCATCATGCTGTTAGAGAAGGGCACAGAGATCAAGCGATTCAAGCTCTATGGCTAACTGTCGGTTTAGGAGTAGCTTTCACATTACTTCAAGCATTTGAATATTATGAAGCATTTCATCATTACTTCAAGTTTACTGATGGAATATATCCTTCTGTATTTTACATGGCTACAGGTTTTCATGGTTTTCATGTAATGGTAGGAACAGCATTTTTAGCAGTTTGCTTATTTAGAGTTTATAAAAATCACATGACTCCTGACAGGCATTTTGGATTAGAAGCTGCTGCATGGTATTGGCATTTTGTTGATGTTGTTTGGTTGTTTTTATATGTTTGTGTCTATATTTGGGGTGCATAAATTTTTAAATCGTCTTCTTATAAGTTCATAGTTTTTTCTTTATTTTGTATTACCCTGACTATTGGTCTAGGTATTTGGCAACTTATCCGACTTGAGTGGAAAGAAAATTTAATTAGAACCTTTGAGGAAACATCATTAAGACCAGCTGTAAATTTAAATATTGCAGATAAAACTGAATTCTTAAAAGTTAGAGTAAAAGGAGAAATTAATAGAAATTATAAAATTTTTTTCCCTGCAAAAACACTTAATGGTAAAAATGGATATAGATTAGCAAGTATCATAACAACAATAGGAAATGAAAAAATTCTCATCGATGAGGGTTGGTACGCAGAAGATAATCATGAATATTTCTCAAGGAACAACTCAATATTTACCGAAGAAATAATAGGTTATATCCGATATCCTCGAGAAGCAAAATTATTTACACCTATTAATAATTTTATTTCCAATGAGTGGTATACTTATAATTTGTATGAGATTGAGAACTTTTTAAATATAGAAATAAATAAAGAGTATTTTATAAAAAATATGTCTGTTCGTGAGGAGTCTTTTTTAATCCCTTCAGAGCTAAAACCAACCTTTAGAAATAACCACCTTCAATATGCAATTACTTGGTTTTTGATGAGTTTTGCTTTCTTTGTTTTATTTTTAGTTTATCTGAAAAAAAATAAATGAGCTCCTACAATCAATTAAAAAACATTTTTCATGACGCTGCATTAAGTTCTGATATAGCTGGAATTTTACATTGGGATATGTCAACTATGATGCCTAAAAATTCCCGTGAAAACAGAGCAGAACAATTAGCCTATCTCTCTAAAGTTCGTCATCAATTAATTTCTTCAAATAAGGTTGGTGAACTAATACTCAAAGCTAAGGATGAAAGCTTAGATGATAAAAACAGGGCAAACCTTCGTGAAATGGAGAGAGAATATATTATGTCATCCTCTCTTCCCTCTGACTTAGTTGAAAAAATATCAAGTGCTTCTGCAAAGTGTGTGGGTATTTGGGAAGAAGCCAGAAAAAAATCAGATTTCAAAACTGTTTTACCATTTTTAGAGGAATTAGTAATTTTAACAAAACAAGAATCTCTTATTCTTTCAGAAAAATTAAATTGTTCTTCTTATGAAGCGTTGATTAATAAATTTGAACCTCAAGCAAATGAAAAAAAAATTAAAACTATTTTTGAAAATTTAGAAACATTTTTGTCGCCTCTTATTGATCAAATTATTGATAAACAGAAAAACGAAGAAATAATTTCAATTAGTAATCTTATGACTCAAGAGCAACAAAAAGAAGTTGGATTGTTTTTAATGCAAAAGATAGGTTTTGATTTTAATCGAGGAAGATTAGATACAAGTCAGCATCCTTTTTGTGGAGGAGCATACCAAGATATTCGTATTACAACACGCTATAATGAAATAGATCCCTTCTCATCACTGGAAGGAATTATGCACGAAACAGGCCATGCAATGTATGAATTAAATTTACCCTCTGAATGGAAGTATCAACCTGCTGGACAATCTCGTGGTATGGCAATGCATGAAAGTCAATCATTGCTTATTGAAATGCAAATTACGCGATCAAAAGCGTTTAAAAAATTCTTATCTGAAATATTAAAAAATAATTTTAAATTTACTGAGAATTGCTGGGATACTGAAAATATTTACAAAATTGGAACAAGAGTAAATAAATCTTATATTCGCGTTGAATCAGATGAGGTTACTTATCCTTTACATGTTATTTTACGTTTTAATCTTGAGCAAAAAATCTTTAATGAAAATATTAATTTAAAAGACATACCTGAATTATGGAATCAGGAATACAAAAGATTATTTGCAAAAGAAGTCGATAATGACTCTAATGGCTGTCTTCAAGATGTGCATTGGTATGCTGGATTATTTGGTTATTTTCCAACTTATTCTCTAGGAGCATTGACTGCTGCGCAGTTAGCGTCTCAACTCAGAGAAGATATTAAAAATTTAGATCGACAAGTTGAAAAAGGTAATTTTAATGAATTAATTGAATGGTTAAAATTAAATATACACTCAAAAGCAAGCTTATACTCAACAAATGAAATACTTCAGCAGGTTACAAATTCAGAATTAAATGCTAAATATTTTATGGACTATATTAAAAATCGTTATCTCTAAATGAAGTATTTAAGCACAAGAAATAGCAGTCTTCAATGTTCTTTTTTTGAAATTTTATTTCAAGGTTTGTCAAAAGAAGGAGGTTTATTTCTTCCGTATGAATGGCCAAATGTGGATCTAGATTCATTGAAAAGCAAATCCTATGAAGAAGTTGCTGTTCAAATTATTCACCCCTTTGTTGAAGAAGATATTACTGAAGTAGATTTAAGAAAAATTGTAAATAAATCATATATTAACTTTTCCCATTCAAAAACTGCCCCAGTAACATCAATAGAAAAAAATAAATATATTTTAGAGTTATTTTATGGCCCAACCTTTGCTTTTAAAGACTATGCATTACAATTTTTAGGAAATTTATTTTCACATGCTTTACCTAAAGCTTCAAAAAAATTAACAGTTCTTGGAGCCACATCAGGAGATACTGGATCTGCAGCTATTCATGCGTTTCGTGGAAAAAAAGATATTAATGTATTTATTTTACATCCACATAAAAGAGTTTCAGAAGTTCAACGAAGACAAATGACAACAGTATTGGATGAAAATATTTTTAATGTTGCTATTGAGGGTACTTTTGATGATTGTCAAAAAATTGTTAAAGAATTATTTATTGATGATGAACTACAACAATACACTTCTTTGACTGCTATAAATTCTATTAATTGGGCACGACTTATGGCGCAGGTTGTTTACTATTATTGGTCTTGTCTCCAGATTGATATAGAAGAAATAAACTTTATTGTTCCATCTGGAAATTTTGGAAATGTATTTTCTGCAAATGTGGCAAAAAAAATGGGATTGCCAATTCAACAGTTGCATATCACTACAAATCAAAATGATATTTTACACTCCTCAATTGCTCAAGGTTTGATGAAAAAAAATCTTGTTACACAAACTATTAGCCCTAGTATGGACATACAGATTTCCAGCAATTTTGAAAGGCAGTTATTTGAAAGCGCAAACAGAAACAGTGACACTATAAAAGATATGTTTCAAGAATTTTCAAAGACTGGATCATATACCTTTGAAAAAAGTATTATAGATAATCTTAAGTCTATTTACTTGACTACTGCTGTAAATGATCAAGATACTCTTAGTACTATAAAATTAATTAACGATAAATATGATTATTTGTCTGACCCCCATACTGCTACTGGTTTAAGTGTGTTGTTAGATAAAAATGAAAATGAACCTTGGGTTAGTTTAGCTTGTGCCCATCCTGCCAAATTTGGAAATGCAATTGAAGAAGCAATAGGAAAGTCACCAGTTTTACCAAAAGAATTAGCTAATCTCTTTGATAAAGAAGAAAAGATGACTATATTAGAAAATAACAAACAAAAACTAAAATCACTAATTTTATCAACTTTATAAAATGCAGAAAATTACAGAACTTGATAACGGATTAAGAATTGTAACACAAAATATGCCTGGTTTAGAAACAATCTCTATGGGTATATGGAATGCTGTTGGAGGAAGAGATGAAATTGAAACAAATAATGGAGTTGCACATCTTTTGGAACATATGGCATTTAAAGGCACAACAACAAAAAATGCTCTTCAAATAGCTGAAACAATTGAAAATGTTGGTGGTGACATTAATGCCTATACCTCAAAAGAAATAACGGCCTATTATGTTAAATTACTTGCTGATGACTTACACTATGGTGTTGATATTTTAACAGATATTTTACAAAACTCTACCTTTGCTGAAGATGAGCTTAATCGTGAGCGTGGTGTTATCATTCAAGAAATAGGAATGTATTTAGATACACCTGATGATATGATTTTTGATTATTGGCAAGAAAAAGCATTCCCAAAACAACCAATGGGACGATCTATTTTAGGTAAAACGGATATTATAAAAAATATTTCTCGTGATGAAGTTAAAAGTTTTATGATGAATAATTATAATCCAAAAAAAATGGTTATCAGTGCTGCTGGAAAAATCAACCATGATGAATTTGTTGAAATGATTAAAAAATCTTGCACTAAACTTCCTGTAGGAAATGCAAATAACCGAGAAAAAGCAAATTATATTTCTGGTGAATATCGTGAAGAAAAAAAATTAGAACAAATTCATTTACTTTTAGGTTTTGAAGGTATTGATTATCATCATGATGATTATTATTCTCTTTTAGTTTTCTCATCATTATTGGGTGGAGGTATGTCATCAAGATTATTTCAAGAAATTAGGGAAAAAAGAGGTCTTGTTTATGGTATATCCGCTTTTAGTGCTGCGTACACAGATACTGGAGTCTTTGGAATTTACTGTGGTACTGGAGATAATCAAATTAATGATTTAATTCCAGTTTTGTGCAATGAATTAAATACAAGCCCAAGTTCAATTTCGGAAAAAGAAATTAATAGAGGTAAAGCACAACTTAAAGCTAGTTTAATGATGGGCAGAGAAAGTGCCTTTAGGCGTTGTGAAAGCGCAGCTCGACAGTTATTAGTTTTTGGACGAATAATAGAGCCTTCAGAAACTCTTGAAAAAATTAATGCAGTATCAAAAGAATCTGTTGAAAAAATAGCAAAACAAATTGTTAAGGGTCCCATAACTATTTCTAGTATTGGACCAATAAAAAATTTGGAAAAAATAGAACAAATTCAGTCGCGTATAAATTAAAAATCTCTTGGCTTTGAGGGTATTGTTACATACTATTATAAAAATAATAGCATGTTCTATACACCAAAAAAAAATCCTTTTACGATAGACCCTTTTAAGTCATTAATTTTTCCAAGACCAATCGGGTGGATTTCATCAGTTGATAAAAAAGGTAATGCAAATTTAGCTCCATACTCCTATTTTAATGCTATTGCTGATGATCCTCCTCAAATAATGTTTGCTTCTGCGGCACCAGAACTACCATCAAAATTTAAGGATAGTCTTGCAAACATATTAGAGACAAAAGAATTTGTAGTAAATTTTGCTACTTCAATAACACGTAAACAAATGAATCTTTCATCCTTAGATGCTTTTAAGGATCAAGATGAATTTGTGATTGCTAATCTAAAAAAAAGGAAATCAAGACTTGTAAAGCCTCCTTCGGTCGCTGACAGTCCAGTTAATTTAGAATGTAAACTTCTAAAAACATTGAAATTAAAATCAAATTCAAAAAAATACACAACAATGATTGTTGGAGAAGTGATGGGTATATTTATAAAAGATAAATTTATCAAAAAAGGCCGTGTTGATAGTGTTGCAATGAGGTATGTGGCAAGAATGGGTTACTCAGAATATACAACAGTGAGTTCAAAATTCACAATGAAAAGACCAGACTAAATTTTATAATCTTTTATAAATTAATCTTATTTAATTTTTAAAGTTTCATTAATAAAATGAGATA
>CACJNL010000007.1 GCA_902594815.1 uncultured Alphaproteobacteria bacterium | reverse complement strand
TTAAGCATTTGATTAGGCATTTCATCTTGGACGTCATGTACAAGTTTTTTTAATTTTGCACCAAGAAAGTCTGAAGCATCGAAAGCCCAATTAAAATCATAAACTCTTAAAAATGCTACAAGTCCACAAATATCTTTATTATCCCAAAATAAAGCTTCTCCATCAACACCAGCACCAACATTCCCATGACCTTTATAACCGATAGGTTCAATAGAATTTAAAATTGGATCAAACATTGAAACATTCACTTCTTGAGGAGGGACTTGCTTCCAGCCATTTTTTCCTATTATTATTGGTCCGTGGCTAAATGATTGAGAACAAAAGAACAGAACTAGTAAAAAAATAAATTTATTCATTTTTGATAAAATAATTAAACAATAAAAATCTTAATGTAAATAGAGACAGCAGAGTGACACGCTAATTTTTTTTTAACTTGTCACAGAGAAGAATTTGGCTTGATACTTGGCGCGCCCGAGAAGAGTCGAACTCCTAACCTCCAGATCCGTAGTCTGGCGCTCTATCCAATTGAGCTACGGGCGCTAATTTATTTACTAATATATATTTAATAATTAATAACAACAAATGGTTAATGGTATAAGGTTTTAGATGAAAATATTAATAATAATTTTAAGCATATTAATACCTTTCAATGTTAATGCAAAAAAAGGACCTGTAACGAACTTAGAACTACCAAGATTTGTTGCATTAAAATCTAATGATGCTAATTTAAGGGTGGGTCCAAGTATAAATTATCCTATAGAACTAAAATACATTAAAAAAAATTTACCTTTGGAAATAATTGATGAGTTTGATGTTTGGAGAAAAACCAAAGATCATGAGGGAAATATAGGTTGGTTGCACAAAAGTTTAATTAAAGGTGATAGATTTGTACTTGTTCAAATTAAATCTGATGCTGATATCAAAATTTATAATAGGCCAAACGGAAAAGAAATAGGATTAATAAAAAAAAACAACATACTTAAACTCAATGAATGTATTACAAACTGGTGCAAGATCAAAAATGACAGAATAAAAGGATGGGTAACTAAACAAAATATATGGGGAGTATATTCATTGGAATTATTAAATATAAAATTTTATCAACCAATAATAAATCAGTATTGGAAAATCCTTGATTACAAATGGTTTGAATAAATATAGAAGCTTGAAAATTTGGCTGGGGCGGCAGGATTCGAACCTGCGAATGTCGACTCCAAAAACCGATGCCTTACCGCTTGGCGACGCCCCAAGAAAAAGACCCTATACAATATATACATGAAATAAGTCAAATTTCTTCTAATTTATATAAAGTTATTTTCTACAACTTTTGACCATATCAATGGAAATCTTTTATTAAAAATTGATAGAGACTCATCAGCTAGTATTTTAGATTCAAATGCAGCAAATATGCATGAACCACTACCTGTCAATCTCACAAAAATAGTTTCTGGAAGACTTTTCATAAACTTTAAAAGATTGCTAATTTCTTTTGAATGTTTCTCTAAAAAAGGTTCAAAATCATTTCCATTATCACCTTCATTGATTTCATCAGTATCAAAGTTTAGATCAAAATTTAATTTAGCTGATTTAATTTGATCATACATTTCTCTAGTTGAACTATTTTGAATAGGCTTAATAAGTAAAAAAAAATATTTAGGAAAAGATTGGTTAATTGTAATATTACCTATCTCCCTGATTAAAGAGTCTTGATTATTTATAAAAAACGGAACATCAGCACCAACTGCACTAAAATTTTTCTTTTTTAGATCTAAATAATTTAACTTTTCTAAAATCCTGATAACACAAGCTGCATTTGATGACGCAGAACCCAACCCTGACATAATTGGTATGTTCTTTTTTATAGTAAATGCATAATTTGGTTTTTTAATATCAAGCTTAGAAAAAATTTTTTCGACTATACAGTCTTTAAATTTATTATTCTGAGGAGCGAACTCACCTGTGTACTTAACACTAAATTTGTCATCTTTTTCTGCAATCACCTCATCAAATAAATTAATCAAAGTTACTCCACTTCTTATATTATGATATCCATCATCTCTTTTGCTTACTATTTTTAGAAATAAATTGAGTTTTGCAGGAGACAGTTCTTTGAAGCTAGGTTGCATTATATTCTTTTAATTTTTTCTCAATTTTTTCAATAATATCATCTTCAGGTGAAGCTAAATCCTTAGCTTGTTTCCAAAAAAATGAAGCTTCTCTTTTTCTATTCATTGCGTAATAGATGTCTCCAAGATGATCTAAAGAGATAGCTTCACCAGGAACCATATCGATTACTTCTTCCATTAGCTCTGCTGCTTTTTTGTAATCTTGTTTCTTATAGTAAACCCAAGCCAAACTATCTAATATATAATAGCTATCAGGATTTGCATTATGCGCATCTGTTAACATCACAAATGACTCATCAATTTTCATGTCCCTTTCTATCCAACCGTAAGCTAAATAGTTTAATACATCTGGAGAATTTCTTTTCAATTTTAAGGACTCAATAAAATCTTTTTCAGCTTTATCCCAATTGTCAGATCGCTCATAACAAATACCCCTCAAATAAAACATAGACCAGGCATCTTCAAAATTATCTTCTAATAATTCAGTATATAAATTAATTGCAGCATTATATTTTTTTTTGATTCTGTAAAAATCAGCTAAAATTTTTTTTAATTCATAATCAGAATTATTTTTTTTAACTATTTTTATAATTTTATCTTCTGCATCAAAAAAAACACTCTCTCGAGAGTAATTAAAAGCAATATTTCTCTGGGCATCAATAAAATATTCACTATTTTCAGGGATCTTTAAATAAGTTTTTTCTGCAAAAACAAAATCATCAATTAATTGCAATAATTGTCCTTTTATAAAAATAGCCTCAAAGTTCTGATTATTTATTAAAATAGATAATGATGCATAAAAAAGTAAAAAATTATAATTTTGAGAATAATTTACATCTCTTTTGGCATAGGAGGATCTTACAATATCGAGAAAAGAATTACTTACACTAGATTTATTTTTTACATTATCATTTTGATAGAAAAGAAATTCCAACAACTCATTTTTATTATTTGAGCTATCTAAGCGAAGAGAATTTAGATTATTTAATCTATTATTGTGATACGCGTTACTCATTTGAACTAATTTTGCTTCTTGATTATCAGGATCCATATTCAAAATTTTTTCTGCAATTTTTTCTGCAACTCTAAAATCTTCTGTAACAACAGCTGAAATCAGTTCATCTAAATAGTCACTTTTGTAATCTCCATTTTGGTTTGTGCTATATTCATACAAAACTTGACTAAAATCATAACTATTAAATGCAGTTTGAGAGATTAAGAATGATGCACTACTTGATGCTAAAATTGCTTTAGAAAAAAGAAAAATATAAAGATAAATAAAAAGTTTAAAGTTTTTTAGCATTTGCAAATAATTTAATATATCCTATCAAAAATAATTAATTTAATTTTTTAATGTTTCAATCAAATAAAGAATATAACGATTTTTTGATACAGTCTGGTGTACATACTTTTTTAAAGGAAACACCAAACAATTTGTTAGAAACTCAAGAAAATCAATCAAAATCTCCAGAAAAAAAAGATATAAAAAAATTTGATGAAATTATAGGAATTGATGACTTAATTCCTATAATCACCAATCATGAAAGTTCATTAAAAAATAAAGCTAAAAAATTGGTTCTGTACAATGGAAATGTAAACTCCAATCTAATGATTATTGGGGAAGCGCCTGGACAAGAGGAGGATGAACAAGGAATTCCCTTTGTGGGTAGGGCTGGTCAACTTCTTAATAAAATGCTTTTAGCGATTAATGTAGACAGAAAAGATGTTTATGTAACAAATGTAGTGCCGTGGAGACCTCCTCAAAATAGAACACCAACCAATCAAGAAATTTTAGAATTTCTACCTTTTCTCCAAAAACAAATAGAAATTATTAAGCCAAAATTTTTATATTTATTGGGGACAACTGCTGCCAAAGCAATATTATCAACACCTCTGAGTTTAGGTAAATTAAGAGGTAAGTGGTACGAATATAATACGCCTAACTTAGGAACACCTATTAATGTTTTAGTTTCTTATCATCCGGCATTTTTACTTCGATCACCAAATTATAAAAAAGAAGCGTGGAGCGATCTACAAATGTTACAAAAAAAATTAAATGAAAATTAATTGTTTTCCTAAAATTTTATTTGGAATTTACATTTTAATGTTTTGTAAATTAAGCTTCGCCTTTGATGAAACTGTTGCTGCAAAATATAATGATATTTTTACACAAAATATTTTATCTCAAGAAGATATTACAAATTATCGCTTCGCTTATAATTTCCAAGAGGCATGTAAATGGAAAAGTGCCAATAAACATATTTTAAAAATAAAAGATAAAACATTGATGGGGCATATCTTGGCCCAACGCTACTTACACCCAACGTGTTACCGCTCAAAATATTTAGAATTATATTATTGGTTAAAAAAATATAATGATCACCCTCAAGCAAAAAGAATATATCGACTTGCTATAAAGAGGATGCCGAAGGGATATAAGAGTCCTAATAAACCAATTAAACCAAATGGCATTGTAGGTGATAAAATAGTCACAAAGAAATCCACAACTTACAAAAGTTCAAAAAAACTGTCAAAAAATCAACGTCTTGAAAAGCAAAAACTAATCAATGCCGTTAAATCAAGGGTGAATAGAGGATGGCCAACTGGAGCGGTAAAAATTTTACAGCAAAGAGACGTGAATATCCTTCTTGATCAAGTCGAGCTTGATCAACAAAAAGAATTAATAGCAAAAGGATATTTTTTAGCTAACAAGAATGACTTAGCAATAAAGTATGCAAGTGAGGCGTTGGTTAATTCTTCAATGCAGGTACCCTACGCAGCATGGACGGCAGGATTAGCTTCTTGGCGTTTAGAGGAATACCAACAAGCAGCAGATTTTTTCTCTTTATTTTCTATTAGTTTGAAAGATGATGCTTGGCATCAAACTTCTGGGAGTTTTTGGGCAGCCAGATCGTACGCTAAACTTGGTCAGTATGATAATATTAATTTTTGGCTAAAGCGTGCATCACAAAATCCAAATAGCTTTTACGGCATGCTTGCTCTAGAGATTTTGGGTGTCGAAGAAAAAATAGAATGGAAAACTAAAAAAACATTCAACACTTCTAATAGTAAACTTCTTAATCTTCCCTCAGGAAGAAGATTACAATCCTTAATTCAAGTAGGTTTAAATGATGAGTTAGAAAAAGAAATAGTTCACATTAACTCTGTTTTGAACAAAGAGATCGCAGAAGAATCTGTGAATATAGCTCAGCATTTTAATTTAGCTTACACTCAATTAAAAATTGTAAATAAACTAGAGCAATTTGGATTAATGATGGATACAAATTTATATTATCCAATTCCCATTTGGCAGCCTAGAGGCGGCTTTAGTATTGATAAAGAATTAATTTATGCCTTTATGCATCAAGAATCGATGTTTAACGCTTCTGCAAAAAGTAACCAAGGGGCCATGGGATTAATGCAGGTTCTGCCTTCTACAGCCAAATTTATTACATCAAGCAAAGATGTGAAGGGAAATAATTCTAATATTTTAAAAGTGCCAGAAATAAATCTTGAAGTGGGTCAAGAATATATAGAATATCTTTTAGGTCTAGAGATTGTATCCAATAACTTAATATATTTAGCAGCCGCATATAATGGAGGACCTGGAAATTTAAAAAAATGGAAGCAAGAAACAAATTTTTTAGAAGATCCCCTATTTTTTATGGAAAGCATTCCATCTAGAGAAACACGTTGGTTTATTGAGAAAATATTAACAAAATACTGGATTTATCAAAATAAAAATAATCAAGAAATGACATCTCTAAAAATGCTAGCTAATGGCCAAGATCCCCTTTATTAAATACTTATGGCTATTAATACATCTCTAGAATTTGTCCCGATTAATATTGCTATATTAACTATCTCCGATACAAGAACAGAAGAAACTGATACTTCAGGTGCGCTTCTTAAAGAGCGGATTAGTACAGCAGGACATCATTGTATCGAAAAAAAAATTATCCCTGATGATATAAAAATTATTAAAGAAACAATTCAAGCACTATCCACCAAAACAGACATTGATTGTATTATTACAACAGGTGGCACTGGATTGACCGGAAGAGACACAACACCAGAAGCAGTAAGTGATCTTGCTAGCAAAATGATTGAGGGTTTTGGTGAGTTATTTCGACAAGTCAGTTTTTCTAAAATTGGAACTTCCGCAATTCAATCGCGTGCAATGGCAGCATTAATCAATACCACATATGTTTTTTGCTTACCTGGATCAAAAGGTGCGTGCAAGGATGGTTGGGATGAAATTCTTCAATACCAACTGGATATTAGACACCGTCCTTGTAACTTTGTTGAGATAATGCCAAGACTTAGTGAAAAATAGTGCCAGACTTTTCTATTGAGACTAATTTAGAACATCCAGTTATAGGTCTTGATGAAGTGGGGCGTGGCCCTTTAGCTGGACCAGTTGTTAGTTGTGGCTGTTATTTCAAGAATTATAAAATTCAAAATGAGTTTAATGATTATATTGGAGACTCAAAAAAATTATCTGAAAAAAAAAGAGACATGTCCTTTAATTTTCTTCAAAGCTTAAAAAAAGACAATATAATTAAATACCATCTTGGTATTGCCAATGTTGAGGAGATTGATCAATTAAACATTCTAGAAGCAACAAAGCTATCCATGAAAAGAGTGGTAGATAAATTCAATATGGAGAACGCCTATCTATTAATTGATGGAAATTTTTCACTCAACTACAAATCTTACAAAGAACAATCAGTTATAAAAGGTGATGATAAATCATTATCGATAGCCGCAGCTTCAATTATTGCCAAAGTGCACCGAGACCGACTCATGAAAAAATTATCTCTCAAATTTCAAGATTTTGGTTGGGAAAAAAATGCTGGATACGGAACAAAAATGCATATTGAGAATATACACCGATTAGGTCCAACAATTCATCATAGAAAAACTTTTGAACCAATTAAGTCACTTATCCATAACTAAAGATTCGCCCTGTTGATAACTCCGTTGACGAGATTCCGTATCTCCTTAAAGATTCTTTTTAGATGTTTAAGAAAAATTCAATTACACAAGGAGATAGTTTAGAACTACTAAAAAAAATTCCAGATAAATCTATTGATTTAATTTTTGCTGATCCGCCTTATAATCTGCAATTAAGAGAAACACTGTACCGACCAGATCAAACAACCGTCGAAGCAGTCACTAATGATTGGGATAAATTTGATACTTATCAAGCTTATGATGAATTTAGTCTCATGTGGATACAAGAATGTAAAAGAGTTCTAAAAGATGGGGGTGCTCTATGGGTAATTGGGAGTTATCATAATATTTTGCGCCTCGGAACATCTATACAAAATCTTGGTTTTTGGATCCTTAATGACATTATTTGGCACAAAACAAATCCTATGCCAAATTTTCGAGGAACGCGTTTTACGAATGCGCATGAAACATTACTGTGGTGCACCACTTCAAGAAAAGCAAAATACACGTTTAATTACCAAAACTTAAAAGAGTTAAATGAGGGAAAACAAATGCGAAGTGATTGGCACATACCAATCTGCTCTGGAAAAGAAAGATTAAGAGAAGATAATAATCAGCGATCACATCCAACACAAAAACCAGAAGCTCTTCTTTACCGAGTTATTTTATCCTCTACTAATGTAGGCGATACTATTCTTGATCCTTTTTTAGGATCCGGTACAACAGCAGTCATGGCAAAGAAATTACAACGAAATTTTATTGGTTTTGAACAAGATAAAGAATACATCAAGCTTGCAAAAAAAAGATTAAAAAATACGCAACAGCTTGAAGATCATGTTGTAAAAATTGAAAAGAGCAGAAAAGATTTACCAAAAGTTCCTTTTGGTGAATTAGTAGAGCAAGGTATCATTCCACCTGGAGCGGTACTTACCGATAAAAAAGAACGCTTCAAAGCTACAGTAGGTATTGATGGAACTCTTAAAATAAAAAATTTATCAGGATCTATTCATCAGATGGGGGCAAAAGTTCAAGGTCTTCCTAGTTGTAATGGATGGGACTTTTGGCACCTTAAAGATAAATCGAAATCAACTTTGTTAGATGAAGTAAGATCTGAATACCGTATTAAAAAAAATATAATTAACTAATTCAATATACTATCTACTGACTCACTCCAATCTTTTGCACTGTGCTTTTCCCAATACAATTTATGAATTTGTCTTGTAATGTTTCCTACTTCACCAAAATTAATTTTGTTACCACTAACTCTAGTGATTGGCATGACGCCTCCAGCTGTTGAGGTTGCAAATAATTCTTTAGCACTTTTTAATTGATCAATGGAAATTGGTTTTTTAGAAATGGGAATATTTAATTCCTTCGCTAAATCAAATACTGTTTGTCTTGTAATACCTTCTAACACGCCGTGATCAGGAGTAAAAACACCTGTCTCATCAACGCAAAATAAATTAAACCCAGGTCCTTCAGTAATATTATCATTTTCGTCCACCAATATTGCCGTATCATTTCCTTTTTCATACGCATTTAACATCCCTGTTACCAAATCCATCCAATGATAATTTTTAATAGTGGGATCAACTGAGCTTGGAGGTATCCTTTTAATGTCTGTTAACAAAACATCTAAGCCTTTTTCAAAATCTTCTTGTTTTAATATCCAACCAAAAGGAACAGCAAAAGCCATGACGCGGGGTGATGCCTGTCTTGGATCTCTGACAAAATTAGGTGACACTCCTCTTGTTTGAATCATTTCAACATACGCATTTTCTAAACCACCTTTTTTGACACAACCGGCTAAAATTTTTTTTAAATCATTCTTATCCATTTGACATGGCATACGAAGTTTTTGTGTTGATTTATAAAAACGTTCTATATGTAAATCCAATCTAAAGAAGCGGCCCTTCCATACATGGACAACATCATACGTGGCATCAGATCGCAAAAATCCCCAGTCTAGAATTGGTATTTTTGCTTTTGATAACTCAGAAAAATTACCATCAAGCCAAGCATATCCCTGAGGAAAAACTTCATTCATCATTTTTTTTTAATTAAATAACCAAGTTTAGTCTAGTCTTATTCAGTCTTAAGTAGCGCTTGTTTTACAATTTTTTTCATCACCGTGGGTAATTGGGACTTAGTATAAAGAGAAACTCTTAGCCATCTACTCTTCGCAAAGTTATTTTTTTTAATGCGCGTGAAATAAATATCTGAATATAAATCAAAGTGACTAAAAGAATATTTAATTAAGCCTTTTTTAATAAAAGGCTGTTTGATTTTTTTAATTACATCATCTTTTTTTAATAAACTTTTTTTTGTCCTCCATATATCATTTGGTACTTCTAACATTGAAGCCAACATTCCTTTTGATGGACGTTGTCGCACTAAAATTTCGTTTTTCTCATTTATGCATACGTATGATCTTGTATATTGTATTGGTTTTATTTTTGATTTTGATATTTTTGTTGGAATAATTGATTGAATATTTTTTTTATAACTAAGACAGTATTCTTGAATCTTACAATTAGTGCATTTTGGATTTTTTGGAGTACAAATTATAGAACCATAATCCATAAATGCTTGAATTAATTTTGAAGCGTGCTTTTTGGAGATAAAATTATTTGATTTCTCTAGAAGTTTTTTTTTTATTTTTATTAAGGGTTGGTTCAAGGCATAGAGCCGTGCCAAAATGCGCTCAATATTAGAATCCAAAGGCATGACGGATTTATTATACGCTATTCCTAAAATTGCTTTTGCGGTGTAATCTCCAATTCCAGGGAGCTGTATTAATTTTTCATAGGTGTCAGGTATCTTGTTGTCATAATCTTTATGAATAATCTTTGCAGCTTTTAATAAATTACGAGCACGTGAGTAATAGCCGAGTCCTGACCAAAATTGTAAAATTTTTGTCTCACTAGTTTTTGCTAATTGATCATTTGATGGCCATTTTTTGATAAATTCTTCAAAACGTGTTTTCACGGTAGGAACTGTAGTCTGTTGCAACATATATTCGCTAACAAATACATAATACGGATTGACTAAATGATCAGATCGCCATGGTAAATCTCGCTTTGATTTCGCATACCAACTTAGTAATGTGGAGATTATCTTTTTTTCCATATCTATCTTATTGCTTTCACAGTTTGGTGGTATACATCTATATAACAATGAAAATTAATAAGACAGAGTCAAATAGAACATTTGTTCCCAAAAAAATTGGAGAAACACTATCCAAGGTTAATAAAAAGTACTCTAGCAAATTTGGGAAGAATGAGTTCCTCATTATGTCTAAATGGCCACAAATCGTTGGCACTTTTTTTGCTGATCATTCAGAGCCAGATAGAATTTCAAGAGTAACTGAAGAGTTTAATGAACTTGATGAGCCTATCTTTAAAAACTTTCTTCATGTGAAAGTTTCTCCTGCTGCCGCTGTCGAATTTCAACACTATAAAGATACAATCATTGAAAAAATTAATAGTTTTTTTGGATACAAAGCTATTGCTGATCTAAAACTTCAGCAAAACTATATTCCAAAAGCAAAAGTTAATAATAAACTTTATGAAATGAAAATTAGTGAAGAAGAAAGAGAAATAATTAAAAATGAAATTGACCTTATTCATGATGAAGAACTTCAAAAATCTATTGTTAATTTAGGTGCATCAATTAAGAGAGAGGATAATAAATGAAGAAATTTACTTACCTATTTTTTTGGATTATTTTAAACGTATTTGTTTCAAAGCTAGTATTGGCTAATGAAACATCCGCTTTAGAAATTACCGAAGATGATTTTATTATCGGAGATGAAAATGCTCCTATTACGATTATAGAATATGCTTCCATGTCCTGCTCTCACTGTGCTAATTTTCATACAAACACCCTTCCTGACCTCAAAAAAGAGTACATAGATACAGGTAAAGTAAGAATGGTTTTCCGTGATTATCCCTTTAATTATCCAGCTTTACTCGGAAGTATGATGATGCGCTGTATTCCTGGAGATGTGCGCTACGACTACATGAATGCATTATATAAATTGCAAAATACTTGGGTTGACAGAGATCCAAAAGTTAGCAAAAAAGAACTTTATAAAATTATGCAAAGTGGCGGTATGACTAAAGATGAGTTTGATAGCTGTTATAGTAATTTAGATAATGAAAACTTAATTCTTGAGGGCGTTATGGCTGCTCAAAAAGAATTTAATATAAAATCCACCCCCTCTTTTGTTGTTAATGGCAACATTTTAGAAGGTAATAAAAATATAAAAGAATTTAGACAAATCATTGATAAAATATTATCAGAATAGTTAATGATTAAATTTAAGAAACTTAAAGTCAAAGGCTTTAAGTCTTTCGTAGAGCCAACTGAGGTAATTATTGAACAAGGTCTTACAGGAATTGTTGGTCCAAATGGCTGTGGTAAATCTAATCTTGTTGAGGCTTTTCGCTTTGTTATGGGTGAATTATCCCCCAAGCAAATGCGAGGTAGTGAGTTAGATGACGTTATATTTAATGGAACGTCTGGACGCCCTGCCTGGGATATTGCCGAGGTAACTATAGATCTAGACAATACCGATCGCCAAGCTCCTAGTTTATTTAATCAAAGTGATGAAATTGAGGTTACGCGGCGTATTTGGCGAGGGGAAGGTTCTGAATACAAGGTAAATGGTAAAGAGGTGCGCTTAAAAGATGTCCAACTTCTATTCGCTGATGCAGCTACTGGAGCAAGATCTACCTCAATGGTAAGTCAAGGAAGAGTCGGTGCTATTATAGCAGCCAAACCAGAGCAACGCAGAAATCTACTTGAGGAAGCAGCAGGCATAACAGGCTTGCACTCACGAAGGCATGAAGCTGAGTTAAGATTAAATGCAACTGAAACAAACTTAGAGCGAGTCAAAGATTTATTAAAGGCTCAAGAAGAACAATTAGAAGTATTAAAAAAACAATCAAAGCAAGCGGAACGTTACAAAAATATTCAAAAAGATATTACTAAAGCGAGAGCTGCTGTATTTTATAAACGGTGGGAAGTTGAAAAAACAAAATTAGAAGAGGTCAGTGCTAAATTAAAAGATCAGGACAGTCTTGTCTCCAATCAAACACAAGAAGTAGCAAAAGTTAACGTGGAATATGAAAAAGTTCAAGAGTCCTTACCAACCATGCGGCTTAAAGAAAGTCAAATTGCTGCTGAACTTCAAAAACATACTATCAATCTTGATAATCAAGAAAAAGAAATTGATCGTGCCAATAGTGCAGTAGAAGAAACACAAATTCGAATTCAACAAATAAAAAATGATATGGATCGTGAGCAATTCTTATTCGATGATGCAAAAGAAAACATGGAAAGAGTGCGAGGAGAAAAATCTGTTCTTGAAAAACAACAAGGTGATTTATTTTTAGATAGTAACGATAAAGACAATATCGAGACTGGTTCACAGCGTAACAACAATCCTATTATTGATTACTTAGATTTTGAAGATGGTTATGAAAAAGCAGTGGCTGCTGTTTTTTCAGATGAGTTGATTGCATCTATCAATGAGGAGCAGGCTAGTCACTGGCGAGTGTTAACCTACAATCAAAATTCTGTTTTTCCAGATGGAATAACGAAATTCTCTAATCTTATAAAAGCCCCGGAAAACTTAAAAAAAAAGCTAGATTTCGTAGGTTTAATCAAGGAAAAATCTTCAGTACTCAATTTACAAGAAAATCTCTTACCGGGCCAAATTTTAGTGAGTCTTGAGGGAGAAATCTGGCGATGGGATGGATATGTGTCTAAAGGAAAACAAAACTCATCTACTAAAGCTGTTTTAGAACAACTAAAGAATAGAAGATTAAAACAACTCACGAAAGAAGAACAACAATGGATGGATATTTCATCTAAAGCACAACAACGACTTGATGAGTTAAAAGATAGAGAGGTCAAACTTCATCAAGATTTAGAAGAGCTACGTTCTATGCCGAATACTATTTCGACTGAAAAAACAAGATTGCAATCTCTCATCAATGATAACAAACGAGAATATGATAAAATTGCAGGTGAACTTCAACAGCAAGAACAAGCTGCTAATGAGATAAATAAAAAATTAAAATTAGAAGAAGTGAAACTTACAGAATTGCGTGAAGAAAAAATTCGTCTAGAAGGTTCCATTGAAACAATTAACGAAACAATAAGACAATTAAGTTCTCAAGTAAAAGAACGTATTGGAATAGAATTAAGTGGTCTTTTTGATCTTGCGGAAATAAATCCAAACAAAATATTAGGTGAGGTAGATGATTTAGAAAGACGTTTAGAGCGATTAATTGCAGAACAAGAAAGGTTGGGTGGTGTAAATCTATTAGCAGAGCAAGAGTCTCAAGAGTTGGAAGAAAAAGTATCCTCAATTAAAAAAGACCAAAGTGATTTGCTAGCTGCCATTGCAAAACTTCGTGAAGCGATTGACTCACTTAACACGGAGGGTCGTCAACGATTACTTGCGGCATACGGTGTCGTAAATGAAAACTTTCAAAAATTATTTGTGCAACTATTTGGTGGCGGTAAAGCCTATTTAAAATTTACGGATGAGTCAGATCCACTTCAAGCAGGTCTAGAAATCTATGCTAGCCCACCTGGTAAGAAATTACAAAATTTGACATTGTTATCAGGGGGTGAACAAGCTTTAACAGCCTTGTCACTTCTATTTGCAGTATTCTTATCAAATCCTGCTCCAATTTGTGTCCTTGATGAGGTGGATGCTCCTCTTGATGATACAAATGTCGATCGTTTTTGCAGCTTAGTAGAAGAGATTGCTAAAACTTCAAGCACAAAATTCTTAGTAATAACGCATCACCGTATGACAATGGCAAGGGTGAATAGATTATTTGGTGTAACAATGCCTGAACAAGGTGTGTCTCAACTAGTCTCTGTTGACCTAGAAAAAGCAATTGAAATCAGGGAGCAAGATGGTGAGTAATGGTTGATGACGACAAAATACAAAAGTTAAAAGAACGAATCGACACAGCAGAAACAACAAATTTCACTCCTCCAAAGCAAAAAAAACAAAGTGGTGCTGGATTTGGATTTAAGATTAGCACCGAAATCATCGCAGCCTTGGTGGTTGGCGTGGGTATAGGTCTTATTGTGGATAAATATTTAGGCACAAAACCCTTTGGCTTAATTATTTTCTTTATTTTTGGTGCAATAGCTGGATTTTTGAATGTTTATCGTGTAATGCGTCGCATTGAAAAACAATAAATAAAAAGTATTCATTCTGATAATTTATGGCAGCAAAAGACAGTCCACTAAAGCAATTCGAGATCGTTCCGTACTCAAATACGGAATTAGGAAGCTATGATATTTCTTTTACAAACTCTTCTCTATCTATGGTTATAACTGTTGCTGTTATTACTCTTTTTCTAACTCTGACTGTTAACCCGCGTTCAATCATTCCATCAAGAATGCAGTTAATTTCTGAGTTAATGTATAATTTCATTGCCCAACTTTTAAGTGATACAGTCGGTGATAATGGAAAAAAATATTTTCCTTTTGTGTTTTCCCTTTTCATGTTTGTCTTGATTGGCAACATGGTGGGAATGGTTCCTTATCAATTCACTTTTACAAGCCACATTATTGTTACATTCGCTCTAGCAGCAGTCGTATTTATCGGTGTAACAATTTTAGGGTTTGTTAATCACGGAATAAAATTTTTTACTTTCTTTTATATTCCTGGTGTTCCTTTCTATATGCACCCTTTATTAATTCCGATTGAGGTAATTTCTTATTTATCTCGTCCCATCAGTTTGTCTGTAAGACTTTTTGCTAACATGTTGGCAGGTCATACATTACTTAAGGTCTTTGCTGGTTTTGTTGTTGCAATGCCATTTTTCACTGGCGCGCTTCCGCTTGCGTTTATTGTTGCACTAACTGGTTTAGAAATATTAATCGCGTTTTTGCAGGCGTATGTATTTGCTATTTTGACTTGCTTATACATCAACGATGCATACCACTTACACTAAAATCTAGGAGGATTTATGGAAATTGAAGCAGCTAAAGTTATCGGAGCCGGTCTTGCCGTTATTGGTGTTATCGGATCTGGAATTGGAATTGGAAACATCTTCTCTTCATTTATTGAAGCAGTTGGTAGAAATCCAGCAGCTCGTGGTGAAGTATTCACTATGACAATGTTAGGTTTCGCACTTGTTGAAGCAATTGCACTATTTGCACTTGTTATTGCTCTAGTTATTCTATTTGGTTAATTACAGTAGATCAAAGTAGATAGATGCCTCAATTAAATCCTGAATTTTTCGTTTCACAGCTTTTTTGGCTAGTAGTAACGTTTTCATTTCTATTCGTTTTTTTATGGCGTGTTTCATTACCACGAATTGGTAATGTGCTTGAAAAAAGAGAAAGAAAAATAACCGAAGACTTAACTGCAGCCAAAGAGCTTCAAGCTGAAGCGTCACAAATTCAAGAAGAAATTGAAAAGCAATTAAAACAAGCAAGAACTGATGCGTCGGAGATGATTAAATCATCATCCATCGCGTTACAGGATAAAGCGCAAACTGAATTAAAAAAACTTGATAAAGAGCTTGAAACAAAAATTGATGAGTCAGCAAAAGCAATTGACAAAAGTAAAAGTGAATCAGTATCGCAAATTCAAGATCAAATTCACCAAATTACAAAACTTACTTTATCTAAAGTTGCTTCATTTAATGTGTCTGATGATGAGATTAAAAAAGCTATCTCTAACTCAGAAAGGTCAATTAATTAATGTTTTCTGATCCACAATTCTGGGTAGCAGTTGCGTTTGTTGCTTTTATTGCCGCCGTCTTTAATCCAGTTCGTAAAATGCTTACTACCAATTTGGATGCGCAAATAAAAGACATCAAAGACAAAATTGAAGAAGCAGAAAATCTTAAAAATGAAACTCAGGTTACTTTAAGTGAGATTAAACAACGCCAAAATGATGTAAAATCAGAAATTCAAGCTATTGAAAAAGAGGCAGAAAGTAAAGTAAAGCAAATAGAACAGTTAGCAGAAGATAAGCTAAAAGATCAAATATCAAAAAGACAAGTTTTAGCGGAAGCAAAAATAGATCAGCTAACAAGAGATGCCAACAACCTTATACAATCACACATTACATCGACTGCTATTGAAGCAACCATTACTATTCTTCAACAAAAACTTAATACTGAAGAGCAACAAAAATTAATTAATACCTCAATTCAAGAACTTGGATCTGCTCTAAAAAACTAATTTAACAACAGCCTTTTTTCATCATCTAGCATAAAACCTATTACTATTTGGTTCGTCTCTAAATTTTTTGTAATTATATATAATCTATCTGTTATATCCGTTTCCATAAAACTTTTTGTATCAAAGTTTTTTTTAATTGATTTAGAGACCATAAAGTATTGAGTGTCCAATACTTGATCATTTTCATCCAATAAATCAGCATAAAGAGGGATAGATACATCTCCATTCTTTAATACCTCCATAGGTTGTGCAATGATGAGTATATCAAGAGGAATTATAACAGCCTCATTTTGTTGCAGACATTTGTCAATAAAAGCAAAATTGTTCAATTCAGCCTTATATGTTATGTCATCAATTGAAGTGCCACCCTCAGCGGTATCAATAAAAACCCTATCCTCAGATGAAAAGAAGACTCTTGGACAACTGAAATCTTCTGATGTTTGTTTATTTTTACCAATTGTATTACAACCCATAAGGCTGAAAAAAAGAAGTAAAATCAGTATTTTTTTCATGAATATAGTGTTTGTTATTATATTAGGATGTTTATAAAGTAAGTTCAAATTAAATGTAAATGAATAAAAAACTTGATGTGTATTTAGCGGGACCTAGAGGTTTTTGTGCTGGAGTTGAAAGAGCTATTTTAATGGTTCAAGAAGCAATCAAAAAATATGGGGCTCCTGTGTATGTGCGACATGAAATTGTTCACAATAAATATGTTGTCGATAATCTTAAGGAAGAAGGGGCAGTATTTATTGAAGAGTTAAGCGAGATTGATCAGTTGGATCGACCTGTAATATTTTCTGCACACGGTGTTCCTAAATCAGTACCGGAAGAAGCAGCTAATATGAATTTACTGTATTATGATGCTACTTGCCCATTAGTGAGTAAAATTCACCGAGAAGTTGAAAATTTTGAAAGAAAAAATTTACCAGTTATTTTAATTGGACATCGTAATCATCCTGAAGTTATAGGAACAATGGGTCAAACGTCAAAAGATATCTATCTTGTCGAAAAAAAAGAAGATGTCAAAGAATTGCCATTTGAAAAAAATCAACAAATTGCTTACGTAACTCAGACGACTCTGTCCGTGGATGATACAAAAGACATCATTGATGAAATAAAATTACATTTTAAAAATGTTGTAGAGCCAAAGAAAAAAGATATTTGCTATGCAACTACCAATAGACAGGAAGCGGTAAAAGATATTGCTGCGTTCTCTGATTTCTTTTTTGTCATAGGTTCAAAAAATTCTTCCAATTCTCTGCGCTTAGTGGAAGTTGCAAAAAATTATGGGTCATCAAATGCAATCCTAATTGATGATATTGATACTTTTGATCCAATGGTTCTTATTAATGCCTCTAAAATTGGTATAACGGCAAGTGCATCTTCACCAGAGGTTCTTGTGAGCAAATTGCTACAAAAGATAGGAGAAAAATTTGATTTAAATATTATTGAGTCAGAATATGAAAAAGAAAATACTCATTTTAAAATTCCTCAAAAGCTAAAAGAAGCAATCTAAATGGCTGTATTCACTAAATTAGAAAAACAAGAAATAGAAGATTTTTTAAAACAATACTCTATTGGCACTCTAATGTCATTCGAAGGTATTGTTGAAGGTATAGAAAATACAAATTATAAAATTACTACAAGTCATCATGATTATATTTTAACGGTCTTTGAAAAAAGAGTTAATCCAAAAGAGCTCCCTTTTTTTATGAACCTTCAAAGAGAACTGGTTACCCATGGCTTTGATTGCCCTCTTCCCATTGAAAACAACAATGGCACTACAATTAATAGTTTAAAAGATAAGTCTGCTGTAATTATTTCTTTTCTTGAGGGAAAACAACTTCAGTCAATCCTCCCACATCATTGTAAAGAAGTAGGGTCAATGATTGCACGATTTACAAATATTACTAAATCATCAAAACTCATGAGAAATAATAGTATGAGCATTAATGCTTGGGAAAATATATTTATAAAATGCAAAAAAGAGAGAAGTGAAGCTTACGATCCATATTTAGATGCTATTGAAAAAGAATTAATTTTTCTAAAAAAAAATTGGCCTCATAAGTTACCTAAGGCAATAATTCATGCTGATCTTTTTCAAGATAATATTTTTTTTAAAGAGAATAAAATTTCAGGAGTCATTGATTTTTATTTTTCTTGTAATGATTTTATAGCCTATGAAATTGCACTAACAATTAATGCTTGGTGTTTTGATGTGAAAAAAGGGTTCCAGCATGATAATTACGTATCTTTTATGCAAGGCTTTAATGAACATGCCTCGTTAAATGAAGATGAGGTTAATGCTTTAAATATTCTTTTAAGAGGAGCAGCATTACGTATACTGATTACACGACTGCATGACAAAATCTATCATCCAAAAGAAGCCTTAGTCATACCAAAAGATCCAAGAGAGTACTTAAATATCTTAAAGTGGCATCAAGAAAATAATATAACAGAACTATGATTAAAATTTATACTGATGGTGCGTGCTCTGGCAATCCAGGAATTGGTGGGTGGGGTGTTGTGATTTTAGAAAATAACAAAGATAATATTTTTTTGAATGGTGGCGATGATAACACAACTAACAATAGAATGGAACTGCAAGCAGCTATTGAAGCACTTAGGTATTTTTCAGAAAAGCAAAATATTACACTCGTTACTGATAGCAAATATGTAAAAGATGGTATTCAATCATGGATACAAAATTGGAAAAAAAATGGCTGGAAAACTGCTGCAAAAAAACCTGTTAAAAATAAAGAATTATGGATTGAGCTTGATGATTTAATAGCAAGGCATAATATAACTTGGGAATGGGTAAAAGGTCATGCTGGAAATACACATAATGAAAAAGCAGATTATTTGGCAAGGCGCTATATTGAAGAAGTATAAATTTTTTTTATTTCTTTTTCTTTTAAACGTAATACCTAGTTTTAGCCATGCTGCTGAGAGATGGATATTAGATAAATCTCTTTCGACTATTGAATTTGAATTGCCCGTACTTTTTGCTAAAAATGTAAAAGGTAGTTTTAATACGATTGACGGCTTTGTGGAACTAGATCTAAACCAGAAAGAAAATAATAAAGCTATTTTTTATGTAGAAGTGAATGATCTTGATATGAATTATATCAAATACAAAGATCTGCTTCTGAGTAATGTTTTTTTTGATTCCCAGCAATTTCCGAAAGCAGTCGTCGACACAAAGAAATTTTCATATGTAAACGAAACTGAATTTTCAATGGATGTAGAGCTAACAATAAAAGGTAAGAGTGCAATAGTTCCTTTAGTAATCAATGTTAAGCGACTAGCAGAAGAATTAGTTCAAATTCAAAGTGAATTGATATTTTCTAGAACTGCTTTTGAAATAGGTATAGGCAATTGGAAAAATACCACTATTCTTAAAGATAAAGTAAAATTAAGTACAAATTTATTTCTATTTAGAGAATAGATTATACTATTCCTGAAGTACTGCCTTGTGCAGATGCCCTTACTTTAGATTTATTGTTTTTATAATTAAGAGATCGATAGACACTTATTGGGTCTATAGCATTAGAATTTTCATATCTTGCCATAGCAACCAAAGAACTTACATCGGTATTGAAAGCACTTTTTAATATCTGCATACAATGAACTGCATCATTATTATCCTGACTTTCCTTAAGTAAGTTTTGATCAACTAATAATGATTTGGCATAAGATGTGGCAATTTCATTTGCACTAAGTATTAAACTTTCTATTGGATCAGTAACATTGTGAGATTGATCAATCATATATGCTACATTAGTTAACTTTCCTGCTTCTTGTGCCTCAGTAAGCTCATTAAAAATTAAAAATAATTCATAAGGATTGATTGAACCAGCATCTAAATCATCATCTCCAAATTTACTATCGTTAAAATGAAAACCTCCTAGTTTTTTTAAATCAATCAGTCGTGAAACTATCATCTCTATATTTGTATTTGGTAAATGATGACCAAGATCAACTAAACATAATGCTTTTTCTCCAAGCTCTTTTGCACAAATATAACTTGTTCCCCAGTCACTTATTACAGTTGAGTAGAATGCTGGCTCATAGGGTTTATGTTCAAGATAAACTCTCCAATCATTTGGAAGTTTTGTGTAAATATTTTTCATAGAATCGATATATCTCTCTAAAGATTTTGAAAAACTTATTTGACCAGGAAAGTTTCCACCATCTCCTACCCAAACAGTTAGCCCTTTTGACTCTAAGGTAATTCCTGCCTCGATAGCGTCAATGTTTATTTTAATTGCTTTTTCCCTAACTGCTTTGTCAGCATTTGTTAAACTGCCATGCTTGAAGCTTAATTGGTCACCTTGATCTTGAAATGTATTTGAGTTAACTACATCAAATCCAATATTAAAATCATCCGCAAATTCTTTAAGCTCTTTAAAATCACTTACATTATCCCATGGAAAATGCGGGGATACTTTTTGCGTTATTCCAACCAAATCATTAATGACGGCACAATCTTCAATCTTTTCATAAATATTTTGAGGTTCACCAATACCAGGAAATCTTGCAAAGCGTGTACCTCCTGTTCCAACACCCCATGTGGGGACGGCCACTTGAAAATTTTTTAATTTATTTTTAATTTCTTCAATACTGATATTTTGTGTTTGAAACTTTTTACTTAAGTATTCAAAATCATGGTTCAATTCAGAAATTAAACTTGAATTATGTTTATCAATTAAACCTTTATCTACTGCTTTAAACATCTGTTCCCCAACCTAAAGAAGTCATGAATGAATTATACTGAGAAGTTGTATCAAGTCTAGATAATTGGGCAACTACATTAAGATCACTTTTTAGAATTATTGAGTATGGTTTTTCTCTTCTTAATTTTTTTCCGTTAATGTCAATTTTATCTAGTCTTAGATGTAAACTTCTTCTTGCACCAATTGTGATTTGGAAATTTTCTATTGGGTCTTCATCTTCATATAAAAAATCAATAATTAAACGTGCTTCTGTGTTAGATGTATTAACGACACACAAAGACTCATGTCCATATTGATCACCACTATCAGTAGTCTTATAAGGTTCTCCTTCCAAAGGAAGAAACGCATCAGGAAAAACCCATATTTTTTGTCCTAAATCACTCATTTTTACTTCTAAAATATTTAATAAATGATGGAAAGCCAATACTTAAAATTAATAAAAGACCTGTAAATATAATAATACCAACTCCAGGAACATTTAATAAGCCAAGACCAAAAGAGAGCATACCTAAAATGAAAATCGATATCACAACACCTAATATAGATCCTGAACCTCCGTAAATATACACACCACCTAAAACAACCATCGTTATAATCTCTAATTCCCAACCAAAAGCAATATTAGGTCTTACACTAGATAGCCTTCCTGATAAAAATATGGCAGCAATTGCAGAAAAAAGACCATTTAGAGTGAATAAGACAAATGTATATTTATCAACCTGAATACCGGTATACTGCGCAGACTCTGGATTATTTCCAATTGAATAAATTCTTTTTCCTATAATGGTTTTATGCAATATGAATGCAAAGAAGAGTGATAAAATAATAAAGGTTAAAAAAGCATAAGGTATGTAGCCAAATAGGTAATCACTTCCTAGTGAAACTACAAATTGTGGAAACTTATTGTAATATTGATCCTCTAAAAAAGAATATGCTAATCCTCTAAATAAAGACATAGTTCCAATAGTTACTATAATTGATGGGATTGCAAATCGAATAATTATAAAACCATTAAAGGCACCGCACATAATGCCACTTAGAAGAGTGAATATAATTACGAGATATGTATCCATGCCAATACTTGTTGTGTAACCTAACACACAGGAAGATACTGCAATTATTGATGCAACAGACAAATCTATTTGTCTTGCAATAATAACAAAAGTCATGCTCAAGGCTATAATTGCTTTTTCACTAAATAAAAAAGTACTGTCAATTAAATTATATAAATCAAGAAAGTATGGTGAGACATTGGAGTTTATCAAAATGATTGATAATAATACCATAAATAAAATGAATTCTTTTTTGTAAAGAATATTCAATAATTTGAATGGAGGATTTTCTGGAATTATATTTTTCATCACTCTACCATAATTGTTTTATCTTTTCGTTGTTCTGTTTTCGTATTAATTATTATTGCAATCAATATAATTGCTCCTGAAATTGCTAACTGCCAAAATTGAGAAATATCTACTGCTGGTAATGCATTTCTTATTAAGCCTATAAGTAAAGCACCTAAAGTACAACCCACCACAGTGCCAACACCTCCCATTACGCTTATACCTCCTACAACACATGCTGAAATTACAGTTAATTCAAATCCTATTGCAATTTGAGTTGAAGCAACTGAATATCTTGCAACCCATAAATAACCACATAAACCTGCAAAAAAACCTGATATTGAATAAGCTAAAATTACATACTTATTTTCATTAATACCTATGTACTTAGCAGCATCAGGATTTCCACCAAGTGAGTAGAGATTTCGACCAAAACGAGTGTGATTTAACAAAATGTACATAACGACAAAAACAAACACAGCTACCCAAAATAAAAAAGATAATGATAAGAATTTATAATGTATCAAAGCCAGGAAACTCTCAGAAAATTCATGAGAATAAACTTGCTTCCCATCACTTACGAAATATATCAAACCTCTATAAATGCTTAAGGTTCCTAAAGTTGTAACTATAAAAGGCACCTTAAGAATGGCTATTGATACGCCGTTTAAAACTCCTAAAAAAGTGCCTATTAAACATGATAAAATAATAAAAAACACTACGGGTAATTCTGGATATACAGTTGAGAGCAAAGATATCAACATCCCTGATAGAGCTAAATTGGAAGCAACTGACAAATCAATTGCCCTAATAAGTATTACAATCATCTGACTTAAAGCGAGAATTATCAATATAGAAGTATCAGTTAAGACATCAGATAAACTTGAGGGTTTAACAAAATATGGATTTGCAATACCAACTAAAATAACTCCAAAAATAATAATACTAAATAAAATAAAATCTCTATTTTTTATTAAATTCATCATTTATTATTCACCACTAGCAAGTTTGACTATTTCTTCAGAAGATGTGTTAGAAACTTCTAAAATATTTTTTATTAGACCTTTATACATTACGACTACCCTGTCACACATCCCTAAAATTTCTGGTAATTCAGATGAGATCATTATTATAGACATTCCTGAATCAACTAACTCGCCCATGAACTCATGAACAGCTGACTTGGATCTAACATCTATGCCTTTAGTTGGTTCGTCTAGGATCAAAACTTCAGGTTTAGTAGATAGCCATTTTGCAATAACTGTTTTTTGTTGATTTCCGCCAGATAAACTTTGTGCCAATTGAGACCAATAAGAGACTTTGATATTTAGTTTTTCTTGAAGTTCTGATGCGTTTTGCAAATCTTTTAACTTATCTAAAATTAGGTATTGAGAGTTTTTATCCATAATTGCCATGTTAATGTTATCTTTAACAGACATCAGACCGGTCATACCTAAATTTTGTCTTTCTTCAGAAAGATAGACAATGCCATTTTTAATTGCATCTTTTGGCTTGGTAATATTTAAATTTTTATTTTTGAAATTAACTTCTCCTTCATCAAACTTATTAATTCCAAAAATAGTTTTCATAACTTCAGTCCTGCCTGAACCAACTAAACCATAAAAACCTAAAATTTCTTTTTTTCTCAAATTAAAATTTATATTTTTGAATTGTGTTTTTTTATACAAATTTTTTACACTAAATATTTCATCTTCAATCTTTACGTGTTTTTTTGGAAAAATTTGGCTTATTTCTCTCCCCGCCATGTAAGTCACTAATTGATCTTTGTTAGTATTTGAAATTAAATCAGTTTTAATTAGTTCTCCATCCCTTAAGACTGTAAATTCATCGCAAATTTCTAGCACTTCATCTAGTTTGTGCGATATAAAAATTATTGATTTGTTTTGTTTTTTTAGATTTCTTATTATTACATATAACTCATCGATTTCTTTCTGAGAAAGAGATGCTGTTGGTTCATCCATTATAACTATATCTGCATCATGCACTAAAGACCTAGAGATTTGAACTATATGTCTTTGAGCAATGCTTAGATCCTTAATTTTTTCTTCAGGCTTAATATCAGCCTCTAGATTACCTAAGAGTTCTATTGTTTTTTTCTCCATCGAGGTCCAATCAACTAATCTGTTAGACTTAGTAATATGATTACCTATAAAAATATTTTCCATAACACTCAATTCATCAAACATTACCGACTCTTGATGAATAGCAGAGATACCTAAATTTAGAGAAGCCGTTGGATCTTGAATAACTTCCTTTTGACCATCTAAATGAATTGATCCTTCATCTGGCTGATAAACACCACATAAAATTTTAACTAATGTTGATTTCCCTGCTCCATTTTCTCCAAGAAGTGCATGAATACTGTTTTGTTTTAAACTAAAATCCACAGATTGAAGGGCTTTAATCCCAGGAAAAAATTTTGAAATTTTTTTAAGTTCTAGTTTCATAAATAAACATACGACCATGATATGGTCGTATGTTTTTTAAAATTATTTATTAGAATATTGCTGCAAATTTATCGATATTTGAAGCATCAAAAATGAATGGATCTGCCATTGCAGCAGAGTTTCCTGCCCCAATACAAATTTCACCCATTCTGCCTGTTGGGATACATTCACCTTCTTGACCAGTGTATGCACCACTCGCAATTTGATGAGATAAATAAACAGCCGAGTAACCTAGATCAATAGGATTCCAGATACCAAACTGCTTTGCCGCACCACTTTTAACATGAGCTTGCATTTCGCTTGGTAGTCCAAGGCCAGTTACATAAACCTTTCCAACAAGTCCCTGATCTTCTACTGCTTTTGCTGCAGCGACAATGCCAACAGAAGTTGGTGCTATAATACCTTTAAGATTTGGATATTTTTTGAAAAGACCAAGAGCTTCTTGATAACTCTTATCAAATAAGTCGTCACCATAAACAGTATCAACCCATTTCATCTTAGAATATTCTGGCTTTGCAAATTCCTTTTTCATTTCTTCAATCCAAGCATTTTGATTTGTTGCTTGGCTAGTAGCACTTAGGATTGCAAATTCACCTTCATCACCCATAGAGTTTTTCATCCATTTAATATTAGATGACCCTATTAGTGCTGTGTTTGATGGATCTAAATTCATAACTCTACCATCTTCACCAATGCCAGAGTCCCAAGAAATTACAGTGATACCTCTTTGCATTGCTTTTTTTCCTATCGGAACAAGAGCATCTCTATCGTTTGCAGAAATTGCAATTGCATCAACTTTTTGTGCGATAAGAGAGTTAATCACCTCTATTTGCGCCTCAGCAGTAGTAGTTGCGGGCCCAGTATAAATAACTTCAATACCGCCAATTTCTTTTGCAGCCTCTTCTCCACCTTCTGCAGCAGCTTCAAAGAAACCAATACCTAAACCTTTAACAACAAGTGCTATACGCATGTCAGCTGCACTTACGTTAAATGAAAGTAGTAAGAATGAAGATAATATTAATATTAATTTTTTCATTATTCCTCCCATTATAAATTAATGAATTAATTTTAAATTAAGTTAAATAGATTACTAAACTAATCAAGTAAAAAATATAATTAAATTTTAATATCATTAAAATAGATTTATTGTATTATAGAATTTTTTTATGAGATATCAAAAACCTATCAAAAATAACTGGTTACCAAACTACAATAAAATTAGCAAATTAGAGCAATTAATACTTCGTTCAAACTTACTTGGAAAAGATTTAAAAATTACAAACTTTGGTGGCGGTAATACATCTTCAAAAATAATATTAAAAGATCCTATAGATAAAAAAAATAAAGAGATACTTTTTGTGAAAGGGTCAGGGGGAGATTTAGGCTCCATAAAAAAAGATGGATTTGCAAGCTTGTATATGGAAAAACTAATACATCTAAAAAAAATTTATAAAGGGTTTAACTTTGAAGATGAAATGGTTGGTTACTATCCAATGTGCACCTTTAATAATAATCCAAGAGCAGCAAGTATAGATACACCTCTGCATGCGTACGTACCCTTTCCTGAAGTTGACCATACACATCCAGACTCAGTAATTGCACTTGCAACAATGAAAAATGGTAGAGATATTCTTAAAAAGGTTTATCAAAACAAAATAGGCTGGCTGAACTGGCAAAGACCTGGTTTTGATCTAGGGCTTAAAATGGAAAAACTTATAAAGAAGAAGAATAATATTAATGGAATAGTGCTTGGTCATCACGGATTATTTACGTGGGGATTTACAAGTGCAGAATGTTATAAGAATTCAATAGATATTATAAAAAAAGCGCAAGTTTACTTAAACAGCTCAATCAAAAAATATTCTTTTGGCAAACCTACTTACCAAAAAAAATCATCCCCTGAATTTGAGAGAAAACTTATTTCTATAATTAGAGGTAATCTCTCAATAGAAAATTCAAAAATTTTACATTTAAACAAATCAACTACTACTCTTGAATTTGTTAACTCACAAAATTTAAATAAAGTTGCATCAATTGGAACATCTTGTCCTGATCATTTTTTGAGAACAAAAAGATTACCTTTAATTCTTCCATCGTTGAGTAATCTATTGAAAAATGAAAAAAAACTTAATGATGTAATTGTAAATCATTTAAGTAAATATAAAGCAGCCTATACAAAATATTATAAAAGAAATAAAAATAAGAACTCCCCTAATTTAAGAGATCCTTATCCAGTTATTATTTTAATTCCAGAATATGGAATGATGTCCTTTGCAAAAAACAAATCCACAGCACGAATAGCCAGTGAATTCTTTGTCAATGCTATTAATGTAATGAAAGGTGCCGAAGGGATAAGCAAATATACAGGATTAACTGAAAAAGAAGCATTTAGAATTGAATACTGGGAATTAGAAGAAGCAAAATTAAAAAGAATGCCTCCAGAAAAAGAGCTTGCAGGAAAGGTAGCTTTAATTACAGGAGCAGCTGGTGGAATTGGCTCAGCAACTGCACTCAAGTTTCTTCAAGAAGGATGTTGTGTAGTATTAACAGACATTGATAAAAAATCTCTTCAACAAACTCATGCAAAATTTGCAGCAAGATTTGGAGAAGATGTTGTAACTTCTATCAAAATGGATGTTACAAATGAAAATGATGTTAAACATGCTGTTAATCAAAGTATAGAATTATTTGGAGGTATTGATGTTTTGGTGGCAAATGCTGGATTTGCATCTGCCGCACTGTTTGAAAATACATCTTCAAAACTTTGGGATAAAAACATGGAAGTTCTATCTAAGGGATGTTTTTTAATTAGCAGAGAAGTTTACCAAACCATGATGAATCAAAATAAAGGTGGGTCAATTATATTCATCTCAAGTAAAAATAGTTTAAATGCATCCAAAGGAGCATCAGCTTACAGCGTTGCTAAAAGTTCACTTCTTCATCTATCGCGATCCATTGCCTTAGAAGGAGCATCATTTAAAATTAGATCTAATGTTGTTAACCCTGATGCCGTCATTCAAAACTCAAAAATTTGGAGTGGTGATTGGAAAAAACAAAGAGCTGATGGGAATAAAATACCTATTACAAAAATAGAAGAGTTTTACAAAAACAGAAGCTTACTAAAAGTAAGCATTTTACCTGAAGATATTGCTGAGGGAGTATATTTCTTTGCCAGTTCTAAATCTATTAAATCAACAGGAAATATATTGAACGTAGATGGAGGAAATATTACTTCTTTCACTAGATAATGACAATCTTGAAAAATAAACTTAATGTTGTTTTAGATATTGGCAAAACAAATGTTAAATTAATTTTCTTAAAAAACAAAAAAATTGTAAAAGAATATAAAACTAAACAACAAAATTCATATTTTAAAAATTCTATTAAAACTCTTGAAGCTAATAAAATAGTAAATTGGTTAATTAAAAAATTAAAGAAAGAGTCAGAGAAACATATCTTAAACAATTTTGTTTGTACAACACATGGGTGCAGTCTAGCGTTTATAGATTTCGATGATAAAGAAATAATAGCTTGTACAGATTATGAATTTCCATTTGATAAATATAAAGAAGAATTTTTAAAAATAGAACCTAAGTTTTCAAGCTCATTCACGCCTTTACTTGAAGGTGGATTAAACACAGGTATGCAAATATTTTATTTCTCTAAAAAATTTCCTAAAATTTTAAATAAAACAAAATTCATACTTTCTTACCCACAGTATGTAGCTTGGAAATTATCAAACGTTTTTGCTTCAGAAATAACATACATAGGATGTCATAGTTATTTGTGGGATTTTGATAAAAATAAATATTCTCAATTAGTTAAAAAGTTAAACGTTGAAAAAAAATTTCCAACAATGAAAAATGCCTGGGATGTTATTGGGAAGTTTAAAAATACTAATATGAACATTAATATTTTAAATGGCATTCACGATAGTAATGCTTCATACTTATATTTTTTAAATTCAAATTTAAAAAATTTTACACTAATTTCAACTGGAACTTGGTATATTACACTTAATCAAAAAACACATATTAAAAAACTTAAGCCAAGCTACGACATGCTTTGCGGAATTAATGCTTTTGGCAAAAGCGTTCCAACTATGCGTTTTATGGGAGGAAGAGAATACGATTATCTTTTAAAAAAATTAAACGTTTCAACTAAAAAATACAGTATTTCTGATGAAAAAATAAAAGAAAATTTAATTTACCCAAGTTATGCGTCAGGTGGGCCCTTTCTAAAAAGTCAACAGAACTTAAAAAATTTCAAAAAACTAAATGCAAGTGAAAAATATTCTTTAATTTGTATTTACATAGCTTTTGTAATTAATTTTGTTTTAGAAAAGATGGTTTGTAAAAATGATTTAATTTTTGATGGGCCTGTTACTAATAATGCAGATATAATGGAACTTGTTGCATCATTACGAAAAAAACAAAAAATATTTAAAAATAATAAAGAAATAGGAACTGGTCTTGGTGCAAGTATATTATTTAATATCAAAAAGAAAAATAATATTTCTTTAACAAGAATTAATAATAGAAATAAATTTGACCTAAATTCTATTTATAAAATATGGTTAAAAGAAATAAAAAAACAAAAATTATTAAAAACTTAATTAAATTTAAGTTGTAAAAAGATTTTTTTTGTTTGAACTATATAAATCTCTCCAGATTGAGTATCTTTTCATAAGTAAATCAAAATTAATAGCATTTGGCTTATATTCTTTGCCAACTTTAATTTCTTTAATTAATTTATTTTTATCACTTATACTATCATCTAAATACATACTTAACCTGGCTACACCTAATGCAGCTCCAAATTCACTTTGTTCACAAACACTAAGTTTTCTGTTTAATAAAGTTGAAAGAAACTTAATCCAAAAAGAACTTCTAGATCCACCGCCTACCATAAATATATTTTTAAAATCGTTATTTACTTTTGCAATCGAGTTAACACCATCTAAAATTCCAAAACTTACACCTTCGATAACTGCGTATTGCAATTGAGTTGCGTCTGTAGTTATTTTAATTGAATGAAACGAACCCCTAATATGTGGATCATTATGGGGTGTTCTTTCTCCTGAGAGATAGGGTAAAAAAAATGGTGCATTTGAGATAGAATATTGATCAGAATAAAAACTCTCAACATTCTTTAAACTTTGTTCAATTGATGTATTTGTCACTGAACAAACCCAATCAAGACAATTACTTGCACTTAACATCACTGACATCAAATGCCACTTATTAGGCAAGCAATGACAAAAAGAGTGAACAGCATCGCCCGTATTACTAAGAAAATCTTTAGTTGGGGTAAAAAAAACCCCAGATGTTCCAAGAGAAACAAATGACTGCTTAGTTTCTGTGATGCCCATTCCAGCAGCTGCAGCTGCATTATCTCCAGCCCCACCAACAATTTTAACATTATGTTTAAACTTAAATTTATTTTTAAGAGTATTTTTTAATATTCCTGTTTCTTGATTACCTTCAACTAAAGTTGGCATGTGTTTTTGTTCTAAAAATGAGCATGACAAAAGTTGATCAGACCATTCCCTTTTCTTTATATCTAACCAGAGTGTTCCTGAGGCATCTGACATTTCAGAATAATATTCACCTGTTAAATAAAAACGTAAATAATCTTTTGGTAAAAGAACTTTAAAAATTTTATCAAAATTTTCTTGTTCATTATTTTTAAGCCAATTAACTTTTGGAGCGGTAAAACCAGGCATTGTTATATTACCTGAAAGAGAACGTACATCAAATCTTTGATTTTCAAACTCCAGGCATTCTTTATGTGAACGTGTATCATTCCACAAGATACAGGGTCTAATTACGCTTCCCTTTTTATCAATCAACGTTGCTCCATGCATGTGACCTGATATGCCAATAGAAATGGTTTCAGAAAACTCTTTTGGTTTTTTTAATTTTAATGCCTCAAGGCACTCAACAGTAGCATCAACCCATTCGCTTGGATGTTGTTCACTAAAACCATCCTTTGGATTTTGTACAGTAAGTGATGTGCTAGATGTGGCTAAGATATTTTGCTCATAATCTATGAGTATCATTTTAACAGAAGATGTACCTAAATCGATTCCTATAAACATTAAATATTTTTTAAATTAAACTTTTTAAAAGTCTAACAATTAGTTTTGATCTTTAGAGTATAATGTATAAATTCCTGAAATAGTGATGATTAGCGCTCCAAATAAAGTTGGGATGTCTGGCAAGTCATTATAAAAAATATAACCTAAAATTATAGCCCAAAAAATTAATGTATAATGAAAGGGCTGAATTATTCCTGCTCTAGCCATGCTCAAGGCAATAATTTGAAAATACAAACCAAGTGAGAAAAAAAATCCTATAGCTATAAAAAAAACTACGGAGAATTCCATCAGTGGTTGCCAAAAATTATATCCTAAAATTCCCATGAGAAATATTCCAACAATAGATGTGTAGAATAATGACGTTTCATTGGAGTCTGTCTCAGATGCTTTTCTTGTTACAATTTGATAACAACTAAGAAAAAAAGCTCCTGCAAGAGGAATAAGAGATTTAGGATCAAATATCGACAACCCAGGCCGCATAATGACTAGAACCCCAATAAAACCTACAAAAATAGCAACCCATGTTTTTAAAGAAACCTGTTCTCTTAATATAATTGCTGATAGTGCGACAACTAATACTGGTGTTAAGGAAGCTATACTATGCGTGTCAGCTAAAGAGAGATAGCGGAAAGATAAAACAAAACATCCCGACTCAACAATAGATAAAACACTTCGCAATATTTGTAATCTTATATTTCCTGATTTGTAAAAAGAATAATTTTTTTTTCTACGAGACTCAATAATAGATAAAATTAAAACAAAACAATATTTTATAAAAAGTAATTGAAAGACTGAATGATAAATAATCGCAGTTTTTTGAACGGCATCTAATAAGGAAAAAGAAAAATATGCAATCAACGCAAAAAGCATTCCTAAACTCTCAGTTGATTTAAATTTTATCAAAATATTTAAAGGTTAGTATAAATATATTTGTAAAAATCACGATGAAGATCTGGATTACCAAATAATACTTGTGTCATGATTGTTGCAGATAATTTTTTACTATTGTCTACTAAGAAATAGGTAGAGGCTGCACCTGCCCATCCAAATTCACCAACAGATCCAAGGTTGTGTTGTTTCGAGGGATCAAGAAGAGTTCTACATCCAAGACCCCACCCATAAGCTTCAAGTCCATTAACATAATTTTCATCTTTCACTATCCCAATTGTAGCAATTTCGATTGGGAAATATTTTTCCTCTAAAAAATTAGTTGAAATAAGCTTTAACGTATCTGCATTTAGAATTTGATACCCATCATCAGATTTTCCATTATGAAGCATTCTCGCGAAAGCTGCATAATCATTTAGTGTTGAAAAAAGACCATGACCACCCCTTGCATAAGAAGAAATATTTAAAGGGTAACCATAATTTCCAATTTTTTGTGGATCAGAGATAAGTTCACTTAATTTATTTTTTACAGGATCATATTCATATGATGCCATAACTTTATATTGATTTTCAGAAGAAACAGTGAAGGCTGTATCACTCATATTGAGTGGTTCAAATATTTCTCTTTGCAAAACACTTTGTAAAGAATTGCCTCTTACAATTTCAACAATCCTTGCTAGGACATCCATTGATACAGAATATCGCCAACTTGTTTGAGGTTGAAATAACAAGGGTGCCTTTGCTAAAATTTTAATTTCTTCTTCCAAAGTTGTAGTATCAGAATTAAACAAACGTAGTTGGTCATATTGCTTTCCAACGGGATCAGCTAAAAAATTATAAGAAAATCCAGCTGTATGAAGAAAGAGATCTCTAATTGTTGGATATTGAATTATTGTCTCAACATCCTCTACATTACCATCCTCTCGAGCCATAACTTGTAACCCATTAAATTCAGGTAAATATTCTGTGATTGGATCATCTAAAGTTATTTTTTTTTCTTCAACTAATTTAAGTGCTGCAATCGCTACTATTGGTTTAGTCATAGACCAAATTCTGTAAATTGAATTATCAAAAACCTCTTGTTTTGTATCAATATTATTTAACCCATACTTGCCAGCGTATACATCATCTTCAATATTTATTTGCCATTGCACACCTGGGAAAAAACCTTGGTCAACATATTTAGATAACAGATAATTTAATTCGTTAATTTCTTTCATATCATTCTATAGGGATATTTGATAAATTATTGCTATTATATGAAAAATTACAGTTTGCAAAATGAACTTAAATTTTTACTAGGTGACAGGTACTCTACGTCATTATCAGCTAGAAATAATTTTGGTGGAGGTGAGGATGTTTTTGATCCCATATCTCCTCAGGCAGTTGTTTTTCCAGAAAATAATGAGGAAATTTCAGCTATATTGAAATTATGTAATAAGTCACTCACTCCTGTTATTCCATATGGTACAGGCACTTCATTAGAAGGAAATGTTCTAGGTATTAATAATGGGATTACTATATCTCTAGAGAAGATGAACAAAGTACTTCAAATCAATGAGAATGATTTTGATTGTAGAGTTCAAGCTTATGTAACAAGAAAACAATTAAATGAAGAGCTTAAAAGCAAGGGTGTCTTTTTTCCAATTGATCCAGGAGCTGATGCATCACTGGGAGGGATGGTAGCTACATCTGCATCAGGTACAATGGCTGTTAGATATGGAACAATGCGAAGTGTTGTATCAGGTTTAACTGTTATTCTCCCAAATGGAGAAATTATTAAAACAGGAACTCGGTCAAAAAAAACTGCAGCTGGATATAACCTTACTAATTTATTTATAGGTTCAGAGGGAACTCTGGGAATTATTTCAGAAATTCATTTACGACTCAATCCCATTCCTGAGAGTATTATGAGTGCAATTTGTCAGTTTGAAAATTTAGAGTCTGCAGTTTTATCTGCTCAGCAAATAATTCAATACGGTGTTCCGATTGCTCGAATAGAGATGCTCAACAAAGATCAGATGGAAATTAGTATTAAATATTCTGACTTACAAAATTTAGAAAATAAACCTACATTATTCTTTGAGTTTCATGGGAGTGAAAGTAATAATAAGGAATCAATTGAGATAGTTGAGGAAATTTCATTAGAAAATGGTGGAAGTAAGTTTAAGTGGGCAAAAACAACAGAAGAGAGAAATAAGTTATGGCAAGCACGACATGATGTATACTACTCTGTAAAAGCAGAACAAAATAATATTAAAGTTTACACCACGGATATTTGCGTACCAATTTCAAATCTAGTGGAAGCTATTAAATTTGCAGAAATTGAAATTAAAAATTATGGTCTGCGAGCACCCATGGTTGGACATGTGGGCGATGGTAATTTTCATGTAGCAATTCAATATGATCCAGCAGACAAAGACAGTTATAAAGTTATAAGAAAATTTAGTGATAAACTTATTAAAAAAGCGTTAGATTTAGAGGGAACGGTAACAGGAGAGCATGGAATTGGTGTGCATAAAAAAGAGTATTTAATTCAACAGCATAACGATAATCTTCCTTATATGAAATTAATTAAGAAAAGTTTTGACCCTAATAATATAATGAATCCAGGTAAAATTTTTGATTAGTTTTAGTAAGTAGCTCGACCACCACTAAGATCAAAGACTGCGCCTGTTGTATACGAATTTTCTTCTGATACTAACCATGTCACCATAGATGCTAGTTCGTCTACCTTTAAAAACCGTCCACGTGGTATTTTTGATAACATATAATTTATGTGCTCTTGACTTATTTGATCAAAAATTTTTGTCTTTGCTGCAGCAGGGGTTACACAATTAACTGAAATATTTTTATTAGATAACTCTTTTCCAAGTGACTTTGTTAGTGCAATAACGCCGGCTTTAGCTGCGCTATAGGGCATTGCGTTTGGATTACCCTCTTTGCCTGCGATGGATGCAATATTAACTATTCTTCCATAATTAGCTTTTATCATATGTGGTACAATTGATTTAGAGCAATAAAAAACTCCATTCAAATCAATATCAATAACTTGCTGCCATTCTTCCAGAGGATATTCCCACGTTTTTAAACTTGGCCCAGCTATACCAGCATTGTTAACTAAAATATCAATTGATTTGAATTTCGCAATAGCATCATTAGTAGCAGTTTCAACACTTTGATACGACGTTACATCAACTTCCATTGTCTCCACTTGTTTAGGAAGAGATATTTGTTTCATTAACTTTATATCTTTATCCCAAATTATCACTTTTGCGCCAGAAGCAGAAAATCGCTCTACCATGGAATAGCCAAAACCTTGTGCTCCACCAGTTACTATTGCAACTTTATTATTCAAATCAATATTATTCATAAGTTTAGTGGCTATGTCTTTTTACCTCGGATCCTCTTTTGCCAACCAGAAAATCTAAGTCTGCCCCTTTATCTGCCTGCATGACATGATCTACATACATTTTTTGATACCCACCTTTGATATCAGGTAAAATAGGTTTGTAAGTTTTCAATCTCTCAGCTATTATTTCATCAGAAACCTCAAGATGTAATTTACTATTGTTGACATCAACTTCAATCAAATCGCCGTTTTGAACCGCTGCCAAAGGTCCTTTGACTGCTGCTTCTGGAGACGTATGAAGTATAACGGTTCCATAAGCAGTTCCACTCATTCTGGCATCTGATATTCTGATCATATCTCTTATGCCTTTTTTTAAAATCTTTTGAGGTAGTCTCATGTTACCAACTTCAGCCATGCCAGGATAACCCTTAGGTCCACAGTTTTTTAAAACTAAAATTGAGTCTTCATCAACTTCTAAATTTGGATCATCTATCTTTTCATGAAATTCTTCTACGCTTTCAAAAACCACTGCCTTCCCTTTGTGTTGCATTAATTTAGGACTTGCAGCTGATGGTTTTAAAATAGCACCATCTGGTGCAATATTACCTTTCAAAATTTTAATACCTCCTTCTTTTACTAATGGTGAAGAAAAGTCTTTAATTACATCTTTGTTCCAACATTCAGCATTTAAATTATTTTCCTCTATAGTTTTACCATTAACTGTAAGGGCGTCTTTATTGAGTAAGTTTCTCTCTAAAAGTTGTCTGATAACAGCAGGAACTCCACCAGCGTAATAAAAATCCTCCATTAAATATTTGCCAGAAGGTTGCAAATTTACAAGAGTTGGAATATCTTTTCCACATGTCTCCCAATCATCCAAAGATAAATCTATTTCTAATCTACCGGCAAGAGCAGCAAGATGAATAACAGCATTTGTTGAACCGCCAATAGCACCATTTACTTTAATAGCATTCTCAAAAGAAGCTTTTGTAACAACTTTAGACATTAATAAATTTTCTTTGACCATCTCTACTATTCGTTTTCCTGACATGTGAGCAAGCGCATATCGTCTTGCATCTACAGCAGGTATCGCTGCATTATGAGGTAGTGCCATCCCTAATGCCTCGACCATGCTTCCCATCGTAGAAGCTGTGCCCATAGTCATACAATTTCCTTTTGACCTGCTCATTGAAATTTCTGCAGCTACAAAATCATCCTCTGTAATTTTTCCAGCATTTAGATCTGCATCTAATTGCCATACACCTGTTCCTGATCCAATAGTTTCTCCGCGGTGATGACCATTTAACATCGGTCCTCCAGATACACCAATTGTCGGTATATCCACACTTGCCGCACCCATTAATAATGATGGGGTAGTCTTATCGCATCCCATTAAAAGAACAACTCCATCCATTGGATTTCCTCTTATTGCTTCCTCAACATCCATACTGGCGAGATTTCTAAAAAGCATTGCCGTTGGTCTAAGATTTGACTCACTTGCTGAAAAAACTGGAAACTCTAACGGAAAACCCCCTGCTTCATAAACACCTTTTTTTACTGACTCAGCGATTTCTCGAAAGTGTCCATTGCACGGCGTTAACTCTGACCAAGTGTTACAAATTCCAATTACTGGCCTTCCATCAAATAAATGATTAGGGTGGCCTTGATTTCGCATCCATCCACGGTGAATAAACGTATCTCGTCGGTGTGACTTTGAATTATACCAATCAGATGATCTATATTTCTTTTTTTCTGCCATATTATTTATACTTTAGCATAGAAAGAAAAGCTTTCAATAACACTTTAACTGATTACTAATTTAGATTTATTATCTTCTACTCCTTGATAGTTTAAATTAATAGCAAAAAGGCTTCCATCTAAATCACTCTGATTTGAAACCTTATTGCTAGCAGTAGTGACATATAAGGTTTTTAAATCTTTGCCTCCAAAAACACAGTTAGTAATATTTTGAACTGGCATTTCAATTATTTGATCAACCTGCCCTGTTGGGTTGAATCTTACTATACATGATCCTCCATAACGGCAATTCCAAATACAGCCGTCTGTATCCATTGTTGAGCCATCTGGATATCCTCTATTAAATTTTGCAAATTGTGATTTATTAGATAGTATTCCATTTTCTAAATCAAAATCATATTTAAAAATGTTACCATTCAAAGTGTCTGTAAAATAAAATTTGGAATTATCAGGACTCCAAACAATCGTGTTGGGTATACCTAGATCTTCTTCAACAATAGATACTTTTTTGTCAGTATCTACCTTATATAACTTTCCAATATTTTCTTTTACAGAAATATCGTTTCCGTTTTTATCAAAATTATTTTGCATAGTGCCAAACCAAAATCTTCCAAGAGCATCTGAGGCACCATCATTAGATCTCGTTAGAGGCAAAGACTCTTCAATATTAGTAATTCTTTTAAATTCAAACGTATCTAAATTATATAAATTTAATCCATTGTTAGAGCAAAAAATTAATTCACTATCAGACTTAACTGAGGTTGAAGTTACTATTTCAGGTAAGTCAAAAATTTCCTTTTTATTTGTGCTTAAATTGAGCTTAAACAGCTTGGATAAATTGCTAATATCTAACCAATAAAGTGCATTATTGTTTGATGAAAAAGTTATACCTTCACCCAGAACATTCTTGCATTTGTATAATACTTCAACATTAGCCATATACTTAATATTTATAATTTAATATACTCTACTATTAATTTTTTAAATATTTTAAAATAATTTAAGGCTATGAAAAAAATATTTTCAATTAACTTAGAGAGTTCACAAAGAAATTATACAGTTAGGGACCTAATTGATTTAAAAGGAAAAAAAAAACTTACGCAAATTAATGTATCTTCACCTGAGGAAGCTGGAGCTGCTCAAGAAGCAAAAATTGATTTAATAATAGCACCGCCGACAGGAGATATTAAAAAAATAAGAAATTGTGCTGATAAAACATTCCTTACTGTTGGAATTCCTTTTCTTAAATATGAAAATAAGGATAAAATAACTAAAAAAGCTTTTGAATTAATTGAGATGGGTGTTGACTCTATACACTGTGGCTCATGGAATTTAGCATTTATGAGTCATTTAAATAATTTTAATATTCCATTTCAAGGGCATGCTGGGTTTGTTCCGTCACAAACAACTTGGATAGGAGGAATAAGAGCGTATGGTAAAAATTTTGAAGAAGCAAAAAAGATATATAATCATGTAAAAAAAATTGAAAACACAGGAGCATGGGCTGTTGAAATTGAATGCATACCAGATAAAATTATGTCTGAGATTAATAAAGAAACAAACATGTTAACCATTTCTATAGGATCTGGTCAAAATTCAGATATTCAATTTTTATTTGCTGAAGACATCCTTGGTTATAGTTCAATCAAAACACCTAGACATGCTAAAGTGTATAGAAATTTTATCAATTTATATAAAAAATTACAGAAAGAAAGAATTGACGCATTTAAAGAATTTAAAAAAGATGTGACTTTAAAAAAATTTCCAAGTAATAAAAATATTATATCGATTGATAAAAAAGAATTAAACTTATTTAAAAAATTTATTAGTAATAAAGATTAAAAAATTATTTAAATGATCCTAAAGTTAAACCTTTAATAAGAGGTTTTTGAAATAGAAAAACAAAAAATAAAACCGGTATAAGCAATAATGATGCTGATGCTGATAATTGACCCCAATAAATTTTTTGATAACCAACAAATCCATATAATCCTACTGGAGAAGTCCTAACGACTGAGTCTCCTAAAACAAGTGCAAATAAAAATTCATTCCACGAAAATAAAAAAGTAATTATACCAACAGCAGAAATACCTGGCATAGACAAAGGCACAGCAATTTTATAAAATGTTTGAAAAAAACTACTACCGTCAACGTAAGAAGCTTCTTCAATTTCCATTGGAATTTCTTCATAAAATCCTCTCATTAACCAAACTATTATTGATAAATTTAACCCTACATGAGCTATTATCAAGCCAATATGAGTATCTAAAATACCAAGTTTTAAATACATAATAAAAAAAGGAATCAGCATTGCAATAGGTGGGGTCATTCTTGTAGAAAGTATCCAAAAACCAAAATCTGCTGATCCTTTAAATTTAAATCTTGCCAAAACATATGCAGCAGGAACACCTATTAACAAACCAAAACAAGTTGTTCCCAAGGCAACAATTAAGCTGTCTAAAAAATACCCCCAAACTTCATTATTTTTTATAACTTCAATATAATTTTTCATTATTGGTTTAAAAATAAATGTGGGTGGTCTTGCTAGTGCATCTTTAGAAGTTTTAAAGCTTGTATTTAATAACCAATATAAAGGAAAAAAGCTCCATAAAGCAAAAAGGTAAAGTGCTACTCTTCTAAAAAATACCTTCATCTTTTTAGGGTGTCTTTCGGTAATAAAAGTTTATTTTTACGTAAAAATATTTGCGCAACAACTATAGTTATAATTAACATAACTATTGCAATGGAACCTGCATATCCCATAGAAAGATATTCAATACCGTGTTTGAATGCATATAAATTAAGTGTTCTTGTTAAAATACCTGGACCGCCGGATGTAAGAACATAGATTATATCAAAAGTTTTAAAAGCATCTATTGATCGAAAAAGTAATGCTAAACCTATAAATGGATAAAGCATAGGTACTGTTATTTTAGTAAAAATTTGCCAACTGCTAGCACCATCAACTTTTGCTGCTTCAAATGGTTCAGTTGGTAATGATGCTAATCCTCCAAGGCAAATTAATAAAATAAATGGTGTCCATTGCCATGTATCAACAATTATGAGTGATATCATTGCTGTATTAGGAGAAGCTAACCATGCCTGAGGTTCTAAACCTAGTAATTTCATAAAATAATTTAATACACCAAGAGATGGATTAAACATTAAACGAAAGGTAAAAGTTGCTGCAATAGGAGTTATTGCTAAGGGAAGCAAATACAATGTTCGTAATAATGAAACATTTGAATTTTCATTATGAAGTAAAGTTGCAAAAACTACACCTAAAACAACCTGAATAAATACAGCTAAAACTGTAAACACAACAGTTACTCTTAAAGCTATCCAAAATTCATCTGTTTTCATTAATTCTATATAATTATTAAGAAAAATGAATTTGGTCTGACCTGGTCGCAATAAAGAATAATCTGTAAAACTAAGAATCAAACTAACTATAAAAGGAAATAAAGTAAGCCCGACTAACAAAATAGTCGCAGGCATTAACATTAAAATTATAAATTTATTTCTCTCTTTTCGAAATTGATTCATAAAAAAACACCCTTGCATAATTTTGCAAGGGTGTAAATTATAGTATTAGGCTCCAATTGCTTTGTTGATTTTAGCAGTTGCTTCAGTCATCGCTTTTTCAGCTGATTTAGTACCAGTAACAACTTCATTAATTGCAATACCAAACGGTGTAAGTATTTCACCACTTTGAGGATGGAACCAACAATCTTTCATGATCTTACCATCTGCATTTTGAAGATTTGTCAAAGCAGCGGTAGCAGCTTGTTTCCCAAAAGCAGATTTAAAACCATCTGATTCCCATGCAGAAGTTCTTGTAGTTGCTAGACCTAATGCTGAACTCATTAAACAAGTTGGTTTACTATTAGCCCAAGTTAAAAACAAAAATGCAGCTGCTTTTTGTTGAGATTTAGAGTTAATACCTGCCATCCAATGCCACATATTTGGCTTAGCTTGTTTTCCAGGACCACTAACCATTGCACCATAAGTTGTATGTCCTGCAGCATTACTTTTTTCAGGATTTTCAATATCCGTTGCAAAATTACTTGAGTCCATACCAATGGCACATACTTCTTGCATATAATCATTAAGACACTCATACCAATGATAATTTCCAACACCTAATGGGCCAGCTTCTTTAAGTATAGTGCCATAATAATGGATTGCCTCAATTGCCTCTGGAGAGTCAAGCATACATTTACCATCTTGAATAATTACTCCTCCATTAGAGAATACAAAACCTCCTCCTGGCCATGAGCCAGCAGTTCCATCAGCTTTTGATCTCATAGCAACACCAGCAACATCACCAGATTTTAGCTTTTTACCAGTAGAGAGAAGTTCATCAAATGTTGTTGGTACTCCTTCTCCAACTGCATCTAGCATATTTTGATTTGCAAACATTGTTTGAGCCTCAGCAGTAATTGACATTACATATGACTCCCCATCATTCCAAATTGGAAAAGACCTTGCAGATGAAAATATATCATCTAGATCATACCAATTTTTATCAAATAAATCTGGATTATCAAAATGTTGATCTAGAGACTCTAACCAACCTGCATTAGCAGCTTGTCCATAGGACCAAACCATATAAACATCAGGTGTAGGATTTCCAGCACCAAGTTTAACTGGCACTTCAGCTACATACTCAGACTCACTTTGTTTTTGAACCTGAACATCAATGCCGGTTAACTTTTTAAAATGTGGTAAGAGTGGTTCAATAGATGACATCCAAGGATGCTCTAGTCCAGATAAAACTATTGAGCTTCCTTTTTGAGATTGCCAATCTATATTAGCACCTTCATACATTTTAATCATTTCATCTACATTAGATGCAGCATAAAGTGGTAGTCCATAAGAACTTAAAATACCAGCTCCGGCTAATGCAGATGTTGCTTTGACAAAATGCCTCCGAGTTAAATTTAATTGTTTAATCGGTGGCAAATGATTGATATATTTTTTTTTCATTAATACCTCCTTTAATTAATATTTAAAAAATAATGTTTAAAAGATACTCCTTTATAGAAATTACAGAATAGCAATTTAATCAATTTTGTGATTACTTTTTGTCACAACTAATAAATTATTAATTTTTGCCTAGAAAATTAGCTTTAATAATCAAAAAAAGGTCTATAAATATTTAATGCAAGCTTTTTTAATTTTATGAATTTCGATTTTATTATTATAGGCGGAGGTAGTTCTGGCTGTGTAACAGCTAATAAACTTGTTAAAAATAATGCAAGTGTTTTATTAATTGAAGAAGGTGGGGACTATACTAATCCTTTTTTGAAAATGCCTGCAGGTTTTATCCCTATGCTTGATGGAAGTCCCTACCATAGATTTCACAAAACTATACCACAAAAACAATTAAATGATCGTCAGCATGATATAGCTCAAGGAAAAATTTTAGGAGGTGGTAGTAGTATTAATGGTATGGTTTATATGAGAGGTAGACCTTCTGATTATGAATTATGGGAAAAAGAGGTTAATGATAATACATGGGGGTGGGATAGCTTATTAAAAAGTTTTGTTAACCTTGAAGGTAATCAAAGATTTAATAATAAATATCATGGTATTGATGGTCCACTTAAAGTTTCAGATCCAAAATATGTAGTCAAGGGAACAGACTTATATATCAAAACAATGCAAGGATTAGGTCTTCCTTACAACTCAGATTTTAATGATGGTGAGCAACATGGCGTTGGCTTGATGCAGTTAACAACAAATTACGGAAAAAGATGTAGTGCTGTTGATGCTTTTATCACACCAATCAGAAAAAATAAAAATTTTAGAATAAAATTAAAAAGTATTGTCACTAAAATAATAATTGAGAAGAATAAAGCTATTGGAGTTGAGGTTTATGAAAAAGGTATAATAAAAAAATATTTTGCTAACAATGAAATTATTCTAACAGCAGGCACTTATATATCTCCAAAGATTTTGATGCACTCAGGTATAGGTGATGAAAATGAACTTAAAAAAAACCAAATTAAAACAATATTAAATTTGAAGGGTGTTGGTAAAAATCTTCAAGATCATCATGAAGTGCCCTATGTAGTTTCAGCAAAAAAAGGTTATGGTTATTTTAAACAAGATAAAGGTATTAGAAAGATTATTAATGGTCTGCAGTATATTTTTTTTAACTCAGGACCTGTAACATCAAATGCAGCTGAAACATGTGCTTTTTTAAATCCAAGAAATTTAAAAGATAGTATAGACCCTCCAATTAAACTTTACTGTGTTCAAATAATGTACACTGATAGGGATACCAAAGATATAAAACAAAGTCATGGATTAACCTTAACTTCTTGTATTATGAACCCAAAGGCTAGAGGCTCAATTAATTTAAGATCTTCAAATCCACTAGACTTGCCATTAATTAATCCAAACTTTTTTTCAAATAAAGAAGATTTAAACTTAATGATAGATAGTGTCAAAATTGCACGTAAAGTAGTTAAGTCAAAACCTTTAAGTGACATTGTCATAGACGAAACTTTACCTGGTAAAGATATTATAACTGATAATGAACTGGAAAGTTATTGCAAAAGAACAGTCAAGACTAATTGGCATCCAGTTGGTACATGTAAAATGGGCAAGGATGGAGATCCTGATGCCGTCTTAAATACAAAGCTACAAGTTTATGGTATCGAAAATTTAAGAGTTTTTGATGTTTCAATGATGCCTAGATTAGTTAGTGGAAACACTAATGCCCCAGCAATGGCGATAGCAAATCTCGCTACAGATATATTGCTCAAAGATAATTAAGTTTTTTTATAAATAATGTGCCTTATCTTTTATACGTGCCATTACTTCTTTTGTTGCCTCTTCAGATCCGTCATGAAAGGTTCCCATCAGTTTGTCTAAAAAACTTGTATTGCCTCCAGAATAATTACATTCAAAATATTTATGATGAATATAGTGCATATAATCCCCTGTGGGAATTGATACACCATTCTTAAAGGTCATCTTTTCATAACCAGTATGTCCTGGAGTAGGAGCCAAACCTGCATGAAACACATGATACATTGCTACCAGAGGATGGGATGGAATTATCCAGTGAATTAGTATACCCGAAAAATATAAAATATGTTCAATTGGATGCATTGACATACCTGACCAAGCACCAGTGTTGGTATTACGATGGTGCACTTTGTGCGCGACTCTATATAAAGGTCCCCAATGCAACAATCTATGTGTTAGATAAAAATGAGCATCACGTATAAACGGCACTAAAAAAAACATAAAACAGCAATATACAGGATAAGCTTCCCAACTTACGTATGGGATTAATTGATTTGCAAAAGCCCAAAAAGTTATTACCTCATAAGCTGTCCACAATGGGATAGCACTACAAAATGTATAGAATAAATTATCTTTAGTTTGATTATTAAATAAAAAAGTTGGATTATTTTCTTCTAGAGGTTTTGGATTATATTTAAAAGAGGTTCCTTGATTTTTAAATCTAAGATGAAAGAAACCGGTCCATATTAAAATGATTAATGCATTTCTAAAAAAAATAAAAGCTATCCAACCAAATTCCAAGGTTTTCATAGTCTCTAAAGAAGGTGTCAAAAATAAATAAGTGGCAACAGTGATAGATGCAAACACAAATGTCCAAGGGAAAAAAATACCTGGGTATTTAAAGATATATTGAAATAATTTTATTGGATTAGTAAAAATTTCTCGTGGAGGATTAATTCCTATAGTACCAAATGGTTTCCAATTCCCTCTTTTGTCTCTAGTTCCAAAGTTTTCATCGTTTAATCTGTCTTTGCTCATTCATTAACCTCTTTTTTCCAAATTATTTAAGAATATATCTAATTCATTTTCATTAATTTCAACAATATTTTTTTTCTCAGGAAATACGCCAGAATGGACATCATTATAGAACTCTTGGAATGCATCTTCCCTCTCTTTTTGAAGTCTAGAAAATTCCTTTTGAAAATCTCTATATTGTTTAGCATGTCTAGGGATTCTTCCCTTTGTTGTTCCTAAAATATCGCAACCAAAGACATATTCAACGTCACACCCAGGACCACTTCCCATGGACATAACAGTTGGGGTAACTTTTTTTGAAATAGCTTCAGCAATTTTATAGGGAACACATTCCATTTCAATCGCAACACCTCCAGCATCTTGAATTTTTAAACATTGATCATAAACCCACATAGCTTCATTTGCTGTTTTACCAACTGCCACAAATCCTCCAGTCCACGTTCTTTTAGGAGGAACCAGTCCCACATGCCCTAGACAAGGAATACCCTCTTTGTATAATTCTCTGATTAAATCAAAACGAGTATTACAATAAAGCATGTCAAAACCATGCTCTAATATCTTAAAAGAAAATTTTTTTGCTTCATCAAATGTTGGAATGAAACTATCTGGAGCTCCACAATGCATAAAAGCGGTCGGTGCAGCCTCTCTCATTTTTACCAACTGCTCAAAATTAGGATGGTCATCATCATTTTTAAATTTTCCTGCTAATCCAGTTGCTAACATTTCAAAACCTACTTTGTCAGCTGCCAATGCTTCTTCCTCATTCTTAATTAAAATACAAACTAATTTTTTTTTCCCTTTAAAATTTTGCAAATCTTTTACAGTAATTTTTTTTTTCATATCTAATTTGTATTTGGTGTCTCAACATCGATAAAATAATTTTTATCTTTTGCTTGTTTAAAGATGGCTGGTATTATTGATTTATATGCATCAAATATTCCTTTTTTAGGTTTTGGCATTTGATTTTTTATAAACTTATGGAAAGCTCTAAGATTATGGCATGGAATTTTAGGAAATATATGATGCTCAATGTGATATTCCATATTCGAATACAAGAAACTAAAGAAAGGATTTAAAATGACTGTGCGTGTACTTTTTCTATGATCCTTAATATTGTCAGCTAATCCTGCATGTTGAGTCATTGCACAAATCATAAGAATTGTATTTCCATAAAAAGGGGGTAATAAAATCATAATAACTGGTAGCCAAGTTCCAAAAAAAACAGAACATATAATAACGAATAACCAAAATAAAACATAAAGCCTAGAGCTATTAATAACTTTATTAATTTCATTTTCTGGAACTGTGATCTTTACAACTTTTGAGACAATACCAAGTGAGTGCTTTATAATTTCAAAATGTGTAAAATGTCTGACTTTTTGAATGTTTAAAATTGGCCCAAGAGGTAAAAAATTTAAAAGAAAACGAATTGGTTCAGTTGGTCTTGGACTGTTATTTTCATAATCGTAAACTTCTTCATGAGTAAAAATAGTATAAGTATGATGATGAAAATGACTCCATTTCCAACGAACAGCTTCAAACCCACCTAACAAACTAGTTATATTGTAGAAGATTTTATTTAGAAATCTTGATTTAAAGTAAGTTTCGTGATTTGTTTCATGTTGTATACTTATTATTTTACAATAAAAAATATTTCCGTAAATCAGTAAAGTTAACACTGACCACCAGGTTCCCCAAGTAATTAAACAAAGATACGCAGATGATGCCAAAACAACAATAAATAAAAAAATATCTGTAATTCCTTTTAAGTCAGATCTTTTTGAAAATTCTTTTAAAGCCTTTTTGTCAATATTTGGTTTATACCATTTATCTAAATCTACCTCTCCAGCAAACATGTTTCTTAATACTTTTCTGCAAGTTTTAAAAACTTATCATATTCTTTATCGTCAATTCCAACTGTAATTTTAGGATCATCAAATTTTTTATTTATTGTATCATCATGAAATGATTTAAAGGCCTTAATTCTTTCCATTTGTAATCGTTCATATTCTTTTTTGAAATTTTTATATACTCTTGCGTGCCTGGGCATATGTCCAGTAGTATAACCAAGAACATCGTTTGCAAACAAATACTGACCATCACAACCAGAACCACTTCCCATAGATAATGTCATAATTTTTACTTTCTGAGTTATTATAGTTGCTACTTTTGGTGGAACTACTTCTAACTCTACACCTATTACCCCCGCCTCTTGAAGTTCAAGAGTATTTTGCAAAACTCCAGCAGCTTCATCAGCTGTTTTACCAATTGCTCTAAACCCACCAATCCACGTTGCCTTTCCAGGAACCAAACCTACATGACTATTAATTGGAATGTTTTCGTCTCTAAGAGCTTTAATCCATTTATAACTCCATGTTCCCCCGTAAACAACGTCAGCCCCTACATCCATATACTTGTGAGCTAACTTCATTGCCTCATATTCAGAAGCTACATTAACTGCACCTCCAGATTGCATAAAACAACTTGGTGCAGCCTCTCTAATTCTTTTTAGTTCTTCAAAACTATTAAAAACACCGTATTGAGGAGCATCATGTGAAGTACATATCATATCAATACCTGCTTCTTCTGCTGCTCTTGCTTCTTCAGCGCTATGAACAAAAAGAACGCTTAGTTGTCTTTTTCCTTTGCATTTAAGATAATCGTAAACTGTCAATTTTTTTCTGCTCATATAGATAAACTAAAATTTATTGTTATATCTTAATGAAAATTTTTCCATTATCAACTTTAACTGGATAAGTTTTTAAATCAATGCAAGCGGGAGGGCTGATGGCTTCACCTGTTTTAATCTTAAAAATACCTTGGTGCATTGGACATTCTATCTCATCATCCATAACAAGGCCATCCTCTAAATGAACAGTCTCATGTGTGCATAAACCATCTGTGGCGTAATAACCATCCTCTAATTTATATACACAATAAGTTTTATTATCATGGTCAAATCGAATTATATCTTCAAGTTCAATACCAGTTTCTTCAGAGACTTCTAACCAACCTTCATTAATTTCACTCATATTATAGTTTATATAATTTTGAAAATAGTTTTGTAAATACCTTAAATTATCTTTTTAAAAGTGTAGTTAATTTTACTTCTTTGTTTTTAATATCATCAATATCTACGTCTACTTTAGTTTCTAAAATTTTACCTGCCAAACGTATATCTCGACCTACTTTGCCTGCTTTTCCAATACCGCATGCACCCATTATTTTTTTTTGTTTAATGAAAAAATAGATAATTCCCTCTTCAAGATTATTGCCTCTCTGAATTTCTTGATCAAAGTTGTTACATACACCTATTAATTGTAAGTTTAAATCAAATTGGTCAGACCACATCCATGGTATATGTATATAGGGCAAGTTTTGTCCTAAGATATTTTTAGCAGCCGCTATCCCATGATTTTGTGCATGTTGATAAGATTCTAAGCGCATTTGCATATTATAAAAAGGATGAAAAAAATTTGCCACATCACCAGCTGCAAATACATTTTCTTCTGATGTTCTACAAAACTCATCTGTTACAATACCGTTATTTATATTTAATGATGTGTTTTCAAATAAATCAGTATTAGCCTTTGATCCGATCCCAGCTATAATAAAATCAACCTCCAATGTTGACTTATTATTGAGCTCAATTTTATAAACTGAATTTTTTAGTTCAATCGAGACAATATTTGTTTCAAGTAAAATCACATTACCCTTATCTTCATGATAACTTGAAACTAATTTGGCTATTTGTGTTGGTATGACTCTGCCCATCAGCTGTTGTCCCATTTCAATAACATATGCTTTTTTACCAAGCTGAGCTATACTTGATGCAACTTCTAATCCTATAAAGCCGCCTCCTATGATTGCAAAAGTTTTATGAGTGTTAATTGATTCTTTTATTATCTTACTATCTTCTATGTTTCTTAAATATAAAATACTGTCACTAATATCTTGCTGATCCACTCCAAAATTCAATTTTTTATTTTTTGAACCTGTTGTTATAAGTAAATTGTCATATGGTTCTAATTTTTCATCATTGGTTATTAAAGTTTTATTTGTAAAATCAACCTTTTTTACTGATTTGTTAATGAATTGTATATTTTCTGAATTGTAAAATTCTTTAGAAAAAAAAGATAGCTCTTCATATTTTTTTTTATTGGTTATGCTATCTTTTGATAAAGGCGGTCTTTCATATGGTAAATAATTTTCCTCATTAAAAATTGTTATCCCTAATTCTTTATCATGTTTTCTAATTTCATTAGCTGCATATGCTGCTGCTTGACCTGCACCTATAATAGAAATTTTTTTTAGACTCATAGAAGTAAGAAAATATATAAACTAAAATTAATCATTAACAATTAGTCAAATTTAGCGAACTATAAGCTTAATGAAATTATTAACTAGGAACTGCTAACGGTATTTTATAATTTGGATCCTTTGCTTGCTTAACTAACGCAGGTATAATCTCTTTGTATGCACCCCATAACCCTTTTCGAGCAGGTGGCATTTGATCTTTAATTAATGCATGTAATTTTTTTAAATTGTGAGATGGTACTTGAGGAAACATATGATGTTCAACATGGTACTCCATGTGCCAATATAAAAAACTGAAAATAGGATTTAAATAAACCGTTCTAGTAGTTAACCGATGATCTTTAATATCTTCTTGTAAACCCGCGTGCTGTGTAAGCCCCATCAGCATGACAAGTGTTTTACCATAAAAATTTGGTAAGACAATAAAAAGTACCGGTAACCAAGATTGAAAATAAATGGAACAAAAAATTGTCACAATCCAAATAAAAACATGACTTCTTGCAGACCATCTGCATTTTGATCTTTCATTTTCTGGTATGCAAACTTTCATTACTTCTGTTGTAACGCCAAATGCATGTTTAATTGTTTCCCATTGGAGAGAATTTTTAAAAAAAACAAAACCCGAAAAAGGAATATAGTGTGAGAAGAATACAATTAGATCTGTTGGTTTTTTTACATGAATTTCAAAATCAACTGGATCATTAAAAATAGTATAGGTATGGTGGTGATAATGAGAATATCTCCATCGAATGGGTTCAAAATTATCCATAAAACTTGCAATGTAATAAAAAAAATCGTTCCAAAATTTTGATTTGAATGCAGTACGATGACCTGTTTCATGCCATATTGCATCACTGCATCCCCATATATTACCATAAATCAAAAAAAATAATAATGACCACCAAGTACCCCACGTTGCATAAGCTAGATAACCAAATAAGGCTAAAAAAGAAAAATAAATAAGCATATGTTTAAAACCTTGCCAATCCGATTTTTTGCAAAGTTTTTTGAACTCTTTTTTATCTATATCGCACTTAAACCATTTATCTAAATCTACATCCATATGTTAAAATTAGCATATTTTTATAAATTTTAAATCAAAAAAAATTAGGTTCATTCAAAGTATTATTAAATTTTAATAGTTTTAACTTGATAAGAACAAAATAACCATATTATTGTTTGTAAATTCTTAAATTTCACATATAAAATTGATTATTATATATAAAATTTATTAGGAGGAAAAATGAAAAAAATATTTGCTTTCGTGGCATTGTTTTTTGCTTTTGCATCAACTTCAGCAATTGCTAAAAATGATTATAGCTGTGATAAAAAATTTATCTTTTTTCCAGGTGGACCTGAAGGTGGACCATTTGGAACTATCGTATATAATGGTGCAGTAGCTGCTGCTGAACATACTGGTTGTGATGTTGACTATTACTGGTCACAATGGAACTCAGAAATCATGATTAAACAATTTAAAGAAGCAGTTGCACTTCAACCAGATGGAATTGCAATCTATGGTTTTCCAGGTGATGCAGCAATGCGACCAATTATAAAAGAAGCCAGAGAAATGGGCATAGTAATTACAACTATGAACACTCCTCTGCCTGATCTAGAAGCTGAATACAAAACTGAAGGTTTTGGATATGCTGGAGCAGACTTATTTGATGCAGGATATAATCTTGGTAAAAAAGCTGTAGAAGTTTGCGGTTTACAAGCTGGTGATAAAGCATTTATCTGGGGTCTTGCTAGTATGCCTAATAGAGGTGAACGAACTAAGGGCGCTATTGCAGGTGTGGAAGATATGGGTGTAGAAGTTGTTTATCAAGAAATTCCTGATAACGTGAACTCAGATGCATCACAAGGTACACCTATGTATGTCGCGACTTACAGTGCAAATCCTGATATAAAGATGGCAATTACAGACCATGGTGGTTTAACAGCAAGTTTACCTACATACATGAAAGCTGCTGGTCATGGTACTGAAGAAGTTTGCGGTGCTGGTTTTGATCTTTCAGCTCCAATTGTTGATGGAATTAATTCTGGTTACATTGATGTAGTTATTGATCAGCAACCATTTATTCAAGGATATATTCCAATTGTTCAACTATTCCTTAGTACTAAATACGGAATGGCTGGTTTAGCAATGGATACAGGTGCTGCATTTGTTACTGCGGATAACGTTGATGCAATTGCTCCATTAGCAGCTGTACAAATTCGATAATAAATATTTTTACAAACCTGCCAAACGGCAGGTTTGTATTCTCGTATGACAGAAGAACTTTTAAGATTAGAAAATATTTTTAAAAACTTTGGAGCAGTAAAAGTTTTAAAAGATATTAATATTAAAATTAATAAAGGTGAGGTAGTGGCACTGATTGGTGACAATGGTGCAGGAAAATCTACTTTAATTAAAGTTATTACTGGTGTTCATCGACCTACTTCTGGAAAAGTTTTTTTTAATAAGAACGAAGTTAATATTAAATCAGTTGCTGAATCGAGAAAAATGGGGATCGAAGCTGTTTATCAAGAAAGAGCTCTTTGTGATCAACAAGAACTATGGAGAAATATTTTTGCTGGTAGGGAAATTACAAATGCGTTTGGATTTTTAGATATAAAAAAACAACGAAAAGAAGCTGAAAAAATATTAAGAGATTATATAGGTTTCACCTCTAAAGCTATTACAGTAGACTCAACAGTGATGGGTTTATCTGGTGGTGAAAAACAAGGTGTTGCTTTTGGAAGGTCATTGTATTTTAATTCAGATCTTATCGTATTAGATGAGCCTACCATGGGATTGTCAATACAAGAAACAGAAAAAGTTCTAAATTTTGTTAAGGGTTTAAAGCAAGAAAATAAATCAGCTATATTTATCGATCATAATATTATTCACGTATATGGTGCAGCTGACAGATTTATAATTCTAGATAGAGGTGAAGTCGTAGGAGAATTTAAAAAAGATGAAATATCTCGTGAAGAATTAGTTCAAAAAATGATTCAACTACATGAGTCTGGTAAAATAAAAGTTGAGGCCTAAATGAATAATATACTAAATAGTTATTTTGTTAAAACTCATAAATTAGAAATAAGTATAACCATTATAGCTATAGCTCTTTTTTTAATTTATTTTTTAGGAGCTCCTCATGTCTTCACCAGATTTCCGATATATCGTGCTTTCATGCAATCGATGCCTTTTTTTGGTATTATAGCAATTTCAGCAACATTTGTTGTCACCCTTGGTGAGATAGACTTATCTTTTCCATCTATAGTTGGGATAACGTCTCTTACTTTTGGAATGCTATTAACAGCAACCGATGGAAATTTCTTTATTGCTTTTTTACTAGCAACATCTCTTGGGATGTTCGCAGGTTTGATTAATGGTTTGTTGGTAACAAAAATTGGTATACCATCAATTGTTGCCACTATCGGTACATTGTTTTTTTGGAGAGGTCTTGTAAATGTTATCTCTCAAGGAAGTGGTATTGCAATCGTTGATGTTGCCGACGGTACATGGCATCACACTTTATTTGTTGAAAAGTTATTTGGCAAGATACCTGCGCAATTCATTTGGTTTATTGTCCTAACAGCACTGATGCAGTGGGTGTATCGTTATCACAAATTTGGCAATCATATTCACTTTGTAGGTGACAATAAAGCTAGTTCTCAGATGATGGGAATAAATGTTGATAACGTGAAAATTATTGCTTTCGTTCAGCTTGGATTTTTCTCAGCTTTAGCTGGAATATTTACAATGTATGAAATGCTATATTTTTGGCCTACGCAAGGAGAAGGATTAATGCTTACTACTTTGGCAGCTGTCTTTGTTGGTGGTACTTCAGTCTTTGGAGGTAGGGGGACAATATTTGGAACATTTATTGGTGTTTTAATTATCGGTTCTTTAGAGTCAGGTATAGTAGCTCTGGGTTTGTCTGGTTTTTACGTAAAATTTATTAATGGTTTGATGATTACTGTTGCTGTATCAATCTATGCGATTATCCAGAGAAAAAAAACTTAATTTTATAATTTACTCAATATATTTTCTGCAGATGAAACCTTATATTCACCTGGATTTTCGATACATACCTCAAGTATTTTATTGTTATGTACAATCATAGCAAATCTATTTGAACGCATTCCCATAAAATTTTTTGATTTGTCTGTAAGTAAATTAAAATCTTTTGTAATTTCCCCATTGCCATCTGCAATACCAATTATTTTATCGCCGTCAGTGTAACTTAATAACCACGCATTCATGACAAAACTATCATTGACTGAAAGACAATAGATATCATCAATACCTTTGTTGATAAATTGTTGATGCAATTTGATATAACTAGGCATATGTTTTTCTGAACAAGTGGGTGTAAACGCTCCTGGGACTCCAAAGATAATTACTTTCTTATTATTTAGTTCAGAAGAAAGATTAACTTTTGACGTAATTCCTTTTTGAATAACTGGAACTTCTATAGCTGGAATTAATTTACTCATACTTTATTTTGTTAATTGCATTTACTATTTCTTTTTCAGAAAGCAACTCTGATAATAAAATTCCATCAGGAAATTTTTTAGAAAAAAATGCATTGAAAGGAATACCAAAGCGATCATACTTCTCTAAAAACAAATTCACCCTTTCATTTGGCTTTGTCCAATCTGCTCGTATCAAGGTAACATTATTCTCTTTAAATTGTTTAATTATATTGTCTGAATTAAGAACATTAATTTTGTTAAATTGACAAGTTGCACACCAATCAGCTGTAATATCTAAAAAAATAATTTTATCCTGTGCGACTAGTTGATCAATATCAACTGTAAAGAAACTAACCCAATCCTTTTCTTCTCCACTTGATGAATGTTGTTGAAATTTTTGTAAGGAAGTTGAAAAAAAAATAAATATTATAGATGTAATTGTTATTGTGTTTTTAAATAAAGGAAATTTTCTTCTATAAGTGATAACAAGAAGTACAAAAAGAGATATAACTAAAAAATAAATATTGAAAAAATTTAATAAAATATTTGATAACCATAAAACGGTAGCCAGTAGTAATAGTCCTAGGAAATATTTAACATAAATCATCCATATACCTGGCTTTGGTAGAAAATTCACAAGTTTAGGAAATAGAGCAATTAATAAATATGGGGAGGCCATTCCAATACCCATGAATAAAAAAATGCTCATTCCAATAATATAATTTTGCGTAAACGCAGCCGTAATAGCAGTACCAACAAATGGGGCTGAGCAAGGGGTAGCCATAAGGGTTGCAAAAAAACCATTAAAAAAATCTTTAAAAAAAGATTTATTACCTAATCCTGCAAAAGTGATATTGCTAAAATTCTGTGGTAGATTAATTTGAAACTGCCCAAACATATTCATCATAAAAAGAAAAATAATAAGAGTAATAAATATTAAAAAATAAGGTTTTTGAAATTGCATTCCCCATGCAATTGAAAAACTAAAGTACTGTAATACTAAAAAACAAACTCCCAAAAGGAAAAAGGAACTAACAATACCGAGTGCAACAGTTAAAAAACTTACTCTAGCCGTTCCTTGATCAACAGTAAAAACAGACATTAATTTAATTGAGAGTATAGGAAAAACACAAGGCATAACATTTAAAATCAACCCTGCTAGCAATGATATTAGTATGTAAAAAATAAAAGTATTCATTGTAGAATTACTTATATCCTTTGTGATTTGTGCTGATAAAAGATGCTCAAAGTTATGATTTATATCTTTAAGAACTACCTCCAAAGGAAAACTATCTTCAGAAATCAATTTTTTATTGAAATCAAATTCTGCCGTAATTAATTTATTATTTGCTGAATAGGAAATTGTATGTTGAACAACAGGAAGACCAAATGGTGTATGTAAAAAAATTTCTGGATTAAAAAAAATTTTCTCTGACTCTATTTGAAGCTGAATTGTTGATAAATTTTCACCCTCAAGAACATTTGCATTTATATTTTTTAAATAAGTTCTACTAAAATCTTTTTCTGGTAACTTTGATAAAGCTTGTTCAACATCAAAATAATTATGATTAATTTTTTTTTCTCCTGCTGGAATATCTAAAAATATCCGCGCATCCCCAGGTATGCATATTTCTTTACAAATTAAATAATTTACATGCAAATCTAAATTTATATCTTGAAATTCATTTTCAATTTCAATTTCAAGGGGAAACGTGACATTATCTTGATAGCCAAGGGATGTTAATCCCAAAATCTCAAACTTTATAGGCGTTGGCCACAAAATTTTAACATCACTAATATTTGATGAATTTTCCCATGAAATATTTTGTGCAAAACCACCATCACCTGGAGATTTCCAATATGTTTTCCAACCAGGTTGCATTTGATATTCAAGGCCAATAGTAATATTTTTTGAAGAGTTTTGTGAATAGGGTGAAATCAGTCTTAGTTTTGATGTTTCCCCGACTGCCCATTCGCTAGATAATGCAAAAGAAGTATTAAAATAGAATGTAAATAAAATAATACTTATAAGAAATTTTATAATTTTAGACGTTCTATTCATATAAATTACTATTGTAATATATAGTAATAGGCTATTGAAATACTATAAATAATACGAATATATATAATAATGAATTTAACAGGAAAATTATTACTTTCGATGCCGTCTCTTGATGATGAGAGATTTTATAAAACTGTAATATATATATGTGCTCACTCGTCTGAAGGAACGATGGGAATCATTATTAATAAAAAAATTGATTATGATTTATACCCTGATTTATTAGAACAACTTGGAATTGACAAACCTCTTGGTAATAAAAAATTGTATATTCGTTATGGAGGGCCCGTTGAGACTGGCAGAGGTTTTGTCTTACACTCTGATGAGGTAATCCAAAAAGAAACACTTGCTATTGAAAAAGGTGTTGCATTAACAAGCACTTCAGAGTTTTTTGAAGATCTTTCTAAAGGTAAAGGTCCTGCTAACAGCATATTAGCTCTTGGTTACGCAGGTTGGGGTCCAGGACAAATAGAAAAAGAATTGCTTGCGAACAGTTGGATGACTCTTGCTGCTGACTCTTCTTTTTTATTTGATGATGAGGTGGCAAATAAATGGAATAAAGCTTATAGCTTATTAGGTATAGACCCAAATAAGCTATCACAATTTTCTGGGAGAGCTTAATTAAAGAATAATTTCAAAAATTCTCTCAGTTTCTTTTTCAGAAATTTTTTTAATTTTAAATTTTTCGGTTTTTACTAATTTAACACCTTTATTTGTTACGAATGACTTCATTTTCAAAACTTCTTTTTCAGGCATTTTTCTCTTATATTTCAAAATATATTTTTTATTAGAAATACTTAATATTGTTTTCATAGCTCCTCCATCATAATTTAATCTATTTAATGATTAAAAATATTTTTCTGTTTTTTTATCCATTCTATAAGTAAATTTGAGAACTCATCAGATAAAAAATAATTTTTTATTCTTTTGTCTTTGTTATTCTCAATTTTTTTGAAAATTTTTTTATCCAAACCTTCATTTAGTAAATTTTGAATACTAGATCTTGATCCTAGTACTTTAGGTACATTACTACATAATTGCTCATAAGATATTCCATCAAAATTATTTTTAGAAAAAACTTCCATAATAACTGCATAATGCAACATAGACTTATTAAAAAATCTGCTGAAAAAATCTTTACTTTTTAAGCTAGTGTAAAGAGCATTTTTTTTGAGTTTTATAATTTCTTCTGCATTCATATTTATTTCCAGTTAAGAGTAGAGGATTGTAATCCTCTACTTATAAATTTAGGTTTTTATGTTCAAATTCAAGATAAGACTTTGAAATCTAATCTCTAATTGAATAAGCCACAACACCAATTTCAGCTTTATCAGTTCCAAGTTTTTCTGCTTCCTCACTTATTCTTAAACCCATTGATATTTTTAATAGGTAAATCATAATATAAGATGCGATAAAAACAAATAAACATACAGAAATTACTCCAAGTAACTGAATTCCATATGAAGCATCAGGATTTGTAAAAGGAACAACTAAAGTTCCCCATATACCTGCAAACATATGTACGGGTATTGCACCTACAACATCGTCTAGTTTAAGGGAGTTTAGTAATTGTGTACCATAATACATAATAATTCCACCTATTGCTCCAATTCCAATAGATAATAATGGTGAAGGCATCAAAGGCTCAGCGGTTATAGAAACTAAGCCTGCGAGAGCACCATTAAGCATCATAACAATATCTGTTTTTCCACCTATTAACCTCGTAATTATAGCTCCTGCCATACAGCCACCACATGCTGCAAGTTGCGTATTCATAAAAATTTTAGACATAGCAGTTGCATCTTCATAAGAGCCAAGCGCTAATTGAGAACCTCCATTAAATCCATACCAGCCCATCCATAAAATAAATGTTCCAAGCGTGACTAAAGGAATTGAAGATGGAGCAAAAGGGGCCATATTTGCAGGCTTACCTGAGTCTGTAAACCTCCCTAGCCTTGGGCCTAATAACATTACACCAGCTAATGCAGCTGATCCACCACAAGCATGAACTAAAGTTGATCCAGCAAAGTCTGAAAAACCAAGTGCATCCAGCCAACCGCCGCCCCACTCCCATCCCATTTGGATTGGATAAATAAAACCACCTAAAATTGCGGCAAATGTAAAAAATGGCCATATTTTTATTCTTTCTGCTACTGCCCCAGAAACTATTGAAACCGTTGCACAAACAAATAAAGCTTGAAAAAACCAATCAGAAGCATCTGAATAACCAGTATCAAGAGAAGTATTATCAGTCCAAATTGAAAATGAACCTATAAATCCACCTTCCGGAATACCATAACCCATGTTGTAACCAAATAAGTAAAAAACAATTGATACAATAGCAAATTTACCAATGTTTTTTGCAGCAATTGTTGAAACACTTCTTGTGGTAACTAACCCTGACTCTAAGAATAAAAAACCTGCCGCCATCCACATTACAAGAAATCCACATACTAAAAAAGAAAATGTATTTAGTATGTAAGCTACTTCTGCATCAACACCAGCTCGAGCATAAGAGCTTAAAAGTAAAAAAAATGATAAAATACTTAAAAAATTAAGAGTTTTTTTAAACATTAATCCTCCATTATAAATTTCACAAGACACAACTCACCATAAGTCATGTGCTACTATTCATGCTTAGCTATGGAAATTAATATATAAGATCCGCGTTCCTTCGGTTTAACCTACTTCCGATCTGTATATACAGATTGAACGATTTAATAACTTTGCATGCGTTCCTTCGACTTTCGTCTACTTCCGTCATGTAAAAACATGATGAACGTGATTATCTATTTAATAATATTATTAATAAATGTAAGTTAAAAATACGAAAAATAATTATGCATAAAATGCATACCTGGCTATGCATTCACCATATAGTGTTTAAATCTGTCCAAGCACTATTGTTTTTACTTGAGTGTACCGATGCATTAATAAATCTCATTATCTGTAATCCTGTCTTACCATTAGGCAACAATTCAAGTAATTTATTTTTATTTTGATGATCCAAAAGGACATCTGCTGCATCAGAATAAATTTGGGCGAATCCTTCAAGATAACCCTCAGGATGACCAGGAGGAATTCTTATTGAGCCAAATGAATCAGGGTGTTGAATAACGCCCCCGCGTGTTATTATCTGATCAGCACTACCAACTTTAGATAATCTTGCATAATTTGGATTTTCTTGAGCCCAATGTAAAGCTCCTTTTTCACCGTATATAGAAATAGTGAGATTATTCTCTTGGCCAGTAGCAATTTGAGAAATGGAAAGGTTACCTTTTACTTTCTCACTCATGCGTATCATGATTGACGCATCATCATCAAGCTGCCTGCCTGGAACAAAGGTTGTTAAGTCAGCCGCAACGGCTTCACATTTCAATCCTGTCACGAACTCTAACAAATGCATTGTATGACTTCCAATATCACCAACTGCACCAGCTACCCCACTTCTTTTAGGATCTGTTCTCCATTCAGCTTGTTTGTTGCTGCCGGTATCTTCCTCTTTTGAACCCAACCACCCTTGTAAATATGATCCTTTTACGATCCTTAATTTACCTAACTCCCCATTTTTTATTAGGGCTCTCATTTCTCTAATAACAGGATATCCAGAATAATTATGAGTTAAAAAGAAATGTGCTTTTGAAGAATCAATAGCTTTCATTAATTCATGAGCTTCATCCATAGTTGATGTCATTGGCTTATCACAAATGACATGAATATTTTTGTTTAAAAATTCTATTGCCGGACTTGCATGCATATGGTTTGGGGTAACAATAGAGACTACTTCTACGCCATCTTCTCTTTTTGACTCTTCTTCAGCCATTGTTTTGAAGTCTGGATAACTTCTGCTTAAATCTAGACCAATTTCTTTTGCAGACTCTTCAGCTTTTGCAGGTGTTGAAGATAAGCAACCAGCAACAAATTCATATTTATCATCAATACGTGCTGCCAAGCGATGTACTGCCCCTATAAAGGCCCCTTGACCTCCTCCTATCATTCCCAAGCGAAGTTTTCTTTTCATAATTATATTCCTAATAATTTTTTATTTGTTTCCTTATCGGTACCCGAATCTGCAAAATCGTCGAAAGCTTTTGTAGTCACATCAATTATGTGGTTAGAAATAAAAGGTGCTCCTTCAGCAGCTCCTTGTTCGGGACTTTTTATACAACATTCCCATTCCAGAACAGCCCATCCATCAAAACCATAAGCTGATAATTTTGAAAAAATAGATTTGAAATCAACTTGGCCATCTCCCAAAGATCGAAAACGACCCGCTCTGTTAATCCATGATTGAAAACCACCATACACTCCTTGCTTCCCAGTTGGATTAAGTTCTGCGTCTTTGACATGAAACATTTTAATCCTATCGTGATATATATCTATGTGGTTGAGATAGTTTAAATGTTGAAGAACAAAATGGCTAGGATCATATAACATGTTGCATCGCTGATGATTATTGACCCTCTCTAAAAACATTTCAAAGGTAATACCATCATGAAGATCTTCACCGGGATGAATTTCATAACATAAATCAACTCCTGCCGCCTCACAGTTATCTAAAATAGGCTTCCATCTTCTAGCCAATTCATCAAAAGCCTCTTCTACTAAACCAGAGGGTCTTTGTGGCCAAGGATACAAAAATGGCCAAGCTAATGCTCCCGAGAAAGTAGCTAAAGCGTTTAATCCTAAATTTTTGGAAGCTAGTGCAGCTTTATTTACTTGATCAACAGCCCACTCTTGTCTTCGTGTTGGATTATTTTTTACTGCGTCTGGGGCAAAGCCATCAAACTGCGTATCATAGGTTGGATGAACTGCAACCAACTGCCCCTGAAGATGAGTAGATAACTCTGAAATAAGAATATTGTTTGCATCAAGCACACCTCTTAAATCATCGCAATAATCTTTACTCTCAGCAGCCTTATCAAGATCAATCAAGCGTTTATCCCAAGTAGGGATTTGTACTCCTTTATATCCAAGACTAGATGCCCATAATGATATATCTTTTAAATTATTAAATGGCTCGTCATCACCTGCAAATTGAGCAAGAAATATTGCCGGTCCCTTGATTTTTTTCATCCCTATTTCTCCTAATTATTTTAACCTTTATAAAATTTTTTTAAAATTATTATACAAGTTTTCTGCATTATAATTCATATTACCCATATTAGCTTGGGCAACTTGATCAAATTTTTCTAGCGCACCTTTACCAAGACTATCTTCAAGAGCAGTTTCGTATTCAGGAACACAAGCCCACTGCGATACTGTATTGTCTTTAATTTCAATATGAAACTGTATTCCATATGCATGTTCTTTGTATTTAAAAATTTGATACTTTGTCGTCGGCGATGAACCTAAAAGAGTAACATCATGATTTGACTCTAGATCTTGAACCTCATAACTATGCCACTGTAATGCTTTAATAGATGAGTTAAACTCTCCAAACAAATGGTCCTTAGAATAATCGCTGCTCATTTGAATATCTAAAATACCAATTTCTGGTGGGTTAGACTTAACAACTTTACCGCCTACTACTTCTCCTAGTAGCTGACACCCAAGACAAAAACCTAAATAAGGTTTTTCTAGTTCGACAACAAATTCTTTAATCTTCTTTTTTTCATTAACTAACCATGGATAATCTTTTTCCATCCAGGTATCCATAGGTCCCCCCATACAAAACATGCCATCAAATTGGTTAATATCGTTTGGTATAGTTTCTCCTTCGTCTAACTCAATGGTAGTAAGATTAAATTTATCTCTTTTCATTAAATCTAAAATGTATCCTGGAGTTTCAATATTAATATGTTGAAGAATTAAAATATTTTTGCTCATTTTTTCTCTAAATTTAATAATTTCATTTTAAGTTTTATACCTCCTAAACCTGAGAACCCACCTAAACTTCCATCCGACCTAACTACACGGTGACAGGGTATAATAAGTAAATGATTATTTTGTCCACATACATTCCCAACATATCTAGGAGAAGTTTTTATAACTTTTGCAATATCACCATATGTTTTAGTGGAGCCATACTTAATTAAGCTCAACTGATGCCATATTTTTTTTTGTAATGGAGTTCCTACAATTTTTAATTTAGTTGAAAATTTTTTTCTTTTTCCTTTAGTAAATTCTAAAATTTGTTTTTTAAGTTTCGGCAAAAGATTACTTTTGCCTTTGTTTTTTTTCTTACCAAATTCAACTGAGGAAATTTCATTATTCTCTTCACTAAGGGTAATCCACCCAAAAGATGTTTTAAAACATAATATGTTCATAAAAAAATCATACAAAAATGAATGATTTTTGCAATCTTATTTATTAAATTTTTTAATTTTACGCGTTGAAAA